>JBDNHI010000202.1:0-283094 GCA_041694635.1 Gemmataceae bacterium | reverse complement strand
TAGCTGTTGCATTTAATGGGGTGGCTATTAGAAAATTAATGAAATCGTTTTCCGTTACTTTTGCCTTGCTCATAGGTGAAAGTTTAATTAAAATAGTAATTATAGGTAAGACCATTTTTGTCCAACTGCGTAAGTCCTAAATTAAATGCAATTTTTCTGAAAAACCAAATAAGAAACTCAAACAAAACCCCTAGTTACACCCAAAAACTTTATTTGCATTCTTGCTTCAAGGATTATGGGGAAAAAGGAACACCCGGTGTTAAATGCAATTTAACCTCTATGGTTTGCATACTTAATATTTGATTTTCTAATTCTAAAACTTCATTAGCATTAGTGAGTACCTGCAAACGCAATTCTGCAATCCATTCCTCGTTCGGTTTTAAAGATACAAAACGATTTTGTGACTTTTCAAAATCAATAAAGTTTGGGTAATTGGTCGCTGGTTCTAACCCAACCACATATCCTTCTTCACCAGAGCCCATATTTTTCCAAACAGTAAAACAAGGTAAAGCCTTGGCATCAAATTTAATAACAAAACCGGCTTTAAGAATTGGGTTAACCATCATAGCAAACGATTTACCTGATTTATCTTGCAAGGGTTTACAAAGAAAAACTTGTTCCTTAAATCCAGGCTGGGAAGCTTCAAATTTTCCATACGATTTCATACCCAGAGAAGCATTTTTGGTTTGAGGTGCAATTTCTGATAAAGGGGCTATCCAATAAGAATTCTCACTTAAAAAAGGTTGTCCAATATTACAATGATATAGTAACTGAAAATCAGCTTTACTACTTCCAAGATTTTTCACTTTATCAACAACTTTTAGTGAATTCGAACCCACTTCAATGGAATAAGTTGTTTCTAAAACCAACTTCGGAGAGAAAAGAGCGCTCTCTTCCACAATACCTTTAATTTCTATAACGCCAGTAGATTCATTTGGAGTTCGAAAACTTAAATGATGGGCAGGAAGGTTGGCAATTCGACCGTGAAGGGTATACCGATTTCCATCGGAACTATTCCCTGGTGGTCCATTAGAAACTAAACCACACCTGCAAAACCATTCGTCGAAACCATCAAGCCAACCTAAGCCATTTCTGCGCTCAAGTTCAATCTGGTTTGGATTAACAGGTCCAAGGACAGGTGAATTCCAACCAAGGTTTAGGTTTTTAAATTTACCTTTCCAAAGGCCCATACCTTTGCTGGGCAGAATAGTAAACGAGAAATCTCCTGCAATAACTTCAATAATTTCAAGACCATCAGAAAGTCCACCACGCAAAGTTTTACAATCAACCGACCAAGAACCATCGCTCGCGGACTCAGAAAAATCAGAAAAGAAACGGAGGCCTTTATTAAATTCAACAAATGCCATAATTAAACCTCCATCAATTTATTTTACACCGTGCATCATAACGGTAAGTCTTCGACTCAGAAGAAGCAAAACCACAGAAGCAACCAAGAGAGAAGCTGTGGTATAGGAAAAATAATCTACAGGTGGAATAGTGCCATAGGTTTCTCCAAGAGCCCCCGCAGCAAAGTTTCCGAAAGCACTAACTAGAAGCCAAAGCCCCATAAGCATAGTTGCAAACTTGGCCGGAGCAAGTTTATTTGCCATCGAAAGGCCAACAGGTGAAAGACAAAGTTCGCCAATGGTAGCAAATATATAACTCCAAAAAAGCCAGGCTGGGCTGACTTTAAATTTTGAGGACTCAACATAAAGTTGGTCCATACTATTACGAAAATCTGGGTTAGCACCTGCCAGTAATAGTGATTTAATATCTTTTTCAGCAAGAATATCGGAGATAAGAAGGGAATTATCGGCTGGATTAAATTTAACAAAATTTTGAGGCAAACCAGCATACCGGATATCGAATCCGACCACGGTATTAGGCAATTTCAACTCAAATAAAGTAGGCTGATTAAGTTGTTTTTGTTTTGCCAATTCTGCGGAAAGTTTTTGTAAAGCTAAAGAAAATTCGGGAGGAGCACTTGACCTAGCAACCCTATCTCGTTCAACATCAGCAAAGACCCCTCGAATTACAAATTGCTTTTTAGAAGAGTCATAAGAAAGCCTTCCCCCTTGAATCGGGTGTAATTCGTTAGATAAATCATCTTTAAGAAAAAGCTCATTATTTTTACCAATGATAATGCTTGAAGGTAGATCCTTACCTTTAAAATCAGCAATAAGAGGGGTATTTTCATAAAATGCTGCACCAATCATAACAACAAAAGACATAGACATAGCAAAAATACCAACGGTCATTTTCATAGGAACCGAAAGATCCCATTTGAGCCAAAGCCAAGCGAAAAGAGGTGCCATCAGAAAAATAGCTAAGGCATTAATCGATTGAAACCAAGCTGTAGGAACGGGATCAAATCCTAATCCATCACCGACTTTATTTTCTTTGAGTTTAAACATTCCAAAAATTGAAGTAGTTTGTTTTATTTCTGCAGGGGCATTTTCATTTTTAGGTAAACCCTCAGATTCCACAACGGGCGGATACTTGCTTTCATCGGGTAAAGGTTTGAACAAATATCGATTCGTAGTTTTATCAGCCCAGAGGTTTAATGCATTTCCAGCTTGTTCAAAGGCGGCCCAGAAAAAGATGGCGAAAAATCCTAATGCAACTATGGTTAAAACTCTATCACGCATTGCATTTTTGACCTGACTTGAAATCCAATAAACCACAAGTAATGATAATCCGCTGATAAAAGAAGGTGCTGCCGAAATAGGTTTTGAAGTAAATTTCCAAACCGCAATACCAAGAAGAAGAATAGCGCCAAACAAAAGTGATTGAACTGCAAAATTCGAAAAAGATCCTAGAACCGATGGAGTATTATCAGCCTCATCTTCACTTAAAGGTTGGTCTAATTTTTTTGGACCGCCTTGGTTTTTATCTGTTACAGGTACAGGCAATAAACTTGCTACTTCTTTAATCATAGGTAGGCCAATTAAATAAGTGAGAAGGCCTACTACCATACCAATACCTGCCAAAGCAAAGCCTGAATGGTATTCCCCTACGGTATTTTCTTGAAGCCAACCGCAAGCAAGTGGGGAAAGAAAAGCACCTAAATTGATACCCATATAAAAAATGGTATAAGCACCGTCTCTCCTACGATCGTTCGGAGGGTATAACCTACCAACTTGGGTAGACATATTTGGTTTAAAAAACCCATTACCAATAATAAGAAAAACAAGAGCCAAATAAAAAATATTAGTGGCTTCAAAAGCCATTAGGAAATGTCCTATGGCCATTAGCAAAGCCCCAATAATTACAGCCCAAGTATTCCCTAAATACCTGTCAGCCATAAAGCCGCCTAAAATTGGTGTGACATAAACAAGAGTGGTATACCATTTATAAACCGAAGAAGCGTCAGATTGATCCCACTTAAAATAGTTAACCATATAAGTAATTAAGAGGGCACGCATACCGTAATAGCTAAATCTCTCCCACATTTCGGTAAAGAAAAGCACATACAAACCAATGGGGTGCCCAAGAAAGGTTTTTGAATGGTGAGGTTGGGCAGAGTCTGCCATAGTAATTCCTTTAAAGTCTTTTAATAACAAGCGGATAAGAACCAGTATTTTTAACAAGAGAAAGTTTAGTAGAATTTTCAAAGGTTTGAAAATGTTTTTCTGCGTTATCAATGTTTAATAAATCGTTATGAATATGCAAACCAAACCTCAATTCTAAAGGTTGCGCTTTATTTAATATGTAACCCTCCCTCAAACAAAAAGCAGGTGACATCCACCCATCGTCCCGAACATGCCAAGAAACGGGGAACCTAGGATTTTCGGGGTGATCAAACCAAGTGATGCCTTCAATATTTTTCTGATCGATAGGCCCACTATAGTCCATCCATTTGGCAGGTTTAGAGAAAATATTTATTTCAGTTTTGTCTTGGTTGCTGGAGGTAAGTAACCCACCGCCAAATAATGCACTAATGGTTTTAGCCACTCTAAGACCAAGGAACCCAAAGTTTGTTTTAGGGATTTTTAATTCGTTAGGGACAGGAGTAAATTTGGATTGAATTTCCATCCAAAGTTCATTGTTAGGCAAGGGCCGAAGTAAAACTAAAAGTTCCTGATTAATAAGTTTTACGCTATGAGAATCGTACCAACCCAGTTGAACCGCCATCGAAGCTTCGGAATCTCCATCTTGGTAGTGCAACCAAAGATCTTGTCTAATTTGAGGTTTGTTTCCTGGAGAATTTTTTTCTTCCCAGAAATTGACACCTGCAATATCGTTATGCCCCCACCAAAAAGAACGATGATGTCCGTGATTTGATGCCGCAGGATGCCCCAAACGAGTAACACTTTTACCAGTTGGCCCGTTTAAAGGGTAAAAATAGGGTCGGGGCGAAGAAGGCGAGGCATTCCAACCCACTAATTCACGGCCTAAATATTCGAACGAAACATAACTATCTTGCTTTGGGATTAATTGTAAATTAGGAGTCTGATATTTCATATTGCCCAAATGCCTAAGGGAAAGTTCTGGACCTTTGATCTCATATTAGTAAAGCCTATTTTACAACTAAAAGAAAGTAAAAGATGAAATTTAACCCTACTTTAGTAAGGTTTATTTATTCCAAGAAATGGTTGAAAACTATGGCCCAAAAATCATAATGTGAAGTTCTATTCTCAAAATGAAAAAAAGAGATTTAAACTCAATACTTATAACGAATTAAATAGTAGGTGTTTCAATTTTAAGCGAACGAGCAATTTGTCGGACCGCTTGTCTTAGGCGTTGTTCATTTTCAACTAAAGCAAGGCGTAAACATCCTTCGCCCGCATCGCCAAACCCGCTGCCAGGACTTACTGCGACTTCGGCTTCTTCTAGAAGTTTCATAGTAAAGTCAATGGAGTTAAGTTTTTCGCGCCAAACTAAGGGATACTGTGCCCAAACGAACATACTTGCTTTTGGGACATTAACTTGCCAGCCGATTCTTCGTAAACCTTCCACAAGCACATCGCGCCTGCGCTGATATTCTAAAGCTTGTTTTTGGACTAAATCTTCACAATGCCTAAGTGCAACAATGCCAGCGATCTGGATAGGTTGAAAAATTCCGTAATCATAATAGCCCTTAATAGTGGCTAGCGCCTTAACCATTTCTGCATTACCAGCACAAAATCCGAGGCGCCATCCTGCCATATTATAACCTTTGCTCATCGTGATGGTTTCAACTCCAACATCTTTGGCCCCTGGAATGCTTAAAAAACTAGGAGCTTGGTACCCATCAAAGCAAACATCGCCATAAGCAAAATCGTGGATAACCATAAATCCAAACTTCTTTGCAAGCTTAACCACATCCACAAAGAAATCTTTTTCAACCACTGTTGTGGTAGGGTTATGTGGGTAGTTAAGAATCAAAACTTTTGGTTTAGGAAACAAATGCTCAGCCACGGCCGAGATATTTGAAAGAAATTTATCAGGCTGAGTGCAATCTAAACTAATTACATTTCCAGAAGCGAGCGCAACAGCATAAACATGAATCGGAAAAGATGGCGCCGGCACTATTGCGGTGTCCCCAGGACCAAGCAAGGCAAGGCACATATGACTGAAAACTTCCTTTGAACCTAAACCAGCAATAATCTCACGGTCAGGATCAAGAGTAACACCGTGTTTCCGTTCGTATCTTTTAGCCATTTCAATACGAAGATTTTTCAAACCATTACTGACAGAATAACCGTGGTTTGTTTCATCTCGGGCAGCTTCACATAACTTATCAATCACCATAGGGTCAGGAATATCACGAGGGTTTCCCATACCTAGGTCTATGATATCTGCCCCTTGTTTACGCATTTTGTATTTAAGTTCGTTAATCTTACCAAATAAGTAAGGGGGAAGTCTTTTAACTCTGTCCGCAACCTGAACTGTAAATTGACTCATAATGCACCGTTCAAAAGAAAATTTAGTATTTACTTAAAGTATCATACTAGAGAGGTTTCGGGCAACCTCGTACAGACCTTTAAATGCATTTTTCAGCGAATTAGCTTTCCAGAATGTACCGAAAATGTTTAATTTAAGGATTGTTTGGTTTATAAATTCGGGAGATACAATAATGCCAATTGGAAAAGATGGCGGGTCAGGCAGCTCAACCGGTTTCAAAACTGCACGGGGTAGAGATTGGCCCAGTGTTAGACAATACAATGTTTTTGTCGCTAACCGTGTTGGCGGACTTATGCGAGTAGTTCGTTGGTTTGAAATGACAGACATTCGAATTGTATCGATATCAATTGTTGACTCGGCAGATTGTGCAATTATTAGACTTGTATTAAGTAACCCAGAACGAGCAACCGAGATTTTTCAGCAAGCAAATCTTCCTTACACAGAGAGCGACCTCCTAGTTGTAAAACTACCTTCGGAATCACAACCACTCCTCCTTATTTGCAAAGCACTTCTAGAAGCGGAAATAAATATTCATTACGCCTACCCATTACTTGTAGGTCCAAAAGGGAATTCAGCTTTGGCTTTGCATGTAGAAGATCACGAATCTGCTATCACAACTTTAGGGAAGAAAGGTTTTGTTCTTTATACCGAAAAAGATTTAGATCAAGAAGAAGAGATGAGCTAAGCCAAATCAACCATTAACCATTGCCTCAAGTTCTATTTTCACAAAGAAATCAAGCAATGATTTTACTTTAGGCCTATCGATAGGATTACAGCTAAGCATTTCAATAATGATGTGAGTTAATTTAGGGTCATAAGGAGCAAGTTTTTGTTTTAACCTTGCGGGAGGGTCACTTTGGTGCCTAACTAAAGTCTGCGAAACAGTACCTTCAGGGAAGGGAAGCGTCCCGGTAAGTATTTCAAAAATAACAACGCCTAAGCTATAAATATCATTAGCAAGAGTTACCAAAGGAATATCAGCGCACAATTCAGGGGCAATATAGTTAGGCGTGCCAATCATCAGATTTGTTTCAATTTTTTCGCTTTTTTTCACATTAGAGGAAAAAGCCAAATCGATCACCCTAACCTTACCAGAAGGCTCAATCAAAATATTTTCGGGCTTAATGTCACCGTGAGTGAAGCCTTCCTGGTGCAAACAAGATAAGAGAGAAAGAATTTGTCTTGTTAGGTTAACAACCGAAGAGAAAGTTAGAGAAAATTTTCTATTTAATTCTTGTCTTAATGTGACGCCATCAATTCGTTCCATAACAAAATAAATTGGAATGTTCACCAAACTGAGATTTTGTAAAACAGGTAAGGCAGGGTGCTTTATAGTTTGAAGAAGACTAATTTCATTTTTCAAAAAAGCTGAAGCTTGCTTTTCGTAAGGGTAGTCAGAACGAACAGATTTAATGACGCAAGGCAAGGTTCTTTCGACTTCGAATGCATTAAAAACAATGGTAACGGGTCCCTCTGCCAAAATAGAATGGATGAGATACCCGGGGTAATTTACATTACTTTGATTCATAGTATTAAGCTTGCCTAAAAAAAATTAAGGTTGCTTGAACTTCTCTAAAATCGCCTGCCCGACATGCTCGGGAATAAATCTTGCAAGGTTGCCACCTAAACCAGCAATTTGTTTTAAAAGAGAACTGCTTAGATGAGAGTAAATATCTTTCGCAAGCAAAAATACGGTTTCTATATCGGGGTCTAGTGCGGTATTAGCCAAAGACATTGTAAATTCGTAATCCATATCACTAGTCGTACGCATTCCGCGTAAAATCACCTTAGCATTGGAGTCTTTAACAAAATGTACCACCAAATTCTTAAAAGGTAAAACAGTGACATTCGGTAGATGAGAGGTAGATTGCTTGACTAAGGCAACCCTTTCTTCAAGTGTAAACAAAGTACTTTTATCGGGATTGATCCCAACGCCAATAAGAAGGTGGGAAAAAACCTTAGCACCCCTCTCGATAATGTCAATATGACCAAAATGAATAGGGTCAAAAGTACCCGGATAAACCGCCAAGCCTGCCCCTGAATTATTTTTCATTTAAAATCTCCCAGTTCAAATATCAATTCTATATCACACAAACTTGCAAAAGGTTATAAAGTACCTCTTCCTTATTAATGCAATTATTAAAGGTAATATCAAGCCATCTTTATGGATTATCATCAAGAAACCGCTTGGGATTTAAGGCTCAACCTTTTTGGAACCCCTATAAGGGTGCATCCAATGTTTTGGATAGTCACAGTCATTCTAGGTTGGGACCTATTCACATCAACAAACGACCTTTCCCTTCTTGTAGCTTGGGTCCTTGCGGTTTTTTTTTCTATCCTACTCCACGAGATGGGACACGTCCTGATGGGAAATTACTTTGGTACAACTGGCTTTATCATTCTCCACGGTTTTGGAGGACTTGCTATAGGGAGCAATCATTTATCAAACCGCTGGAAAAGAATAGCTGTTTCCCTTGCAGGCCCTGGTATTCAATTGGTTCTATACTTTTTAATTATAGGATTGTTAAGTACCAATCTTTTACCCAAGCCAGAAACTGAACTAACAAGAAAGTTTAATGAATTTTTATCGTTACTGCTTTACATTAATTTTTATTGGCCTTTTTTAAACTTACTACCAGTATTTCCTCTTGATGGTGGTCAGGCACTTAAAGATTTTCTTGGGGGATTGTTAAGGAATGGGGATAAAATTGCATATATAATTTCCAGTCTATTTGCAATTCTAGCCGTATTATATTTTGCTAGTACGCAAAACTACTTTCTAGTTTTTTTGTTTCTAATGATGGCAATTCAAAACTTTGAAAATGTCAGGCGTGCTTAATTAGGGTTCGAGAACTGCTGTAATTTTTTAAAGACATCCTGCACACTGATATTAATGTTACTTGTAAAAACATCTGGGCTAGCAATGGTACCCTCCGCAGTAAAAAGAACCGAGGGTTTTGATCCAATCTTTATCATTGAGATAGAATTTTTACCAGACAGAATTTCAAAATAGTTGACATCTTTGAAAGAATCTTGCCCTAAATTCACTGGGGCAATCAGGGCAGGGGTGCTTGTTGCGAGAACTTTCCCTTCCCAAAAAACCATAGGTTGATGAGAACCATAAAGGTACCCTTGAACCTTTATATCCGCAAAACCGACCAATCCCTGAACTTTAGTAGATAACCAGAAGCAGGGGCCAAAACGATCTTCTGGACCAAGTTTTTCTAATTCATCTTGAAATTCAAGTTCTGCTGCCTTCTTCCAAACAACAAACGCCTGCCTGTTAACTTGCATCATTTTAGAGAACGAACTTGAAGAAACACCTTGGCAAATCATCGAACCGATTTTAAAAGTTTCGACCTGAAAAGTAACTTTTATATTTCCGATTTTTTTTGGTAAAGATGCAATCGGAAAAATGACCGTGGCATTTTTTACGCCATCTTCTTCACAACCAATTCGCGATACCATTACAATCGGTTCTACTGAACCAACTTCAATCTTGGCTAAAACATCTAAACTAGATAAAAATCCAATTCCGTATTTTGAAGACAAAACTGCAGACACTGAAACACCTTTGCAACCCGTCATCAAAAAAGAGTGGCAAGCAACAATCTGGTTATCAAAGTTGCAATGTAAAACAGGGGACTGTAGTTCTATACTTGATAAAAAATGTTCCTTAGAACAGTAAGGAACATCAATTTCAAAAACTAATTTCTTTTTAAAGAAGACTTTAGCTTTAACTTCTTTACGAGGATTCTCAAGTAAAAAAAACACTTTTCCACCAGTTGGCGGAGTTGCATCATTAATTTCAAATTGATTCCCCTCTACTAAGCTTGAATCGCCAAACTGCACTCGAAAATAAGAAGGCTTACAGGAAAAACCAGATGGGTATTTTATTGCAAACTCAAGGTAAACCTTTTCAGCAAACCAAGGCACTATTTGACTTTGAACCTTGCTTCCTTTTGATTCATAATAAATTTTGTAGGGTTTTGGTTCGGTCATAATCCCATTCCGCCTGAAAGTTCTTGAAGCTTCTTTTGCAATTCTTGGTCAACATTCTTGATATCTGGTGGGGCAAAGGCACAAAACAAACAATTCTCATTTCGTTTAACATTAATGGGTATTTTCTTTAGGCTTTCTGTAAAAACTCCATCAACTTTTTGCAAAGGAAGTAAATAAGAAGATGGGCTAAATTTTCCTTCCAGAATATCCATCGTAGCAAGGGCGTGAAGGGCAGCTATCGATTGAATCGAAGCAAAAGACGCTGGTATTCTTGCTTTTTCTACCTCACCATCAGGGTTACTATAATCAGGAAGGGAATCCTTAGCATCCTTGGGGCCTTTCCGTTTGAGATAGGTGCAAGCACAAGCATAACACGGGCCATTTGGAACAAAGGTATGAACAAATCCTCCAATGCCACCACTCAAAACTTCACCTAAAGTCCAAGGAATTTTATGTTGCCTCATCAAAAAACACCAATGATATTTAGCTTCTTCATTATCCACTGCACAAACACCAAGGTCGGCGCCATAAAGTGCCTGATTAATCTGATCTTGTTTTTCTGGGTCTTGAAGAAATGAAGCGAGAGGTACTATTTCAAGCTCGGGGATACGGTTTTTCAACCATTGAACTGCGGCATCTAATTTTAACTTTCCTACCTCTTGTTTGCTTAGCAGGTGGCGTGGGAGGTTGTGTGGTTTAAGAACATCCGGTTCGATAAGTGTAATTTTGCTAATTCTAACATCTCGAACAAGCATGTCGATTACCGACATTCCACCGCTTCCCAATCCAACTTGAACTAAATGAGCCATCTAGCGTGCCTCAGGTAAGGGCCATTCTCCGGAATTTTTCCAGATTTCATAACAAGCAAGCCATCGCCAAGCCGCCATCACCGCAAAAATCACGGTGAACGAAGCTGGATCCCACCTACTAGCTTGCCTACTACTACCCTGCTTCCAAAGGCATAATAGCTGGCTAGGTAAAAGGTGAGGGCAAGGGTAATCTAATTGAGTTATAATTCTAGTTTCTGGCGGGACATAAGGATATCCTGCCAAAAGATTAGTTTTAACCTCAAACACATTGTGCCCAGGCTTTAATCGGTATTTAAGCATAAGGCCATCGGCAGTTGGCTCAATTGTTATGCGATACTCTAGTTCCCTGTCACGGTTATATTGTTCAATGACAGGGAATTCAACTGAAACAAGCCTGCGTTTTGCAGCTTCATTTCGCAATAGAATCGGAATGTAATCGTTCATCTAGCAAGCTTTAATACTAGTAATGACAAGGGACAGAACGAATAGCATTAATAACATCTTGTTCGGCAGATTCTGGGGTACCTGCAACAAAAGAAGTATCCTTAGGGTTAACATGGATAGGTTTACCTGATTCGGCATTATTTCGAATAGCCTCGTACAGGTTTTTTCTTTCATCGTCATTAAGTGGTCTGAAGTCCATAACAGATCCTTTCAAAAGATAACTATTTAGCTAATTCAGCGAGAACCAAGTAAACGCCGCGGTCAATTTTTTCTTCGAGGATATCGACCTCAAATAGTTGTTCGTTCTTCTCGAAGAAATATTGCACTTTATCTTTAAAAATAAAGACTAAAATTTTACCAGCAGTTCCGGCCAATGGAATACTAATGGTAAGTTGGTGTCCCTTTGGGCCTTGAGTTATACCACAAGAAGCTTTGGCTTGTTGAGCTAAAACTTTTTCGATTTCGCCTGCGTGGATTTCCATAGCATCCCAAACATAATGAAGGGGTTTAGCAAGGTCATTTCCTAAAATCCATCGAACCGGGATTTTATTATAATTTGCGTCACCTGAAGCAAGGGAAAACCAGTCAAAGCGCATTCCCGACATAGTAAAAGTATTCGGTGCAATTTTAGTAGAAAAGGAACTTGGAATAGAGGAATCAGAGTCAACCGTTCCAATACCAAACACGCCTTGTTTTCCGGGTAGTTTTTTTACCCATTGGATATCTCCTTGGAAATCACCAGAGGAAGGGTGGCGCAATTTTCCTGGATGAGTATGAAAAAGGCCTAAAACTTCTAAGTTATCGTGAAGTTGTCTTAATAATCTGCCTGCTACCACTTGCGCTAGTGAATTAAATTTAACATGGGTTGAACTAGCTTCACGAAATTCACCAGCAGGAACCGCAGCTGAAATAATGGCGTGTTTTTTCTTTCGGTAGCCCATCAAAAGCCAACCAGTTTCTTCTTCTCCTCGATCTTGATTTAAATGATTCCTGTAACCATCCACAATTGTTTGCCCAACTCCCGAGCAAATTGAAACATAACGAACAGGCAAGAGTTCTTTTGGTTCGACGGAAAGAATATCAGAAGCTTTTTTACCGTAAACAAGTTGGTTTAATTCTTTAAGTAAATGGTTAAGCTTGCCAAAAAGCAAATTGGAGATGCCTCTGTTGCTGCTATTCTTTTCCCCATTTTCTGAAATCATCGCAATTCCAATCACATAAATTAAGTGAAGCAAATTTTAACCAATCATAAACATCAATGATACCATCAAATATTTGTAATAAAAGCCCAGCTGTACCTCTGGTTTAAGATTTCTATTTTGTCATTTCAATTATTGCACCAAACTTACAAAAACATAATGATTGATTCTGATACACACGAAAAACAGAAAGGTTCAAATATGCACAAGTCTGCAACCGTCTTATGTGCTGGGATCATCGTCTTAGACTACGGGTGTTCACCCATTCAGCACTTTCCCATTGAAGGAGAACTTATTGCAACCGAGGGTATGGCTTTAACCATTGGCGGTTGTGCATCTAATGTTGGAGTGGACCTCGCCAAGATGGGGGTAAGTTCTCAGATACTTGGGAAAGTTGGCGAAGATGATTTCGGCAATTTAATTGCCCATAAACTCAAACAAACCGGTGCGGATTGTAGCAAAATTATCAAAACCAAACATTTGCCCACCAGCCAATCTTTAGTCATCAATGTTCAGGGTCAAGATAGACGATTTATCCATATGATTGGTGCCAACGCTGATTTTTCTGATGATGATTTCCAAATAAAAGATACACAAGGATGCAAAGTGGTTTATCTAGGAGGGTTCTTGCTAATGGACAAACTTACCCCACACCATATTGCAGGTATTTTTCGAAATGCCCAAGAAAATGGAGCAAAGACTGTTCTTGATGTGGTTACCCCTGGTCTTGGGCATCACCTAGAAAAGCTAAAACCAATTCTACCTTTTGTAGATGTTTTTCTTCCGAATGATGCCGAAGGAAAAATCATTTCTGGTATTGAAGACCCAATTGACCAAGCTAAATTTTTTCACAAACTTGGGGCAAAAACCAGCATCATAACTATGGGACACCTAGGTACAATTTTAATTAATGACCTTGGGTATTTTAAATCCGATGTATTTAAAATCGACTACTTAGATGGATCAGGAAGCGGCGATGCATTTACTGCAGGTTATATCACTGGGATGCTTGATAATAAAAATGAATTAGAATGTTTGACCTTAGGAAGTGCCCTTGGTGCAAGTTGCGTACGGTTTCAGGGAACAACGGAAGGTGTTTTCAATCGAAAAGAATGTGAAGAATTCTTAGCTAAGAACAAGCTTTTAGTGAATAAATTTAATTAAAAGCATAAAGGCCTGCAAGAGTTTCATTACTCCTGCAAGCCTTTGTTAACTCAATTGCTAAAAGTTAAAGCTTCCAAGGTGACCGATATTCCCGAAAGAGCAATTTATTTGCTTCATCACTGTTGGTAAATTTTTCTTTTACTGGATCCCAATCAAGAGTTTTCCCAACCCGATAACCGATATTACCAAGATGACAAATCGTGGCACTACGGTGGCCTATTTCTGCAGGGCAAATAGTAGCTTTTTTTGTACGAATAGCATCAAGCCAATTTTTACGGTGGTTATCCGCAACCATTACAGTTGGGTCAGGATTTTTCAACGGTTCCTTAAGAATTTGTTCTTTAGTACATTCGAGCTTACCACGATCAACATAAAGGGTTGCTTCTGATCCTTCAAAGGTACAACCACTTGGCCCACCGTGGAACATTTCAATTCCATTAGCATAGGTGAATTTAAGGCCAGACTTTTCGCCATTGGATGGAGGTGTAATTTTAACGGGGCCAGTATTATCCATATTCAAAGCCCATTGGGCGATGTCAAAGTGGTGTGCACCCATATCTGCTAAGCCACCTCCAGCGTATTCCCAATACATTCTCCAAGCAGGAAAATGCTTATGAACGCCTTCTGGGCAAAGGATTTTGTTATACTCTCGTTTGACAGCGGGGCCTTGCCAAAGGTCCCAATTAGTACCGCTAGGGAGTTCTTCTTTTTCAAGGTTGCAAGCCATAGCAGGAATGCCAACTCCTATCCGGACGGTTTGAACTTTGCCAATTCTACCAGCGCGAATTAGTTGCGTAGCTTGTCTAAATTGGCCACCAAATTCACAGCGCTGCTGACTTCCCGTTTGAAACACTATCCCAGCCTTATTAACTTCATTAACAATAGTCCTTCCCTCTGAAATAGAATGCGTTAAAGGTTTTTCGCAATAAATATGTTTCTTTTGTTTTGCTGCCATCACACAAAGCAAAGCGTGCCAATGATCGGGAGTACTAATGACGACGGCATCGATATTTTTGTCTTCGATCAAGGCACGAAAGTCATTGTAAAGCTTTAAACCTTTAAAATCTTTTTTAGAATCAGGATCAGAATATTTTTTCTCTACCATCGCCTTCGCATTTTCAAGCCTTGCGTCAACAACATCGGAAACTGCAACCACTTGCACATCTTTCATACCAAGAAAACTACCAAGGTGCCCACGCCCCATAGTTCCAACCCCAATAAAACCAAGTTGCAAACGGTCATTTGCATTGGTGTTTTGACCCATTGAGGAACGGGAAACAAAGGATGAGCCCAAAACGCTTAGAAAAATAGACTTGCTGAAAGTTCGCCTAGTAAACATATTGCACCACCCGTTAGTAAAAAACCCTGAGTTTGAACTTAAATTATATTATCTTTGAAACAAAAACATATCTAGTTTATTTATATTAAATCTAACTCTAAAACCTGATTTACGAATTATTTTATTTAACAGAGAGGTGGTCAAGTATCTGGTTAAGAATGTCATCAGAAGTAAAATTTTCACCAATGGCTTCATAAGAAAGAGAAATCCGGTGCCTAAATACGCACGGAAGCATTTCCTTAACATCTTGGGGCAAAACATAATCCCTACCTCTAATAACGGCCAAGGCACGAACAGATTTTAAAAGGCTTACGGTTCCCCTTGGGGAAACTCCGTGCTCAATAAAACTTCCGATATTTAAGCCAAACCGACTGGGGAATCTTGTAGCTTGAGCCAAATCAACAATATATTTACGGATACTTTCTTCAACATAAATCGAAGTAATCAAATTGCATAACTCGTTGAGTTTTGATGCGTTGATGATTTTCTTGATTTGTCCCGCCCCTTCAAAGACATCGATATTTTGTAAGATTAAAAGTTCCTCATCGGGATTTGGGTAATTCACAAGTATTTTCAACATAAATCGATCAATCTGGGCTTCTGGCAGTTGAAAGGTACCTTCTTGGTCAATTGGATTTTGTGTGGCAATAACAAAAAATGGACTATCTAAAGCCAAAGTTTCATCACCTAAAGTGATCTGTTTTTCCTGCATAGCTTCAAGAAGGGCAGACTGAACCTTTGCAGGGGCTCGGTTAATTTCATCAGCAAGAACAACCTGAGAAAAAAGTGGACCTTTTTTAACTTTGAACTCGCCGGTTTGTTGCAAATAAACTTGAGTGCCAAGAATATCGGAAGGCATAAGATCGGGAGTGAATTGAATTCTTTTGAATTGAAGATCAAGACAAGAAGACAAACTACTAGCAAGAAGGGTTTTCGCCAAACCTGGCATTCCTTCTAAAAGAACATGACCCCGTGCAAGCAAGGCAACAAAAACTTTTTCTAAGACATGATCCATACCTACAATTTTTTTTGAGACTTCAAACTTAACATCATCAAAAATCTTTTTAATTTGCGAACTCGCCTGCATATAAAGTTTCCTTGCCTATAAACTTTAGGTAATCTTAGATTATATATCTTACTTGGTACCGGTAATTATAGGCTATGAAAAAGCGCAGAGTTGTAATATCTATGGATGAGTTTTGCATTGAAGTTGAAAAAACCATGAATTCTCTGCCTTCAAATTTTTACGAGTATTTGGACAATCTCACGGTGGAAGTAGAGAAATTCCCTACTCGAAAAACATTATTAAAAGCTAATTTTTCTGAAGAAGAAATTTCTAATGGAAATTCTTTGTTTGGTTTGTTTGAACCTATGGAATTTTCACACCCTTGGGTTGGAGATGCTATCGATATAAATTCTCTCTCTCATAAACTGACTATTTTTAAGAATCCTCACGAAGAATCATTTCGCGATCCCAAGCAACTTCGTATTGAAATTCGTAAAACAGTTATTCACGAACTTGCACATCATTTTGGTTTATCAGACAAAGACCTAGAAAATTTCGATAATAATCCTAATCCTTTCAAGAAGGACATTCACTTAACCCCGAAGGAAAAGAACGATGAAAACCAATCCAGTTAAGAAAATGCTTAAAGAAGGCAAGCCCGCCCTTGGAACTTGGCTTTCGTTAGGAAGCATTGTTGCAACTCGTTTTATGGCGCGCACGGGATTTGCTTGGCTTACGGTGGATATTGAACACACTTTGGTAAGCTGGGAAACAGCGACCCATATGTTTGCATCTATCGCTGATGCCAACGGGGTTCCCTTAGCTCGGGTACCATCAAATCGCCACGATCACATCAAAAGGGCATTAGACAACGGGGCTTTTGGCGTAGTCGTACCTATGGTAAATTCGCGACAGGAAGCCTTGGATGCGGTATCCGCAATGTTCTATCCGCCTCGTGGAACCAGAAGCGTTGGGGGAAATGTACACGCGCTTAATTTTGGTGCAAGTTCAACTGATTATTTTAACAAAGTTAACGATGAGCTCCTAGTAATTCTACAGTGCGAGCATATTGATGCGGTAAATAATGCGGATAGTATTTTTTCAGTTCCGGGAATTGACGCCATCTTCGTTGGCCCCAATGACCTTGCAGCAAGTATGCGGTCTGCGGAAGGGAACCCACCCACGGCCGATGAGTTTAACAAAGCTTTAACTACAATTTTAGAAGCTTGCAAGCGAAATAAGGTTGCCCCTGGTATACATTGTATGAGCCCAGAAGAAGCTCAACTTCGAGTTGAACAAGGGTGGCAGTTTATTGCAATTAATAGCGAATTAAAAATGATGCTAGATGGCGTTGCAAATGTACTGGCAAAAGTGGGTGTTAAATCGGACGGTACCTCTGCCAAGTATTAAACTAACTACCTTTTTTATTATCTGGTAACCGCCCCATTATCATTATGGATGCAATTTTAGGGCGCAATTCTCGTGCTACCTCAGGGTCATTTTTTTCAGCTATCCCAACTAGGCCTGTTGCTTTTCCACTTACCCCAGCTTTTTTGGGCTTATTCATTAGGGTCAAAGTCACAATCGACTGGCTAACTAAATCAGAATATTCAGCAGGATATCCGGGAGATTTAGCGTCATCCCCTTTTAAATCCTTAAGCTCCTTTGTAGAATATTTTTTTTTGTTGCCTTTATCATCAAAAGATTCTGGTGGATTCATTTGACGAATTTTAACATCATCTTTCATTAACAACTCAACATCTTCCATTTTAGTTGTGTACATCGACTGCTGTGCCCTCATCATGGCTTGCTGAGCTTGCATCCTTGCTTGGGGGGTATTTGCCTGACTCATTCTCATAGAAGCTTGAGAAATCTGCATTTGCGCACTTGGATTAATTACTTGATTTTGAATAGAAATCACGACGGACTTATCTGTTTCACGAATTTCTTTTAAAACCACCGTGATTTGACTAAAGAAATTCCACTTTTCCTTAGCAGCAGGCTTTTCTGCATCCTTATCTTTATCTTTTTTATCTTTGTCTTGGCCTAAAACCGTACCCAATGCTAGGCACCAAACCAACACTATTACAAATAAAAATCGAATAATAGCCATAAACATCTCCACATTTGTTAATTATAGGACTTACGCAGTTACCCATAATTTGGTTGTTTAGGCAGTTTTCATCTTTTTCTGATCATCCTGTCTTTCCCAAATTCCACCCGAATAGGGGCGATTTAGTTCCAACTGCGTAACTCTACTATTAATTATACCAAATGTGAAAATGAATTGGAATAAAAGTTTCTCAAATTTCTGATTATTGCTGACCACCGTGCCTGAAACCAAATCCCCTTAGGTAATTCTTACTTGGTAACTCACTTCTTTTAGGAAATTGAGAATAACCAATAGGGGTCGAATTGCTGAGTTTTGGCAAGGGACTAAAGAAATCTAATAAACTTCTATTTCTAGGGTATAAGTTCATAGGTTGGGCAAGCCTCGCATTAGCAAGCTGGGCTTTTTGCTGAGCCTGCTGAGCATCTAGCGTTGCCTGCGGGCTTGGCAGTAGAAACGAAAAAGGATTTGAGGAATTACTCCCACCAGAACTTGAATTTTGGGCAAATGACAAAGGCCCAAAGAGCACCAAAACGCTTAATACACCAATATATTTCAACATACCCCCCCCAACAAAATAGTTTTGAAGATAAACCTTTTACTCTAATAATCTTTAAAACCTTCTTGTCAAGTGCTTTTGGAGCGCATTTTTATGGGATAAGTGCGGTTGTTTCGGAAAATCCAAACATTAAATTAAAATTTTGTACCGCAACACCACTTGCCCCTCGAATCAAGTTATCTTCGGAGGCAAGAGCCACAATATAATCTTCACAAGCCTGATAATTTAAGTCGACATAATTTGTACCAAAGGCATCCTTCGATGCGGGTAAGTGGTTCACCACTCTTATAAAAGGTTTATTTTTATAAAACATAGAAACCAAATCATAAAGTTCAGAAGATGTAGTTTTCCGTTTACTTTTCATATAAATAGTGGAAAAAATGCCCCTATCCATAGGAATAAGATGCGGAACGAACATAATTTTAACTTTGTCCCCCGCAATTTTGCTCAACGCTTGCTCCATCTCGGGTGCATGCCTATGTTTTCCAACCTGATAAGCACTTACACTCTCATTACATTCGGGAAAATGTGTATGCTGCTTAGGGTTTCTGCCGGCCCCCGAAACCCCACTTTTACTATCAACAATAATTTCATCCGAGCTAATCAGTTTTTCGTGCAACAAAGGGGCTAATGCAAGAATTGCAGTTTGTGGAAAACAACCAGGGTTTGCAAGCAACCTACATCCTTTGATTTGATCCGCATTAAATTCAGGAAGACCGTAAACCGCGTGACTCAAACCTTCTTGGTCCCTATGGTCTGCCCCGTACCATTTTTTATAAATCTCTAAATCCTTCAATCGATAATCTGCTGAAAGATCTATGACTCGAATGCCTGCATCCAGCAATTTTGGAATAACATCCATACTTGCACCGTGGGGAAGACAACTGAAAACGCATTGCACTTGCTTTTGCTTTAAGGATTTTAAATCTAACTCTTCACACTGTATTTCAAGCCGCTTAACCAGTGAAGGGTGAAGGGAAGCAATAAAAGGGGTACCTTCTTGCCTAGAAATGCAAGCAGCAATTTTAGCCTGAGGGTGTTTTAATAAAATTTTGATAACTTCAAGAGCTGTATAGCCAGAGGCCCCTAGAACCGCGACATTAATCATGTTATGCTTCCCTTTTCTTCTTTCACCAACTGTAGGCCTTAAATGGACACTATCCAAAGCTTATACCAGTCTATTCGAAATGGATCAACAACACCGTCTTTGATATTGGAGAAATACCTTGAAAGAATTAAGCGCATAGACCCGCTAATCAGCGCATGGGAATACCTCGATCCTAAGCAAGCCCGAATCGATGCTCAAATTGCAGAGAAGGAATTAAACTCCGGTTTAGACCGAGGAAAATTACACGGGATTCCATTTGGTATTAAAGATATTATTGATGTTAACGACTGGCCAACAAAAGCCGGGTGTATGTCTTGGAACCGATCTTTCGCCAGAAAAGACGCAACCATAATAAATCGACTAAGAAAAGCAGGCGTTATACTTGTGGGTAAAACGGTAACCACTGCCTACGCAAGTTTTGACCCGCCATCCACCCGAAACCCTTGGGATCTAAATCGGACCCCGGGGGGCTCCAGTAGTGGTTCTGCAGCAAGTGTAGCTTGTGGCATGATTCCCGCAGCTTTAGGCACCCAAACTGGCGGGTCCATCACCAGACCTGCAAGTTATTGTGGCGTAGCATCAATTAAACCAACCTTTGGCTGGATTTCTCTTGATGGTGTTTTACCCCTAGCCCATTCGATGGATCATATGGGAATGATGGCAAAGACTGTAGAAGACTTGGAAATCATTTGGAAAGAAATACACACACCCTCTAGAAACACACAAGATTCAGAAGCAAAACCAGCCATTGCTGTATTGAAATCTTTTTTTTGGAAAAAAGCATCCTCAGAAATTAAACTGATGATGGAGGAAACCGTTAGCAAGCTTGAAAAATCAGGGGCAAAAATCTCATACCTCGAACTTCCAGATAGTTTCGAAAATACAATTAAAGATCACCGAATAATTATGGCTTATGAAGCATTTAAAATTCACGAATACTGGTTCAGAAGAAGGCCAGAAGATTACCCCTCTAAGATAACCTCTTTAATTCGGGAAGGGTCTTCTATCGACCTAGATGATTACAATTCTTGCAAGGAACGACAAATATACTGGAATGATTATCTTGAAAAAAAAATGATTGGGTTCAACTGCTTTTTGGTCCCTGCAACAACTAGTGTCGCACCAACTGCTGAAACTACAGGCGACCCAGCATTTAACTCACCTTGGAGTTTTATTGGCCTGCCTGCTTTGTCACTACCTTGCCAGCTTTCCCAATCTGGTCTACCACTTTCAATTCAACTTATTTCGCAAGCGAATTCTGAAGCAGAATTATTCCTTTTGGGCAAATGGTGCGAGAAACAAATTAATTATTTGTATCGTTGGCCAGACGGAATCAATAAAATAATCTCCTCAGACTACTTTTAAAGGAATGTCAAATGTCATCGTTTTGGATGTTCGTGATTAATGATTGGATTTTTGCAATACCAATGATTTGCTTGTCGATTGGAGGCATTGCATTAATAACTTGGAGAGTTTTGCTCAACAAAGGACTTCTGTATGAAACTGACCAACTTCTCGAAAAGCTGAAAATCATTTTAATTCGAGATGGAGCCAAAGCAGCTATTGATTCTACGAACGATCAAAAAGATTGGCTGACAAACCTACTATTTTCATCAGGAATTAAAGGGCTTACAAAGGGCCTGCCTGCCTCGAGAAAAGAACTTAACAACTCGGTTGAATTTGAAATTATTCCTAGGCTTAATTATCTCCTTCCAACTATGCTTGCAATTGCTAAAATTGCTACAATGGTTGGCCTCCTTGGTACCGTGGTCAGTATGATTGGAACCTTCAATAAGATACAAGAAGCCCAAGGCGGAGTTTCCGAACAAGCAGGTTCCATTGGATTAGCCTTGTATGCAACAGCATTAGGCTTGGTTACTGCAATTCCACTTGTATTTGCTCATGTCCTTTTTAAAGCACAAATCAGCGATTATGAAATCCGGATTAAGCGAGCTTGCCAAAACTTCCTTGAAATGGCTTCAGCTTTAAAAACACCACTTAAACCCTAATAAAACTATGCTGCCCAATGCAAAATATTATGATGTTTGGATTCTGAAAGCTAATCAAGTTATCAGAGAGGTCCCCATTGATACCGTTTTAGGGTGGACTAA
Organism: Gemmataceae bacterium; assembly: GCA_041694635.1. Classification (GTDB taxonomy): domain Bacteria; phylum Planctomycetota; class Planctomycetia; order Gemmatales; family Gemmataceae; genus UBA969. The sequence continues at coordinate 261,357 of JBDNHI010000202.1, read as the reverse complement.
TGAAAGGCGGTTGGTTGCAAAAGATAAAATAAGACCAGCGGGCACATCAGATTGGTTTGAAGTTGGGGAACTGACTTCGTTTTCAACACCTGAAAATCAAATATCCAGCAATGAAACCATAGTTTTTGATTGTCCCCCGAGTTCAACTATTTCAAAGTATCAAGAAGTTGATGATGATATTGATATGATACCTTTAATTGATGTAAGTCTTGTCCTTCTAGTTTATTTTCTAATGAGTACATCATCTCTTGGTTCAGGAACTAGCACTAAACTGCCTGTAGCTGAATTTGCAAGCGTGCAAGAAATTAAAGGCCAAGTGTGGATTGAAATCGAAAACAAAAACAACTTGCTGATTTTCAAAACTGGTTTTGCAGATAAAAAAAAGGCTCCACCTTCAGAGTTTAACACACAAGAAAACCTAATTAGTTACCTTGAATTAGAAATTAGAAAAGGGCAAGGTAATCGTGAGGTTACGATCTATGCCCCAGGAGAAATAACAGCGGGAATCATAAGAAACTTAACAACCCTGATTGAAAAAACTTTGGGTGAAAAAGAGATTTCAAAAATTCATCTGGGGGTCACAGGAAAAAAATGAGCAAATGGATTCTCAAAAACACAACCTTAGGTGCAATCGCAATTACTCTCGAATCACCTGAAATACAAGAACTTATTGCATCTGGAAATCTTACCGCCGATGATGAAATTCGCAAGGAAACTGAAAGCGAATGGAAAACCCCTTTAGATTATTTGGAATTTGAAGAAGCTTATAACAACATTAAGATAAAGCAGGCCGAAGACGATAAGATTGATATGAACGCCTTGATCGATGTCTGCTTGGTGCTTCTGGTATTTTTTATTTTACTAACCAGTTATTCGAAATTAGTTCAGCACTTAGAAGCTGCAAAGACTAATAAAGATTCAAGAATTCCATCCATAACGACTGCCCAAGCAGATCAAAAAACTAAAGTAGTGATAAAAATCGAAGGGTCAAAAACAATTTTTTTAATAAATAACCAAATCGTCGAATTGCAAAATCTTACTGCAAACCTAAAAGCCTCCGCAAATAAACTTAAAAGCAAAGATCTGATTTTATATTACAGTGATGATGTTCCTTATCAGGCGGTCATTGCAATCCAAGATGCAGCACGGGGAGCAGATTTCCAGCAAATCCTTCAAGCTCAGGAAAAATAAGCTCTATTTCTTTTTGAAGGTTATTTCCGCTTTAGTGGGTTCATACTTCCCATCAATTTTATTGATAGAAAAACGAGTTTCTTGAATTTCATCTTCCTTAACTCCTTGTAAAGCAGTTTTTTCAAGTTTGTTAAGTTTTTGCTCAACGGAAACTGGCATCAAAACAACAAACACTTGAATTTTTAATTGCAAACCTAATGCCCTACTTAAATTAGCCACCGACAGTGTCTTATCATCAACCCAAAAAATATCGCTTACCGAAGATAAATCAAGTTCCATTGTTACGATCGGTTTCATACTTAGGTTTGAAATCACAAGAAATTTATCTGGCTTTTCGGGATCGGGAAAAGCAATCCGGGCATTCAAGTCGATCAATTGTGATAGGTAATCTGTTCCGTTCATTGTGCTAAAAATCATTATCCAGCGGAGCATTCGTTCACCCCTACCATCGCCCACACCCGTTCCTTTTACATTTCCAACACCGTTAAGGGAATCTATCATTTTACCTTTTAAATTTTGCCCCAAGCGCGATAATTCTTGCGCTTTAGAATTAGCATCATCAACCAATGATTTATTAGATGATTTTTCAACTTGAATTTTATCTTTTGGGTTAGGGTCAAGCTTAGAAGGAAACTCAGGAATTACATTAGGTTCAGAAGATTTAGCTTTTGGAAAAACCTTAATACTATCTTCATTTGAAGTTGCATCAGGATTTCCCATAGATGAACTACCCCCTACTTTTATTGAAGACACACCCATCCTACGATTTACATCACCCATAATGGCTTTTTTTATGCCATCCCACCCAAGTAGTAGAATAAAAGCGGCTAAGGTAAAATGAACTATTAATGAAATAAAAAATGAAGTGTATGACTCATAATTTGGGGAATACTTATGCCAAAAGTTTCGTTTATCTACAACATTTTTCATATTTTCCCTTTCATAATTTAGAGGAATAACTTTTTAATCTACCTGAAATAAAATAATTATCATCAATGATTTCAGATAAAAAGCTAGACAACTTATGCCGGCTTACCATTTCGAGAATCCCGCAACCTCCTATCGGAGACTTGGCATCAGTGCCTCCAATAAGAAATGAACCAATAAAAACTTGAACTTCATCGATTTGTTGAGCATCAAAGAAATAGCCTAAAGTACTACCACCACCTTCAACTAAAAGGTTTTGTATTCCTTTTTTTCCTAAGGCAAGAAGAATTTCTTCAACGATTTCTTTAGGTTCTTTTGCTATTATTTCCAAGATCTCCACCCCAAAATCTATTAACTTTTTTTTCAAAACACCAGATGTTTCTTTGCTGAGGACTATCAATGTAGAAAATGTTTTTGCAGTTTGTACTATTTTTGAAGTTAGACTTATTCGTCCGTATGGGTCAATTACTATTCGAAGTTGTTTTCTAATTCCGTCAGGGCGTGCGTTAAGCATTGGATCATCTTTTTCAACGGTACCAACCCCCACGAGAATTGCATCCATCCTTCTTCGCAAATCGTGTACCTTGGTGCGAGATTTTTCATTACTAATCCACTTTGATTCACCAGATTTCGTTGCGATTTTCCCATCTAAACTCATAGCCCATTTTGCAATTACAAATGGTTTTGACTGGACTACATATTTAATAAACGCTGCATTTAAAGTTTCTGCTTTTTCTTTTTCAATGCCAAGTTCAACTATAATTCCGTGGGATTGTAAATGCGCAATACCTTTACCCGAGACAAGCGGGTTTGGGTCACACATTGCAACTACAACTTTAGCAATACCGGATTGAATTATTGAATCAGAGCAGGGTGGTGTTTTTCCAAAATGGCAACAAGGTTCAAGTGAAACATATAAGGTGCTGCCTTTCGATTCTGCACCTGCTTGTTTTAAAGCAAAGATCTCGGCGTGAGGGCCACCATATTCTTGGTGCCAACCTAGACCAACGACTATTCCATTTTTTACAAGTACCGCACCTACCATTGGATTTGGTTCGACCCGACCTAACCCACGCTTTGCTAGTTCAAGTACCATACTCATCCATTTTTGCGATTCTTCCAAGTTCATACCTACCTTTTTCAAATTTATTGCTATCAAATACAATAAATTTTGTACTTCTTTAAACGCACAATACTTTTCAAGTATTGTAAGGTATTATGAAGGATATCTTAATGAAATTTGCAGTTTAACCCCTTGGAATTATTTTCACTTGAGAAACCTACGCCTTACGATAAGTTACGATGGGACGGATTTTGTGGGTTGGCAAACACAGCCCGGATTTAGAACGGTGCAAGAGACCATCCAAAAATCTATCGAAAAAATTACTAACCAGAATATCACTTTGTACGCTAGTGGCAGAACAGATACCGGTGTTCACGCGATAGCACAGGTAGCTAATTTTAGAGTTGATACATCCATTTCAGAAGCAAAATTACTTACTAGCCTTAATGCTCTTTTGCCCGAAGATATTTCAATTAGTGAAATAATTGAAGTTCCCTATGATTTTCATTCGGTCAAAGATGCTATAAAGAAGCATTATCGATATGTTATTAAACAATCAGTAATTCCCGACCCTTTATACAGGAGATATTCCTATAGGGTTAAATATGAACTAGATCATCAAAAAATGCATAATGCTTCTCAATATCTCATAGGAACCCACGATTTTCAATGCTTTGAATCAGAATGGCCAAACCGACTTAATAGCATTAGAACTATTTACCGAGCCTCGATTAATAGAATGGGACCTTGGATCTGGTTTAATATTGAAGGGAATGGGTTTCTTTACAATATGGTTCGTTCCATTGCAGGGACCTTGATTGAGATAGGAAGAGGAACTTGGCCGGAAGATAAAATACCCGAACTTATTCGGTTAAAGGAAAGGAAATTAGCAGGTCCTACAGCACCAGCTAACGGACTTTTTCTTGTAAAAGTTTCCTACGAAGACACAATCCTATGAAAACCTCACACCAGTTCCCCGATAAAATAACCATCACGCCTTTGCAAAAGCCCTTTGTAAAAGAATGTATTTTGCCAGGGTCTAAAAGTATTACTAATCGTGCATTAATAATAGCAGCACTTAATTCGGGATCTAACCTGACAAAACTTAGAGGGGTTTTACAAAGCGAAGACACAGAAATTATGATCGATTGCCTAGGAAAATTAGGATTTCATATTTTCACTAATTGGGATGACTGTTACGCCGAGATTAAATCACCAAACCCACCAGGCCAAATTCCTTTTCCTAACGCTGATTTATTCACTGGTAATTCTGGTACTTCAATGCGCTTCCTAACCGCTTTAGTTGCTTTAGGTAATGGCTCCTTCCGACTCGATGGCATTAAACGAATGCGCGAACGACCCATCAATGATCTCCTTAAAGCTTTAAACAACCTTAACATTAATGCTACCAGTGAAACAAGCAATGGTTGCCCGCCAGTAATAGTAAAAACTAATGGATGGTATGGCGGAATAGGACACATAAGTTCAGAAATGAGCAGCCAATTTATTAGTGGAATCTTGATGGCTGCACCTTTTGCTCTTGGAGATACGACCCTTCATCTTAAAGGAAAAATCGTTTCTCAACCTTACATTGATATCACTTTAACAATGCTTGAAGATTGGGGATTAAAGGTTACCAAAATTTCAGAACGAGAATTTTTTGTAAAAGGAAATCAAACAGGAAACAGGTTTGATTTTCAGGTGGAACCAGATGCTTCTGCAGCTAGTTATTTTTATGCCGCAGCCGCTATTACCGGTGGAACCGTAACAACACCCGGGTTGGGATACAACTCTTTACAAGGAGATATCAACTTTGTGCAAGCACTTGAAAAAATGGGAGCAATAATCCATCAAGAATCAAATTCCACTACTGTTCAAGGGTTAGAATTGCGTGGAATCGATATCGATATGAATGCCATAAGCGACACCGTTATGACACTTGCAGTGGTGGCCTGCTTTGCCAAGGGCAAAACACGGATTACGAATATTGGCCACATCAGGCATAAAGAGACAGATCGCATTAGTGCACTAGCAAACGAACTCAAAAAAATTGGTGCCCTAGTAGAAGAATTCCCAGACAGTATTATTATTCATCCTAACCAATTAAATGGAGCGGAAATTGAAACCTACAACGATCACAGAATGGCAATGTGCTTTGCCATCGCTGGATTAAAAGTACCCGGGATCACTTTACTAAATCCATCTTGCGTTTCTAAGACATACCCTAAATTTTTTGATGATCTTTCGAAATTAAACTAAACATAGGTAGATTACCTTATGCCCTTAATCTTTTTCATTCTGTTTCTGCTGTCCCTAGTTGCCCCAATTCAAGCTTTTGCTGATACACCAATTGAAAGCAGAAACTCGAACAGTACAAAACTTGATTTTTTTATTGCCTTTGAAACTAAAGGTACTATTTCAAAACAAAAAGAGTGGTTAATTCAGGAATCGATTTCAAACAGGATCAAAGAAGATTTAAGGGAACTAATAAGCCTTCGCGAATTTAAAGTACTTGATTATAGAAAATTAAAGATCGCATTAAGCAAAACAACGGAGAATAAATCTGCAACACTTTTGATCACCACAAAAGCAGATATTTTTTTAATTCAACTAAATCTTAAAGACTCTGAATTTAATCACACTTACCCAGAGCAAGAAACTACTTGTTCAACTAAAGAGGAAATATTCGGCAAATCTGTTGAATTGTTGAGGGATTGCCTTGGAATTAGGGCACAAATCACAAAAAAAATCAAAGAAGAATTATATGAACTAACAATAGATAAAAAAACGAATAATTCCGTCTTATTACCAAAGAAAGGCGATTACTTCCAAATTTTCAAAAAAACTCCATCAGAAAAAAATGAGAATATTTATAAATGGACCGCTTTACAAATTACAGAAGTAATTCAAACTAAAGAACAAAAAACATTTTTACATTGTAAGCTTTACAGCGCAATTCAATTACCGGATCTTGTTGGATTAGTGGTTACAAAAATTCCTAATCAACTAATAGACATTCGATTTAAAGTGACGCCAATAAGTAGTTCCTCGGAAATGAAAGATATTGGCAATTACTTTCCGCTTGAAGTAGTAATAAGACAATCTGCAAAAAACACTTCTATAAAAAGAAGCTTAATTTCAAAAACGAATAATGTAGGATTATTTTTGGCACCAGAAAACAGCACACCTATTTTTTATGGAATTGCCTTCGTTGAAATTTTAAAAAATAGCATTACTATCGCTGAGATACCCTATTTTAAAACCCAAGCAGAAATTACAAATATTCCTTTAAAGCTAGAACCAGAAAAACCCTATGAAACTCAAATTTTTATTTGGCTAAACCTTGTGGATGATCAAATTCGATTTATGGCAACACTTTTCAAAGAATTGGAAAAACCTTATTTTAAAGAAGAAGAATTAGAAAAAAGGATTGAAAAGACAACAAGTTTTTTTAAATTCACATCAGAAAAGACAAAAATAATTGCCAACTCCTTTAATGATTTAAAATTAAAATGGCCTGATATAACTGAGGACTTAGATTTTAAACTGGGCGAAAAAAAAATGTCTGCCTTATTTGCAACCATCGATCAACTTAATAACTACCAAAATCAACTTTCTAAAATACAATCAGATAAAAATTCACCTCAACGGAAATTACTTGAGTACAAATTTAATGAAGCCAAGCGAATGGCAGGAGAAGGTGATTTTCCTTCAGCAATCTCGTTACTTGAATCTATTTTTCAGCAAATGCCGGAAGTTGAAACTGAACTAAAGCAATATAAGAATTTATGGCAAAACAAATCAGAAAGCACAATAGGCGCGAGAAGATTCCTTTACGAATCACTTCCAAATCTTACACCAAATTCTCTTTTGAAAAATAGTGATAAACTTACTGAAAGCATTGATGCTTGTATCAAAGATTCTGATACAGCGGGTCTTTTAAAGTACCAAAAACAATCAAAAGACTTATATTTACAACTTGATTCCACACAGAATGATCCAGAAAAATCTGGGTTATCAGCTCAAGACTCATTAAAATTAATTTCTCTTCTTGAAGAACTAAACAAAAGAGTTAAGATTTTTTTTGAGACTCTAAAAACTAAGCTCTAAAGTATTCGTAGTATTGTAATAATTACGAACAACTTTAGGATTTTACGCAGGGAGCATCTTGAACCACTTTGATACTTCTCGCATTTTAATTATTAAACCCAGTGCCATTGGCGATATTGCCAATAGTTTACCTTTTCTTCGAGGTATTAAAGCTAAATATCCAAATGCAAAGATTGGTTGGCTTGTAAATAAATCTTATGAATCCATTCTTAACAATCACCCAGACCTTGATCAGGTATTTTCTTTTGATCGTAGTATGTGGAAAAAAAACTGGAGAAAGTCTTTCACATCCTTATGGAAACTAGTCCAACAGCTTCGGGCATTTAAACCAACTCTGGCTGTTGATTTGCAATGCCTACTTCGAACAGGAATTCTTACACGCCTAAGTGGTGCACCAATTCGGATTGGTCTTGAAGATTGCAGGGAAGGCTCAAGATTTTTCTACACCCATCTAATTAAATACCCAGAAAAAGATATGCACGCTGTTTCCAGATATTGGGAAGCTGCAAAATTTCTAGGCTGCGATTTTCATATTCCCAATGCATCTTTCCCAGAAGATAAATTAGAATCAGACTCTATTTTTCATTTAATTTCAAATTTTCCCAGACCTTGGATTGGCTGCTGTCCAGGTGCAAGGTGGTTAACAAAGCAATGGCCTTCTGGTTATTACGCAAAAGTTTTAACTAAAGCACGGTCAGAAACATCTGGCAGTATAATTCTTTTTGGTGGCAATGATGACCAAGAAAATGCTTCTAAAATAATTAATCATCTTCCAGAAGATACACCGTTTATAAATCTTGTTGGAAAAACTTCGCTCCGCGGACTTATTGCAGTTATTTCTAAAATGGATTTTATTTTTTCCAACGATACAGGACCATTGCATATTGCAATAGCACAGAAAAAAACAATTATTTCTCCTTTTCTTTGTACTAAAGTTAAATGGAACGGGCCTTTTGGACAATTTCATAATGCAGTTGAAACTTCGGTACATTGCAAAGGCAGTTACCTTAAAACTTGCCCTAAAATGATCTGCCTTGACGAACTGACTCCCGAAAAACTTTATCCAGTGGTAGAAAGTGTGATCGGCTTATGGAAATCAAACCAAATTTAATTCTTGGCAGTTCCTCAGCTTCTAGAATTGAAGTTCTAAAGCGACTTTCCCCTGATTTTAAAATCATAAAACCTGATATTGACGAACCTACTTCGGGGTTTTCCTGCGCAAGGGAACAAGTTGCGATTACCTCTTGGCTAAAAGCATCTGAGGTTTCAAAACAAGTGATTGATGGCATTATCATTGCAGCTGATACCATAGGGTGGCTCGATGGAAAACCCTTGCTTAAACCCCTTGACCGGAATGACGCTAAGGCAATGATTTCTGCAATGTCGGGTAGGACACACGAACTTTGGACAGGCGTGATTCTTTGGCACCAACCTTCCAATTTACAACTTTGCTGGCAAGAACAATCCATTGTTTTATTTAAAAAAGTAACTGTGGAAGAAGTTGAAATTTATTTAAACACCCGCTCTTGGAAGGCCCATTCGGGGGCCTACGCTATTGAGGAAAAAGATGATCCTTGGGTCCAAATAACAGAGGGAAGTATCACCAATGTGATCGGTTTACCTCTCGAAAGCTTAGCTAGAAACCTTAAAAACATGCAAAAAATGCTAAGAACTCTCGACATTTAATTTGGCACCATCTTTTCTAAGGTTAACCCTTGGAAATTGCAGACTTGTACCGTAAAAAGTTAAGAGACTGTATTCGCATTGTTAAAGGAAGGCACTTATTATTATGATCACAAAACTCGCCTTAGAAGATGGCACTGTTTTTACAGGAATTGGTTTTGGGGCCCAAGTAGAATCTGTCGGCGAAGTTGTATTTAACACCAATATGACGGGCTACCAAGAAGTTATCACGGATCCCTCTTATAAAGGCCAGATCGTGGCTATGACATACCCACATATGGGAAACACTGGGATTAATCACGATGATGTTGAATCAAATTCCCCCCAAGTAGAAGGTTTTATCGTACGAGAATTAACAAACCTTCCTAGTAATTATAGGTCTGAAATTAACTTAAACGATTACTTAAAAAAGGCTGGAATAGGTGGAATTGGGGGAATTGATACCCGAGCTTTAGTTAGAAAATTGCGTATTCGGGGTGCAATGAGGGGGGTTCTTTCAAGCCTTGATCTGGATGATAAAAAGTTAGTTCAAAAGGCAATTTCAAGCCCTTCAATGGTAGGTGCCGATTTAGCTCATGTAGTTATGCCCAAATTAATATCAACTTGGAAAGAGGGCTTTACCAATTCCTTAGTCACCTATTTCCCTAGCACTAAACCGACGCACCACGTGGTCGCCTTAGATTATGGAATGAAGCAAAATATTTTAAGGTGCCTAGTGCAAATTGGTTGTAAGGTTACGGTTCTGCCAGGAAATTGTAAGTCACAAGATGTTCTAGACCAAAACCCTGATGGGATTTTTCTTTCAAATGGCCCCGGAGACCCAGGTGCTGTTACTTATGCTCACCGCACAATAGCTGAACTCATGGCAAAAAAGCCAATTTTCGGCATCTGCCTAGGACACCAACTATTAGCCCATGCCTGTGGCGCTAAAACATTTAAACTAAAGTTTGGGCATCGAGGATCTAACCAACCGGTGTTAAACCTTATCACTAAAAAAGTTGAAATTACTTCTCAAAACCACGGGTTCGCAGTTGACATTGATACCCTCCCCAAAGAACTTGAACCCACCCATATCAACTTGAATGACCATACACTAGAAGGAATGAAGCATAAAACCCTTCCGGTCATGAGCGTTCAGTATCATCCTGAATCTTCTGCAGGGCCACACGATAGCAGCTATTTATTTAATTCCTTTCGTGATATGATGGGATAGTTAAAATCCCTAGAAGATAATCAAAACGGGGTGATTCGTGTATTTTTTTCTTTCAGTTGCTTATTTGTTATTCTTATCTAAACTTTTTGCAGCGCCAATTGAACCCGAGCAAAACACTTTCAAAGGCGGAAACAAAGCAGAGGTCGCAAATAACAAGTACGACAAGCGCGAGCAGGGCACTTTCCAAGTCGGAAATAAACCAGAGCCTAAATCTACGCCCGAAATGTACCACCTTAAAAAATCTGACCTGAATTATAAATTAACACCAAAACTACAACTCCCTATTTCTAATGTAGACGTTTTCGTACTTACTTTTCCGTCACTAATTGAAACACCTTACGCAGAAAACAATACCGTCTACGCGGAATATTATGTTCCAAAAAACCTTAAAATCTTTCCTGCAACCGTAGTACTTGATATCACGGGGGGCGACCAATCTCTATCTCGAACCATCTCTTCCTATTTAGCCTCAAGAGGCATAGGGGCTCTTTTTGTCCAAATGGCCTATTATGGCCCCAGAAGACCGCCGGGGAGCAAGGTTCGACTTCTATCCCCAGACATCAAGCACACTACCAAAGCAATCCAGCAAACTGTTTTGGATATTCGCTGTGCAACCGCTTGGCTTGAACAACGAGAAAATGTTGATAAAGCTAGAATTGGGATAACAGGTACCAGTTTAGGAAGTATGATCGGGGCTCTTAGCGCTGAAATGGAACCTAGTGTAACCAAGGTTGTTGTTCTTTTAGGAGGCGGAGGTTTAATAGAAGGATATTACGATCACCCACAAGCATTACTTTTACGCAAGGGCTTTGAATTATTTGGAGGAACAAAAAAACAACTTGTCAACCTTCTTGCACCAATTGACCCCCTTACTTACGCCGAAAACCTTAAAGAAAAGCAGTTATTACAAATTGCGGGCAAGAATGATGAAATAGTTCCCCCAAGTATGGCCAAGGCACTTTGGGAAAAGAGTGGAAAACAACAAATTCAATGGTATGACTGCGGCCACTACACTGCAGCATTTTACTTTTTTGATGCTTTAAACTTGATAGCGAATCATTTGAAGAAATAGCAATACCCGCCATAATCTTTGAGGGGTAATAAAAGAAAATCTTATTTTAATTAACTCGTCGCATATATTTCTTTCGATCGTTTTCCCGGAGGTAAATCTTTCTAAGGCGAATGGCCTTAGGTGTGATTTCCACCAACTCATCATCCTCAATATATTCGAGAGCAAGTTCTAAGCTTAAAAGGCGAGGTGGTTTAATGATGGAGGTTCCATCAGACCCAGAAGCACGCATGTTGGTAAGTTTTTTCTCTCTGCAAATATTAACAGGGAGATCATTATCCCTGCAATGTTCACCAAGAATTTGGCCTGCATAAACTTCGACCCCCACGGGGACAAACAAAATGCCCCGCTCTTGAATCGTATCAACAGCGTAAGCAGTAGATCGCCCAGAATCAGTAGAAATAAGTACACCATTTTGTCTTTTAGGAACCCCGCCTTTTACAGGTTGGTAGTCGTAAAAGTTATGATGCACAATTGCCTCGCCACTTGTTGAGGTCATCAGGCGACTTCTCAAACCAATAAGGCCTCGTGCAGGAATAAGGAATTCCATATGGGTCAGTGCCCCACGGCCATCCATTTTAAGGCATTCTCCACGGCGATTTCCGACAAGTTCCATAACAGGCCCAACCGAAGATGGCGGGGTTTCAATTACGAGAAACTCAACGGGTTCTAATTCTACGCCATTTTCCATTTTGGTGATAACTCGGGGTTTACCCACAGATAACTCAAACCCTTCTCGTCTCATATTTTCAAGAAGAATCGAAAGATGTAATAAACCCCGCCCCGATACATGAAACTCATCTTTTTTTAAATCGTCGGCCACTACCTTCAAAGCAACATTGGATTCAAGTTCCTTGAAAAGTCTTTCTCGTAACTGCCTACTAGTTACATAGGTACCTTCTTGCCCTACAAAAGGAGAGTCATTAATTCTAAAAACCATACTAAGGGTAGGTTCATCGACGGTGATAATTGGTAATGCGACGGGATTTTCAAGGCTAGCAATAGTGTCACCAATATCGATATCTTCAAGCCCAACCACAGCACAAATATCACCAGCACTTGCTTCAGTAGTTTCAACCCGGCCAAGGCGATCAAAGGTAAACAACTGAGTGATGGTGTCCTCAATCCTTGTGCCATTAGTTTTCATATGAGAAATCCGTTGGCCCTTCCTTAGAGTACCAGCAAAAATCTTTCCGATAGCAATTCTACCTGTAAATTCGCTGTAATCGAGAGTGACCACAAGCATTTGCAAAGGTGCTTTAACATCAACATCGGGTGCAGGAACATCTTTTAAAATTGCAGCAAGCAGCGGTTTAAAATCCGTGGCAGGAATCGTCATATCCGTGGTGGAGATTCCTTCACGACCGGAAGCATAAATGGTAGTAAAATCCAACGCTTTTTCATCTGCATCAAGTTCTACAAAAAGATCAAAAACGCCATTGAGAACTTCATCAATTCTAGCATCGGGACGGTCGATTTTATTAATAACCACGATAGGTCTTAAACCACACTCGAAAGCTTTGCGTAACACAAAGCGAGTTTGGGGCATCACGCCTTCCGCAGCATCAACAAGCAGCAATACGCCGTCCGCCATTTTCAATACCCGCTCGACCTCGCCACCGAAGTCGGCATGCCCAGGCGTATCAATAATGTTGATTTTGGTGTCACCAACCCTAAGCGCAATATTTTTAGCAAGAATTGTAATGCCACGCTCTTTTTCCAAATCGTTCGAATCTAAGATGCGCTCGCCACGAAGTTCATTTTCGCGGAACATTCCCGACTGCCTGAGCATCTGATCAACTAAAGTGGTTTTACCATGATCAACGTGGGCAATAATTGCAACATTTCTAATATCATTACGAAGCATTTCACATTTTCCATTCTTAAGTTCTTTGCCACCTGCAACATCAAAATGGAATTATATGTATTATGTCATTGAACTGCCCCCCCAATGCTGTTTAGATAAGATGAATTTTATATAAATGCGAAGAAAGGATGTTTATAAACTACGAGAAATATGAGGTTTTGATGAAGCTTTTAATAATTCGGCATGCGGACGCAGAAGATGCGGACGGCATTAAAATTCGTTCAGACTACGACCGACCCTTGAGTGAAAAAGGCAAAAAACAAGCCAATAGACTCAAAAACAGCTTGAAAAGTGCCTCTTTAATACCACAACTTGTTCTGTCCAGTCCTCTGGTTAGAACTTGTCAAACCTCCGAATTGGTTTTTCCTGACCTTTTTAAACAAGAAGAATCCTACTTTGAACATCCACTCCTTAAACCTGGAGCCAATCCCGAAGATATTTGCAAGATTATTAAAGAATTTAATTCAAATTTTTTAGCAATTGTTGGTCATATGCCAGATGTGGCGATTTTTGTTTGCTGGCTAATCGGTGGAAATAGCAACAATTTAGAAATGGAAAAATGTGGGGCAGCTCTTCTTGAGATTAGTGGATTCCCAAAGCAAGGTAACGCTATTTTGCGTTGGTTAGTTGGCCCACAATGGAAAATAAGAAAATGATTTTTGCTGTTTGCAACTAGCAACTAAATGTTTTTAGCTTTTCAAAAATGTATTTGACCTTACCTTGATCGATTACACTTCGTGCCATTTCTACACCTTCAAGTACATTGGAAACTTTGCCAGCTGCCAAAAGAGCCAAAGCTGAATTAGCAAGAACGACTTCCCTTGCGGGTATAAATTTACCATCAAAGATTTGTTGAATAATGCCAGCACTTTCTTTAATTGAATCAACTTTTATCTCATTCAATGACACTTTTTCTAATCCAAAATCAGTTTGAACCAAAGTTTTTGAAGTAATCGAACCATTTTTAATCAACCGTATTTCGTTAGGTGCGTCTAATACAACTTCATCTAGTTTATTTCCTCCACAAACCACAATTCCTTCTTTTCCCATTTGCAACAAGGCATTAGCGAAAAGGTCAAGGAAATCAAATCGGCTAACGCCGAGGAGGTGAGTTTTAGCGCCTCCCGGGTTAACCAAAGGGCCAATTTGATTAAATATCGTGCGAAAGCCAAGCGTTTTCCGAATCGGAGCTAAGTTCTTTAAAAATGGGTAATACTGAGGGGCAAAACAAAAGCAAATGCCCACTTCCTTTAATGCTTTTTCAGAAACTTCAGGTGAAAAATCTATCGAAATACCCAAATACTGCAGCACATCCGAACTTCCAGAATTACTAGTAGAAGAACGATTTCCGTGCTTAATCACGGGAACTCCACAAGCTGCAATAATAAAGGCGACGGTTGTAGAAATATTAAAAGAAGAAGAATAGTCCCCACCTGTACCACAGGTATCAAAAGCATAAGAATGAGGGTAAGAAGGAAGCTTTTGTCCTCTTTTAAGGACTTGCAAAGCAGCCTTAGCAAGAAAGTCAGGATTATCAGGAAAAGCAGCCAAAGCTGTAAGAAAAGCAGCAGCCTGAATATCGTTTAATTTTCCATCTAAAAGGTCTTCAAAAAGAACAATTCCTAGAGAAATATCAAAGGATTTTGCCTCAAAAAGATTTTTAAAAAACGAATTTTGAATATTTTCTGCCAAATTAACCTCAAAAATAAATGGGTAGTAACTAATATAAGGATGTTTTTGGGTTGGACAAAAGCTGAAAATTGACAATTTAGCCTTGTATTTTAAAATTAGTACATTACATATACTAATGTATATTGTACTAAAGTTCAGTATAAGGAGTTTTTAATGTCTTCCGAGCCAGATCGACTTACCCAACGACAAAAAGAAATTTACCAGTTTATTAAAGAAAAAATCGAAAGGAGAGGCTATGGCCCGACAGTTCGGGAAATAGGCATTAACTTTGGAATAAAATCCCCTAACGGGGTGATGTGCCATCTAAAAGCCTTAGAAAAAAAAAGGTTTATTTTACGCGAAGGGTTTTCTGCAAGAGCTATAAGCCTTCTTCATAACAATAATAACAAAAAAGGCCTTCCATTGATGGGGCTTGTTGCTGCAGGTTCCCCGATTCAAGCCATTCCACAAGATGAAACCTTTGACCTGGAAGCTATGTTCGCGGGTGAAAATAATTTTGTTTTACAGGTTCGTGGCTATTCTATGATTGAAGATCACATTCAAGATGGCGACTTCATTGTTGTAAAAAAACAAGAAACTGCAATTAATGGCGAGCGAGTAGTTGCAATGATAGATCACGAAGTAACCTTGAAGCGATTTTTTTCAGATCGAGGTCAAATCCGACTTGAGCCCTGCAATAGTTCGATGAACCCTATTATTATTCAAACGGGAAGTGATGCAAAAATATTAGGTATTCTTGCAGGTGTTCTTAGAAAATGTTAACCGAATCGGACTAAATAGCTGGTCTTGAATACCAAGCAATTAGTTTTTCTGTTTCATTTCTTTGCCCAAGAATATTGAACCCATATCGTTGACGGATTCCTCCCAAAATTTTGTTAAAGCCAAAATGATCATCCACTAGGGAAATAGCACGCTGTATTTTAACAACCATAGGTTCAGAATCAGATTGAGACAAAGCCGCCCAAATTATTATGGGGTAAGTTAGTAATAAAATATTTAACCCTTCCCAAAATGGAATGCCAAAATTCGAGGCCCCAAAAAATTGCAATGACTCTACCTTTACCAGATAATATCTTTTCATAAGCTCTGTCGATTCTTGATCTAATTCCCAGCGAGTTGCTTCAATATTTTCAAAAGTGGTATCTGAAGTCCAATAGTTTAATTTTGGTACCGCACCCGTACCCTTGGCAAATTGCACAGCAGCTTTTAAAAGCGCAATCCTTCCACGATTTGCTATCCCACGGTTCGGACCGTGGTCTTTTCGAGTAAATAATGCACAAGCTTGACGAAATAATACTCTTCCAATCCAACTAGGCGGGTTTACTGAAAAAGCATCTACAGGAACATCTGAAATAGTAAGCTTGCCAAAAATATCTAGAAATTCAACCACCTGCTTTAATTCAAGCTTTTCCATACTAGTGGCTTTTAATTCATTAGCCAAAGAAGCGCAACGCCTTAGGGCAAGACCAATATTATTATTTTCATTTTCTAGAATCTCGCCTAACTTATTACGAATACTATAAATTACATCCCAATTTGAAGACTGTGCATCAGACAAAAGTGGTCTTACTTTATTTTCAGCAAGAGTAATGGTAAATTTTTCTCTTTCAACAAGCTTATCCTTGAACTCTTCGATTGTTTTACTTTGGTCAGCAACTGGGGTTCCAAGATTTCGTGCCGAAGATGGGCAAGCATACCTAATACCAACGGACCACTCCTTTCCTGTGGGAATTAAAATATAAGGAAAAACTTGGCAGGGAAGGGGTTTTGCTTCAAGTCCGAATTTGGAATGGATTTTGCAGAGATTATTTTCTCCAAGAAAAACACAGCTACCATCAGGCCGATGATTCAAAAGAACTTTATTTTTAAAAAACCCAGATTTTTTGTAAGGCGCAAATCCGCCAAGATCTCTTTTTACATCCCACATTTGGCCATCAATTTTTTGTACTTCATCATCACTTAAAGTAACTAGATATTCCTTGCAACAGGTACCACAAGCGTGGCAATCCCAATTTTGGATTAGGGGCAAATTAATCTTTTCTATGTTTCTTCTCATCAAATCTTCATTTCTTTGTATTTAACGAATAGTTGAATCAAAACCGCTTTACTCTTTCATTTATAGCAACAGAAAATAACAAACCAAACAAGGAGTAATATGAAAATTGGCCCTGCAGCAACAAAAAAAATCGAAATAGTAAACCCACTATTTTGTAGCAATCCCATAACCAATGGCCCAACAACACTACCCGCACAATTCAAGGTCAGGTACATTGCATTTGCAGATGGTTGTTTTTTACTGTCTACTAATGAACCAAGGGAAGCTAGTGCTATTGCATACTGGCCTCCGCAAGTCAGACCGACAAAAAATACAAGTAAAATAAGAATTGGAAGTGAAGTACTAAAACCCATAAATACCAAAGCAAAAAACGAAATAAAATGCGTTAAAAGTAAAACTTTTTTAAATCCAACTGCATCGGCAAGGCGCGTAATAAATAACATAGAACAAATTACACCGGCAAACATACTGCTAAAAATAATTGAAATTCGGTCGGTCGTGAAACCCATACTTAAAATCAAAACACCAAGGTAAGATAATAATCCGCCTTCTATAAATCCTTGAGTAAAGGCTGTAAAATACCAAATATATAATTTCTTTATTTCTGAAAAACTAACCGACTCAAGTTCCATCGCGTTAGCAATTTTAATTTGAATTGGCAATAATGCTATAACCCCTATTAAGGGAAAAAATCCAAAGAATACATATCCAGAATTTTGCTGAAACGATTCCAATAAGGGCGCAAGACTTCCACCAATTCCTGCCCCTGCTGAAAGACATAATTCAAAGAACCCAAATATTTTTGCTTTTTCTGAGATTTCAGCATTTTGGTAAACCAAGGTCTCAAGTGGAACTAAAGTGCAAGCGGTGCAAAAACCATTTAAAAAACGAAGAAATAACCAATCACTTGGCAGGTTAACAAAACCAAAAAAAGAACAACTTAAAAACACCCCCAGAAGTCCAAAAATTATCGTGAAATTCCCAAACAACCGGATTAATCGGGTCATACAAATGGATCCCAAAGCAATACTTAAATAATAGGCCGAGCTATGCAATCCAATTTCTAATCTCGATGCCCCTGCCTTTTCCATCGAAAGGGACGCGAGGGTCGCCAAGGCACCAAAAGCCATCGCCCAGCTAAATCCAGCAACATTCAATCTTCTTCCCATTTTAAACCGTTTTTTTTAAAAATTAGTTTCGCATCATTCCTTTAAACATTTAATCTAATTCTATCTTATTTTTTCCACCCCCTTTATGGACTATAAACCATTATGAATTCGAATCCTATTATTCTTGTTATCGACCAAGGCACAACATCGACTCGGGCAGTGTTACTTGATTCTGAATCTACTATCGTGGGGATGGCAAGCGAAGTTGTAAAGCAAATCTACCCTAAAACAGATTGGGTTGAACATAATGCAGATCAAATCTGGGAAAGTGTAACAATCTGCATTATTCAACTCAAGGAAAAATACCCTGCACTTTTTAAATGTATTACTTCAATTGGAATCACAAACCAAAG
Source organism: Gemmataceae bacterium (assembly GCA_041694635.1). GTDB lineage: Bacteria > Planctomycetota > Planctomycetia > Gemmatales > Gemmataceae > UBA969. The sequence goes on along the minus strand of JBDNHI010000202.1, from coordinate 242,964 downwards.
AGAAACTACCGTAGTTTGGAATAGGTCAAATGGAAAACCTTTTCATAATGCAATCGTTTGGCAAGACACTCGGACCGCTGATTTTTGTAAAAACAAGCAAATCTTTGATGCTAAAATAAGGTCCAAAACTGGCTTAATTTTAAACCCTTATTTTTCTGCGACTAAAATCAAATGGATTCTTGATAAGTATGACCCCAAAAGAAATCTTTGCATCAATAATAACATCAACGCTGGAACCATCGATACCTTTCTGATCTGGAAGTTTTCTGGAACAAAATCTTTTTACACCGATCACACCAACGCATCTCGAACCTTATTGATGAATATTTTTCAGGGTAATTGGGATAACGAATTACTAAGTGATTTCAACATTCCATTAAATATACTGCCAGAAATTAAACCTAGTGTTTCCAATTTCGGAGTTACTAGCGGCCTTTATTTCCTTCCCGATGGAATTCCTATTACGGGAGTCGCAGGTGATCAGCAAGCATCTTTAGTAGGGCACCGTTGCCATTCATTAGGGCAAGCAAAATGTACTTTTGGTACGGGTGCGTTTCTTTTAAGTCACACAGGTAATAAACCAATAACAAGTGAATCTGGCTTATTGACAACACTTGCAGCAACGACTGGGAATGAGCTACAATATTGCCTAGAAGGAAGTGTTTTTATTGCAGGGGCAGTGGTTCAATGGTTGCGTGATAGCGTAAACTTTTTCGATAATTCCAAAAATTCAGAATCCTTCGCATCCTCGGCCGACATCAACTCAGAAGTTATTTTCATCCCATCACTTACTGGGTTGGGTTGCCCCTATTGGAATAGCGATTTCAAGGGCACAATTCTTGGACTTAGTAGGAAAACTACTAGAAAAGAAATTACCAAGGCATCACTCGAAGGCGTAGCTCAGCAAGTATCAGATTTGGTTGAAGCAATAGAAAAAAACTCATCCAGACCTCTTTTAACTTTAGCCATTGATGGTGGAATGACTTCGAATAATTTTTTCAATCAAATTTTAGCGGATACGATAGGAACAAACATTCAAAAAAGTAGTGATGAAGAAATGACAGCAATAGGAGCTGGAATTCTTGCTGGAATTGGATCGGGAATTATGAAACTTGCAGATTTTAACAATCCAAATTTACAAAGTAACAAATCTTATTCTCCCGTACTTACTCGAGAAACTCGAAATAAAAATCGCGAGCGTTGGAAAAAAGCAATTAATTCTCTTGCCCAATTTTATAGCACGTTGTAATTTATGGTTGTATTGGTTTATAATTCATTAAAAATCCAAATACATCTTTTTCGCTTTCCAGTTGATCATAGCCTAATCGCTTTAATTCAGAAATTGCTTTTTCGTTTGACCATTTTTCATATTGCATTCGATACAAGGCGCAGTAAGAACCTGTACGATGAATACCTGCAAAACAGTGGACCAAAACTGGATAATTTTCTTGATTATCAAGCAACTTAAAATACTGGCGAATATTATCCATCACGGGAGGTTCGCCTTCCGAATTTTCCCATTTTTTAGGCGTTAGCCTTAAATACCTTATCCCATATTCACGGGCAAAAACTTCCTCTTGCGCATCGGGTGGCGAAACTTCAGAAGTGTAAGAATCCCTAAGGGAAACTATTGCTTTAATATGGTATTCATCGATAATTTTTTTAATACCTATTGGAGTCATTTGACCACAACGATAAAGAGTACCGTTCTTAACAACTCTGAAGTTTCGAAATTGTTTTTGCTGAAATTTCGCAAAATAAGATGGGATAATTAAAGCAAAAAGCAAAAATGCAATAGAGAAAATTCGGTAAACAATTATCATAATTCCAATCCATAATTTAAAAATTTGATTAATAATAAACCAAGAATTTAAACCTTTTAAGTGAGTTGCTTCGCTTGGTTGGCAATACTTGGTTTAAAAATCACAAGAATTAAAAGAGGCAAATACCAAAGAATATAAACTCCCCCTAAATGTGCATACCAAAACTGAATTCCAATAAGCAATGCAGCCGACAATGCAATCAAATTTCCAAATGTTTTAGGAGTAGGCCAAAAATAAACTGAAAAGCTCAAGATTATAAAGAGAATAAAAACAGGTAAACGATAAGCCCAATGCACACCGTGCCAAAAACTTTGTGTATCGCTTAAAGGTTCTTTCCAAGGAATCCAATCAGAAATCATCCAAGTTGAAGCCAAAACTTGAGTATTACCACCATAAGCCAAAAGAAATACAAGACCGCTGATTAGGAAAGAAATGAACGAAGAAATTACGAACCGCCAGAACCCCTTATCGGAATAATAAGAAAGCCAAAGGGGCAATAAAACGAGCGGAAAAAACAAACTTCCAAAAGACAATCCCATAAGTATGCCTGAAACTATCGGTTTTTTATGAAAAACAAGGGACCATATCATTAAAGCCATTAGCCAAGAATGATCCCATCTTCCAATTTTTAAACCAGTGTATGGCATCATAAGATAAGTATAAGGTAATAAGAAATAAAGAGTCGCACTTGCAAAACCGAGGTGGTAATCTTCGTAATGAAACCAACAAACTAGAACCAACCCAATTGCGATAAGAAGGTGACAAAACAAAGTTAAACCTCGCTCTACCCAAAGTCGCAAAGTAGAAACATCAAGAGTATCGCCCCCCCGGTTTTCGATAATTTTTTCGCCATGCTCTCGAATTTTATCAATAGGAGTTTGAGGGCGAGAATGCCTTTGGTCTGGTAAATTTGGCTCACGAATTGCCACTGCTAGTAAACTAAAGTAAAAAGCAAAAGCCAATAACAACATTCCAGGCACATTAAGATTAGGTTTAAAAACCGGTCTTCTTTCTAAAACCAAATCAAATAGGCAACGAATTAGCCAAAAAAGACAACTTATCAGCATCCATGAAAAACAAGTACGTTCATCATAGCGCCCTTCTAAAAGCAGAAGTAGACCTGGCATAAAGAAAAAGATGGAGAGAATGTCAAAATTTCTAAAACTAATCAGACGATTAAATTTAAAAAAAAGAGCACAAGCTAAAATCAAAGAAAAATAAAACCAAGTTGAAGTATTGGGCAATGAAATATCAAAGAATATGGAAACTGGAGAATTCATGTATCAAAGAAGAACCTTGTTAGAATAATTCAAATTGTTTGAAACAAGGACGTTATATTTTGAAAGTAAAGCTGGGCACAAATATATGCCCTGCTTTTATATGTTTACAATCGCTATTTATTCTTTTCTAATTTCTTTTCAACTTCTTTCTTTTTATCTTGATCCCTTTTCGTTGAAGTAGCAAATTTCAGAGCTTCTTTCCACACCTTATCAGCGTCATTTTTTTCGCCTAATGCAGCGTGAATATCGCCTAAATGATCCATAATTTCAATGTGACGGCCTTCTTCATCTTTAATAGCTTCAATAAGAAGTTTTTTAGCTTCTGCATAATCCTTTTTCTTGTAAAGAACCCAAGCAAGGCTATCAAGATAAGCGGAATTATCTTTGTCGAATTCTGGCTTAAGATTTTTGATATTTTTGCGCAACTTTCTTTCAATATCGATTGCTTTTCGAATCAGCTTTTCAGCCTCATCTAAATTTAAATTATTATCAGCCCAGATATAACCTAAGTCGTTATAATAAGTAGGGTTTTCAGGGCTTTTTTCTACTAAAGCCTTAAGAATCTCGGCAGCCTTATCAACTTTCTTAAGGTCGATATAAACATTACTTAGTGTGTATTTTATTTCTTCAAGAAAATCTTCTTTTTCTTCTTTACCTAAACGCTTATCGGCTTTAATTTTTTCTATAAGATCCTCGTATGTTTTTTCTGCATCTGCAGGTCGACCTGCCTCTCTTAAGATTCGTGCCTTAAGTTCAAGGTTAAGCCAGTTATCAGGTTGATCAATATAAAGCTTTTCGACCCGCTCGATCGCTTTATCAATTTCACCAAGTCGAGATTGACAAAGAACCAAGCGACGAAAGACAACAGGTTTTAATCTAAGAATAGGTATAAAAGCTGCTTCATCTTCCAAAGTAAGATCTAAAAATTCGGAACAAGATTTCTCACATTCTTTATATTTTTTGGCATCGAAAAGAATTTGAATTAAGGAACTATAACCCGATGCGATTTTTTGACCACTTCCTAACTTCTTAGCATCTTCAAGAAACAAACTATAAAACTTCGAGGCCGCTTCGTCAAAACGAATTTCTTGTGCAATTCTTGCAAGAAGCCAATAAGAATTGCCATTAAGTTTTTTAGATTCTTCTGTGGATAACTTTTGGGCCACTTCAATAAGGTTTTTAGCATTTGCAGGGTTTTTCAAAACTTCATTGATTTTGTTTTTAACAGCCTCGTCCCCAGTTACAAAATTAAAAGTAACAATGGTTTTTAAAGAGGGTTTTGCCTGAAAAAAAGCTCTCGCAGTTTGCGGGTACTTAAATAACAAAGCAATACATAGTACGATTACGATTAAAAATGATCTAGCACGATTTAACATCAGAACATCCTTTCTTTTAGACGAATTCCTATACGAGTAAATAATAACAAACAACTCGCAATTAGCCAATTGTTTATTAATTGTTGGTGTAAAATTCTTAGCTACCGTTTTAAACCCTTAAGGGCAAGCACAATTAACTTTAGGCTGGGCCCAATTTCCTTGAGTATTTGGACTGTAAGAGGCACCCTGCACAGGTGCACATGGCTGATGCTGAGGTGGAACACAATAATTGTTCGGTTGTTGCTGATAATAGTTTGGCGGTGGATAATCACGGTCACGGTTGTGAGCACAACCGAACATCAATAAAGCCAATATCGGACCACAAATTAAACCAAAAATAAATTTTCTCATAACCATTTCCTGTGGATAGACTGAACAGCGCTAATAAGGAAATGGTAATAACGAGGAAGAAATAATAATCAAGACCAAAAGACGAGCAAGAGAAGATAGGTAAAGTTTAACGCCTGAAAATCTCATTCTGCAAATTTAATTGTATTTTCAAGTTCATTTTTCATTTTTTTAAACCATCGCTGAATCAATAATTTCTGAAAAGTGTCCCAAGGAACATTGGTTCGACAATTTATTTTATTTTTGATTTTTGCGATAAATGATTCCTTTAGCGGTTTTTTAGGGTCAAAAGGTTGCATCATTTCTACGGAGACCAGTAAACCTTCTTGAATAACATTGATTATAAATTGATTTTCATTAATTTCTTGCCAGTACAAAAAGTTCAGTTTTGCTAACTGTTTAGCCCTTTGCAGGATTTGTTCAAATATTTGAAGCGTTTGGATTTTTTGTTTTACCACTTCTGCAAGTTCAAATTGCAGGTTAGATGCAAATATTTGCATATTTTGATGTAGTTGGTCAAAAACAGGTTGAGTGTCACCCGCAAGGAATTTCTTTAATTCGGAAACTTTTTTGGTGTATTTTGCGGTGGAACATCCACCTGCACAAGGCCCTAAACAATTACCAATTTCGTAACGCAAACAGCCGAACTTAGGTAAAAGATCCAAGATTGTTTTTTTATTTGAATAAAAAATAGAAGTTTTTTCGGAACAATCTCTAAGACCTAAAGTTTCATTTAAAATAGAGATGGCTTTAGAAACAGTTTTTGTTCCATTAAAAGGGCCAAAAACCTGTAAATACTTAGTGGGGATTTTTTTTAGCAATTTAAGGGAAGGTGCCTCGTTAGAGGTAAGGACTAGATAAACAGGCCTTAATCTATGCGCAACGCCCAAAACATTGGCACTAGGAAGAAATAAGTTAATAGCTTCAATTTCTCTAAGCAGAGCGTGAAATTCGGTGGGACAAACTTGCCAACAAATAAAAAAAGCTTTTCTGATCAATCTTTTTTCTTTGGATCTTTTTTTGAGAAAGTAGGTTTGCAATCTTTTTCTGAGATTTTTAGCTTTCCCCACATAAATAAGAATGCCAGATTGGTCAATGATTCCATAAATTCCAGGTTCTTTGGGAACGAGAACTTTAACTTGATGCCTAAGACTACCTGGACCATTTTTATGGATTTTTCCCTCAGAAAAGTTACCCCCATCAGGTAAAACTTTGCTAGGACCAAACCCATTAAACACGAGCTTTTCAAACAATTCTTTGGCCATTAAATTTCCAAAAGTTTTAACCTAGGTAAATGATATTATAATATTTCAGTAAAATATCTTGGAAACAACCCCTATACGACTAAGATGTTTGATTGCATAGATTGTTTATTTTATAATACTCAATGTGGTGCATATTCAAGGTTTTAATTTAACCAACTAGGTTTATAAGGTAGCGAACGAATTATGCCAAAAAGAACAGATCTGAAGAAAATACTTCTCATCGGTTCGGGACCAATTATTATCGGCCAAGCTTGTGAATTTGATTACAGCGGCACCCAAGCCTGCAAGGCGCTTCGCGAAGAGGGATACGAAGTTATCCTCGTGAATTCGAACCCTGCAACTATTATGACCGATCCAGAAATCGCGGATAGAACTTATATTGAGCCGATAAAATGGGAAATAATAGAAAAAATAATAGCTAAAGAACGCCCAGATGCTATTTTACCCACATTAGGTGGGCAAACCGCATTAAATGCCGCTATGGATTTGCATAAGCAAGGGGTTTTAAAAAAATATAACGTTGAAATGATTGGTGCTCGCCCCGAGGCAATTGAAAAAGCCGAAGATCGCCAAAAGTTTAAAGCCGCAATGATCAAGATTGGCGTAAAAGTTCCTTTTAGCGGGGTTGCACAAAATCTGGCCCAAGCTTTAGAAATCCGTGACTCTGTTGGGTTGCCTTGCGTTTTAAGACCTAGTTTCACTATGGGTGGTACAGGTGGGGGAATCGCTTACAACAAAGAAGAATTTAACGAACTTATCACTCGCGGGCTTGAACTTAGCCCTGTTGGCGAAGTTCTAATCGAAGAATCGGTCATTGGTTGGAAAGAATACGAACTAGAAGTTATGCGGGATTGTGCTGATAATGTTGTCATAATTTGTAGTATCGAAAACTTTGACCCTATGGGGGTTCATACTGGCGATAGTATTACAGTGGCGCCTGCTCAAACCTTGACTGATAAAGAATACCAACGAATGCGAGACTCGGCCTTAGCTATTATTCGCGAAATTGGAGTAGATACTGGAGGAAGTAATATACAATATGGCATTAATCCATCCAATGGTGATATGGTTGCAATTGAGATGAACCCGCGGGTTTCAAGGTCTTCTGCCTTGGCTTCTAAAGCCACGGGATTTCCAATTGCTAAAATTGCAGCGAAACTTGCGGTTGGTTATCGTCTTGATGAATTACAAAATGATATTACTCGTGAAACTCCGGCTTGTTTTGAACCAACGATTGATTATGTCGTAACGAAGATTCCACGCTGGGCTTTTGAAAAATTCCCTGATGCCAACACTACCCTTACCACTCAAATGAAATCGGTAGGCGAGACGATGGCGATTGGAAGAACTTTTAAAGAGTCACTGCAAAAAGCTCTACGGGGTTTAGAAACTGGGAGCTTTGGCCTTGGTTGTGACAGGGCTGATTTATGGGGAAGCGAGAATCAACCTTCAAGAGAAGAAATTGTTGCCAAAATCGCAACTCCTAATTCCGAAAGAATTTGGTTTTTGCGCTATGCATTTTTAGATGGTATGGCCATTGAAGAAATTCACGAACGAACAAAAATTGACCCTTGGTTTCTCAACCAAATGCTTGATATCATCCTTCAGGAAAAAAAACTTCGTCACTTCAAAGATGTCACGACTGTTTCTTTTGCAACAATGCTAGAAGCCAAACAACACGGTTTCTCTGATAGGCAACTTGCCTGCATCTGGGTTACAAGTGAAATGGAAATTCGCAGAGCTAGAAAAGCTTTGGGCGTTATTCCTGTTTTTAAAAGAGTTGACACTTGTGCTGCCGAGTTTGAGGCTTACACACCATATTACTATTCAGCCTATGAATCTTCCGTGACTAATGCCCTTACAGGGGAATCTTATTTCGAAGATGAAACCATAACTGCGGGTACTAAAGAACGAATTATGATTTTAGGCGGTGGGCCTAACCGAATCGGGCAGGGTATCGAGTTTGATTATTGTTGTTGTCATGCTGCTTTTGCATTAAGAAAAGCAGGCTATGAAACCATTATGGTTAATTCCAATCCCGAAACAGTCTCTACCGATTACGATACAAGTGATCATTTGTTTTTTGAACCCTTAACAGCCGAAGATGTACTTAATGTTTGCGATAAAATGAACCCAAAAGGGATCATCGTGCAATTTGGCGGCCAAACACCTCTGAACCTTGCAAAAGCACTTGAAACTGCAGGGGCAACAATTATTGGCACCAGCGTTGAAAGCATCGATATCGCTGAAGACCGCGAAAGATTTCAAACCCTCGTAAACAAACTTGAACTTAAACAACCACCAAATGGAATCGCACTTAATACTCAGGATGCTATTCATGTTGCAAGGCGCGTTGGATTCCCCATTTTAGTCCGACCAAGTTATGTACTTGGCGGGCGTGGAATGGAAATTGTTTATGATGAATCTTCTTTAGTTCGATATGTTTCCAAAGCAATGGATGTTTCACCAGGAAAACCCATTCTTCTAGACAAATTCCTTGAATCAGCTATTGAAGCAGATGTTGATTGCGTATCGGATGGCGAGTCTTCCGTTGTTGCTGGAGTTATGCAGCACATTGAAGAAGCAGGTATTCATTCTGGTGATTCTGCCTGCGTTTTACCGCCACATAGTTTACCGATTTATGTTATCGATGAAATTAAAAGACAAACTAAGGCAATGGCGAAAGAATTAAATGTACGCGGCTTGATGAATGTGCAATTTGCTATTACGGGCTTAAAAATTGACCATTCAGAAGATTCAGACTGTTTAGCAAAACTTGTTCCTAATACTAACAACGATGAAAATCTTCCTGTTGAAATTTATGTTTTAGAGGTAAACCCCCGCGCCAGCCGAACCGTTCCCTTTGTTTCAAAAGCTATTGGAAAACCAATAGCTAAAATTGCATCCTTAGTGATGGTTGGGAAAAAGCTGGCGGAATTAAACTTTACCGAAGAAATAACCCCATTGCATTATTCAGTAAAGGAAAGTGTTTTTCCCTTTAATAAATTCCCGGGGGTTGACATTATCCTTGGCCCAGAAATGCGGTCTACGGGTGAAGTTATGGGAATTGACGACACTTTTCCTATGGCATTCGCAAAAAGCCAACTTGCCGCAAGCAGTGCAATCCCTTTAAAAGGAAAAGTTTTTCTATCCGTTTCTGATCGAGATAAAAGTGACATTTCTTTCATTGCAAAAAAACTGCACCGCTTGGGGTACCATTTAGTTGCAACACGCGGTACCGCTGCGGTCTTAAAAAAAGTAAACTTGCCTGTTGAAGAAATACCCAAATTGCAAGAAGGCAGACCAAATTTGATCGATCTGATGAAGAACGGGCAAATAGCCTTAATTATTAATACTCCGGTTGGCAGGGGGTCTCGTACAGATGAAGGAAAAATTAGGGCCGCAGCGGTTTCCCACGGTGTTACTTGCATCACAACTATGGCGGCAGCCCAAGCAGCGGTGGAAGCCTGTGCCGCCCTTAGGGACAAAGATTTCACGGTTTCAGCTCTTCAAGACAGATATTAAGTGATCATTTGTTCACAAAACAAACTTTTTATATCAACTTCCATTTTAGGTGGTATAATAAATTAATAATTTAACTTTTGGTTCCATTTTATGACAGCACAACTTGTGGCAATTTCTGAAGGTCCGAGTATTGTTTTAAACAAACCGATTGTTTTGTTAGGTAGGCACTCAGAATGTGATGTTCAAATCGAATCTCAGAAAATTTCACGTAAACATTGCTGCATTATTCTTCTCAAAGATAAAGCCCTTATTAGAGATCTAGGCAGCACCAACGGCATAACTATCAATGGGAAAAAAGTCCAAGAAGGTTCTATTGGACCTGGTGATGAGCTAACGATTGGTAATTGTAAATACATTCTGCATTGGGATTCTGTCATTCTGAACGGTATTAAATAACACTTAACTTTTAACTGCTAGCACTTCTATAATGTTTTAATGAATAGTTGAAAAACATTCGGCTTATTTTAAAAAAGAAAACAGAAGCTATAACTAAAAAAAATAACATACCAAATTCTACCTGTTTTACTGCAAATTCCGCAGGGATACTTACAGCAAGCAAAGCAGGAATAATAAATCCGAATACCATCCTAATAGGAAGAGCCCAAGGGGTATCATAAATTTGTCTTGGATATCGCATCAAATTCGTAAACAACCACCATACTTCCATTAAACTTTGATTTCGCACCATCCAAACAGAAAGAGAAGTAAGACAAAGAAGAAAACTGTAGGCCAAAGAACAACCAGAGAGAAAGAGCCCTGCAAAAACAGGAATTTTCCATAATTCAAAAGGTTTATTAATTTCTGTAAGAGAATAAGCAAGCATAAAAAAACCCAATAGAATTTTTGGTGCGGTAGACCAATCAACTTTTCTTAAGGTGATAAAAAACTGAGGGTCTATTGGTTTTAAGAGACAAAAATCAAGGTTGCCTGATCGTACTAATTCAGAAAATTCAATACAATTTTCTAAAAAAAATGTTTCTACAAACCCCTCTAAAGCATAATAAGAGCCAACAAAAAATAAATATTCCTGCTCATTCCAACCTGCCACATTAGAACTTTTAGCAAAAATAGTTTTAAAAAATGTTAACAAAATTCCTAACCAAATAAGTTCTACAAGAACTTTCAACAGAAAATTGCTTCTAAATGCCAACTCTCCAAGCAAGCTGACTTTTGCAAAAGATAACAAAAGCCGAAGGTGCCTTAGCATAATTTTATTAGGCCCCATAAGCGCTGTATTTGCGCAATCCAAAGTAAAGAATAACCCTTGAAAGAATAAAGAAGAAAATGGCCCAAAGTATACCAATTGATAGCCTTAACAATAATTCTTCATCCGTTACTTTTTGCAGGAAAATAGCTGCAGGGAAATAAGCTAAGTAAGCAAATGGTAGATTCTTTAACACATCAAGCCAACCAGTAGAATCTAATAAATCTAGAGGAATAAGATGTCCTGAAAGAAAAAAACTAAGCGTTGTTACCACATAAAGCAGAGACGTAACTTCTAAAATCCAAAAGCTAAGCATACCAAGACAAACTTCAAAATAAAAACCAATCACAAAACTTAAAACTAATGAAAGAAAAAAATACACCCAACCAATTCCAGTGGGAAAAGTATCAAAAAAACTAGCACAGGAAATAAATAAAATAATATAAGGAGTAAGCGAAGTTGAAATATATGCTATTTTATGAGCCAAACGATAACTCACTAGGTAACCAATTAAATCAATGGGTTGCAAAAGATATTTCTTTATACTTCCCTCTCGGATATCTCTTGCAAGACTAGTAGCTAGCCCCGGCATACTCGAAAACATTCTGCTTACATGAACCAGAAGCAGGTATGCTATCACCTGTTTGAAAGAAAAACTTGATAAAGTCTCTTGCTGGGAAGAACTGTAGACCGACTTCCACAAAAGTATAGAAGTAACCATTGGCAAAAACCGCAAAAAACTACTTAAGAGAAAATCTCCCCGATAGGTAAGCCTTTCTTTAAGTGAAAGTTTGCAAATATTCCAATACTTATTCAAATGATCATTCCCGTTTAATTATAAAATTTTCACAAAGGCTTAACTTTGTGGCTGATAAACAATTTCTCAATCACCTCTTCCACTGGTGGATCTTCAATGCTTATATCCAAAACTTCATCACATTGAGAAACAATACCAAGAACGGAAGGGATGTCTGATTTTTCGACTCTAAGGCTAGCAATGTTGCCAATTATTTTAAGAGAAGGATAGTTATTAAACACAAGGGTAGGGGGTTGTTTACTGAATTGAATTTTGATTAATTTTTCTCGACCAAATTGGTCTTTAAGCCCCTGTAATTGGCCATCATATACCATTTTTCCACCCGAAATCACTAAAATTCTGGAACAAAGACTTTCGACATCTCGCATATAATGACTGGTAAGAAGTATGGTAATTTTTCGAGTTTGATTAAATTCATAAAGACAACGCAGCATAGCAGATTGAGCCATTACATCTAAACCAATAGTTGGTTCATCTAAAAGCAATAATTTTGGATCGTGGAGTAATGAAGCAATCAATTCAAGCTTCATTCTTTCCCCCAAAGAAAGTTCACGAACTGGTTTATTAAGAAGTTTTGCAACTTCGAAAATCTCAGTAAGTTCACCTACGGTTTTTTTAAACTTCTCGGGTTCGATGGAGTAAATTTCTTTATGCAAAGCAAAAGAATCGGCGGCTGGAAGATCCCACCACAACTGGCTTTTTTGTCCCATTACCAACGAGAATGCTTTTCGAAATTCAATTGGCCTTTCCCAAGGAACATACCCTAAAACTGTAGCACTTCCCGAGGAAGGAAATAATAAGCCAGAAAGCATTTTTAAAGTTGTGGTTTTACCTGCGCCGTTAGGCCCAAGGAAACCAACGATTTCTCCTTCTTCAATCTCAATATTAATGTCTTCTACAGCATGAATATCTTTGTAAGGATTATTAAAAAAACTTTTAACAGAACCCATTAAGCCCGCAGGTTTCTCATAAACCCTGAACTTTTTACTGAGATTATTTGTTTTTATTACTACCATTACTTTTTATTTACTAATCTTCAATTCCATACAAATATTGAACAGAATGTAAAATGTCGTTAAACCTATCTTGTTGAGTGCCTACTTCTCGTTCAATAGACATCGGTCCATTGAAGCCTATTTTTTCGAGAGTTTTTAAGAACAAAGGAATATTTACTTGCCCATTCCCTAAAACAACTTCTTCACCCCACTCACCCTTAACCTTAGGTCTCTTTGCATCTTTTAAATGAACGCTACGAATAAATTTACCTAAAATTTCAACAGCCTCAACAGGGTTACCTTGATCATACAATAACATATTAGCAGGGTCAAAATTGACAAACAAATTTGGAGCAGACAATTCTTTTAAAGTGCATAGTAAAAGCTCTGCAGATTCCTGACCCGTTTCAAATGCAACATTAATTCCATCAGCCAGAGCAAGTTGACTTACAGTTTCAATAGTTTGCAAAAAACTCTTTCTATCTGGGTGAGTAGAATGTGGAATAAAACCTGCGTGCAACATTAAATCCTTTAATCCAAGGTGATGAACTCGATTAAGCGCCCATTTAAATCGCTCAAGGCGTTCTGGTCTTAATGAGGGATCGCCAAACCCTCCAGTTTGTTCTATGGTTAAGGGCGAGGTATAATCTTCGCCAGGAAACCCTAACATTGCACCCGTTATTTGAAAACTAGCTGCCTTTGCTTGGGCAGGCATTGAATCTCCCTCATCCCAAGAGGCGTGGTGAGGGTCACCGCAAGCGATCTGCACCGATGCAATCCCTAGCTTTTTTGTAAAGTCATTTAATTCGGTAATGCTCTTTACTTGAAGCGACCAACTACAAACACCTATTTTGTCAAGTTTCATAACAAAACTCCAAAGGAATGAATAAGCTTGAAATTCAATTGTATCAGTTACTTCATAGGATAAAATCAAAAGAGCAAGATAAATAATGTTGCTTTAAGCACGGGACTTAGAAATAGGAATTTTATCTAGGTCACTAATCGACTCGTTATTCAACTTTGAAATAAGTAATGTACCATAAACAAACAATAAAAAATTAGGAACAACCATTAGGCCCATCCGTTTTATATTTTCAAAAAATGGCAATAATGGTAGAATATTAGCAAGAATATAAGTAAACATAAAAAAACAAAGTCTTGGATCTAATAAAGATTCAGGTTTTTTAAACCAAAAATAAACTAACAATGACATCACCAAAGGCAAAGATAAAACAAAATAAGGTGAATGACTTATTGGACAAATCAAAACCATCAATAAAGAAGCTAATGCAAAAAAGTGTGCATCTTCCATTGTTGAACCCTTCTTAGGGACCCCTCTAATCCATAGCATCCAACCAAGTAATAGACCACTCATTAAAACATAAACAATTTTAATAACTAAAGAAGGTTTTGCAGGTTTTTTAGTAAAATCAGGGTATTCTAAACCGTGTAAAAAAGCCAAGATACTATGATTGTCGGTTGAGTTTAAATTTGTTAGTTCAACACCACGGGAATTATCATCCGTTACACCAAGTGACGGACCAATTAAAACCTTGAAGAAATCAGCATAAGCAACATTAGTATTTTCAACACCCATTACCGAAACGGGAATTACGCCCAAACCCAAGACCAAGCCTAACAAGCAACCAGCAAGTTGTCTGAAATCTTTACGCCAAACAGGAACGATTAAAAGAAAAAGAGGAAAAACTTTAAGACAAATGCTTGCCGCAATCATTACTCCACTTAAGAAACTACGATTAGAAATCTGAAAGCCAATCGCAAGACAAACCATCATCAATAAAAAAAGATTAACCTGCCCACGCATAAGGGTATGAGCAATAGGGCTTAAGCAAACAACAATTGCAAAGACACGCAAATAATACCATTTTTTTTCCTTGTAATTTTGAACAAGGAAAGGGAACTGAGTTTCATAAGCTTTCGCAAGAAAAAATACACCAACAAACAAACAAAACAGGCTTACCTTATAAAGAATACTTATTGAAATTGCATAAGGCAAAAAACCCTGCCTGTCTTCCCCTGGTGGAGGATCACCCAAAGGAATCATAGTAATAGCAAAAAGAGGAGGGTAATTATAATGCCAACCGTTCGGATCAGTAACCTGATAAATATTTTTCCCTACCCTTGCAGCCCACCCTGCGCGAAAAAATACATCAGCATCACCCATTACACGCGACAAAAAAGCAGAGCGGATCTGAACCACTTCTGCAAAAAAAAGGAAAAATAAACAAAGAATTGAAATAAATGTAGCTTCAAAAAAATTTAAACTCGATTTCTGTTTAATTGAACCGTCAACTTGCATATAAAATCATTCCTTTAAAAGATTGTCTATAACAACCTATTTCGTTGATTATTGGCAATACCGATTTCAAACCAATAAATACAGTAGAGTATAAGTTAGTTTTTTTTACAAAGGGAATGAACCAACATTTCTGAATTCTTACACAACGATGTTATTTGATCTGGAACCCCTAAAGTGAAACCCTTAAATTCAAATGCTGGAAAAGTCGTAGTTCCTAACAAGGCAAATTGACCACCCAATTTTAATCTGCTAGCCTGCCAAACCCCTTTGGGAACAATTGCAACCCTTTTGTGTTTTTCCTCAAAATTAGGGCCAAGTATTATCGTAGAAAGCCCAAACTCATCAACCAAGAACATTTCAACTGGGGACCCTAAATAAAAATGGAAAATCTCATCAACATCAAGTTTATGAAAGGCTGAAAAGTCCAAGTCTTTGAGTAGATAATAAATACTAGTACCGCTACTACGACCAGAAAAAACATCAAGATCAGAGCGGTAAATTTCACTATACCAACCGCCCTCAATATCAAGAGGTTTAAGGTTTAAAAATTCGATTAATTTTAAAGCTTCATCCATTCTAATTTCTTTCGGGCAATAAGTTCAAAACCGTTACTTCGGGTTTGCAATTAATCCGTAAAGGCAAAGAACCACTAATCCCCCTGCTAACATTCATAATTGTTTTACCAGATTGAAAAAGACCACTGCCAAACCTTCTTCCAAATTTACTCGGGATTATCAATGGGCCAAAAAGTGGTAGGGCGATTTGTCCACCGTGAACATGCCCACAAAAGATAAGATTAAAATTAAGATTTGTACCCCAGAAAAACTCATCCGGAGAATGAGTTAAAAGAATTTTTATGTCATACTTCTCATTAGCGACTTCTGACAAATGGTTTGAAAACCATGGGTACTCATTACCAAACAAACCAATCGATATTTCTTGATGAAAAAATTTAACTCCTTGCGATGTCAAGTAAGTAAAACCAGCTTTTCTTAAATACTTACGAACCAAATCCGGACTATTCCACAAGTCATGGTTTCCCAAAACAGCAAACTTCCCATATTTGGACCGAATCTTTTTAAGCAACGGAACAACCCAACGCAAACAAGAAACATTATCAATAAGGTCACCAGTAAAAAAAACATAGTCATAAACTTCGTGATCAACCTTAGCAAAAACTTTTTCGAAATAAAAGTAGTTATCATTACCGCCAAAATGTAAATCACTCAGGTGTAAAATTTTTAATCTAAAATTCTTAGGCATAAAAGAACAAGTGATAACCTTATCAATTAGTTCAAGTTTATAAGAGTCATCAAGTTGCCCAAGTGTTTTTTTTGTATAAAACTCATTAGAAAAGTTAAAGCTTTGACTGTTTTCTGAGTATAACTTGGGTGAAAGTCTCCATCGGTTTCGAAGAAGTTCATTAATAGGAATAACAATTGCTCCAATAAAAACGCAAAATATAGCATAAAAGGAACTAAAGGATTTAATTTTTTGAAAAGTTAAATCATTAAAACCATCAACAATCTGGGTATTTCCTAAATAAACAACATAACAACCTAAAATACCTAAAAGAAAATGAACGATCTGAAACAGATCGCCCACTAATCTTGAAAAAGGCTTTGCATAAAACCAATTATGAGAAGCTAGAACCAAGCCAAAATGCCCAAACAATCCTAGTAACAACTGCAAACAAATTAGCATAGACTTTCTCTAATTCGTTCCAAGTCGAAGACTAAAAGTTTGGATCATTTGTTTTCACCAACTGGTTGGCAACTGCCAAGGAATCTAAAGTACCAGCATCAGTCCAGTAACCATCAAATATCTGGTAGCGTAAGCGGCTTTGTTTGAGATAATAATTATTAACATCAGTAATCTCAAGTTCACCACGGTGACTAGGTCGAAGTGTTTTAATAATATCAAATACATCAGCGGGATAAACATAAATGCCAGCAACAGCGTAATCACTTTTAGGATTTTTTGGTTTTTCCTCGATGGAAAGAATTTTACCATCCTTCATTTCTGCTACTCCATACCTTTGTGGATCGTGTACTTTTTTAAGAGCAACAAAGGCAGAATCAATATGCTTTGCAGCTTCTTGAGCAAAAAGAATCAAATTATCTTCAAAAATATTATCGCCAAGAATAACTAGGCTTTGGGCATCTCTTGAAAAGCCCTCAGCTAGTCCAAGAGCTTGGGCAATTCCACCTGCTTCGTCTTGAACTCGATAGGTGAGCCTACAATTATGATCTTTCCCTGAGCCAAGTAATTCAACAAAGTCTCCCATATGATCAGTTCCAGAGACTAAAAGTATATCTTTAATTCCACACCCAGTCATCTTTTTAAGAGGGTGGTAAACCATCGGGTATGGGCCAACGGGTAGAAGATGTTTATTAGTAACCTTGGTTAATTCACCAAGGCGTGTACCTTTTCCACCGGCAAGAATTACGCCACGCAAGTCCATAATATTCCCTTTCCCAGTGTTACGGATAATAGATAAGTTTATGAGTAACAAAAACGAATATAAATGGAAACCCTGAAAAATAGGCTTACAGGTTTAGTTCAAGTATTCGATAAAGAATTAGGGACAAATTGTTATTCTTTAAAAAAAACAGGTAGGGGAAAATCTTCAACAATTCCTAGATAAAGATCACTTTTTACATCAAACACAAGTTTAACCGTTCCAACCTTAGCAAGTATTTTTTGTGTTTTTTCAATATTAGGAACTGGCCCCCATAGCCTAAGGACTCCATCACGAACACTTACCCCAATATTCAGCTGACTAAATTCTGAGTCTTCTGCAAGTAACCTTCTAACTTTAATAGTTAATTCCAAATCTCGATAAGTGTTAATTTTGGATTTGGGAAGAGAAAGAGGCTTTTCCTTATCATAAAAGTCCAATAATGGACCTGTTTGGGCTTTTAGGTTGAATCCTTTAAGGCACCAAAGGGAAACAAACCCCATAAATAGGTAGTTAAGTTTTCTCACACTCTAATTTTGCACGGTAGTAGAAAATATAAGGGAACTTTCCCTGTGACAACTATCAGGAACGAAAAAATATATACCGAATTTAACGATTTGGTAAGCTTTGAGGTCAGATATGAATTGCTTTTTTGTCTACCGCCAATGCTGCTTCTTTAAACGCTTCAGAAAGAGTAGGATGGGCGTGGCAGGTTCTTGCAACATCTTCGGCACTTGCTTGTAATTCCACCCAAGCAACGGCCTCGGCAATCATATCGGACGCTCTTGGACCCACAATATGAACGCCTAGAATCCTATCGGTTTTTTCATGCGCAAGAATTTTTACCATGCCTTCAGATTCACCCATAGTTCTAGCACGGCTATTTGCAATAAAAGGGAATTTTCCAACCTTGTAAGTAACATTGGTTTGTTTTAATTGTTCTTCGGTTTTACCAACGCTAGAAAGTTCGGGCCAAGTATAAATAACACTTGGAATTGTTTCATGATTAACGGTTGTTTTACCACCAACAATATTTTCTGCAGCAGCAACGCCATCTTCTTCTGCCTTATGAGCCAACATTGGCCCCGAAACCAGATCGCCTATTGCATAAATATTAGGCACAGAAGTTCTTAAGTATTGATCCACTTTAATTTGGGCGCTGCGGGGGTCAATAGTTATGCCAAGTGACTCAAGACCTATTCCCATCGAATTTGGTTTTCGTCCCACACAAACCAAGGCCTTATCTGCTTTAAATTGAAGTTTCTGGCCTGCCTTTTCACAATCAATAACAATCTGATTACCTTCTTGCTTACCGCCTGTAACCTTGGTTTCAAAGTTAAAAATAAGTCCTTGTTTTTCTAAGCTTCGTTGTAAAATTGCGGCACATTCAGAATCACTAATAGGAAGGGCTTTGGGCAGGAATTCTAGAACCTGAACTTTGCTTCCTAAACGAGTCCAAACCGAACCCATTTCAAGACCAATATAACCCGCACCCACAACAACAAGATCTTTAGGCACAGACTTAAATGCTAAAGCTTCCGATGAACTAACAACAAATTCACCATCCATAGGCAAGCAAGGGAGAGAAGCAGGTTCACTACCGGTGGCAATAATAATAGACTTCGCTTCGACTTCCGACTTTGCGCCATTTTTTTCACAAATTTCTATGCGGTTGGGGCTAAGAACCTTACCTGATCCGAGAATTCTGGTGATCTTGTTTTTTTTAAAAAGTGAAGAAATCCCATCCCCTAATCCTTTAACAATCTTATCTTTACGAGCGATCATTGCAGGAACATCAATCTGAGGCTTGGAAACAATAATTCCGTGGGATTCAAAATGTTTGGAAGCTTGTAAGAATAATTCGCTTGATTCAAGAAGTGCTTTTGATGGGATACAACCTACATTGAGGCAGGTACCTCCGAGGGATTCTCTTTTTTCAATACAAGCAACTTTTAATCCTAGCTGGGAAGCTCTGATTGCGGCAACATACCCACCTGGGCCACCACCAATAATAACAACATCAAAGGATTCAATAGCCATAATAATTCTCAAATGTAAGCAAGAAATAAAAACGAAATTAACAAATTAGACGAAAAATTATCAGTTAAATGCTGAAGAAAATACGCTCTGGGTTTTCAAGACATTCTTTAACTCTTACAAGAAAACTAACAGCTTCTTTGCCATCAATAATCCGATGGTCATAGGATAGGGCAAGGTACATCATAGGGCGAATTACAATTTGATCGTCAACAACTACAGCGCGTTTTTGAATAGCATGCATCCCAAGAATACCACTTTGCGGGGGGTTTAATATTGGTGTAGACAGCATCGAGCCAAAAGTTCCGCCGTTGGTAATAGTGAAAGTTCCGCCCTGCAAATCGGTAACAGCAATCTTGTTTTCTTTTGCCTTGGTTGCAAGCTCAACGATTTTCTTTTCAATCTCGGCAAAGCTCATTTCATCTGCATCTCTGAGAACTGGAACCATCAAACCTTTTTCAGTGCTAACCGCAACACCAAGGTCATAATAGTGATGATAAACAATATCTTGGTTATCAATTCGAGCATTCACAGCAGGATAAGCTTTAAGCCCTTCAGTAACGGCTTTCACAAAGAAACTCATAAATCCAAGACCAACATTATATTTCTTCTGAAAAGATTCTTTGTACTTGGAGCGGAAAGCCATTATTGCAGACATATCTGCTTCATTAAAAGTTGTGAGGATAGCGCTACTTTGTTGTGCGTACAGCAACCTTTCCGCAATTCTTTGGCGAATTGGAGTCATACGCTGACGCGATTCTCTGGCAACTTCTTTCTTGGTATCTTTAACAACAATTCCTGTTGGTTTTATTTGGTTTTCTATATGCGCTACAACATCTTCTTTAAGAATTCTTGCACCCTTGCCTGATCCTGTAACAGCGGTGATATCAACACCTGTTTTCTCTGCCAAATGCCTTGCAGCAGGGTTCGTCGCGGGTGGGATAGAAGCATCAGATACACTTTTTACGCTAGGTACAGAAGAATTTGATACAGGAATAGCAGGTTTTGTAGAACCCTCCGCAGATTTATTAATTTTCCCAACTACAGCACCAATTAACACTTTTTCCCCTTCGGGCACAAGAATAGCCAACAATCCCGCTTCATTAGCAACAACTTCGGTAGTGGCTTTCTCGGTTTCCACTTCGAACAATGGTTCATTTATTTTAACGGTGTCACCATTTTTCTTATACCATTTTGATAACACACCTTCGGTAATAGATTCACCAACGGTTGGAACTTTTATTTCAGTAATCATACTTTTACTTCTTAAGGATCAGGGAATTTGAACAACGCAATTATTTTAGTCAGCGAGAATCAGCTTTTACATTAAGATTCACGACCGGTGCTTGGGACTGCTTGGTACCAAATACAGGCAAAGCTTTAGCAAAGAAAGGCAGTTCGGTTTTAAATGCCCCTTCAACCAATTGGCTTTGTTCACTATCATGAATTTTCTTAGAGCCCACTGCTGGGCTAGCACTTTCATCACGGCCTACATATTCAAACAAATGTCCGAGCGATCTTAACCTTGGTTCAACAAACGCCCAAGCCCCCATATTGTAGGATTCTTCCTGGACCCAAACAAACTCTGAGGCTTTGGCATATTTATCTATTACTTTTTTTAGTTGTTCTTCAGGAAATGGATAAAGTTGCTCTAAGCGAATAATTGCGGTATCGTAACTTTCCTGCTTTACTCGTTGCTCAAAGATGTCGTAGTAGACCTTACCAGAACATAAAACAACTCGTTTGACTCGATTAGGTTCAACAATCGCATCATCTAAGACTTCGAGGAAGGAACCCGCATAAAATTCTTCAACGGGAGATACCGCAACTTTATTTCGTAAAAGACTTTTTGGGGTCAGGACAATAAGAGGCTTTCGAAAATCTCTTTTCATTTGCCTTCTTAACAAATGAAAATATTGGGATGGGGTCGTCGCATTACATACTTGCAAATTATTTTGGGCACAAAGTTGCAACCATCGTTCTAGCCTTGCACTAGAATGCTCAGGGCCTTGCCCTTCATATCCGTGAGGAAGCAATAAAACCAAACCACTTTCTCGCTTCCATTTAGATTCACTAGAAGCGATAAATTGGTCAACTATCACTTGAGCACCATTCCAGAAGTCACCAAATTGAGCTTCCCACAGAACTAAAACATTGGGGCTATCAAGAGAAAATCCATAATCAAAACCAAGCACAGCGGCTTCAGAAAGCATACTATCAAAAACAGAATACTCGGCTTGTTTTTCAGAAATATGGTTTAACGGTGAATAATCTTGGCCACTTACTGCATCATAAAAAACTGAATGCCTTTGACTGAAGGTTCCTCTTCTAGAATCTTGCCCACTGAGCCTAACTTTATTGCCTTCAAGTAGAAGGGTGCCAAAAGCCATTAGTTCCGCAGTAGGCCAATCAACTGGTTTTTTATCAGCAAAATTTTGACTTCTTGTTCGAAGCAAAGTGGCAACCTTCGGATTCAAATTAAATGAATCAGGAACATTGACTAAGGCTTTAGCAATAAGTGCGAAATCTTTATCCAAAACACCTGTTTCCACCAACTTGTGGGAGTATTGCATCTTTAAAGTTTTCCAAGCCCCCTGAAAAGCCGACATACGCTGATAATTTACAGGATTATTTCGCATTTCGTCTAAAGAGCGCTGTAATCTTGCTTCAAATTCCGAAGCTAAAGACTCAACTTCTTGCTCAGTACACACCCTTTCATCTACTAATTTTTTCCCATATTTAACAGCGGGAGAAGACCTTGCTTTAATTTTCTGATACATTACTGGCTGAGTGAAGGAAGGCTCATCGCCCTCGTTATGGCCGTGTTTTCGATAACAAACGATATCAATAACAACATCCTTACCAAATCTCTGACGGTATTCTAAAGCAAGCTTAGTTAGCCAAACGACAGCCTCTGGGTCATCACCATTAACATGAAAAACAGGGGCTAAAATAATTTTTGCAACATCGGTACAATACGAGGTTGAACGAGAATCAACTGGCTTAGTAGTAAATCCAATTTGATTATTTACGATAACATGAAAAGTACCGCCTGTTGTGTAACCTTCAAGCCCAGCTAAATTTAATGATTCAGGAACGATACCTTGGCCAGCAAATGCAGCATCACCGTGAATTAAAAGAGGGAGCACCGAGCGCCTATTAGTGTCATTTGCAAGGTCTTGCTTTGCTCTTACACGGCCTTCAACGACTGGATTTACAAATTCTAGATGGCTAGGATTGGGAGTTAAAGAAAGGTGTAATTTTTTCCCTTTCGAGTTAAACCGGTCTACGGAAAACCCAAGGTGATACTTAACATCACCATCACCAATAATAGTTGTGCTTAAAAAGTTCTCTTCAAATTCGGCAAAGACATCGCCATAAGGCTTCATCATTACATTTGTAAGAACATTAAGCCTACCACGGTGAGCCATACCTAACACGACTTGTTCGCCACCAAGGTCGGGATAATTTTCAACAACCGCCTCAAGCATAGGAATCAAGGAATCGCAACCCTCAAGGGAGAATCTTTTTTGTCCAACGAACTTTTGGTGCAAGAATTTCTCAAAGAGATCGGCTTGGGTAATATGCTGAAGAATAGTTTTTTTTTCAGCCTGGGAAAAATCAATTTTTCCTGCATTCTCTTCGATACGAGAAATTAACCAGTCGCGTTCACCACCATCGTGGAGGTGGGTAATTTCAACGCCAATATTACGGCAATAAATATTTTGGAGGACTTTAATGAGGTCTTGAATGGTGCCCTCAGAAAACGGGGCGAAACTAGCGATTGAAAACTTTGCTCCAAGGTGTTTATCCACAAGTTCTTGCAATGGTTTGTTTAAGATTTCCTGCCCAACGGCATCCAACTGCAATGGGTCAAGGTTGGCCTGCAAATGCCCATAATCGCGAAAAATGCCTATCAACTTCTCAGCGAGTCCAGCAATCGAATCTGTCGACTCTATTGAAAGTTGACCACCTTTGGATTGCTGTAATCCAATTTCAAACCCTTCAAAAAATATACTCCAAGAGGATTCCACGCTCGAAGGATCACTTCTCCACGCGAGGTACATTGATTCAATAGCTTCTAAATTTGGTCTAAATCCTAGACTTCCTGAAGGCATAGTATTATCCTCAAACCAAGCAACAAATTTTATTATTACTATTCTAACTCAGATAACAAAAAAACATACCCACAAACACTCATTTCAGCACAATTTCACAATTAATTTCCACTAATTGAGTCAACTTAGGTTTAGCCATATTTTTCAAAATTAAAATCACTTTTCTTTAAATCAAATCAGGTTCAAACGGAATCTTAATAAAGAAAGTAGTCCCCGACCCTAATTCACTTTCAACCCAAATAACCCCTTTATGCTCTTCAACCACTTTCCTAGCAACTGCAAGCCCTAACCCCGTGCCTGAACTGCCTTTAGAACTTTGAAATGGTGCGAAAATTGTTTTTAAACTCGATTCTGAAATTCCATCTCCATTGTCCGCAACCAGAATTTCCACATATCCCAAATCAACAGAACACTTCAGTTCAATGGTTATGGCCCCATAACTTTTTTCACTAATCGCATCAATGGCATTATTCACAAGGTTTAAAACCGTCCGATGTATACCTTCAGGGTCAACAAAAGCATCGACCTTAGGGGCATAAGTTTTCAGTTGGATTGTAGCGCCACGCTCTTTTGCCATCGGTGCGGATAATTCGACAACCTCTGCAAGGATTTCGACCAAATCTTTTTTCTGAACGGCGGGCAATCTCTCTTTCGAAAACCCTAGCATATCTTTAACTAAATCAAAAAGCCTAGTATGATTTTTTTCTATTATCTTTAAGCCTTGCTCAAGCAAAGGCATTTCTTTATCTTTAACCCCCATTTTCAAAATCTCGCCCCCGCTTTTCAAACCCTGCAGAATGTTTTTGATGTGATGAGAAAGATGGGCAACTGCTTCGCCAACAGCCGCTAATCGTTCACCCTGAACCCTTGCTTTGTAATATAAAGTATCTTCGACTGCAAGGGCTGCTTGGTGAGCTACAGCAATAGCTAAAGTGAGGTGCTCTTTTTCAAAAGCTGCAAACTTAGGGGCTAAAAAATCTGTGCCAAAAGATCTTTCTAGGTGGTGCTTATCCAGATAAATAACCCCAACCGTTGCATGCCTACCTCGCATTGGAACGCATATAATTTCTCGAACCCCTGACCTAACAATACTTTGAACCGCATTAAAGCGCGAATCATTCAGGGCGTCACTTACCAGGACACCAATCTTTTCACGAATCACATGATCAACAACGGTTCTACTAACTAAAACATCTTCCTTACCAGAAATTGCAGTGATCCGCGAAACCACTTTAAAATCACCATAAATTTCTGAATCCCCTAAAGATATCAGACCCGATGACTGAACAAAAGAAGAAGCCAGCAAAACAGAACCGTGGTCTGCTGCAAGCGTTTTGAGCACTAGATTTAATATGCGTTCCAACAACAATTTAATGTCTAAAATTTGACTTGTAGCGTTAATCGCTTCATAAATAACACCTAACCTTGCAAGTGCCCCCCGCAACCAGTCGCCCTGAGCCCCCTCGGGGCGAGAAAGTAATGCGCTTCCTTCAGATTCGGGAACCGTTCCAAGCAAAGAAAACGAGCGCTCAAAAACTTCGGGCTGGTTTTGAAAAGTTACCTTAAGACTTTCAAGAAAAGGATCGTCTTTTCCAGAACCAAACTCACCAGGTTGAGGCGTAAACAGTAGAACTGTTTGCCCTATTTGGATCTGATCACCCGCCTTTAATAAAACATCCCGTACCGGTTTGCAGTTAACATAACAACCATTGGCACTTCCAAGGTCTCGTAGACGGTAACCATCCGCAGATTTAAACAATTCTGCGTGCCTGCGGCTTATTTCGGTATCTTGTATCCGAATTAAACAAGTCTGATCTCGGCCTATCCCGTTTAATGGAGCGACCAAATCATACTTTCTTCCTTCATCTAACCCTTTTAAAATTATTATACTTGGCACAGTTATAGCCTTTGGCGGGCAAGTTTACCACAACACCATATTATACCGTTTAACTTTTCATATCCGAACCAAAAAGCAAACTCTTTCGCAGTCGCATTTCTTCAAACGAAGTATGAATATTTTCCATCGCAATTGCTTCGCTTATTTCAAATGAAGTAATATCGTGGCGTACAATCCAAACATTCATTCCCGCTGCGGTTGCCGCCAATATATCTACATCCATATCACCCACATAAACCACTTCTTCCCGTTCCATTTTTAGTATTTTCGCAGCTTCCAGTAACATATCAGGTGCTGGTTTAGGATTCGCAACATCTTCCGGACCAAGTACCACTTTTAAATACTTTCCGATTTCAAGGTAATCAATCAGTTCTTTTGTAAATCGAACAGGCTTATTACTGCAAACACCCATTTCGATGCCAGATTTATCAAGTGTCTGCAAAAATTCTCGTGCCTGAGGGTATAACTTAGTGTGTTGCTTCATATGCACCTGATGGTGCGCATGGTACGCCTTTTTAGCCTGTGAAATATCACATCCGGGTAGCATCTTCGCCATTAAATGCTCGAGTCCGTGCCCTACATTTGCCTTAATATCAGCAAATCCAAGTTCGGGCAATTTATTCTCTGCTCGCACAAAATTTACACTTTGCGCTATAGCTTCAAAGCTATCCGCAAGAGTACCGTCAAAATCAAAAAGTACCGCGCGCAACATCTTTAAACCTCTTTAGATGAATACTTCCCTTATAATCATTAAGATATTAATAGGTTTTGCCAATATTAGTAACACCAATCGAAAACTTTATTATGCGATCTACACCAGAAGGCGACCACCGACCAGTATTAGCAAACGAAATTTTAGATATCATTGACCCCTTGCCAGGCAGAATCATTGTTGATTGTACACTTGGGGCAGGGGGCCATACAGCCTTATTGATTCCTAAAATAGTACCGGGAGGTAAAATTTTTGGCGTTGACCTCGACCCGCTTGCACTGTCTCGAGTCCAAGAAAAACTTGGCGCCTTTGCAGAATCTTTTCACTTCTTGCATGGAAATTTCGCGGGAATAGATAGGTTGCTAATGGAAAATGGAGTTTTTCAAGTTGATTCAATTCTTGCAGACCTTGGAATTTCTAGCCCTCAGATTGATGATCCACAACGAGGGTTTTCCTATATCCGCCCCGGCCCTTTAGATATGCGAATGGATCCAACTCGGGGACTTACTCTAGCCCAAGTCCTTGAAAAAATTGATGTCAATGTGTTGGCAGAAAAACTTAGTGAGTTAGGAGATGTCGAAAAAGCAGACGCTATCGCACAAGAAATAAAAACCAACTTTTCTGCCGGCCTACTTTTATCTACCACGGACCTATCACTTTTGTTAGGGAAATACAGCAATAACAAATCTAATATCAAAACTTTTGCTAGGGGAGAAATTAAACCTGCTAATGTCCTTGCTCAAGTTTTTCAAGCTTTAAGAATCCTTGTTAATCGCGAACTCGATAATTTAAAGTCACTTTTGCGCATTCTTCCTTCGATTTTAAAACCAGGCGGAACCGTTGCAATTATAAGTTTTCACTCCGGCGAAGATCGAATTGTAAAAAAAACGTTTGCAACCCTACTTGACCAAGGCTTCTTCGCGGATGTTTCCAAAGAACCGATAAGGCCTACCTTAGATGAGAAAATCAAAAACCCAAGGTCACGCTCTGCAAAATTAAGATGGGCCCGTAGGAACAATTAGTTTCCTTAACCTTAACTGCTGACTAATAATAAGATAATAAGTTCCAAAATATCAAGGCAACAAAATGAACCTGATCTTATTGATTACAACCTTGCTTGCTGCACAAAATACTGATTCTCTTAATGGGCAAGCTTATTTGCAAAGCAAAGAATTTGCTGCTCCATCTTTTTCCCTAAAAGCATTTAATAATCTCTACAAGCAGTGGAAGCTAGATTCGCCACCAGAAAAATCCATTACAGCACTAAACTTTGAAAAACGATATGGTATGCATCTAGCTCCTTATAGTAATGATGGCCTACCCATGGGGCTTAAGCTTGCGACTTTTCCTTTTACACTTGGAACAGTAAAAGGTATAGCTCTTGATTGTTTGATTTGTCATGGTGGGATTCTTGATGGAAAACCTTATCCCGGCCTTGGAAACAACTCCCTTGACCTTCAAACTTTTTTCGAAGATATGAATAAAGCCGACGGAAGTAAAAAACCCCTTGCCTTTCGTTTCGGTAACTCAAGGGGCACTAACGAAGCTGGGGCCGTTTCTGTTTTCCTTTTAGGTTTTCGTAATACCGATCTTACCCTAAAGACTTTATGGACTGACCTAGGATTAAATGACGATCTTCACGAAGACCCACCTGCTTGGTGGCTTCTTAAAAAGAAAAAAACTATGTATGCAACGGGGGGAGCCGATTCACGGTCAGTGAGGTCTTTGATGCAATTTATGATGAGCCCGCTTCATGGGCCAAATCATTTTGATACAAATGAGAAAAATTTTAATAATTTGTACCAATATATATTATCGATACAACCCCCTGCATACCCATTTTCAATTGATCACAGGATGGCCAAGTCAGGCAAGAATATTTTCGATAACAACTGTTCCAAATGCCACGGGACTTATGGTGATAATTCTTCTTATCCTAATAAAACAATTGCTTTAGAAACAATCGGAACCGACACAAAGAGGTTTTTTGGTATCACCAAAGATTTTGGCAAATTCTATAACTCCTCTTGGTTTTCCAAAGAAAAAGAAGGTTGGTTTTCTGATGACTATAAAGCTAGAGAAACAGATGGTTACCAAGCTCCTCCATTAGATGGCATCTGGGCTACAGCCCCTTACTTGCACAACGGGTCTGTACCAACAATTTATTCACTTTTAAATTCCAAGGTAAGACCTTCAGTTTTTACGCGTGATTTTGAAAATAAATTCGTAAATTACAATCAAAAAGAGCTCGGCTGGAATTATGAGTATAAAAATAATAGCGACCACCTTCGTCAAGAAAAAGAAGTTACTGAGCAGCGAAAATGGTACGATACCACTATGCCTGGAAAATTAAATAACGGTCATACTTTTGGAGATAAACTTTCGGACCAGGAACGCTTTGAAGTAATCGAATATTTAAAAACGCTTTAAGTTAAGTTTTATTCTTCGACTTTGATAACCGCAGGAGAATTTCCTTTTGTGTAGTTAGCCCACATCATCTCATAAGCTTTCTCTAAATAACCTGCGAAGCGTGCTGAATCAAATAGCGGAAGTCTAGAGCGATTTTTAATCAATTTTTGGCTATAAAATTGTAATTTGTCAGGATTATTTGCAAGACTTACTGCAAGGGTAATAAATTCGTCATAATCCTTAGCGATCAACTCGGGCAACTCAACTGCCCTTAGTAAACTACCACAAACCCGAGATGCAAAAGTCTTACCAGAACAAGTAAGCACAGGTAACCCCATTTGCAAAGCAAGGCTAGAAGTTGTGGCAGCATTATAAACAAGAGAATCTAAAAATAAATCTGCAGCCAAGTGCCTATGCAAGTGGTCCTCCCTTGGCACGAAACCTGCAAAATAAACTCTTAACCCATTAACTCCTCTTTTTTCAGCTTCAGCCCTAATATTTTTTTCCATAATAGGACCTGTAGATTGCAACCATAAAACACTTTGCGGAACTTGCTTTAAAATCTCCATCCATAAATCAAAACTTAAAGGTTCAATTTTGTAGCTATTATTGAAACTACAAAAAACAAAACCTTTGTCCGGTAAACCGTAAATGGCACGATCTTCTTTTTTAAAGGAAACTTCTTTTTCTAATTCTGCGATCATATAAGAATGAGGCATATACACAAATTTTTCGTTAAAGTTATCTGCATAATCAGGTGGGGTAAGAAATTCATCTGTAATAATATAATCAAAAAAATCTGCACCCATAGTTCCTAACATTCCTAAAAAATTCACATGAATTGGTGCAGGTCGTAACGGATATACTCCACCACGGTTAAACCCCGTATAACCCATAATATCAATCAAGATTTGAATACCATCTGACGCAATTCGTTTGGCAATTTCCTTGACATTTCTTTCAGAGACATCAAAAAAATGTTCACTTTCATTTTCTATTCGTAATCGGTAGGAACTAGAATTAGGTGGCGTAAACGAATAAACAAATAATTCGACCTTATCTCGGTTATGCTTACCAAATAGTCCGTGCAAGAGATGACTAATAGGGTGGTCATAAAAATCACCTGACAAATAAGCAATTTTAATCCTAATGTTTGATTGACTAGAAGCTGAAGAAAAATTGTGGAAAGGTTTATCCTGTTTTTTTTCTTTTATATTGTTGCTGTGACCCTTTGCAACCAAGTGCAATCTTTCAATTGACCAAGGCAAAGTTAACGCATGCCAAGGCCAAATAGCTAAAGCTTCATTTCACAAACCAACTGTTTTGCATAGCAAAGACGAACGAACGGTTCAGACTTTTCAGAGTCAATGTTTACAGCTTTTTCTAAGACAGATAAGGCCTCGGCCCTATCTTTTTTCACCAACAAGTGATCACCAAGCTTAGTGAGCATATCAGAATTATTTGGCATAATTTTTACCTCCTGCCTATAACAAGCAAGCGCATCATAATCTCTACGCAAAAACTCCAATGCAATACCCATCTGAAAATAAGCTTTTGCATAATTTAAATTAAACCGGATAGCTTCTTGATAATGTTGAATCGCCCTCAAGTGATGGCCTAAATGTAGCAAAGTATTGGCAAGATTAAAATGCGCCTCAGAATAATCAGGTTTAAGATGAATAGCTTTTTGAAATTCACCAATGGCTTCTTCGTTCAATTCAAGGAATTGTAAAACAGCTCCAAGATTATTAAAAGCGATCGCAGAATTAGGATTTAACGTAACCGCATTTGCGAAATTAACCCGTGCTCCTTTATAATTTTTGGATTGAACTTGTAAACGGCCAAAGTTATTAAAAGCTCTGGCATAAGATGGGTCTGATTCTATCGATTTTTCAATGCTTAAAATAGCTTCAGAAAATTTCCCTAACGCCAACTCTGCCTCACCCTTAGCATTCCAAAATACTGCGTTATTAGGTGCTATTTTTAAAGCTTTATTAATCCAAAAAATTGATTCTTCAATTCTTCCTTCTCCATTAAAAATGACACCCATCAAATAAAGTGTTTCAGAATCTGTTGGACAAAAATTTAATATCTGTTGGGAAACATTTTTAGCCCCAAGCATATCTCCCGACTGATAATTACTTATTGCTTTCTGTCGAAGAAGATGAATTTCTTGTGAAATCATAATTGCATTTTCAAAATGAATGATTTTAATTACAAATGTTATTTATTATAGTTTCCCTATGCTTATTAATAAAGCTCATCTTTTTTTAAAGTCAGCTAGCATGTATATAACTGATACTTTTTTTCGCATATTTGTGATATATTATCTGAAGCAGTTGTAATTATTTTCTAGGATAAAAAATGAGTGTTCCAATAAGTAGTCAAATCTCAACAAGTGAAGAACCTTGGTTAGAAGTTTTGTGTAGTCGCAATTTTTCTGATTGGCTTGCATCAGAAAAAATCAGCCTAGGCTTCACAACTTATCAAGCAAACAAAGTTTTCCTTCTAGGCAGAAAAAATGATGGTCAAATTTCTGTTTTCGAACGCAGTCTGCAGCGCTGTATGGGTCTTTTTGCAATTCATGATGGCTTTTGGCTTGGTACGACCTATCAAATCTGGCGATTTTGTAACGGTCTTATTCCTGGAGAATCCCATAACGACCATGACAAACTTTACATTCCTCGGGTTGCTTATACTACTGGTGACCTTGATGTCCACGACCTTGTAGTTGAAGATACGGGTAGACTTGTGTTTGTAAACACTATGTTTAATTGCTTGGCTACCACTAGCAATAAAAATAGTTTTACTCCTTTATGGAAACCTCCTTTTATCAGTAAACTAGTTCCGGAAGATCGTTGCCATTTAAATGGCTTGGCACTCGAAAACGGCAAGTCCAAATATGTTACTGTAGTTAGCAAATCAGATGTGGTTGATGGTTGGCGCAATCGCAGGCACGAAGGTGGTTGCATTCTTGAAGTCCCAAGTGGTGAAACGATTGTTTCAGGGCTTTCGATGCCGCACTCTCCTAGGATTTATCGAAATGAGCTTTATGTTCATAATTCCGGTACGGGATACTTTGGAAAGGTTGACCGCAAAAAAGGAACTTTCGAACCAATAACTTTTTGCCCAGGATACCTTAGAGGTTTAGCTTTTTCGGGAAATTATGCCATCGTTGGACTCTCGGGCCCCCGAAAAGATAAAACCTTCAATGGATTAAAATTAGACGAGGAACTTACAAAACGCGATTCAGATCCTTGGTGTGGTTTACAGGTAATCGAACTTTCCACTGGAAATATTATTGAGTGGGTTAAAGTTGTTGGTTCCATTAGCGAATTGTACGATGTTGTGGTGCTTAAAAATGTTGTTAGGCCAATGGTTCTTGGTTTTAAAACAACAGAAATCTCTCAACTAGTTAGTATGGACGAAATCGAAGGGCTTTAATCGTTTCCGTACTGATAATTGACGGATGCAAAAATCTTATAATCAATATTAGGAAACAAATTATGCCTAGCTTCCAATTCTGTAAGCCAAGGTTCGTCAATGTTTTCCTCAAATATTTGTTGATATAAATTAAGAAAATTTAGAATATGTAGTTTGGTACGATTTGTTGCATATTCAACCGTTGTTTGTGCTTTGATTATAAAAGCCCAATCACTTGACTGAGCAAGCATCAATTCCCTCAAGGCTTGATTAAGTGCCCTTCGAGTTAGGCTATCGGGAGATTGAATTTTCGAAGCTAATTCTTCCATACGATCTGCACAAGCGTGCAAGTGCATATAAATCCAATCGTTTGATTCTTCAAGCCAAACCTCACAAAAGCCATTATTTCCCCAACTGGACATAACCGGCTTTGATTCTTGAATATCAGGGTGCTTAGAAAGATACTCGGGAACGGTGATAGTTTGAATAGTATTGCAATTAAAATGGATTTTTCGGAACAAAAATTCGAGCCACTGTGGACCTTCAAACCACCAATGTCCAAAAAGTTCAGCATCATAAGGTGCAACAATCAAAGCAGGCCGATCCTTCATTGCACCACTAAGCCATTCTACTTGTTTCTCGCGATTAAAAATAAAATTATCAGCATGATCAGAGGCTTTTTGAGAAGCTTTTTCAGGTTGGTAAGGTTTTTTATCCGGGGTTTGCCCCGTAATACTAAAGTATTTAATTCCAGTCATTGTCCTAATGCCAATTTGATGGAGGTGAGGCCTAAGATATTCAAAATCGAGATCAAAGCCAATATCGTGATAAAATTCTCGGTAACAATAATCACCTGGATAACCTTCTAAGGCACTCCAAACTTGTTTTCCCGGTTCAGTATCTCGTCCAAAAACAGAGACCGAAGTTCCGGGACATTTAATAGGGGCGTAGATTCCAAATTTAGGGCGAGGTTCAGCAAAGAGAACCCCGTGGGTATCGGTAAAAAAGTAAGAGATGCCAAAACTTTCAAGAATTTTTTCTATACCAGAAACATAACCACACTCGGGGAGCCAAATCCCTTTAGGTTTTTTGCCAAAATGTCGTTCGAATTCTTTTACGCCCACCTCAATTTGAGCGCGAACAGATCCTGCATTTGAACTAAGTAGAGGGAGAAATCCGTGAGTTGCAGCAGAAGTGATAAGCTCTAGTTTTCCCAAGTCAAAATATTTTTTAAAAGAATAAAGAAGTTTTCTTTTATGGGTATTTTCAAAACGATCAAGAATCATTTCAAAACGGGTATTGTACATTTTAGCGAGTTTATAAAATTCGGGCTCCCAGCGAGTCCTCTCTACTTCTTTTCTCGAAAGATTAATCAGATTATGAATATAACGCAAAAAGCGTTCTGCAAGCAAGGAATCATCAAGCATAGCAGCAAGAGTAGGCGTAATAGACATAGTAAGGCGCCATTCGACCTTATCATTTTCCAAATTTTGGAACATTTCAAGGAGGGGGATATAGACTTCAGCAATGGCTTCAAAAAGCCAGTCTTCCTCCAAGAAATCTTCAAATTCGGGATGGCGTACAAAAGGAAGATGTGCGTGCAAAACCAACATCAAGTAGCCTAAAGGCATTTAAAACTCCAACCATTTAAATGAACGATTCTTAAAGACTTCACCAATTTAAATCCATCAATAAGTTCAAAATCAAAAAATCAACTCATATCCATTTACCACGAATCATTACGCATGAACAACTTTGATTTCCCAAAAGTAAATTTTCGAGGGGATCGCTAGGACCATTTGATTCAAAAGGAAAGCAAGAAAAATTCGCCTGCTTACCTCGGGTCAAACTACCATTTTGCCTGTCCAAGCGCAACAAAGCAGCAGCATTAATCGTGATCATTTTTATAATATTTTCAGCGGAAATTTCGGGATTTACTTTACGAACAAATCGTGCCTCATTAAGCACATTAAGATCTGGATTTGAAGAAATTCCATCAGTCCCCAACGCAATTTTCCAACCAGCCTTAAGCATTTCTGGCATAGGGTGACTCTTTCCATTAAAAAATTCATAAGTTCTCGGGCAATAAATAAGTTGTCGCTTTTTATTATTAAAATCCTGTAAGTAAGATCCGTGGACAATGATTGATTGTGGATTACGATCAAGAGTCTGCAGTACAGATAAAATTGAACGTGAAAAACCTGATTCATCAAAACCATTTTTCAAAATAAGCCAATCAGCAAAAATCCCTCGCTGCGTTTGTAAAAGTTCAACTTCTTGGAAAGTTTCTGCAAGATGCATTTGTAATGGTAGATCTTGTTCAACTGCAAAGTCGAGTAATTGAGAACGAACGCTGTAGGGAGAATGAGGGCTAACCCCTGGGCGCAAATAGGAGTGATGCTTTAATGTCGATTTCCAGTTTAAAAATGCTTCTAATGAAGATTGTGCCCGCTCTTTTTTCAAACCCAACAATTCATAATAAACTACCCCGCCTAAGTAACTTTGAGATAGTAAATCCCAAGAAGTGCCTCCAGAAGAAATATCTCCAACTAAACAAATTCCCGCTTTTAAAGATTGTGTAATTCCTAGAGAAATGTCTTGCTTTATCTGCTCAGAAGATCTCGAACTACGAAACGATATAACCGAATCGATCCAGTCCAAGAAGTTTGCTCCATTTTTTTTATCACTCGGAAATCCAGAAAGGTCAAGGTGGGTATGCGCATTAACTAAGCCCGGAAGTACAACAACTTCGCCTAGATTTTCGTCTATCTTATTACTAGATGCCTTTAATATTGAAGTAATAACTTCTCCCTCAATATGAATTTGCCCCCATTCTAACGGTACTCCATCGACAGGAATAATCCATCGTGCGGTGATAGTTTTATAATTTTTCACTTCGTTCAAGAAAAATCCCCGTAATATTGTTGTTCCCTTGTTGCAACCAGTCGTTGAGCGCTAATTATTTTATGGGCATTTAGAACCGGAACACCGTGATGTTCTTCAACAACGCCATAAGCAACATACGGTCCGAGGGTTAAATGAGCAATCATATTGCATAGCCCGGGAAATAAAACTACATCCGCAAGTCCTGTTTCGTCTTCGAGTGAAATAAATTGCATTGGCTTTCCCGACTCGGTTGTTGTTCGCCTTGCAGTTGCAGTAATACCTTCGATGGTAATTTTTTTCCCAACACTATTAGGCAAATCAATGCATTTTGTAATACCTCCTGTTTGCGAATAAGAATGATATCCATTTTCTTCGCGAAGCATAGCAATCAATGGCATAGTTACAGTAAAGCCAAGGGTTTGCCATTCATCTCTAGCCTTTTGCAATTTTGAAATTTGCACGGGTGCCCACCGATCGGGAATAACTGCGCCAAATAGTTCTTTTGATTTGCATCCTATGCGAGATTCGGCCTGCAAATAAAGCAAAGGTCTTGGTAGGCCGAAACAATCACAAGTCCCTGATTGAATTAGAAGTAAAAGTGTTTCGGAACCCGGGGATAATCTTGTCATAAGTTCAACCAAACCAGTAAAAGGTCCGTTGCGTTCACGGTCTTGGTATAGAAGCTTTTTAAAAGCAAATGGCAACCGTGCAATAGAATCAAATCCAACTCGAATACCATCTGCTTCAAGTTTAAATCTAAAGCTGGAACGATTAATGCAAGGGGTAAAAATTGGGATTTTTGACCTTCGAACCGCCTCGATATAAACATGCTTAGGATAGGTCCCCTGATTATTGTTTATTGCAGCGACCCAGAATTCGCGGGGGTGATAGGTTTTCAGCCACAGCGTTTTCCACGCAATCAATCCGTAGCTTACTGCATGACTCTTACAAAATGAATAACGATTAAACTTAGACAATTGTAACCAAAGATCGTCCAGATTATCTTGAGAAATCCCAGACCCTTCACATAAGGAATAGAATTTATTAGATAATTCAGTAAACTGCTTCTCGGTTTCCCATTTCGCAACTTTCTTACGAAAAGCATCGGCATCGGCAGGCGAAAGTTTCCCCAATACTTTCAGCAACCTGAGGGAATCATCTTCGTAAAGCAACATAAACTCTGTATCGCCTAGCAGATTTACAAGTACGGATTCCATCATCTTAGGCTTTTCGAGGCCTCTGCGCCTTCGAATAAATCGCTCTTTCATTCCAATCGAAGCCGCTCCTGGCCGGATCAATGCCAAAGATTGAATCACATCATCCAGGCATTGCGCCTGCATCTGTACCAACAAATGCCTCATCCCGGGTGATTCCATCTGATTAACCCCAAGCGTATCGCCTTGCAAAAGTAATTGGGCAACTTTTAGATCTTTTTCAGGCATATCAGCGTGAGGTAAAAGTCTTTCCCCTGCAAGGGTAGAAGCTTCATCCACGGTAGCCAAGGCTCGATTCCCTAAAAGATCAATTTTAACCAGTCCGATTTTCTCCACAGCATCTTTTTCATACTGAGTAATCACCACACCTTTTCGTGACCACTGTAAAGGCACATATTCCTCGATTGGCGTAGGGGTGATGACAATCCCGCCTGGGTGAATTGACAAATGATGTGGCCTTCCCACCAGCATTCGAGCATGACGGAGCATCTGTTTCCACTGGATTGGTTCTAACGGACAACCTGAATAGTGGTGAACATCATCGTAAGATTTTTCACCGCTGATGTATGGCTCTAATCGCTTCTCAAGTGCTGGGCCTATGCCCGATATTTGATCTTCTGAAAGTCCATACACCTTGGCAGATTCACGGAATGCTGATTTGGGTTGAAGAAATAAATGCGAGCTGATCCTAGCAGCGTAACGCTTACCGCGCTTTTCAAGAACATGATCTATCAATGCATCTCGTATCTTCCAATCAAAATCGAGATCAATATCGGGCAAGTCAACACGCCCCATGTGTAGAAAACGCTCAAAAACAAGGTTATGTCGCAGCGGATCAACATCAGTAATGCCAAGCAAATAACAAACCAAAGAATTACCCGCAGAGCCACGCAGGGCAGGGGTATGGCCATCAGAGCGTGCCAGCCTGGTGATTTCATTAACGGTAAGAAAGTAGCCATCGAGGCCACGAGCATGAATGATTTTAAGTTCTTCCTCAAGCCTACGCCTTGCGATTTGGTCGTTATACAATTTGCGCTGATGCATTCCCTGATCACACAAAACACGCAAATGAATCACCGACTCCATACCACAAGAATCGAGAGGTTCGGGCAAAATAATAGTGGTGGGCAAAACATTAACTTCCAACTTTTCTGCGAGACTCTCTGCATTCATAATTGCTTCGGGAATATCGCTAAACAATTCCTGAAAGTTTTTAAGGGAAAGTAAACAATTATGGTTGCTAACTTGATCCTTCGTAAGCCGCTGCAGCATTGTGCCCTCACGAATTGCGCGAACAACGCTATACAGTTCAAACGATTTAGATTGAGCAAAATAACAACCGTGAAGGGCCACGGGTAAGACTTGCAAATGATTCGCACATTCAAGCAAATTCAATTGCCGCTGCGAAGCCGTTCGCCTTAAGCTAGAACGATTAATTCCTGCCCATAACCTTGATCTGTAAACAGGGTGCAGCAATTCCAAAAGATTGCGAGTATCAACCAGAAGATGCAAACCTTGATTAAAGTTCAGCAGTAATTCACTCAGATCAGATTTATCTTCAAGATTTAAACGACTAAGAATACGGCATAGGTTTCGATACCCAGCACGATTTTCGATAAGTGCGACTACAGATTGCGTTGCAGTTTTAAGTACAGCTCCAAGAATCGGTTTAATTCCATAGCGAAGTGCCTGATGATGAAAAGAAACCGCACCCAAAAGATTGTTCGTATCCGTTAGTGCGAAAGAACGATAACCAAGGAAAGCAGCTGTTAAAAGTAATTCTTCGGTACTTGAAATCCCCTCAAGCAGTGAATACCAAGAATGGTTGAGCAAAGAAGTTGACATAAACTTACCTCCATTCAGATAGTATACATTTGTACCGATATGTTTCTAGTCCAACTTCGTTACCCTCGATTAACCCACATTTTAACTCATTTTAACCTATTCTTTCTTCTACTCCTTCCATGCAGATCGTATAACACCTACTGGACTTCTTTCGTTCTTGGTCTTAGGTATTTTAACTATGAGCATTATTTGCATCCGATCTGGCAGAGTCATTGATCCTTCACAAAACATTGATCAAATTGCAGACCTCTGGATCCAAGGCGAAAAAATTCTTGGCATCGGTTCAAACCTTGCAGCTAATCCGGACCAAATTATTGATGCCAAGGGCCTTATTGTAACCCCAGGCCTGATCGACATGCATGTACACCTCCGAGAACCCGGACGCGAGGAAGACGAAACTATTGCTACGGGTGCACATTCAGCGATAGCAGGTGGGGTAACTTCGGTTGCCTGTATGCCAAACACCGAACCCGCAATCGACACACAAGCTTCCGCAGAATTTATTATCCTTCAAGCAAAACGTGCAGGCTACGCCAATGTATTTCCTATTGGCGCAATTACTAAAGGGCGCGAAGGTAAAGAACTCGCAGAGATTGGTGGTCTAGTAAACGGCGGTGCCGTTGCATTCACCGATGATGGTACACCTGTTGTGAGTGCGGAAATAATGCGCAGGGCAATGGAATATTGCAAAGGCTTTGATAAAACCGTACTCAGCCACTCTGAAGATCTCGACCTAACCAAAGGTGGAGTTATGAACGAAGGAGTGGAAAGCATGCGCCTAGGGCTTCGAGGTATGCCCGGGGCTGCAGAAGAGGTGATGATTTATCGAGAGATCGCCCTTGCTGAACTCACTGGGGCAAAGGTACATATTCTTCATGTTTCTACTAAAGGTGGGGTAGAATTAATTCGCCAAGGAAAAAGTAGGGGAGTTAAAGCTAGTGGGGAAGCTTGCCCGCACCACTTCACACTGACCGATAAATGCCTTCGCACTTTCGACAGCAACTACAAAATGTCACCCCCTTTGCGTACTCAGATCGATATTGAAGCCATCCTAGAAGGCCTTCGAGATAATACGCTTGAAGTTCTTGCAACTGATCATGCCCCTCATTCCCCTGAAAAGAAAATGCGGGAACTCGATCAAGCCCCAAATGGTATAATCGGACTTGAAACCTTTCTTCCCATCTGCATTCAAGCACTTATAATTCCAGGCATATTAACTTGGAGCCAGATGATTAAAAAAATGACTATAAACCCCGCCAAAGTCTTGGGAATTGATCGTGGAACCCTAAAACCAAATGCTTGGGCCGACATAACATTAATTGACCCCGAAGTAGAATGGACAATTGACCCAACTCGATTTAAGTCCAAGAGTAGGAACTGCCCCTATGCGGGCTGGAAAGTAAAAGGCAGAGCCGAGAAAGTTTTTGTAGCTGGAGTACTTAAACAAGAAAAAAGCTCCCTTTAATTTTAGCTATAATTTTTTGTATCGGTAGGAAGAATAGCAATGATTGAAGCAGAAAATTTAACCAAAGAATTTCTCACCGCAGGAAATGATATCCCATTTAAAGCTATTGATTCACTTACTTTCAAAATTCTAAAAGGTGAGGTGGTAGGATTACTTGGACCTAATGGTGCAGGCAAAACAACCACGATGCGAATTCTTTGTACACTCCTTGCCCCAACTTCGGGCACCGTGAAAATCGCTGACTTCAATATCTTAACCCATCCTGATGAAATTCGCAAAAGACTTGGTTTTGTTTCTGCTGGAACTGGTATTTATGACCGTCTCAACCCAGAAGAACTTTTACAGTATCACGGCAGGCTGCACGGTATGAACGAAAAAACCATTCAAGAACGCACCGCTGAATTATTTAATATACTTGGCCTAGAAATGTACCGCAAAAGACTTGGCGCAAAACTCAGTACGGGAACAAAACAAAAAGTTTCACTAGCTCGGGCATTGATTCACGACCCACCCGTTTTAATTTTTGATGAACCTACCGCTGGCCTTGATCTCATTAGCACCTTGAGCCTTTTAGAAACAATCAAGACCTTAAAGACACTTGGTAAAACCGTGCTTTATTCAAGTCATCATTGCAACGAAGTAGAAAAAATTTGCGACAAATCTCTTATCTTAAAAGATGGAAAGATTCTCTGGTTTGGTAATTGGAGAAGTAAAGAACAACCCCAAAAACAACTTTCAGAGTTCTTCCAAGAACTTTCAGGGTATTCTCCACACTCTGAAATCAATTCTATTTAAAAGAGCAGTGGTCTATTAACGATCAATGGGATTCAAAATTCCCACACGATAATATTCAAGCAACTGCACCAGTCAGAATTTATGCTCAAAAAAAATGAATGGGTTGGACAATTGGATTATTAAAACAGGCATTTTATTAGACTTGGAGAAAAACAATAAAACCAAATACATTAAAGCTCTTTATTTAAAATTTTTGCAGAAATAAATCCTGTTTTTTATGAAATCAAAAAAAAGAATAAAAAAAAGAAAAGGATCTAAATCTTCACCTCCAAAGATTATAATTCGAATTTCCAACAATTTAATTTGTCGATTGGTTGGCTACACCGTACCATACCAATGTGTAGGTGCTTGATTGCATTTTGCAATTAAGAGAATAGGGAAAACGGTTTAAATCCGTTGTGGGGCCGCCGCTGTAATCGGTGCATGTTTATCATTAAAGCCACTGTGAAAACGGGAAGGCTGATAATCCTAAAAAACGAATGTTTTTTAATGCCGAGAGCCAGAAGACCTGCCTACAAATTTAAAGCCATTTGCTGCGGACGCAGGCAAACAGCACAAAAGAATGTTCTACATTTTGTTGTAGGCTTTCTGTAGTTATGTTGCGTCCTAATATCTTTCACAAAGGGATTAGACGTACCATGACTCATATCAACGCTAAACGTAAAGCATTTACTCTGATCGAACTTCTTGTTGTTATTGCTATCATTGCCATTCTTATTGGCCTTTTACTTCCGGCAGTTCAAAAAGTTAGAGAAGCGGCAAGTCGTATTCAATGTTCTAATAATGTTAAACAGTTATCTTTGGCGGTTATGAACTATGAAAACACATTTCAAGTTTTACCAATGAGTTATTCAACGCCTAGTCCATCTAACTGGCCTTATTCAACTACTTATTGGTTTGGATTGGTTGATACAGCTAATAATGTTGATACTTCTAAAGGAATCCTAACAAACTATTATGAAAATAACAGTAAAGCAACTCAGTGCCCAGCTTTAGATAAAGATAAAGTTATGACTCCCTATAAAAATGCTGCGGGGGGATATGCCACCGGAGGTTATGGCTACAACCGTTGCCTAGGTGTGACTTACTGGAACGCAGGAAATTGGTCAAATCCTATATTTTTGACAAGAAGAATTGGAGATTTTTCTTCAACGTCTACAACTTTTGTATTTTCCGATTCCGCATTAATTTCAACTTTCTCAAACCCCATAGTGTCTCAAGAATCTTATAGCATCGCTGCACCGTTTTCAACTTACAATGGATCAACACCCCAACCAACTACTCATTTCAGACATTCAGGGGGAGTCGCAACAGTCGCTTTTCTAGATGGGCATGTTGAGTCAAAAACTGAAGTTAGTTTTGCAACCCCTGCAAGTTGGAATGCAACTTCTGTTGCATTGGCTAAAAGCTTAAAAATTGGCTATTTATCAGACACAAATATGGCATATGATGGAAAATAGTAGACTGATGCTTTCTTTCGGATAAGTTTTCCATAATTATTCAAAGGAAGCTTTTTTTTACAAGCGAAAGTTTATCCTTATCATGCCTATGCGAAGCATTTTGAAATCAAAAATACATCGGGCCAAGGTAACTCAGGCAGATTTAGAATATGAAGGTAGTATTACACTTGATGCTACTCTTCTTATTCTCGCTGACATTCTCCCTAACGAAGAAGTTCATATTTGGAATGTTACACGAGGCACTAGGTTCCGAACCTATGCCATGATTGGTAAAGAAAACTCGGGTGTTGTTTGCATAAATGGAGCAGCAGCTCATCTTGCATCTGCAGGGGATCTTATAATAATTGCAAGTTATTTCTTAATCGCAGAAGGGGAAGGAATTCCAACACCTAAAATTGTTTTTGTAGATAGTAACAATAAACCCAAAAGATTAGGCCAAGCTGAAACGCCTGGCCCTCATTAAGCACCTAAATCTTAATTCTTATAAATTCAAATTACTTTGCATTTGCAGTAGTATATCTGTGAGTAGGTACCGGCCTTCCTGGTTTAAAGCTTTGAGTTTTTCCCAAAACCATTTGAGCGCCATTATTTAAACAGATTTCTTCTACAGTATCTTTAACTATTTTTTCTAGAACTACAGGATCTAAAGCCACTCGAGCATTTACTATCAAATCAAAATGATCAATTTTTATTTTAGATGACAAGGATAATTCTGGATTGGTCCCACTCGAAACAAGGTTAGCTACGCCAAAGGCACCATCAGCAAGCGCAATTACTTTCAAATGTGCCACCTCAGCACTATGTGTAATTAATTTATTTCTTAATTTTGTAATCACCTCAAGGATCATTGAATCAACATCAATGGGTTGCTTTGAATTAACTTGCAAAGCACTGTTCAACCAACCAAGTTCGGCTTCACCCTCGGCATAGATATCGTAATCGATATCGAGGATTTTACGGCCAAAATTGCCTTCCTGTTCAAGCAAAGTTGCTAATTCAA
The DNA here is from genome assembly GCA_041694635.1 of Gemmataceae bacterium. Taxonomy (GTDB): domain Bacteria; phylum Planctomycetota; class Planctomycetia; order Gemmatales; family Gemmataceae; genus UBA969. The sequence goes on along the minus strand of JBDNHI010000202.1, from coordinate 200,289 downwards.
CAATTCCAGTTCCTTGTTTAGCTGACATCTTCAGTACTGGCATTCCAGGAAAACGGCTAGAAACCATTTCCATTAATTCTTCTATTTCTTTAAGGGAAAGTTCATCGATACGGTTAATTACAATGGCATCGGCTTCTTCTAATTGTTTAATAAATATATAAGCAGCTTTAGGCGAGAATCCTATTTCCCCATCACCTTTTAATATTTTGATACCGTGACTTGGCTTAAAAATAACTGGATAAGGGGATACCTGCAAACGGGCACTGTATAAGTCTTTTAAGGGCTGAACAACCGTTGCAACAAGATCGGTGCACGATCCAACTGGCTCTGCGATAATAACATCTGGCCGATTATTTTCTTCCAATTTTCCAACTCGGTCAACAAGTTCATCAAATTTGCAGCAAAAGCAAGCACCCGCTACTTCTTCAACAGTAAGACCTTGGGAACGCAAGCTATTAGTATCAACCAAATCAGAAGCCTGATCATTAGTGACTAAAGCAACTTTTAAACCTAGCGATTTGTAATGGGAAGCAAGCTTAGACATAGTTGTGGTTTTACCCGCGCCTAGAAACCCGCCTAGCATTATGAATTTAATACGCTTCATCATTTTCTCCGTAAGGCTTTTCAGAAAAATAAAAATCAAACACACAAACGAGACAACAGCTTGTAAATTCCACCACCTAGGACTGCCCCAAGAATTGGAGCAAGAATATAAATTGTAAAAACGCCGCCCCTTGGTCCAGGAATTGCGATAGGACCCCATCCAATCAAATAGGCAATCAATCTTGGACCAAAATCTCGGGCTGGATTAAAACAAGCCTGAGTCAATGGTGCTATAATCGAAATCAAAACCGCAACAGCAAGTCCTATAAATAACGGGCCAAGGTTGGAGCCTGGCATATTACTATTTGCCTTATCAGTAACAGCATAGATAACAACTGCAAGAATCAAAGTTCCAAGTAATTCTGCAAAAAACGCGTTAAAATGCGAAACTTTCTCATCAAAAGTAGTACGATTTTTATCATCATAAATACCTTCTGCGGCAGATAACGAACCTGGATTCGGAAAATATTCTCCGTAGCACATTGCGGTAAGTTCGCTCCCAGTTTCTCCCCGTACAACTCCCTTATCTTTTTCTCTTTGGATAATATAAGGCTGATAGATAACAAAAAGAAAAACAGCAGCAACCATTGCACCAAACACCTGACTAACTATGTAGGGAACTATTTTTTCTTTGGCAAACATTCCCCATACGCTAAAAGATATTGTCATCGCGGGGTTTAAATGAGCACCACTAATTTGTCCAACAACATAAATAGAAAGCGTTACGCCTAAACCCCAAACAATAGCTACTTGCCAAAGCCCAGACTGAGCACCCGTAAGAGTTGCGCTGTGAACTACACCACAACCGATAAAAACAAGAATGAATGTTCCTAAAGCTTCTGCAAAGCAACAAGAAAACAACGAGGGGTTTGAATTTTTAATCATAAATAGCAAAATTCCTTAGATACAGCATTTTTTAGTATTACCCAACAACTCAAGACGGCAACAACCAAGATCTAAAAAGCTGGAGGAGATGGAATCACTTTTACTATTAGAAAAATAAGATATTAGACGGTAATAAATAAAGCGCCCCTTACGGTTAGCTTCGACAAAACCAGCTTTCCTAAGCACCGATAAGTGGTGAGAAACTTTAACCATATGCTTTCCTAAGCAATGGGAAAGTTCACTAACATTTTTATGCCCATCGGTAAGGCATTCAATAATTTTAAGTCTTTGTGGGTCAGAAAGCACACTAAGTATTTTGCAACATTCATCGGGGTTTAGATCAAGCACTAAGTATATCTCCTACAAAAACACTTAACACCTTGATAAGACTATAATTTTCAATCAAGGATGCAAGCAAATTAGAAGAAAACTTATCGGTTGATCACAAAAATACCTCTAAGCTTTTCTCCAAAATAGCCTAATGTTCATTATTACATTTTTTATCAATTAAATTTAATACCAAAATTTTATTGAAGGGTTTACTCTTATAAATCTCTTTGTTGTATATGCGATCGGTGAAGTACAGTTTCTGTGAAGTAAATTAAATCAGGTTTCTTAATTTCCTGATTTGTAAAAGTGTGTTTAGCTGATCTGCTGGAGTATTAGATAACTTGGTCAGCATTGTTCTGATATAGGATTTTTTTAAACCAATGATGATTATTCTACCTTCTATTATTACAAACTCCAAAACTAACAGACCTAGCAAGAAAGATTTTATTGATTGGGTACTAGAAGTTAAGAATCACCAATGAGAATAACCATTTTATAAATTTGGTGAAAGATACCTGTTAACAGCATTAAAGATTACTTTACTTTTAATTAGCATCTGGACTTATTTAAATTGAAATTTTAAAAAATCAATCTATGCATAGAATTTTAATATCCATCTTACGCAACAAAACTTTAGCCAAAATTTTTGAGTTTAAATAAAAAACACCTATGATAATAATATCGATTATTTTATTAGAAGGATCTTGTGCTAACCGATTAAAAAAAATACCTTAAAGCATAATGGTATAAAGTAGCTAATCACAATGAAGGATTGAAAAACGGCCAGCATTCATTTTTCTGAAACGATCTTTTTTTGATATTCAGTTTTAGCATAACTAGCTTCAAGAAGTTTTTCTTTAGCAAGACGAGAACGAATAGGATCATTTTTTACTTTATCAAACAACTTGGATAGATGGAACAAAGCCCGAGCGTGTTCATCCACATCTTGATAATAAAGGGTATCAACTTTTAAAAACATCCAAAACGCATCGACATCATTACCCTTTTTAAGGTAGTATTCACCCATCAGATTTAAAGCTTTTCCTCGGACATTACTTTCGTCAGAAACTTCGATAACAGAATTTAAATCAGCCTCGATTGTAGTTAATTGATTAATAATAAGACTTGCTTGCGCTTTAAGCAGAAGGACAAAAAGTCGTCGAGGGTCATTAGGAGAAATAGAAGATTCAAGTTCCTTGATTTTTGTTTCCGCTTCGGGCATACGATTAGCACGCATTAGCAAGTTAAGGGCCAAAAAATCTGAATCAGTTTTAATATCAGATGGTACGCCAGGGAGTTTTGCTATTCCTTGGTAAAGTTTTAAGGCGGCATCTAAATTTCCTTTTATTTCGTGCAAATCCGCTTCTAGCTTAAAGGATTGCAAAGTCATCCAAGAATCGGGGTTATCTAATCTTACCGCAGTCAAAGCCTTAATCGCATCTTGAAAACCATCGGGGTTAATTTTTGCTACATCGGATTTTATTTTTGCAATTCGAAAACTTAGGTATTTGGATAGGCGGCCGTCATTTTTCACCTTGGCCAGCAAGTCAGCTATATCTTTTATTGCCTCTTCATAAAGTTTTAAACGGTCTACTTCTTTTGTACTTGCAAGGTTGGCCCGATTTTCTTTACCCAAAGCGCTTTTTAAATCAATGCTACTTATTAAGGTGCTATTGTATGTAACATTGATGATATCCATTGATGGAACTAAAAAAGACCCTGGCCCTTTTTGGCTTTTGATCATTAAACCTTTAACGCTGTCTCCCGTTATAGTGCCATTAACCTCAGTTTCCCCATTTTTAGCTTTATCGAGATACTTAATCGCATCTTGGGCTAAGACAGAGAAGCAAAATAAAAAGAAAAAACCAAAGGCAAAAGAAACTCTAAGCATAGATGTAAACATTATTTCTTATCTCCAACATTTTGAGCGCCAGTTTTAGAAGCAGGCGCGACTCTTTTTGCTTTCAATTTTTCAAACTGTTCTTTTAATTCTTTTTCAGAAGCCAACAAGTCATCAAATCGTTTTTTTGATTCAGCACTTCCAAAATCTGGCTGAGATGTTTCTAATTTTTCTATTAAACCTGCAGCATCCGAAATCCCTTTGCTTTTTCGGGCAGGATCTGATGCCTTTACACCATAGTGATACATACCAAAAACCATATGGTAATATGCTTCAAGGTATTTGTCTTTAATCTGATTATCGCTTGACTTGCTAACCAATTGCTTAACCATTTGACTAGCTAGAGGTACCGATTGGTTATATTTTTCCTGAGCTTCCAAAAGTTTAACTTTTTCGAGAAGGCACTGGGCATCTTTAGCACCCCAACCTGGAATTTCCTTGGTACCCGTAACAATTTCTTCGACCAACTTAGTAGCTTCTTCAAATTTTTTCAAAGTTCGTAATTCCCTTGCAATCTGCAACTGAATGCCTTTGTAAGCAGCATTTGCCTTGGCATCATTATCCATAGCCGGTTTAACTGCAGTTTTTAGCAAGGTAAGAGCCTTTTCATTAAGCCCCATCGTTGAATAGTTAATAGCAATCAATCGGATCAAATCGTTATTAATTTTTTGTTTTTTAGTAACATCGTCAAGGATTGCAGTAAAACCAGCAATGGAGTTATCCAAAGATTTTTTATCACCTTTTTTCCGTAACTCTTTAATTTGATCGCCAATAAGTGCGTTCAATTGAAGTAAAACAACATTTGCAGTTCCAGCAGCTTCCGCACCGGAAGATAGATAATCAAGCGCTTTGACTACTTTTCGAGCTTTTTCAATATTCCCTATTTGGACATTCGCCTGCAGGGCCATACCAAATAAAGCAGAACCCAACTGGATATTCTGTTTAATTTCTGGCATTTTGCCTTCAATTACTCGGTCTACCAGAGGGTCAAGTAATTTAGAGACATCTTCAAGCTTTACTTGATTAAAGCTGGAATTAGCTAAGCCATACAGGGCAAAAAGTCCAAGATTTTCAATGGTATTAGAAACCCCTTTTCGTATTTCTTCATCTTTTGTTTGGTCGGGGTCAAAAGTGTGCTTAGGCAATTCATTTTTCATAATCACAGATAGAGATTCTAACTCGGGAAATTTTTTAGCGGAGTAGTATTCACCCCCAAGTTTGCCCTTGGCAATAAAATAAACTTTAACCGTTGTAAAGTCAGAACCGGGTAAAGGAATCGGAATCGATTCAAAAGCTTTTACGGCTTTAGCTTTATTTTTTCCATCTTTGATTTCCCCTTCAGCAGCAAGTGCAGCATTCCCTAAATCAAATTGGCAAAAAGAGTAGGAAGGGTAAGTTGGTAGTATTTGTTCTAAATTAGCAATTGCTTCTACATATTTCTTCTCTTTTAACATAAATGTTGCCAATTGATGCCTTGCACTATTACCAGGTATATCGCTAGGCCAACGGTCAACCATCATTTTTGCAAAAGCATACATTTCGACTTGAGCTGCTTTAATTTTGTCATCTGTTGATCCAGCTTTTTCAAGCTCAGACATTTTTTGAGCATACGAACCAAGAGTATAAATAGAAGCTGTTGAAGCTTGGGGAGACCTAGGATCATCAGTCACAAATTGTTTACCAACCTGAATAGCATCATCAAATTTTTTATCTGTGAAGTAATAATAAGTAAGCATTGCCCGAGCGTTGTTTATTTCGATTTGATTAATGCCCAAACCTTTTTTCATTGTGTCTTTTGCTTCTTTAGTTTCTAAACCTTGTTTAAGAGAAGCAATAATAATTTCAGCGTGTTCTTTTCTTTTCTTTTCTATGTCATCTGGGTTAGTCATTTTGGATTCACCTTCCCCGATTTGGGAAATTTCGTACTGAGCCCTAACAAAACAATCTTCAAAAGTTTTAAGTTCGGAGACTTTTTTAGAAAAGGCACCTTGTTGCTTCATTAGGCTCAGCTTTATGTTTCGAGCTTCCTCTGTAAACTCATTTTCAGCTTGTTCAACTTCTGTCAATTGTTTTCGAGCCAAGCTTAAAAGTTCAGTTTTCTTTTGTGTATTTGTAGCAATTGCTTTACTTCCATATTGGTCGATATAACTTTTAGCAAGCAACATTCGTATACCATAACCTTCAGGAGTCTTCGTGAAAGACTTAAAGTCTTCGAGCCACTTGGTGGAATTATCTTGAATAATTTTTTCGACATTCTTTTCCGTGGGATCAGGTGCATCCTTAATAACTTGAAGAAAAAAGTACCGGGCAAGCCGTTTGGCATCGTTAGCAGCTTTGTTAGAGGCGGGAACAGAAAGAATTTCGATAAGCTTTGGCCTAGCTTTTTTGGGTTCTCCATTTTCCATAAAATATAAAGCTACCCAAGCCTTGGCTTTCCAAGTTTGGGGATCACTCTCAGGCCTATTGACCAATTTATCCATTTCCTTAATTGCCTCTGTAATTTTATCAGCGCGTAAACGACGATCTTTATCTTTGCCTGAATCAGAGAAAGACTTAGCTTCGTCATAAAAAGATAAGGCAAAATCCATTTCAGTTTGAGATATTTTATTTGCAATACTCTTTTGTTCAGCTACTTCCGCAGGAGAAGACCCAGTCAAAGTTGGTAATTTATCTTGCAGCTCCTTCAAAGATCCCGTCATTTGTTTTCTAGAATCAAGGATAAGGGCCCTTGCCTCAACACCCTTTGCTTCTTTTTCAACAAAGGATCTAACACTAGCAATTTCAGATAATTTCGTTTTAGCCATCTGGTTGGTCAAATTGGCAAGATCAAGCTTGGCTTCAACAAGCCTAGAGCTTTTTGGGTTAGTAGCAATAAACTTTTTAATCTCATCCATAACCCCCTTATAGAGCGTTTGTCTCCTTGTTTTATCAGGCTCAGCAAGAGCTTTTGATAACTGTGTTCGGGCTAATTCCAAAGGAAGATTTGCTTTTAAAGAAGGAGAAGCGATTTTTTCAAGAAGTTTTAAATAATCGATGGCTAGATCAATATCTCCTTTTTTTCTTAGCCCTTCAACAAAATCAAGATCAATACGCTCTTTCCCCGACTGCGCAAAAACAACAATAGGGGCGATAAGTGTAAGGCTTACAAATATTGCAAAAGATCTTTTCATTAATCACCCAAAACATACTTAAAAGTTTAAGACAACTTTGTCCAAAATTACAAGAACCTAGACAAAGATAATAATTCATTATTCCAAAGGGCAGAGCAAAGGTATAGCAAAAACCTTAAAAAGAAAGTTGATAGCTATTTTTTTTTGGATAAATTCTCGTTGGAGAGGGCAATTCCTACATTGCCAAACGACTTATCAGGATCTGAGAGTTTTCCTAAGGCAGGAATAAACCAACCCGCATTCTTTGAATTCATGCCAACAAACCTAAATGCCAATAGTTTTCCCACCGTTCCAAAGTCAATTTTACTGATTTTATCAAGAATATCGGCATTGTACTCTAGGTTTGATTCGATCGCTGCAAAAGTTATTAAGGATTTCAACTGTTTGAAATCTTTATAACTTTTAAGTTTTTCATTTATAATTTTAGCAGCATTATCCCAAGAATCTGACTTTATTTTTAAATTAGAATTAATCGCCACAAGAAGAAGATAACACTGAATGCATTCTAAATTAGGCACAACACCTTCTGATACTATGCGATTAAGTTCAGAACTTAATATAGTTCCATCTTTTTCTAAAACAAACGACAACAATGCAACCCTTGCAATAATGTTAAGGCGTAAAACATCTTCAAATCGTTTAAATTCATCCGAAAACTTATCTTGAGTCAGATCAACACAGAATTTGCAATACAGTTCAGCTTCATTAGCAGGAGAATCAGACAAAACGAATGGTAAAGGTTTCGAACTATCCACAAGTTTAAAAAGCGCAGCAGTAAACGGAGAAACCAATGTGTTTGGAGAAGAAGTATAGCGTGATACTATTGAAGTCATAATTTGCTTTAAAGGTTCACTTTTTTTAGCATTAAATAATACCAATCCAACTATCGCCAAAGAATCGGCCTGATCATCTGTTTTTTTATCCTTAGAAATTACAGTCCCTGATAAAACTTGAGAAGCAAAAGCAATGGCTCGGTCAACTTCATCCTTGGCGACAAAGGTGAAAGTAGCCTCTTTTAAAGCTAAAAGTTTAAATTCGGGGATAGAGAAAGCATCAAAAGGTTGTTTTAAAAACTTCTGCACTTCATCCCATTTCAATTTTTTACCGTCCCGTATTTCATCTTTGTTCCCCCCAAGCGCAATAATTCCTCGACATAATTCAAGAAGAGCAAAATCTTTATCAATCAAGGAACTCGTTTTTTCCAATGAAGCCAATGCATTTTGAAGGTTTTTTTTTATTTTCGGTGCAGAGGTGTCCGCATTATCTAAAATCCTAGAGACAGCAATACCAGTAAGTAAAACAGATTTAACTTCACCCGAAAGATTTACCAAATCACCCGTTTTAAGTTTCGTTTCAATAATTGCAATCCGAGCCTCTTCATTCGACTTAACCTTGTATGAATTCCAATAAAGGTACCCCGTTAAACCAACGAAAATTAAAAACAAAACCAAAGCAAACCGCTTAATTTTTTCAGCACGAGTAAGCGGCTCAAATTCTTCAACAATGGCTCCCGCCTCAAGCAATGCATCGCGAGAAACGCTATCCAAAGTGGAATTCCAAGTGCCTTCCAATTCCGGTTCTTCTATACGAAGAGCACCTAAAGGCCGTTTATCAGATTGCTTTTTCCAATCGGGGCCTTCCTTTTTAACAGGCATAGGAACTTTTAAAATTCTTCGACAACTGGTGCAGGGCGTTTGCTTACCTCCCAAATCTAAAGCGACCGAGTTTTTTTCATCACAATAACTACAAACAAATTCGATAAACTCTGGAGCAACATTTTCTTGCTGATTTGATTCATCAAGGGCACTTGCAGCAAGGGTTTCAGCATCTAGTTCTGATTGCGAAAAAGATTTTGAATTAGTTGGGATAGAAACAATTGGAGTAGATTTTACTTCTGGAGGAAGTGAAGGAACTTTTAAAAGCGTTTTACAGTTAGGGCAAGGAATATTTTTCCCAGCAAATTTATCAGCAGCCTTAAACTTTTTCTTACAAGCACCACAAGAAAACTGTACAGGCATTTGATACAAGCCTCCAGAAACAAAATTGTGCCTAATTAAAAATATTACCGAATAACAGGAAGGGAGCGTTTCTTTTCGGGGCTTCCAAGACTTTTCTCCACCGCAAGGTTTCCACTTTGCACTTCTTCAATTTCCCATTTTTCAATTTCTTCAATAAGCGCATCAACCATTTCACTTTCAAGCACATTTCTAATAATTTCACCACGCTTAAAAATCACACCTTTACCTTTGCCAGCAGCAATACCAAGGTCAGCTTCCCGAGCCTCCCCCGGACCGTTGACAATACAACCAAGAATGCTAATTTTCACAGGAGTAGTCTTGCCCTCCAGTCTTTTTTCAACTTGAGAAATAATCCCTTCTAAATCGATTTCAAGCCGACCACAAGTTGGGCAAGCAATAATTTCTGGTTTGCGAACCCGCCTCTGTGTTGCTTGAAGAATATCAAAAGCAGCCTGAATTTCTGGTATTGGATTTCCTAATAAACTTATGCGGATCGTGTCGCCAATGCCGTCAATTAACAAAGGTGCCAAGCCACACGCAGATTTGGTAACGGCATAAGGTGGTTTTCCAGCTTCAGTAATGCCAATGTGGGTTGGGTAATCAGCCTGTTTTGCAAACAATCGGTAAGCTTCAACTGCGGTAAGAACATCACTTGATTTTAATGACACAATAATATTTCTAACCCCTTCAGCTTCAGCGATCTCTAAATATCTTAAAGCACTTTCCACCATTGCAGGTGGGCAAGGAAAGCCATATTTTTCGATAAGTTCTTTTTCCAAACTTCCCGCATTAACGCCAATACGAATGGGAAGGCCTTTATCTTTAGCTTTTCTTAACACCTGTCGATATCGATCATACCCGCCAATATTACCGGGGTTGATACGAATTTTATCGATAGGATGATCCATTGCTTGCAATGCCATTTTATAATCAAAATGGATATCACAAATAAGAGGAATGCCAATCCTCTTTCGGATCTCACCTAGAGAGTGAGCATCTTCGGCTTTAGGCACAGTGACACGAATTAATTCACAACCAACTTTCTCAAGTTCGTGAATTTGTTTAACCACCTCTTCAACTAAGTGTGTATCAGGTGTGGTCATCGATTGGACTAAAATAGGATTATCACCACCGATGACCTTAGTTCCAATCATAACTTCTCTAGTTTTATGCCTAGTAAATTTATGCTTATATGACATATTAATGAGTCCTTTCGAAAAGGAAATAAACTTCCATGTTACATTATATACAAAAACCAATAATGAACCCAATATTAAGATAAGCTAAATTAGAAAGAAAACCAATTACTTCCCAACACAAAATCTACTAAACATTCGATCAAGGAGGTCATCTGTAAAGATATGGCCAGTAACCTGTCCAAGATTTTCAATTGCTTCTCTAAGTTCCAGGGCTAAAAGCTCAAGGGGTTGTTCAAAAAGCACACAATGATGAGCCCTTCTAAGGTTTTCAAGGCACAAGTTTGCGAAACCAGTTATGCGTGAAATCCCTGGGGCAGAAGAAAAAATAGTTTTTTCTTGAGCAAACACAACAATTTTATTCATCAAATCTTCAATTCCTTGAAGGCTCGTAGAACTTGTAGGAAACCAATTATCTGGAGCAAAGCAAATATCCGATTTAGTCGCAACTTTAATCAATTTCGTGGATGAAAAATCAGTTCCGAAATCAGAAAATCGAAGGTGGTCGTGGTCGGAACAAAATAAGATCACATCAGCAAGTTGAAGTTCTTTATTTGAAAGGTCTTGGGCTTGAGTCTCAATAAGATTTCGTCCCATTTCAATTCCAGGAGTATCGATAAGCTCAAAAACGAAACCCTGCCAATCAACTTTAGCAGTAACAACATCGCGAGTGGTTCCAGCAATAGGGCTAACTAAAGATTTTTGGCCACGCACAAGACAATTAAATAAAGAAGATTTACCTACATTAGGAGGGCCAACAAAAATAACAGAAGTTTTATCAGAACCACTACCACGCAATTCTAATTTTTTAACCAACAATAAAATTCGTGCGATTAACTTCCCAATCATTTTCAAGATATCATCTGTACCGATAATTTGAATATCTTCAGTCGAGAAATCAAGATTTGCTTCAACATCTGAAAGAAGATTAAGCAAATCATCTTTTACTTGAAGCAAAGGGTCAAAGACGCCACCCGCTAATTTACCCAAGGCCTTTACCAAATTTTCTGAAGTAGAAGCCTCGATAACTTGATGAATGGCTTCGACCTGAGTAATATCGATTTTCCCATTTAAAAACGCCCGAAGGGTAAACTCACCAGGTTTAGCCAAGCGAGCACCAAATTCGAGAAGTTTAGAAAACACAAAATCAACAATGAACGGATTAGAATGAAGATGTAATTCAATAACATTCTGGCCGGTATAAGAAAAAGGTGCCTTCCAAAAATAAACATCAATTGCAATAGGACGATGTTCGTCAAGAAAGAGAGAAGCAGAAACAAGTTTTTTAGAATTTAAAAAACTGGGGTTTTCAAAAATTAAAAACGATGAAACAGCTTCGAAAGCCAAATCACCGCTAATTCGAACAACTTTCCTAGCTCCGATTCCGGAAGGGGAAGAGGAAGCACAAATCAAATCATAAGAAAGAAGAATTTCTTTTTGCAATTAGTAAGCCCCGAAATCAGGGTTATTTTTTCTCGGCTTTATTAAGAATATCTTGAAACCAATCACGCCAAGAGTCAATCCAAGTTTTGTCAGCAGGATCTTTAATTTGAGATTTATTAGTCAATTCTTTACGAGCATTACGCTCAGCTTTGCCAATAGGCCCTGAGTCGTTACGGGTAAAATCACTTGAGCCAGCAGAGGCAAGCAAAGGTGAACCATTCGCCTTAGTTTTGGGTAGAAGTTTTCTTTCAGCAAGGCCCCAAATACTGCTAGCGACAAAATAAATACATAAACCTGCCGCAACCTTGTAAAACATAAATCCCATAAAAACCATCATATAGGTCATCATTTTCTGTTGGGCTTCTTGCTGTTCATCAGTTGGGGGTGGAGTAAACATTTTTTGTTGAAAAACCATTAGAACAATTGCAAAAATTGGTAAAAGATTAAAATAAGGTCCAAGGTATAGGAAACCACCATAATCTTCTGGGTTACTAATTAAAGGAATGCCAGAACCCCAATTAATAAGCATATCGGGGGCAGCAAGATTAATAACCCAAGTAGGCCAAAAAGTAGCTAATCTAAAGTGAATACTTTCTTGAAGTGCAAAGTAAAGGCCCATAAAAACAGGCATTTGGATGAGAACAACCCAACAAGTTCCAAAAGGATTAACATTATACTTGCGGTATAATTCCATTTGAGCTAAGCCAAGTCCTTGTTTATCGTCCTTAAATTTAGCTTGAATCTTTTTCAATTCGGGTGCCAATTCTTGCATCTTTATACTCATAATTGCTTGTTTCCTGCTAAGAGGAAACATTAATCCTCGGATCAGAATAGTAATAAAAACAATGCACAAACCAAAATTTGGAATTAACAAATAAACCTTCCACAATACCCAATGCATCATATTGGTGCATTTAATAACAAGGTCGGTCCAAAAAATCGATGCACAAAAATTACCAATCCAACCGGGAGACTGATAATCAGTCATAGTGTTTAAACCTAGCTTGTTGGAATAATGCGATATCTGATCAGACTTAACTGATGCATTACCACTAAAATCACCTAATAAACTTGATTTGACAGGGCCATTGTAAAGCAAATACTTATGGGTGACTGGTTTGCCCGCAATGAGGTTAAATTGCTTGGAAGTTAGTCTAACGGTGATATCATTTTCAAAAAGAGGTTGGGCTTCAGATTCTTTTCGAATACCAATAACAACATACATTGGTTTTTTATCAACAGTAGGAATGTGCCGATAATAGACTGCAATTTTACGCAAAGGACCAATTTGGTTCTTAAAGTTTTCAAACTGGTTAGTATTTTCAAACCAAAATGTTTCGACTTTTCCTTCATTAGTACGAAGATCCATATTTTTCTGATCAATACGAATAATATCACCCTTAGCAAAAGTAGCTTCTAAAGTTGGCCTAACTTTTTCAATCACCTTCTGATCTTCCTGTTCATCATCAACAACAACCATTGAAGAAAAATACTGAATTGCAACACCAGCATACCTAAACCAGTGCTTCATCTGATTGTTAACAATCACTTCACTTCCGCCCATCCAAGATGAAATTTGCCGAGCATCTTGAATATCGCGATAAATATTATTTTTTTCATCAACTTGTGCAATAAGCGAATTACGAAAAGTATTAGTATACCACTCGCCCTCAACGGGAAGGCCACGAGGTCCAGTAACTTGATAACGAAAAGGAATGGGTAAAACTTCTTGCGTAGAAAAAACAAGCTCTAATCCAGCATGATAATTATTTTTAGCAAGGGTGAAAATCTTACTAACAATGACATTTTGGACATTAGTTTCAAAAACAATCTTTTGCTTAGAAACACCTAAAGAATCGATTTCTTCAACAGGACCAGAAACCAACTTCCATTCGATTTTCCCCAAAAAATCGAGTGGTTGCTCACCAATCTGATCCTTAAAATCGAAGTGATACAAATAATTAGCCCCAGCATGCCATCGAGTTTCCAAAGGGATAAGATCGAGAGGCTTTTGTAATTTTTCTTTTTCATTTTCCCAAACAGGCCGTCCCATTCTATCAGCTTGTTGAAATTTATTGAGAACAACTTTACGAACACACGCCCCGATGGGGTCTAAAGTAATTCCAAGATGATAACCAGAGGAAGAATCTTCACTTCCTAGCAGTAGAAATTTTCCTGATTCTTTAAATGGAACAAGATCAATACCACCAACTTTTGGTTGAATCTTAAGATCATCTTCTTCAATACGAACTTCTTTTGGAGCAACGATTTTTTTAGGAGCGGGCCAAATGCTTTCTCGGATTTGAATCCAAGCAGCAAAAAGAAGAAAAGATGCTGTAAAAAACAAAAGGAAATTCTTATTATTCTTCATGATTCTTTTAAATGAATTCGTAGGTAAAAAACAAACACCAATACCGAAAAAAACTAACGCCCTTCCTTAAGTCGGTCTCCTAGAAAGTTTTCTAATTCTGGAATAGCATATATTTTATTTACAGTAGTTTCAATCTCGTATGCAACCCTTCGATAAGTAATTTTATTGTTTTCAAGAATAACATAGCAAGATTTATTATTTGAATCCCTAGGTTGACCGACCGAACCAACGTTACATAAAGTTTTTCTATTATCAAGCTGATAAGAAAAATCAAATTCTTCAGGGGGTTGAAAGTGATAAAGTTCGGAACCTTCTTGCTGGATAAAAACGCCTGGGACATGGGTATGTCCTTGGAAGCAGTATTTTTCAACTAAAGAAAAAATACGCTCCATCTTCCTATTGTTGTAAATATCTTCTGGAAAAACATACTCATTAAGAGGATTTCTCGCAGAACCATGAACAAAAAGATATTCATTTTCGCGATATAGCCTAGGTCTTTCGGAAAGGAATTTCCAGCGTTTTTCTCGTTCCAATGGAACGCCCCCAGTTTCCAACTGTTTTCTAGTCCAAAAAATAGCTCGTTCCGCAGAGGGATTAAAACCATCTGGATCAAACAAAGCACCGTGATCGTGGTTACCCAAAAGAACAACCTTACAATCCATAACTTTATCAACACATTCGCAAGGATTAGGCCCATATCCAACAACATCACCAAGGCAATAAATCTCATCAACGCCTTGAGATTTAATATCTAAAAGGACATTATTCAAAGCTTCAATATTTCCATGAATATCACTAATAATAGCTTTTTTCAAATTTCCACCAGCCAAATTAGAATCAAATTCAAATAATAATAAAAGGCCCATCAATTACTTATCTTAGATGATTTATTAGGTTAATCCATCGATTTAATTACAATAACACAAGGTAAAGAAAACTGTCAAATTAGTTAAGAACTTTAAATCGAGACCCTTTTTCAAAAGATTCAAAAGTAATTTCAGGAAAAACCTCAAAAACCTTGTGTGAATCAAGAGGACTTAAAACATTTCGGTTTGGGACTTTTCCTTCTATTACAATAGAGTATTGACCTTCGGCAGGTGTTTCGATTTCTATTAAATGTTCAAAAATCGCAAAATTTTTATTACGAAAAATGCAAAAAGGGTCATTTCCAGTTTCTTGAACAACAGAAAAGTCATCTATTAATTTTCTACCCGCAAGAGCATTTTCTTTGATTACCAATAACACATTTAATCTTGCTTTAGCCCTAGGCGCAGTTTCCCCAACCAAAGTTGCTGTAGACCATTCCACACTTTCCCGCCAACGAACTCTAATGCGTAATTTTTTGCCTTGGGGTATTTTTTCAAAAGTTTTACCATCTTTTTCATATTGGAAAGAAAGTATCTCATCGGCCCATTTGTCGAATCCATTGCTAGGCCGAAATTCCATAAAGCCATTATTATTTACATCTAGAAAAGAACTTTTAATTGAAACCCTTTCAAAAAGGGATTCAGGCATAAGCCAAGTGGCAGATTTAAATTTTGAATCATCGGAAAAAAGTGAAAGAGCCGCATTTTGGTAGGAAGGTAACTGCGATGATATATTTTCTAAAAGAACAAATAACTTATGAGATTTAAAGTCAAGAAGCTTTTCTCTTAATTTTAATATTTGAGAAATTTTATCATGCATTTCGCGATTATCTTTATCCCATTTAGACTTTCGTTCTCCATAAATTAATCTGCGCTTTTCAATCTCGGGGGTTTCACCAAATTCATCAATCAAATACGCCCTTTCACTTTGTAGAAAATCATTTTCTGCTTGAAGAACTTTTTTTGTGAAGTCAGTTTCTTGATAACGATTAAGCAACGCATAGGAAGACTTAAAATCTCTGTTGGCAAAACCTGCAACTTCATCAAGCATAGTAGGGATAGATGGATCAATTCTTACAAGAACAATTTTCGAACTTGGATTTAATTTAGCAATTTCTAGTGCTCGTTTCGTATGAAACCCAACTGGATCAGAATTTTTAAAATAGGGCATCTGTTCTAGGTAATAATTTCTAGTTCGGGTTAGGTCTACTAATTCAGCATTTAAATTTGCTTCACTAAAAGCATTTTCCCAGCCTAAAAATTCGGCACCAACAACTGCAATAGATGGGGGTACTCCAACGCCCCTTAAATTACGAGCAGGTTGCAGTGCTCCTTCGTTGCTAAACAAATTTGCAAGGTTGTTTTGCTTAATAAGGTAACCTGTTTTGATTTGGGTTTCTGCATTGGTGACAAACATGATAGAAGGTAAATTGGCTAAATTTTTTATACTTGCAGGGGAAGCTAAAATTTCAAATAAAGCACCATTTATCCCCTCAACAACGGCATCGTTAAGGTTTGAAAAAATCTCATTGATTTCATCAGTCCTAGGAGGTTGATGGTTTAAAGTAACGAGCCATTTTTCAAGTTTTTGGTCATTTGCTACCACCTTTTTTCTTGCTTGAGGACTCATTTTACGAAGTGGCACTTCTAATTGTTCTGATGCGGTTCTTGATTTAACTAAAGGCCAATCGGAATGGATTTTAATAACTCGTGGGAATGCAAAATGGGCAAAAGAAACTCCCGCTGTTTTTAATGCATCAGGAAATATTTCAGAATCAATCTTAGATAGAGATTTGCCTAAAAGGTTTCCTGTTATTCGCGTAAAATTCTCTGAATCATAAGCAAAGCCATCAGCAAAACCAATTTTTACTAGGCTACCTTTTAAATCTTGCCAAAATTCAAGCTGTTTTTTAGGCTGCATATATTGTGGGAATTGAACTTCAATTCGCAAAGGCATTTCAAAATTATTAGGGTCTTCCGTACCAATGGGCCAACTTGTTACGGAATAAACATACCTAGGATTGATACATTTACTTTCATTACCGCCCCTAATAGTACCATCAATAAAAGTAATCTTTTCATCTTGTAATTTTTCAAAGATATTTTCATCAGAAGGGATAAAGCCGACCATTTTGAGATGTTTGAGGAAATCATCTACTTGCTTGAGTCTTTCAACCCCATAAACTTGGATTCTAAACTTAACCCTGAGGTTTACTTTTGCAATATTGGGAGGGATTTCTTGCCCAATCAAAGCGACAGGCAAAGCGATTAAAATCAGAACAAAGCTTAATATTTTTGTAAACATCGTAACTTCTCTTAAACTAAAACAAAATTCTCAATTTATTATTACATATTTTTTTGTGCAATTGTGCTTATGAGGGTGGTAAAAGAAAATGAATTTAATGCAAAGAAAGGAAATACTATGAAATTCGGTCTTGGGCAAAAAATTATAATCACCGGCGCTTCTTCAGGAATAGGAAGAGATTTAGCTATTGAATTTGCTAAAGTAGGTGCCCATATAGGGCTCATTGCCAGACGAGAAGAATTACTTTTATCGTTAATAAATGAAATGCAAGTTTATGGTGGTAAAGCCTTTTACGCAATTGCGGATATTTCAAATCGAGTGGAAACAAACAAGGCTATAAGCAAATTAATTGTAAACTTAAATGGGGTTGATATTTTAATTGCTAACGCTGGAGTAGGTGCACCAACATTAATTGAGCCATTTAATGTTGAAACTCAAGAAAAAATGATAATGGTAAACTTACTAGGGGTTATTTATTCGGTCGAAGGGGTTTTACAGACAATGTTAACTGCAGGAAAAGGCCACCTTGTTGCAATTTCTAGCCTTGCAGCATTTAAAGGCCTTCCCGGAGAATCAGGATACACCGCATCAAAAGCCGGTGTTAATACATTCTTGGAAGGGTTACGGATACAGCTACGGTCAAAAAATATTTTTGTCAGTACCATTTGCCCAGGATTTATCAAAACTCCTATGACCGAGATCAATGATGAAAAAGATATGCCTTGGCTTATGAATTCGCAAAAAGCTGCAGAGATTATCATCAAGGGAATTCAAAATAAAACGAAAGTACTTCGATTTCCTTGGCAAACTTCATTACTATCAAGAATCGCTACCTGTCTCCCTGATTGGGTTATCAGTAGACTAATGAAAAAATACAATGACAACCCACCAATACCTAAAAGACCTCTTTAAACAAATCTCACTTAGCAGAAAGGGAAGCAATTTCAGCAAACAAATGAGCTATCGACTTCATCAACTTCTTCCAATCCGCTTCGTGCAAACTTTCGTTTGGTGCGTGGGCATTGCTATCAGGATCTTCAATACCAAGTAAAAGAGCAGGGACCCCGCCTAATAATTCGACCAAAGGCCTAACAAACCCAATAGTGCCCCCGCAACCAATACCAACGGGCTTGGCTCCAAAGCCTTTTTCTAAGGCTGCAACTGCAGATTCAAATGCGGTTCCCCTAGGATCTGTCATCCACCAATTGACTGAACTACCGTGAGTGGAGACCTTAACCTCAACTCCCCAAGGGGTATTAGTGGTCAAAACTTTCCGCAACACCTCTTCAATCTTTTTCGGATCTTGGTCGGGGACAATCCTGCAACTTACCAAAGCAGAAGCGGTAGGAAGAACCTGATTTGAAGCGCCTTTAATGTTGCTGGCCTCCATAGCAATGATAGTAACTGCTGGCTGCCTCCAAGTTTGCTCGTAAAGGCTTTTGCCTTTTTGCAAAGCAAATCGAACCTGATCGGGTACACCTAGCAACTTTCTTAACCCATCGAGGTCAACGGGCAAACCTTCAATAACATTCCTTTCGAGATCGGTAAGGGGCTTAACTTGTTCATAAAATTCTGGGATGGGGATGGGGCCATCTTCCCAGCAAAGCCTTGATAAAACTTTTGTTAAGGCAAGGGCAGAATCGGCAATAGCGCCGCCTGCCATACCAGAATGAACAGGAATAAAGGCACTTTTCACTTCAACCAATAAAGTAACAACCCCACGAAGAGAATAGGTAATGGAAGGTAAACCCACCCTGATATTTTCAGTATCACAAACTACAATAGTATCTGCCTGTATGCGGGTACAGTTTTCTTTAAAAAATTGCATTAGGTTTTTTGACCCAACTTCTTCTTCGCCTTCAACAAGCATTTTAATATTAACGGGTAACTTCCCAGAGGTTTTCAACCATGCAGAGATAGCCCCTAACTGAGCAACCACAGCACCTTTATCATCAGCCGAACCTCTACCAAAAAGTCTGCCATCTCTTGTTGTTAATTCCCAAGGGGGGCTGATCCACAAGTTTTCATAATTAATAGGCTGCACATCGTGGTGGGCATAAAGAAACAAAGTTGGTTGATTAGGAGCACCTAACCATTCTCCATAAGCAAAAGGATTTGAATCACCTGTTCTTAAAATTTCGACATTATGAAGGCCAGCCTTTTTCATTTGCAAGCAAACTGCTTCAGCAGAATGTTCAATTTCTTTTTGGTGATCCCCATCGGTACTGATGCTTTGTATCCGAACTAAATCACTTAAATCAGACACAAGGTTATGATGATTATTATCTAGCCAAGCTTCTGCGAGCTTCAATTCATTTTCAAACATTCGCAAATCCTCTAATAAAGGCCAATCAAACCAATGATTTTAGGAACAAACACTATTAAACCAATAATTGAAGCAAAAAAACTAGCGAGCAAAACGGCTCCCGCTGCAATGTCCAAAACCTCAAAGTGCCGGTCGCGAATTTCCTCGGGCAAAATAGCATAAAGTGTTTCGATTGCACTATTAAGGAGTTCTACCACTAAAACAAAGCCAATACAACCAATCAACAGCACCCATTCAATCGGTTCGCATCTTAATACCAAAGCAAAGGTAATTACAATAGATGCAAAAAAGAAATGAACAAAAAAACTAGAATGCCCCCGCATACCAAGCTTCATACCCTTAAAGGCACAATGAAGCTTATCGTTCCAAGGTCTTTTCTGATTTTTCCTTTCATTAACATTCATACGCAAGAGATCCCTAAACCCATATTTGAAGGTTTATTAACTTTCTAAAATTAATTCTAACAAATAGCGTAAAAAGATTCACGCAAAAGAATTGATAACAACTTAACGAGCAAGGACTCCACCATTATTAGTGAAATTACTTGAAGGACCGACATTACGACCCCCGCCTGAAGCAATGGTTGGAAGGATTTCAAAGGTAAAACCAAAATTATTCTGACTTGCATTATAAGTAAAACCTAAACTTACTTGTAGGTCGGTTCCAACGCGAGTAACTACAAGTGAATTACTAACACTCTGAAAGGTTGCAAAGTCGTAAGTACTAGCACCCGTAACCGCATATTTTGGACTAAAGATGTAAGTGATGGCCCCAGTAAGGGCTTTGCTTTCTACCGGTTCGATAGTTCTAAACCCAAGATAAAAGTTAGTACGATCAGGCCTGTTAAGATAAGCCCCAAGGGTAAAAACTTTTGCACCATTATCAATGGGGTCTACCCACCCAGTACTTGTAAAACTAGTCCTATCCCCGATATTCCAAAGATAATCATATTGTAGAAAAGCGAGGTAATTACCAAAGTTGTTCTGATTTTTTTCAGGGAAGAATGAGCCAGAAAGATCTAGAACCATCCAATCAATAATATGTTGATTACCAGGAAACCCTCGTTTTGTTTGCAAGCGTTGCCTAATGTCGGCTTGTACAACCTGAATTTGGTTTAAGGTGTCTATACGGGTATCAATGGTTCTACGAATAGCATAAACCTGTGGGTCAAAATAAGGCGAAGTAGTAAGAAAAACACCATTTGAAGCAGTAGGATAAATGCTAGGTTGATTACGAATATCACGCAATGCTTGATCAGAAGCATCATCGTTCAATCGATCTAACTGAGCAAAGTTGGAGTATTGTGCTGAAGAGCCTGCATAAAAATAATTAATACTATTAACAACTTTATGATTAAGGCCATTAACATTAAATAAATCGGATTTAAAATCTGAATAAGAAGCAGTGAATGGAAGACTTGCACGAATACCACCGCCACCCCAAGCCCTTCCTAAAGCACTACCCGAAAGATCATTGGTGTAATAAGCAAGGTCACCTTTTATATAAGGATTAATTTTTAAACCGCCCACCGCAAAAGGAAGGCTAAATTCTTCACTGATATTAAATCTACCCGTACTATTTGCAACATCGGTTAAAGGGCTAACTACTGGTGTACCATCGTTAGTAATTAACAAATTGCCATATGCCGCACCGCCCCAGGTGCTGGAAGTAAATGTATCAAAAATTGATTCCCCCAAAATGAAACCATCTACCCTAGGAAGCCAATTAGTTTCATTAATCCAGGGTCTAGTTCTAACTTCGCCCAAAGCATACCAACCCATATTTTGATCAGTCTGCCTTAAGTAAGCGAAAGTAGATTGATTAAAATCATTGTCCCATTCAGGTTTAAAGAATTGTTCAACAAAGTTACGATCACTAATTCCAACACCTTGACCAAGAAAAGTAAATCCCTTGGGCATATCAGCGATTCCCTGACGCCAAAGAACTCTGCCACGGTATTGGGGATGAGGTTCGCCTTCTGTGCGCCCCCCGCCAAGGACATCTAGCCCGTTATCAATAATGCCATAAACTTTAGCTAGGCCATTCACTTTGCCAGAAATGCCAAAAAAGTCGGGCGCTTTATAATCAAAATCGGAACCAATACCCGGGCCACGCATGGTTAAATAATCAATGCTGGTGCGCCATCTAGTATTCTCGTAAGGCTGAATCCCAAACAAATCAAAAGTATTAAGGGTAAGACCGAATTGCCCACCAAATATTTGGTTAGCCCCTAAATTAATTCCCTCAATAGGGCCTAACGGGTCTCGTCCATCCCCCTGAAGGTAAGGGAGGTAAAAGATTGGGAAATTTTCCAATTCAACAAACATATTCTTACCACGAATATAACTTTCTTTCTGATCCAGTTCTTGGCCTGAATTTCTATCAACAAAGCGCTTTCCAAAAATAGAAAATTTAGGAATTGTTTTTTCTTCGATCGTTGCTTCAGCAAGGTAAACTTTTAAGCCGGGATCGGCAGGCATCTTACTAGAAAAAACTTCTGCTTTAATAATTTTGTACTGGTTTGCAGCAAGTTGTTGAATTTCTTTGGCTCGAACAAACATCGGATCTTTTAGCTTTGGTTGGTAAAATTCTAGTTCGCCATTCATTGCAATAGCAGTATTTCTTGCAATATCATAATAAACTTCGTCTGCGCGCATAATTTTCACTTCACCAGAATCGAATGCCATCGGTTTATTAGGTTTTGCAGCATCTTGCTGCCTAATTTCTACATGGCCAGATAAATAAAGCTCTAGCTCCTTACCAGATTGATTAGATTTGTTTTTAAGATTTCCAATAACTTCTTGTGGGTTCGCACCTTTAGTCCAAATTACAAGTCGATCGGCCTCAATATCTAATAACCCTATACCCTGAACATCTTTAACATTTAAAATTACCCCGCCCGAAACTATCACGGCTTGTTCCCCATTAGGTAAATGCTCCATTCGAATATTAAAACCAGAAGCACCTCTAGGAGAAACACTGTATTGACGCAAAGGAGAATCCAAGACCGGCACCGATGTTGGAATAGTAACCCCACCTAGAATTCCAATAGGGGGAGCAATAGGTATCGCACCAACTTGCGGATTAGGAAGAGGCGGTGGAGGATTTAAGGCTGGCGGTGGAGAAATATCTTGAAACGCAGTTGTAACAATTGGCAAAGCCACGGCAAGCAAACTTGATAAAGTGTTTATATCCCACAGATTAGAATCTTGCGGAGGAAGCAGCGAAACCGGTTTGGGCTTAACTTCTTCTTTCTTTGACTTAGGATTTGTTTTATCAAGGTCATTTTTCAACGCCTTTTGTTGCTCTGCAATTGATTTTGCTTTACCATCTTGGGCATCGATATAAATTTTTTCTTGGGAACAATCTTTTTGCTCGACTTTACTTTTAACAGCATTAAAACGGAACTCTCCCCGAGTTGCCAAATCAATGAACGCAGTTTTAGCATTTCGAATTTCCGAAGAGTTATCGATTTTAACATTTCCATCGACAAAGACACCTATGTCCCAAATACCGCGGGCCTTAAAAGATTCAGTATCAGCAATAATTAAAGCCTGATCTCCACGAATCTGCAAAACGCCTTGTTCAATAAGGAAATGCCCTTTGAGGAGCAAAAAATATTTTGATTTATCAGACCAAGAAGAAATAGTATCAGCATCAGCACGAATTGGCTTAGAATCTCCAGGTATTTTACGCTGAAAGCAAACAAAAGGCTCAACTTTAGTAGTTTGTTTTGGCGACAAATCTAATTGAAACGCACGCAAGTTTCCAATCGAGGAAATTGCACACAAGACAAAAACCACTAACAGAAAGTAAGGCTTTTTTCGGAACAACACTTACAGCCAACCCCCGAGTCATTTCGATCGCAAGGCTTCCGTTTCTAACGGAATGTCACCCCCGACGGGGGAGATGATTAGCGTAAAAAAAAGAATAGGGCAAGCCCAAAGACAAAGAAAACAGGCAAGGTTTTAAAGCGCTAACCACGCCAAATCCCCCAGCCTGATTTAAGTTATCGATCACGGTTACCACGACTTCTTCGACTTTGGTTATCTCCCTGATAACCCCGGTCAGAATTAGAAGAGGGATACCGACCCCTACGAATCGCAGGCAACGGTTCAGGAAGTGGGAATATTTTCAATTCATTTCCATTAGCATCGACGCAAAATACTTCAAGCAATTCAGGGGGAACGCCAATTTCTCCTCGCACCGAAACCCCTACCTTTGCCTCATCCTCAAGTTTGCCTAACTCTTTTCTCTTATTATTTAACAGGTAATCTGCTGTTTCTGCTGCAACCCGAACCCGAACATTGACAACAGATTCCTTGTATGCCGCAAGTTGAACCAAGCGCATAACTTCGATAGCCATACTTTCAGAGGTTTTAACCTGGCCCATTCCTTTACAATAGGGGCAATCATGGTAAACACTGCGTTTAAGGGACGGCCTGATTCTTTGCCTGGTCATCTCCATAATACCAAATGGTGAAATTCTAAGAATCTTGGTTCTTGCTCGATCACGGACCACCCCATCTCGCATAGCATTTTCAACAGCTCTACGGTGCTTCTCATCTCGCATATCAATAAAGTCATTAACAATTACACCGCCTAAATCACGGAGGCGAAGTTGCCTAGTAATTTCTCGAGCGGCCTGAAGATTCATACGAAAAGCAGTATCTTCAGCATTACTTTCAGATCTAAAACTTCCACTATTGACATCAATCGCAACCAAGGCCTCGGTCTGCTCAATTACGATAGACCCACCCATAGGCAAAGGGATTTTTTTCAATTGAATCTTTGCAATTTCTTCTTCAATTGCATAGTGATGAAATAAAGGTTTTTTATGATCGTGGAATTTAACCCGATCCGCAAACCTGGGCATTACAAACTGCAAAAATTCTTGGGCGTGGTCAAATGCTGTTTTTTCATCGACTATAATTTCATCGATATCACTAGTGAAGGTATCCCGAATCGTGCGTGTGATTAAATCACTTTCTTCATAAATTCCTGCAGGGCCTTTAACTTTTTTAATACGCTTAGCAACCACTTGCCAAAGTCGAGCTAGGTAGGCTAGGTCTCGTTGTAATTCAGTTTTATTCCGGTCGATGCCCGCAGTGCGAATAATAAAGCCAACACCTTTGGGCGGTTTTAAATCGACAAAGATATCCTTAAGTTTTCTACGCTGATCTTCATCAGTAATTTTCCTTGAAACACCAACGCGATTCAACCCGGGCATAAGAACTAGATACCTACCTGCAATGCTGATATATGTACTTAAGGTTGGCCCTTTATTACCAATACCATCTTTAATAACTTGAACTAAGATTTCTTGACCTTTTTTAAATATCTCTTGAATCATAGGCTTAGGTTTTCCAACGGGCCTCCCACCCCGCAGGTTACCACGCATAGGTTTGCCACCGTTACTACGACCTTGGTCACGGAACCCCTCTCTAGAACCGGAAGAAAATCCACCCCCAAGCCTACGCTGGGGTCTTCTTTCGCCCCTACGATTATCGCGTTGGTCCTGATTGGCGCGGGGAAACTCGTCTTTGGAAGACCCTTTGTCCTCGTCTGAAGGTACTTCGCCACCATCCCCTTCAATATCGCTAGAAGAAAAATCTTCATCCGCATCATGATTATTATCTGTAGACAAATCTTCATCTGATTGCTTTGGTTCAAAAGACATTTGATTTTGCTCTAATTCAGACTCACCACGAGTCAGAGGCTGTTCGAAAATAGCATCAAATACAGGTTGGTTAGGGTTCGCTTGAGTTGGTCTAGAAAAGAGCAAATCATCATCTTCGGTTCCATCCGGGCCAGAAGTTGAATCTTCATCACTGGTAATTCGATTTGCAGAGGGCATAACCGGGGGGTTGGAATCATCCTCGGGGCCAAAATCATCTCCATCAGGCTCATCGTCGGAAAGACCAGAACCAAAAGTAATGGAGTCATCGGAGTCAGAAATTT
Source organism: Gemmataceae bacterium (assembly GCA_041694635.1). GTDB lineage: Bacteria > Planctomycetota > Planctomycetia > Gemmatales > Gemmataceae > UBA969. Next base: position 174,915 of record JBDNHI010000202.1, on the reverse strand, counting down.
GCATAGAATCAGAATCTTGTTCTACAAAATCTCCCGCGTTATCAAAAGCCAAGTCATCTTGTTCTTCCAACAATTCCTCGTTAAATTCGGGAAGATTTATATTAGATACTTGTTCATCCCTAGGCAAATTTTCCACATCTGGAATATTACTCTGGTTCGAAGGCCTAGGCCTTCTTCCACGGGAATCATCCGAGGTGGGTCGTCCCCTACTGGGTCTTAGACCGTCGTTTTCTTCTTCATCATCTTTATAGCCAGCAAGGTGACGATAATAAGTTGGCTCGACATCTGAAACATGCAAAAAGCCATTCCGACCAATACCAAAATCAATAAATGCAGCTTGAATACTTGGCTCTATATTGACGATTTTGGCTTTATAGATATTTCCCACATAACTTTCATGGGTATTACGCTCAACATAAAGTTCTTCTAGAATACCATTTTCAAGAATTGCAATACGGCACTCTTCTGGTTGCAAAACATTAATTAACATTACTTTTTTCATCAGGACCTAAACCTTTCAATTTAAAATATTTTGGTATTCATTCCCGACAAATCCGAAAAAGGATGATGAGAATGACGGCTACGAAAGCCTAGAATGGAAACTAGTTTTGAAGGTTGCAAAGTTCTTTTATTGGCACTTTGAAACCTAATAAGAAAAGAATCTTTAAACGAGTTGAACTGGAAAAGAACACAAATAAGAACTTTTCCCGCTTTTTGGAATAACTCAAAAAAATCGTTTTTGGACTCAGAATTTTTATTACATTTTCTAAAAGAAACGGATAGTTTATTGCCACTATAACTCGAAAGCTTAAAAGATTTTTCAGCTTTAATTTGCTTGGAAACAAGAGAACGATTTTCAGCGGTGGTATTTTTATAAGGAATGTTAAAGTTTACTTTTTCAGAAGTTGATGCATCGATAGTTTTATCAATTCCTGAAAAAAGTAACGAGGTCGAGATTTTGTAAAGCGTTTTGGTAACAGAAAGAATTAAATCCCATGCAACAACAAAACTACTAAACCTTTTAGGAAGGTTAAAGTAACTGCCTTTCTTCAAATTTAGAAAACGAACGCAAATCTTTAAAAAGATTTCTAAATCGTTTGGTAGGGGCTTGTTATACCCCATTTCTAAGTTCATACAAAATATTCCGCACAAGGCGGGAACCGCAGTCACTGCAATATTACAGTTTTTCTGCTCCGTTACTATTGTCTGCATTCATCAAATTTAGAACAAGAAAACTAGATTCGCCTATATTTTTGAAATTCGAGAACATTATTTCATTGCTAGGCAAATTATAGGTTTCCTCGGTTCATTTTTTGCTCATTTAATTAATTAACCAATGAATCAGGCAATAGCTTTCGGGTCTGTTCCCGCAAATAATTGTTTACATCGCGCGCCGTCTGTTGGCGCATAGCTTCTTTGGCAACATTCTCGGCATCTTTTATGTTCACCATCCGGATAAATTGTTTTAATTCCGGAATACTATGAGGTGACACACTTAACTGCCTAATTCCTAAGCCAAGAAACAACATTGTATAAATCAAATCTCCACTCATCTCGCCACACACATTCAAGGATACATTGGAGTGTTTCGCAGCATTTACAACCATTTCGATTAACCGTAAAACGGCAGGGTCTCCAGGGTTATAAATTGAGGCTACATCCTCATTTGACCTATCTGCCGCTAAAGTGTACTGTACCAAATCATTTGTGCCAATGGAAAAGAAACTTACTTCTTTTGCCATTAATTCTGCAAGGATAGCAGCAGAAGGGACTTCAATCATAGTTCCTATGGGAATATCTTTTTTAAAAGGGATATTTTCTTCAAAAAGGTCTTCTTTAACCTCAGAAACGATCATTTTAGCTTGTCGCAGTTCTAAGACGGTAGAAATCATAGGAAAAAGCAGATGAACATTCCCAAAAACGCTAGCACGCAGAATAGCACGCAGCTGAGTTTTAAATAATCCTATATTTCTGAGGCAAAGCCTAATGCTTCTTAGTCCTAGAAATGGGTTTTTTTCAATGGTGTAAAGGTTCGAAAAAGCTGCAAATTTGTCTCCGCCCAAATCTAGAGTTCTTATAACTACTGGTCTGACTGGACCCATTGCTTCGAGAACTTCTTTATAGGCTGCAAATTGCTCTTCTTCGGTTGGGACCACATCTTTTCCCATAAACAAAAATTCTGTTCGGTAAAGCCCAATCCCCTCGGCACCTTTATCTAGACAATGCTTGGTCTCGTGGGGAAACTCAATATTCCCCATAAGTTTTATTTCAACTCCATCCCTTGTTATCGCTGGGAGGTCGCGAAGAGTTCCTAAAGATGCATCTAAAGAAACAATTTCGCTCTGGGTTTTTTGATATCTTTTTAATGTTTCTTCATCGGGGTTAATAATAAGAAGCCCTGAATTCCCATCAACAATTACCGTATCACCTCCAGTGACGTCAGAAATAAACTTGCCCAAACCAACTACGGCTGGTATTTCAAGGGCACCTGCCAAAATTGAAGTATGGCTTGTTCTACCTCCAGCTTCGGTGGCAAAGGCGTGCACTAAATTTGTATTAAGTTTGGCGGTTTCATTAGGCGAAAGATCGTGAGCCAAAATAACAACAGGAACATTTAAATTATTTATCGCTTGTTTCCGATTCCCAATCAACTTTGACAATAGCTGTTTTTCAATATCAAAAAGGTCTGCGGCACGAGATGCCATATGAGCGTCGGGAAGACTTTGCAATTCTTTTATATGCTTTCTCATTATCTGACTGACAGCAAACTCGGCAGAAAACAGATTATTAGATATAAGGTTTTCCAGCTCTGCGAGAAGGAAAAGGTCTTCAATCATTTGAGCATGTGCGCCAAAAATAGCGCCATATTGAGTGCCCACTTTGGTAGCAATAATAGCTTGATTTATGCGAACTTCTTTAGCGGCTTCTTTAATTGCAAACCGTAACCTCTCGCATTCTGTTTGAACTTCAGATGCAATTATTGACCTTTGGGGAATCAAATACCCTTCGGTATCAAGCAGTAAAGCTGGGCCAATAATAACCCCAGGGTAAACAGGTATTCCTCTATAAACTTCCATCAGCACCTTATTCCAAACAAACTACAAAACGTCAATTAATAACATCTTCATCAGCAAGCAATTTTTCGAGTTCAATTAAAGCGGATTGAGAATCAGGGCCTAGAACTTCAATTGTAACTTCACTATCTTCTGCTGCTGCTACCATCATCAATTCAAACATACTTTTACCATTAAAAATCTGGCCTTCCCAAATTAATTTAACCTCAGATATAAAACGAGATGCTGCTTCAACAAAGGCGGCTTTAGGCCGCATATGAAAGCCATTTGGGTTTTTAATTTTGACCACCCTTTTCAAAAAGCTTGGACCAGATTCATTCACCAAAATTTCTCCAAAATAATTACGGGTTTCATTCTTAGTTTTTTGAATACTGGTTTAATTGCTCAAACAATTGATCTGCAGATGTGCAACTTCGTAAAGCCTTAACAAGCGGTTCATCACGAAGTATTCTTGAAACTGTTTCCAAGGCACGCAAATGAACAACCGGTTGGTCCACGGGCGAAATGATCAAAACAAAAACAAAAACGGGATCGCCATCCCTGCTACCAAAGTTGATTCCTTTAGGTGAAACCCCTAGAACCCCAACAAGTTTATCTACGCCGCTGTATTTTGTGTGGGGAATTGCGATACCATCACCGATACCTGTTGATCCAAGGGATTCGCGTTTAAGAACGGCCTTAATTATATCCTCAATTTCCACATCCTTGAAACAACCTTTACTAAAAAGGCTTTCAAGCAATTCTCTTATAACACCTTCTTTATCCGTTGATTTAAGTTCAGGAATAATTGCATTATGCACTATGAAGTCCGACATCCGCATCTTGAATCACCTTTTCCCTCTCGTCTTTAATTCAAATTTCAAACTTAATTGGGAAGTTCACCCATTGAAGGTGTTCTGCGGTGATCCTGAATTTTTTCTTTGTACTTCCTAATTTGGTGTTCCAACTTAACGATAACTAAATCCATAGCAGTATAAAGATCTGCATTTTCTTCCTTGGCAATAAAATCGTGTTTATGTTCTGTATTTACAGCTAATTCAACAACCTTAATATCTTTATGATGATCTAAAGTAACTTCAATCATAGAGATTCTCTCGAAAAAATGAAGCAATTTACTTACTTTTTCACGGATATGTTGCTGAACTTCCTCAGTAATATGGCCGTGTCTTGTTGAAATTTTAATCTGCACGATAATACTCCTTATAACAAAAAAATTGTTTTCTCTGAAATGCGGTGCGGAAAAGAAAAGCTTTGAAGAGTTAATTGCTCTAAAGCTAACAGTTCTAACAATGTTATCTTATTCCAAAATGGGTCGAAGTTCAATTCAAAGCCAATAAAGAAAAAAACTCATGGCCCAAAATGCAAAATAATGAGTTTAGTAAGGGTTGAGGATAAATAAGTCAGAACGGCAAAGAAATCAGGCTCTACAGGCCTGATTTTTTAAATTAACCCATGCTCCATTTTCTATAGAACTGGAGACACATCTAGTAATAAAATTCATCCCATCAACTCCATCGTAAACATTAGGATACAAGGTATTTTTACCTCCAAATTGGCCCCCAGTTAACTTGTGAATAATGTCATCGTAGACAGCGTTATAAATGTTAGCAAAAGCTTCTAGAAATGCTTCTGGATGACCACTTGGAAGTCGGCAAGAAGTTTTGGCCATTTCTCCTAAAAATGGGGCATTCGGGTCCCGAGTATAAAGACGGTGAGGTTGGCCATTGGTACGCAACCACATTTTATTTGGCTCTTCCTGATGCCATTCGAGTGATCCTTTAGTCCCATCGATTTCGATATAAAGGTCATTTTCACGGCCATGAGAAATCTGCGAAGCAGTAACAGTCCCTAAGGCGCCATTTTCGAATCGAATTACAGCTGTACCATAATCATCAAGGGCACGACCATCTTCAAACACCTTTAAGTGGCAAGAAATTTGCGCTGGAATTAGGCCAGTCATGTAACGAGAAAGGTTGTAGGCGTGCGTTGCAATATCTCCAAAACAACCTGCAGCACCAGACTTTGTAGGATCGGTTCTCCAACCGGCCTGCTTTTGGCCAGAAACTTCAAGTCGGGTTCGGAGCCAACCTTGGATATAAAAAGCACGGATAGCATTAATTTCACCCAGTTCTCCTGAAAGAATCATTTCACGAGCCTGACGGACCAACGGATAACCTGTGTAATTATGGGTGAGGGCAAACACCACTCCGGACTTTTCAACCACTTTGACTAGTTCTTCGGCTTGTCCAAGGTCAAAAGTCATAGGTTTGTCGCAAATCACATTAATTCCAGCTTCTGCAAAACTTTTTGCAATTTCGAAATGAGTATGATTTGGTGTAGCAATTGAAACAAAATCTACCCTTTGGCCAACAGGAAGGGCAATTTCTTTAGAGATCATTTCTTTAAAGGAACCATAGGCCCGTTCAGATTTTATGTCATAAAGTGGTGCAGATTCCTTAGCCCGCAAGGGGTCAGAAGATAAAGCCCCTGCAACTAAGCAGGCCCTGTTGTCTAAAACCCCTGCAATACTATGAACCTTACCTATAAATGAACCTTGGCCGCCCCCTACAAGGCCCATATTTAATTTTCTATTTAGAGGTTCATTCATTTCATTTTCCTTTATTCAATAATTCAAACTTAATAAGAAAAGCATACGAGAGAATATCTTGCGATTTCTTAAATCGACTTGCAACACAGGAGTTACTACTTTTTGAGAAATTTTCGAAATAGGTTTTTGGTAATTCTTTGGACCCGTTCATCCGGGCCTTGGGGCCTGCCGTGATGAGAAATCGGTGGCATATGCCCCGGCGGTTGCGCCAATCCTTGGGCCCAGAAGATGGTAGATGCATTAAAAACAAGGTTTCCCTTAGGGCCCGGGTAAATGGTAGCGGTATAGTGAGATTCGATATCACCTGCGGTAAAAGTTGGGCCTTCCGCTACGACTTCAAGCCCTGGAATTGCAGCAGGTTCGCCGTGAAATTCCCAACCAACAAGGCCAGATATTTTATCACCTTTTTTCATACCCGTGCCAACAAAAAGCCAGTGCTCTGGCTTAGTCACAATCCAATCGCCCGACCCATTAAATGGTGTGACAGTTTGAGCCCCGATAAGAGTTGCTTCATTAGGCCCGTCAAGGTTTAGATCGACCATAAAGGGTTTTTCTTTTGGCCTAACCCCGCCAAATCTTCCAGCTCGGGTCAAAACTTTGTTAGGAACATTTTTAGAAGAGGGAGAAAACGGCGTAACAAAACAAACCGAATTTCCGGATAAGAATGCAGCGTGAACCCCTTTATTCACAGCGTTTTTTACATTTCGAAACTGCTCAAGGCTCCAATATTCATCGTGGCCAACAGAAAGAAAAACCTTAACTCGAAGCAATTCATCAGGGTTTCTATGCACATCTAAATTGGAACAATAAGTAAGGTCGTAACCTTCTTTTTCCATCCAATAAGCAAGGGGAAATTCCCACAATAAAAATTCTCCCGAGCCCTGCGAAAGAGGGTTATCAAAAATTTGTACATATTTACCGTAAGGCCTTTCAAACGAAACCTTAACACCAGAAACCAGCACTTTTTTATCGGGCCTATCGTTGGTATAAAGTGAATATCCATCAGGCCATTGGTTATAAGCTTGCCAAGTATTATCGCTGCATTGAAACATAAAATCTGCAGTTCGATTATCTTTTACGATAAAAACGATGTAGCTTTGATAACGGTGTTGGTTGCTAGAAATTTTGGCGAGATAAACCCCGCTTAACCAATCTTCAGGAATTTTACATTCAGCGCTTTCTTTCCAATTGCATTCTCTTAATCTCTGTTCACCTACGGGAGGAGTTTCTTGCTTAAAAATATTAAACGGACCAATTTGCTTTACAAAACGGCCACCTTTTCCGTTGTAATATCCTAGGCGATAAACATCAAGAATTCCCTTTCCAGATGCTTGTGCACTTACAAAAAAAGTAATAGTTTCACTTACTGAGACACTACTGCAAGAAGCATACCCTTCAATTAAAGGTGAGCGAAATTTATTTTTTGGGTCGACTTTAGTGTAGGAAAGTTGCCAATCTAAAGTTCCGGTCTTTAAATTTTCCTTAACGACTGGGTTTTGATTATCATTTTGAAAAGCAGCAACTTCGGTGGAGCCACAAAGCGCACCGCCAGCAATCAGGCTTTTTGCAAGAACTTCCCTGCGGTTCAAAGGGTTCATAAAACCCACCTTTAAAAGGTTGATTATCAGAAAAAGGAACTTCAAGTAGTATAATCAAGCGGATTTGCGGTTCAAAGAAATTTTCTTTTCAAAAGAAAATTTCTTCCTTTGCCAATCTGTAAATTGGAAAATGCTTTGATACATTTTTTCAAGTTCTGGAAGAAGAATTTGGTTTCTTCGCTGCATTACACTTGATGCAACTTGCATAATAAGCTCCCAAGAATCTCGAGGGACCAATTGCCCCTCTTGCCAAGAAGAAAAAGACGGGATGTTACGAGGAAGTAAACCATCGGGCAAAAGGTTAGAAAAAACTCCAATATTTGCGCCTGTATTTAATAACACGCCTATTGCAGTTCGAGAATGATCTCCTAAGAAGACTCCTATTTTATTTAGACCGGTGTCGACCAGTTTCCCCTCAACCTGAACCTTAACAAGACCATAATCATTACGCAGGTCGCTAGAGTTTGTACCGGCGCCCAAGTTAACCCATTCGCCAAGATAAGAATGCCCTAAAAAGCCTTCGTGATATTTATTGGTGAATCCAAGGATAACAGAATTTTCGATTTCGCCACCGATTCTGCAATTGGGGCCAATCGAAGTACCGGTTCGAATTTTGGCGCCAAAGATTTGGGTATTACGGCCTATAAAACAAGGGCCCTCTAACCTAGAAAACGACTGTATTCTAGCACCTGTCTCTATTATTATGGGCCCTTTTGTCGTATCAAAAGCAACCAAAGGTTCAATTACTGATTCTGGGTGGATAAACAATTGATCTGCTGACCCAAGCAATCCAGAATAATTTCCCCCAGCCGTTTTTTCCATTCGACTAATTTGATTATCTTCAATTATCTGAGAAGCATTACAATCAACTATTTCCCAAAGATAATTAATGACTAACCCACCAACTTTTTCTTCAATTATGCTCAAGGTTTTTAAGGCTTGCGTTAAACTTAGACTGTCATTTACCACAGGCAAACTCGAAAGGCTTTCTGGATGGCAATAGTAAAAAACTGGTTTACCATCACAAACGCCAACATGAGAAAATCGTGATTGCAATTTAAAACCCGATGGAGGAATCCAAGTTCCATCTACAAACAAGATTGCTTTTTTGGCAGTTATCCAATCTGGTGCATTAACGATTAAATTTTTTGATTGGGTACTTACCATTTCTTTCAAATACTTGCGTACAAAGCAGGCAGAGGGAATAACACCTACCGCATAGGAAATTTTTTCGATTAATGTTTTCGTACCGCATAACAAGCTGAAAACCGGCCTAGTTAAAGCTAATGGCTCTAACAATCCAGACCTTTCATTTTCATAAACACATAGGTCAAAAGGCATAAATATTACTTTTTTATTAAGTTTAATGTCACTTGATAAAGCCTTATAAATAGGAATTCGGAAAAATAATAGCTCAACAAGCCTTCACAATGGGACGAATGGGCAAAAGTCTAGGACTCGCCTAGCACAAACCTTCTCGTTTTGCTTTAAATTACTTTGTTTTAGGCCTCTAAAATTATTGCAAGGCAAATTTATGTTTACTAATTCAAAAGCCCGTTTGGCTTTAATGCTACTTCTTGCGATCAATCTTTTTAATTACATCGATCGGTATATTCTTTCTTCCACCATTGCAGGAATTGAAAACGACTTACTAAAAAACACTCCTCCCGATAGTAGAAAAACTTACCTCGGAATCCTTGCAACCTGTTTTATGGCAAGCTTTATGGTATTTGCGCCTATTTTTGGATTTCTTAGCACAAAAATAAAGCGCTGGCATTTGATTGGATATGGGGTGCTTTTCTGGTCGATTGCTAGCGGATTTAGTGGCCTTTCTGGTTCAATCGCGAAACTGAACGAAAAATATCTTTCCATTGATTTACCTGTAAGTGCCTTGATGGTTTTTTTAGGGTCTTACGCCTTCCTTGCCATTACCAGATGTTTGGTTGGGGTGGGAGAAGCTGCTTATGGCCCCTCGGCCCCAACAATCCTATCGGATCTTTATCCTGAAAAAAACCGAGGGGTTATAATGTCTATTTTTTATGCCGCAATCCCCGTTGGGAGCGCCCTCGGATACGCCTTCGGTGGGATTGCAGGATGGCCAAATGCATTTTATTGGGTACTTCCCCCCGGTGTTCTTTTAGGTGTACTTTGTTTTTTTATGCCTGAACCTGAAATAGGTGCAATAGAATCGTCTAACAATTCTTTAAAAAAGCTTCACTGGAAGGATATTTCTATTCTTCTGAAAACCCCTTCGTTTATTTTTAATTGCCTAGGTATGACTGCAAATACCTTTGCTATTGGCGGGATTGCATACTGGTTTCCTTATTATGTTTCGGTTTTCAGGCAAAATGGGACCGAACAAGAAGCAGGTATAACCATGGGGCTTCTTATTGTTGTTTCTGGTTTATTGGCAACCTTATCTGGAGGTTTTGCTGCGGATTATTGCAACCGTTACCATAAAGGGTCTTACTTTCTAGTTTCGGGATTTAGTATGTTAGTTGGTTTTCCTGCATTTTTAGCGGTGCTTTATGTGCCTTTTCCATTTGCTTGGGTTTTAGTTTTTATTGCGTGTTTTTGCACCTTTTTTAATACTGGGCCAACTAATGCCATTCTGCTAAATGTTTCCCCGCCTTTACTGCGGCCGATGGCTTTTGCAATAAATATATTTATGATTCACGCACTTGGAGATGCTGTAAGCCCTTGGATCATTGGTGCTATTGCAGACAACTTTTCCTTAGAAAGAGCAATCACCGTTGAAGGACAAATAATTATAGAAAAAGTTGGGAATCTAAATACAGGATTTGTAACGGTATCAGGGATGTATATTTTATCTGGAATTTTTTGGTTAATGGGTGCCAAACATTTGGAAGCAGATACTAAAAAAGCCAACCTTTCAATTCTCAGTAAACCATAAAATTTTAGTGATAACCTTTGTTAATTTGATTGCTATTATATTTCTGTCAAACTTATCGCAACAAAGTAAATGCATCAGATTTATCCCCATTCCCTTTGCTAATATTTCTCTAAAAATGATTATTTCATTTTGCAGGATTACTTGCAGCAAGTCATAATTTCCACTATTCTTTGATTAATGATAATCCTTAGAACAACCTATTCAGAGAAAAGCAAAATGTTTCGAGTTCCTGCACTAATTATTATTAATCTTTCATTTTTTTCGGTGTCTTTTTGCATGGCAGAAGACTGGGTTCAATGGCGTGGCTCAAACCGAGACAACATTTCGAATGAGAAAAACCTGCAAAAGAGTTGGGGTCAATCAGGTCCTAACTTAATCTGGACCTTTAGAGAAGCAGGGATTGGTTATTCTGGCCCAGCAATTGTAGGCGAATTCTTATATATGATGGGTGTTCAAAACAATTCGGAAACTATTTTTAGCTTAGATACTAAAACGGGGAAACAAGCTTGGTCTACACCTATTGGAACACCCTATCCAAATAAATGGGGTGGAGGCCCCCGTAGTACCCCTACGTTTGATGCTGGCAAGGTTTATGGCATCAGTGGACAAGGCGATCTTATCTGTATTGATGCTAAATCTGGCAAAAAAGAATGGCTCGTCTCCCTTGCAAAGGAACTTGAAGGAAAGGTAATGAAAATTTGGGGCTTCAGCGAATCGCCTCTTGTTGATGGTAATAAAGTTGTTTGTAGCCCTGGGGGTGCTAAGGGTTCTATGGCTGCCTTAGACAAAAACACGGGTAAAGTAATTTGGCGTTCTACGGAAATCACCGACGAGGCTTCTTATTCTTCAATCATTAAAGCCAAAGTTGGTAAATATGATGTCTATATTCAAATGACCGCAGGTGGACTTATAGGGGTTGATTCAAATACGGGTAAAAAGTTATTTTCCGAAAAAGTTGCTGTTAATGGTATTGCAATTATTCCAACACCCATTTTTCACGACAATAAAATCTTTGTGACTTCAGATTATGGCAGTGGTTGTGGCTTAGTAGCTTTAACTCCTTCTGATTCCGGTATCTCTTCTAAAGTTGTTTACGAAAACAAATTAATGCAAAACCATCATGGTGGAGTTATTCTTTTCGATGGCCATATTTATGGGGCTTCGGGTAATTGCAACGACCGAGGTGCACGATGGAAATGCCTAAACCTTCTTTCTGGTGAAGCAAAATGGGAATCCGAAAAATTAAATCAAACCGGCTCACTTACTATGGCAGGGGGTAGACTTTACATCTATAGTCAAAACGATGGAACCGTTGTCCTTGTTGACCCCACTCCCTCCGAATGGAAAGAAACTGGCAGGTTCAAAATTCCTGAAACCACCAAGCTTGATAGGCAATCAGGAAAGATTTGGACACACCCAGTTGTAAGTAATGGTAAACTTTTCCTAAGAGATCAAGACTTGGTTTTTTGTTTCGATGTTTCTTCTAAATAAGCAATCCAATGGAGGCCGGTTATGGCACGCAATTTAACTTTTACCTTTCTCTTGTTTTTTATCACTTTTAGCAATTTAATTGCAGAAGACTGGACTGGGTTTCGTGGTTCAGACCGTTCGGGCTCTTCTAAAGAATCAAAATTGCTTGCAGTCTGGCCCAAAGATGGCCCTAAACAAGCCTGGCTTTTTAAAGATTGTGGCACGGGTTACTCTTCCCCTGCCATTGTTCAAAATAATATTTACATCATGGGGGCTCGTAAAGGCGAAGAACTGCTTTTAAAAATCGACTCTACCGGCAAAGAGCTTTGGAATGCAAAGATTGGCCCTGTTTTTGATTTTAAAGGCAATAAATGGAGTGGTGGACCTAATGGCTCTCCCACGGTTGATGACAATCTCGTTTTTGCTTTGGGTAGTCAGGGAACCTTAATTTGTCTAGATGCCAAAACTGGTCAAATCGTTTGGAAAAAAGATCTCCCTAAAGATTTGTCTGCTGAAGTAAATCCTATTGGTGGTGGGCCAGAAAAATTTGGTTGGGGATACTCTTGGTCACCAATTGTTGATGGTGACAAACTGATTATTGTTCCCGGAGGTTCGCTTGGCCTACTTTCCGCACTCAATAAAAAAACTGGTGACTTAATTTGGAGGTCGGCTGATGTTAAATTACAAGCGCCTTATGCTTCCCCGACTTTAGCAACTATTGATGGCCAAAAAACCATCATTCAAATTACCCAAAAAGGCTGCGTTGGTGTTAATCCCGAAGATGGTAAACTCCTTTGGGAATTCAAACGCGAAGCCGAATATCATGATGTTGTTTGTACTTCACCTGTTATTTCAGGCAATCTAATTGCTACTTCCGTTGGTTTTGGTGATGGAATGGATTGCTTCAAAATCGAAAAGCTTGGTTCTTCTTTTCAAGCCAAACAGGTTTACAGTAAAAAAGAAATTGCCAACGATAATGGTGGCATCGTTTTAGTTGGGAAACATGTTTACGGGTTCCACCTGAAAAGAGCTTGGGAATGCATAGACCTTGAAACAGGCACTGTCGCCTGGACTTCCCCTAGAAAAGCCCTTACTGCAGGATCTGTGATTGCTGCTGATGGTAGGCTTTATTTACTTGCCGAGGATTCTGGTGAAGTTGCTATGCTTGCTGCTTCTCCTGCAGGTTATAAGGAAATCAGCAAGTTCAAGATTCCAGAACTTTCTAACCTAAGGAAAGACGGTGGGAAACTTTGGACGCACCCTGCGATTTCTGATGGTAAACTTTATATTCGTGATCAAGATTTGTTGTTTTGTTTTGATATTCGTTGATTCTTTTTAAAATTCTTTGGATAAAACTTTCTGGAAGAGTCTTTTTTGTTAAACGATGAGTTTTTGACCTTTTGGGAAAAAGTTTTTCCTTTTAATGCTTTTTACAAGAAAAAGCTTGGAATCAACGGCTTTAATCCTTCCAAACTTTGGATTCAAAGTAATTTTGATTCTTTTGATTTCACTACAAAAAAAGATCTTCAAGACAATCAGCAGCAATTTCCTCCCTATGGAAATTTTCATTATTTAAATCACAATAGTTATCAACGCTTTCATCAAACCTCGGGGTCCACGGGAAAACCTTTACATTTTTTAGATAGTAAAGAAGGCTGGGATTGGCTTTTAGACAACTGGCTTAAAATCTTTGCAATGGCTGGAATCGATAAGGGTGACCGTCTTTTTTTCCCTTTTTCTTTTGGCCCTTTTCTTGGGTTTTGGACCGCCTTTGAGGCTGCTTCCAAGGCCGGGTTCTTATCTTTTCCGGGGGGGGGGATGAGCACCGAAGCTAGATTATCACTTATTAAAAACAATAAAATTAATGTTATTTTCACCACACCTAGTTATGCCCTAAGGGTGGGCGAAGTGGCAGAAACCTTGGGGTACGATATCCGTGCTCTAAATATTAAGAAATTAGTACTGGCAGGTGAACCTGGGGCTAACATTGCTTCTACGCGTATTAGGTTAGAAAAAATATGGGGACCGGTTGTGGTGGATCACCATGGAATGACAGAAACAGGGCCAGTTTCAATAGAATGTACTGAAAACCAAGGCATTTTACATATCATTCCTATGGCCTTCGTTCCCGAAGTTATTGACCCAATTACGATAAAAACACTTACTGTCGACTCTAATGGGGAATTAGTCTTAAGTTCTTCCGGTAGAGTAGGTTGCCCGCTTTTACGCTACAGAACAGGGGATATTGTCAACCTTGAACACCATAACTGTAAATGTGGTTTTAAAGGTTATAGCTTGAGGGGTGGCATTTTAGGCCGGGTAGATGAAATGATTTTTTATAAAGGAAACAATATTTATCCATCTGCCTTACAAAATTTAATGCATAAAATGGATGAAATAACGGAATTCAGAATTACTTTTAAAAAATCAGAGATTATGCCTGAACTTTTATTTGAAGTTGAAACCTCCGAAATCAATTACGAAAAGGTCCAAACCTTGGTCGAAAGTGCGGTAATTAATCTCTTTTTGTTTAAACCTAAAGTAAATGTTTTGCCCGTAGGTTCTCTTCCAAGGCAAGAATTGAAATCTAAAAGATTTATACAAATCTAGTCAACTACAAGGGTGTATTTTAAATTGTTTTTTGTTAAAACAATATATACAGGATTTCCCACCAGTTAGTTTCATTCAATGCGAATGTTGTTTAATAAGAGAGTAGATATGAAAAACATAGCGATTTTTGTTCTGGCGCTTTTCTTTACTCCTGCATTTATTTCTGTATTTGCAGGATGCTCTCGGGTTGAAGATAAAAAAATTGTTGTTCCAAAGGGCCAAACTCCCGAAGTAAAAGCAACGACAATCAAATCTCATAATGAATCGGCAAAGCCCGAAGTAAAACCAACGGGTGACAAAAACTTAAATGAACCAATCAAATCGGTAGAAGATACTAAGGCAACCAAAGGTGATTATCAATGGAGTCACTGGCGTGGCCCAAATCAGAATGGGGTTTCTCTTGAAAAAAACCTTCCCGAAAAATGGTCTCCTAACCCAGAGACTGCAGACAACAACTTGATTTGGAAAACTCCTTTTGGTGGTCGCACTACACCTATTGTTCAAAATGATCGTGTTTATCTGATCAATAAAGTTGGTAAAGGTATTTCTGAACAAGAAAGGGTTATGTGCTTTTCCTTAAAAGATGGGAAGCTTCTTTGGGAATATAAATTTAATGTTTTCCACACTGATATTGTCAGTGTTCGCCTCGGATGGACTAATATGGCCGGCGACCCTGAAACTGGCAATGTTTATGCTCATGGTACACAAGGTTTACTTTTCTGCTTTGATAAGGATGGCAAAGTTCTTTGGTCGAAATCATTGACAGAAGAGTACGGCAGAATCACAGGGTATGGGGGGCGCGTTACAAGCCCGATAGTTGATGGCGATCTTCTTATTATTGGTATGATCAATGCCAGTTGGGGCGATCAAGGAATGGGGCGAAACCGATTTGTTGCGTTCAATAAAAAAACCGGGATAATTCAATGGTGGAATTCCACGGGAAATCCCATTAAGGACACTTACTATTCTTATCCCGTTGTAGCCAACATTAATGGGCAAAGATTACTTATAAGCGGTGGTGGTGACGGAGGAGTGCATGCGTTTAAAGTAAATACTGGCGAAAAAGTTTGGAGCCATGTTTTCGGTAGCGGGTCTATCAATTGTTCGCCAGTTGTTCAAGATAACTTCGTTTACATTGGGCAGGGCGAAGAAAATATTGGTGCAAACACCCAAGGCAGAGTTCTTTGCCTAGACGCCTCCCAAGTTACAAATGGAGAACCAAAAGTAATTTGGCAAATTGATGGAATCAAAGCGAAATTTGCCTCCCCGGTTCTTAACGATGGCATTCTTTATATGTGTGGTGAAGTGGGTTCCCTTCATGCTTTGGAAGCTTCTTCTGGGAAGGAACTTTGGAAATTCCAGTACGGGCGAAATACTAAAGGCTCACCCGTATTTGCAGATGGCAAAATTTACATTGCTGAAGTTAATTCCAAATTTCACATCCTACAACCTTCAAAAGATGGTTGCAAACGACTCCACGCTCAACTTTTTAAGGGTAAACCTGGTGAAGACGGCAAAGCTGGTGAAGATATCGAAATCAATGGCAGCCCTGCAATTATTAATGGCAAGATTATCTTTATGACCAGCGAGGATCTATATTGCATTGGAAAACCTGATTGGAAGCCTTCTGCACCAGAAATAAAGGCCGAAAGCAAAGTGGTTGCCTTAGGAGAACCTTTCCATTTGCAAATTATCCCTGCTGACTTTGTTTTAAATCCTTTAGAAAAGCAATCCCTTGCGGCCTTTGCATACGATGCGAACGGTAACAAAATCGGACCTGTGGAAGTCGAGTGGTCGCTTGCTGGATTTAGACCGCCAGAGGGCTTACCACCAACTGCACCTGCACCTCCCGGTTCCCCTGCACCAACCCCACCTCCACTATTACAAGGCAAACTTTCATCTGAAAAAGGTACCAGCACAGAACTTGAAATAAACAAAGTTCCTCCAGCACAGTTTGGCAGAGTAGTGGCAAAAGCAGGAAAGTTGACTGCTGAAACTAGGGTTAGGGTTGCGCCTGTTCTTCCATATGCACCGAACTTTGCCAACATCCCGTTAAAGCGAACTCCGGGCGGGTGGGTTAACTGCCAAGGTAAGTTTGAAATGGTATCTGTTGATGGGAAAATGATTTTAAAGAAACTGGCTGTTAACCCAAGCCCTTTAGTGGCTAGGGCAAATGCATTCATCACTATGCCAAGCCTTACAGAATACACTATTCAAGCAGACATGATGGGCACCAAAGTACGCGATGATCTTCCCGATATGGGGGTTGTTGCTAATCGATATACATTCATTTTAACTGGAAAAACAAAGTCATTAAGGCTTGTTTCTTGGGATGCATTACCAAGGGTGGATAAGACAATTTCTTATCCTTGGGAACCCAATATCTGGTATACAATGAAGTTTTCCTTTGAAAAAACTTCGGGAACCGAGGGCATAATTAAAGGGAAAATATGGCCTCGAGACAAAGAAGAACCAAAAGAATGGACTGTTGAATTTAACGACCCTACAGCAAACCTTGAAGGTAGTGCTGGTATCTATGGCTATGCTGCTGGTATTCTTGAAAACCAACCAGGTACTGATATTTTTTATGATAATGTTAAGGTCACTCCAAACAAAAAGTAATTCAAACGGTATTAGTTTTTTAATTAGTAACTTGACAGGAAAAAAAAATGGTTAGTAAAAACAAGACGGTTAAGCGAATTTTTATCTTAGGTATTACGGCAGCGATCTTGACAGGTGCTGCCTCTCAATACTTTTATACAAGTTCTAACCTTGAAGCAGTTGCTATCAAGGAAATTCCGGCCCTTACTAGTACAGCTAAAGATTGGGCCCTTTTTGGGGGCACGGTCAATCGAAACCTTGTTAATCTTGTTGAAAAAGATCTACCCGACATTTGGAGCAACGAGGAAGGTAAAAAGAAAAATATTAAATGGGTGATTGACCTTGGCTCCAAAGCCTATGGTGGGCCTATCATTTACCGTGGTAAAATTTATATTGGCACCAATAACGACTCCCCTCGCGATCCCGCAATTAAGGAAGATAAAGGCATAATGATGTGCTTTGATGAAAAAACTGGTGATCTTATTTGGCAATCTGTTCACGATAAACTACCTGCGGGCCGTGTTAATGACTGGCCCAGAGAAGGTATTTGCTCTAGCCCGGTTGTTGAAGGTAATAGGCTTTATTATGTTAGCAACCGCTGCGAGGTCATTTGTGCTGATACCGAAGGTTTAGCCGATGGCAAAAATGATGGTGTTACTGACGAAAAATACACTTCAAAAAAAGATGCTGATGTCATTTGGCGTCTTGATATGATTAAAGAGCTTAATGTTTTTCCTCATAACCTTGCTACCTGTTCCCCTTTGATTGTCGGAGATATTCTTTTTATTATTACTTCTAATGGAGTGGATGAAGGGCACATCAATGTTCCCCAACCAGAAGCACCTAGTTTTTTGGCTATCGACAAGAAAAATGGCAAGGTTTTATGGTCAAACAATCTTCCTTCGAGAAGCTTAGTTGAAGCGAAAAAGAATGGCGATAAAGTCGAAATCAAGAACCTTATCAATCAGGGAAAATTACTAATGCACGGGCAGTGGTCTAACCCTGTTTATGCTGAACCTAACGGCAAACCTATGATCATCTTTCCTGGTGGGGATGGCTGGATTTATGCCTTCAAGCCAGATAGTGGCGAACTTCTTTGGAAGTTTGACTGCAATCCTAAAAAATCAATTTACGAACTAGGTGGTAAGGGTACTCGTAATGACTTTGTTTCCACACCCGTTGTTTATGATAACAAGCTTTATATTGGTGTTGGCCAAGACCCCGAACACGATAAAGGCGTTGGCCATCTTTGGTGTATTGATATCACCAAGGTTCCTGCAAATCCCGAAAAAGATTTATCTCCTGTTGCAGATAATTTTAACCCAGCAGATCCTGTAAATAAAGCTTCGGGCCTTATCTGGCATTATGGTGGTGCTGCAGATCAGGATTATGATCGAAATTACTATTTTGGTAGGACCATGAGTACTGTTGCTGTGCACGATAGTTTACTTTTCACCGCAGAATACGATGGGTTTGTGCATTGTTTAGATGCAAAGACTGGCAAGAAATTATGGCAGCACGATATGGAAGCGGACACTTGGAGTTCCACCTACATCGTCGATGGTAAAGTGTACATTGGTAATGAAAACGGTAATATGTTGATTTTTGCAGCTTCCAAGGAAAAGAAGCTGATTAAATCTGTTGAGATGAAGGGAAAGATAAGGGCTACGCCAGTTGCGGTAAATGGTACGATTTTTCTCATTACTGAAAACCCTTGCAGACTTTATGCAATTAC
Source organism: Gemmataceae bacterium (assembly GCA_041694635.1). Lineage (GTDB taxonomy): Bacteria > Planctomycetota > Planctomycetia > Gemmatales > Gemmataceae > UBA969. The sequence goes on along the minus strand of JBDNHI010000202.1, from coordinate 156,305 downwards.
CAAGAACTAACTTCCCACCTCAAAGCTTTCAACTTTTGCGAGAAAATACGATGAATCGTTCAAGCCTTTTCCTTGGAATGCTTGTTGTTGGTATTTCGAATGTGTTTGGTTTTCTACCTCCTGTAGAGCCAATTAAAGATTGGCCTATGCTTGGGGGTACCGTTGAGCGAAATCAAGCCAACCCAACCGAGAAAAATGTTCCTGCTTCTTGGGGTGTAAAAAAAGACGCTCGTAAAAATATTAAATGGGCTGCAGAATTGGGCACAGTTTCTTACGGGGGACCTACCATAGGTGATGGCAAAATCTTTGTTGGCACTAACAATGAGCGCCCCCGAGACCCTAAACTTAAGGGCGATCTTGGCGTTATTATGTGCTTTAACGAAGCCGATGGTAGCTTCCTTTGGCAAATTACTCACGATAAACTTGAAGAGCCTGAACTTAATGACTGGCCTAAACAAGGTATTGGCTCTTACCCTGCTTACGACCAGAAGAAAATCTTTTATGTTAGTAATCGTGCAGAACTTGTTTGTGCATCGACCGAACTTCCCTCTGGAAAATCTCAGCCTGATATACTTTGGAAAATTGATATGGTTAAAGACCTTGGGGTTTTCCCTTGCTTTCTAGCTATCGGTTCCCCCTTGGTTATGGGAGATCTTGTTTTTGTGGTGACAGCAAATGGAGTTGACCCCAACCAGCATAAACTTCCTGCCCCTGATGCGCCTAGCTTTATAGCAGTAGATAAAAAAACTGGGAAGCTTGCTTGGAAAAGTAATCTCCCGGGTAAAAATATTATGGAAGGGCAATGGTCTAACCCCTCTGGATTTAGTTTAAATGGAAAAAGTCAGGTAATTTTCCCCGGCGGTGATGGATGGGTTTACGCCTTTGAACCTGTTACTGGTAACCTCCTTTGGAAGTTTGATTGTAACCCTAAAGGTACAGAATTTAAACCGGGCGGCAGAGGAAATAAAAGTTACATTATGGCTACCCCCGTGATTGTTGAGGGAAAGGTTTATGTTGGAACGGGAAATAACCCTGATGATGGACCAGGGGAGGGACATTTCTGGTGCATTGATGCTACCAAGGTTCCTGGTAATCCTGAAAAAGACCTTAGCCCTAGAGACGAAAAGTTTGACCCTAACGCTGAAATCAATAAAAATTCTGGGTTAGTATGGCATTACGGTGGCAAGGTTATTCCGAAGCCAGAGCAGGGCAGGGAAATCGTTTTTGGCAGAACCCTTAGCACCCCTGCTATTTTTGATGGCATTATTTATATTGCGGAATTGGATGGCTATTTACATTGTCTTGATGCCAAGACGGGTAAAAAATTCTGGGATCACGACCTTCGTGATGGCACTTGGGCTTCTCCCTATTATGTTGACGGAAAAATCTTTATTGGAACTGATAGTGGTGATATTTATGTTTTTTCTTTTGGAAAAACCAAAGCAGATCCTACTAAAATTGAAATGGAGCAACCTATTAAGGGGCCTCTTATGGCTACTAATGGTTGTTTGTATGTAAACACTGGTACGACTCTTTTTGCTATTCAAGGTAAGTAAATTTTAAACACGGGGGAACTGATTGTGGCAGACATTAATTCATTAGATGTTCGTGTTAAAGAAGCTAAAGTCATTCTTGATACACAGGTTAGAGAGATTGTAAAGTGGCATTTCAGCCCTGAGACGGGGACTCCTTTTTGGTTGGAAAAAGCCAAAGAATATAAGTTTAATCCTCTTAAAGATGTTCATACATTTGAAGACCTCCGTTTATTTGGAACTTTTGAAGATGAATGGCTGCGTGGAGGACCATTAAACCGCTGGATTCCAAAAGGTTGTGCTGGGAAGCCTACTTATGTTTTTGAAACGGGAGGCACCACTGGTTTGCCTAAATCTCGAATCGTTATTGATGATTTTCGTATTGATTACGAGATGATGTCGGAAACCCTTCCAGACAAATACTTCCCCAAAGGCAGCAATTGGCTTATGCTTGGGCCTTCTGGACCTCGCCGGTTAAGGTTGGCAATTGAACACCTTGCTCAACATAGAGGTGGTATTTCATTCTGTATTGATCTTGACCCTAGGTGGGTTGTAAAACTTATTAAGATGCGTGAAATCGCTATGGTCAATCTCTACAAAGAGCATTGCATGGATCAAGCTCTTACCATTCTTGCGGGCGGCCATGATATAAAATGTATGTTTACAACACCTAAACTTCTTGCTTCTCTTGATGAAGCTTTGCGAACTGGAAAGCTTGAAGACAAATTTAGGCAGCTTGGAAAAAAAGTTCCTTCAGGCGGGTTAAAATCTATTAAGGCTGCGGGCATTACAGGTATTTTCTCTGGCGGTACCGAGTTTACCCCCCAATTCACTCGCGAAGCTTATGAAGAAATGCTTGATAATGGCGATGTTTATATGACTCCCACTTATGGTAATACACTTATGGGTTTGGCTTGCTCAAAACCTATTTCTCCCGAGGATGGTTTTAAAATATCTTACTACGCACCTCAGCCCAGAGCTGCCATCCAAGTAGTTGATCCCAAAAATTTCGATAAGTCTGTAGGCTATGGCGAAACAGGTAGAGTCTTACTTACCACTCTTACCAAAGAATTCTTTGTCCCAAGGTTCCCCGAGCGAGATGAGGGTGAACTGGAACCACCTTTTGAAACTTATCCATGGGACGGTGTAAGCGGAGTTCGAACTTTTAGCGAATTTGCTGCTACTACCGTGGTTGGTGTCTATTAGTATTTTAGTGCTTATTTCATAAGGATTTTAAGGGGCTTTATAAATGATTAATATTCCTGCTTTACGATTAGGGAAACCTTACACCAGTCTGAACAAAACCCAGCTTATTCACCATGCTACTGGGGCAACTATGGCCGAAGTTAGCCAAGTCAACGGAAGCCAGATTGTTAGGGATATTTCAAAGATGGAAGAGGCCCGAAATGAGCTCCAAGCTATTCCTATGAGTACACTCACACACATGGTTAAGGAAGCCGGGCGCATTTTTGCTACCGAATCTCTACCTTGCGGTGACCAAATGCAAAGTTTTGATGACTATATTCGTAACTTATCTTCGACCACTGGATCTCCAATGGTTTTCTGCAAAAGAAATGCGGGTAAAGTTGAGTATGTGTTAAGGAACATTGATGTTATTATTGCGGGTTTAACTCGTGGTTTAGATATGTCAATTTTGGACAAAGGCCATGGAACCCAGGATGGTAGGACTTTATGTTTTGTTCCTACCTGCAGCTCATTTGGTGCGATTCTGCCAAGTAATTCACCTGGCGTTCATTCACTGTGGGCACCCACTCCAGCATTAAAAATTCCTTTAATTCTAAAGCCAGGCCGGGAAGAACCTTGGACACCTTTCCGCGTTATTCAAGCTTATTTAAAAGCAGGAATCCCTCCTGCTGCTTTAAACTTTTGCCCTACCGACCACAGTGGTTCTGCAGAAATACTTCGTGGCTGTGGCAGAAGTATGCTTTTTGGAGATGGCACAACCACTGACCCGTATAAAAATGATCATCGTGTTGAATTGCATGGCCCGGGATTCAGCAAAGTTTTGATTGGTGAAGATAAAATTGCTCACTGGCCTGAGTTTATTGACTTAATTGCTGAGTCGATTGCTGCAAATGGTGGCAGGTCTTGTATCAATGTTTCTGCGGTTTGGGTACCATCACACGGAAAAGAAGTGGCTCAGGGACTTGCAGAAAGACTTGCAAGGATTCAAGCTAGGGCTTGGGATGATCCAGAGGCAGAACTTGCGGCCTTTGCAAATCCAGATGTACCAGAAAGAATCTCGGGCATGATTGATAATTTGTTAAAGACACCTGGGGCTACTGATATTTCAGAAAAAATTCGTGGTTCATCTAGGCTTGTTAAAGATGGGCGCTGTGCGTGGTTATTGCCTGCTATTATTCATTGTGAAACTTACGATCACCCTTTAGCAAATAAAGAGTTCTTATTTCCGTACGCAAGCGTAGTAGAATGCCCGCAAGCTGAAATGGTAAAGTTAATTGGGCCTACTCTTGTTGCTACTACGATTACCGAGAATGATGATTTTGCTCATGCTTTGCTAAACAGCACGCATGTTGATCGCCTGAATCTGGGGCCTATACCCACGAATCGGCTTACTTGGGATCAACCTCACGAAGGGAATTTATTCACGCATCTCTACAAGCAAAGAGCTTTTCAGCAAAGTAACTTTTAGAATGATACCATTTGATTTTAGTCCGCTCAACCAGGTCATTTATGGACCTGGTTGTTCTGTTGAAGTGGGAAATAAAGTAAGAGAACTTGGGGGCACACAGGTTTTGCTTGTTTCAGACCCTGGCCTTAAGAAAGCTGGCCATACCGATCTTATTTTTTCACTTTTAGAAAAATCAGGCTGTAATGTTTTTCTTTTTGACCAAGTCGAAGAAAACCCAGAAGACTTTCATGTTGAACGCGGCAGAGATTTTGCACGACAATTCAACATTGATTTTATTGTGGCACTAGGTGGCGGGAGTTCTATGGACTGCGCCAAGGGCATTAATTTTCTGCTGACCAACGGCGGAAAAATGAGCGATTTCAAAGGCATTGGCCTTGCCAAAAAACCAATGCTTCCTTCTGTTGGCATTCCAACTACCTCCGGAACTGGTAGTGAAGCTCAATCCTTTGCGCTTATCACCGACTCTAGCACGCATTTAAAAATGGCTTGTGGAGATAAAAAAGTTGCATTCAAGATTTGTTTTCTTGATCCCGAACTTACGATTTCTCAGCCCCCTATGGTTACTGCTGCCACCGGCATCGATGCAATTTCCCACTCCTTAGAATCCTATGTGACCACAAAAAAAAATATTATTTCACAGACTTTTGCAAGGCAAGCTTGGGGTATGCTTTTTACGAACTTCCCCAAGGTTCTTAAAATGCCCAAGGACCTTAATGCTAGAGGTGCGATGCAACTTGGTGCCCACTTTGCTGGGTTATCGATTGAAAATTCTATGCTTGGCATTTGCCATTCTTGCGCTAACCCACTCACAGCGCACTATGGCATTCCCCACGGAATTGCGATTGGAATCTTATTACCGCATGTACTACGCTTTAATAGTGCCTTTGTTGGGGATTCGTATCAAATACTAGCAGCAGACATTGGAAATCTTACGGATAGCCCTAGTCAAGCCAGTGGTATGCTATCTGATTTCATCACTAATTTTCTTTCAATTGCTGGAATACCTAGAAATCTTTACGATTGCGGAGTTTCCCATGGCATACTTGAAGTATTGGCAGAGGAGGCTAAAGAACAATGGACAGCGAAATTCAATCCACGCCCGGTCATAGAAAAAGATTTACTAGAAATCTACCAACTCGCAATGGGTTGAAAGTCTTTTTGTTTTATTTGCCTATTCTTTTTCTTAGCCTGTCTTTTTGCACCATTTTTGCCAAAGATGAGAATTCTTCTTGGCTCATTTTCAGGGGTAACTCCGAGCAAAATGCTTTTTATCCCAATAAATTAAAAGGCCCTTTCAACATCCTCTGGAAATCTTCAGTTAAAGATTCTATCGAAGGCACGGCTACTATTTATGATGGCAAAGTTTTTTTCGGTTGTATGGATGAGCGGATTTATTGCCTAAATTCCAAAGATGGTAAAGAAGTTTGGAAATATAAAGGTGGGCCATTTAAATCGCCCCCCAGCATCCAAGATGATTCTATTTACATTGGCGATATCGATGGAAACTTGCACGCAATTGAACTCACTACGGGTAAAAAGAAATGGATTTTTGCGACCACTGGGGAGATATCAGGCGGTGCTAACTTTCACAAAAAAAACATTCTCTTTGGAAGTCAGGATGAAAACCTTTACTGCATAAACACCGCAGGCAAAGAGATATGGAAATTTAAAATGGAGGGACCTTTTTTTGGTTCTTGTGCTGTAACTAATGGTAAAACTTTTGCAGCAGGTTGCGACAGTACCCTTCATATACTCGATGCCGAAACGGGTAAGGAACTTTCGAACCTTGATCTCGGAGGGCAAACAGGTGCTACTGTTTCCATTTCTGGTGATGATTTATTTGTAGGAACAATGTCTAATAATGTTTTAGCTATTAATTGGAAAAGCCCAAAAATCACTTGGAATTATAAACCGGAGAAGAGGGCTCAACCTTTTTTTAGTTCTTGTGCAATTTCAGCAGAAACTATCGTGGTCGGAGGAAGAGACAAAAAGATTTACGCTTTAGATAGAAAAACTGGTACTGAAAAATGGGTTTTCCAAACCGATGGTAAGGTCGATTCCTCCCCTCTCATTTTAAACAATTTGGTTGTGGTAGGTTCCTTCGATGGCAATGTTTACTTTCTTGACCTAGATAAGGGTACCCTAATACAAAAAATAGAGCTTGGCGGAGAAATTTCTGCTTCTCCAATTTTTTCTGACGATTCAATTTACCTTGGTACTTCCAAAGGCGATTTTTTCAGGCTTCAATCTAATATGATTCCCTAAACTAGGATTGCCCGTTTAGTTTGCAATAGTTATCATAATTTCATTTTATATAGTTATTATTTTCTGGGTGAGAAGACTGGGGGATCAAGTGTCTGCCACGGTTAATGATTTAGCAAATTTAGTGTCAGGCCAAGTTATTGGTGACAAAACTGTTTGTGTTCTTGGGGCGTCAAACCTTAAAAACGCAGCTATAGGTGATATTACATTTGTCGATGCAACTAAGTACCAACAACAATTCAACCTATCTAAATCACTGGTTGCGGTATGTTTAAATGAGTTTAGCGCACCGGGTAAAACTTTAATTCTTGCTTCAGACCCTCTTCAAGCTTTTGTTTCCATCTATGAATATTTTAAAGGAAAACAAAAACCTTATCTAATTGGAATTGATCCCTTAACACAGGTTTCTACTAGCGCAAAAATTGGTGACAGGCCAACCATTTTACCTTTTACCCGAATTGGAGATGGGTCCATAATTGGAACAGATTGCCTGATTCATACTGGAGTTTCTATTGGGAGAAATTGCCGCATCGGAAACAATGTTGTTCTGCACGCCAATGTTGTAATTTACGATGATACTGTTCTAGAAAATAATATCATCATTCACGCAAACAGCGTGATCGGTGCAGATGGATTTGGCTACAGACTAGTTGAAGGAAAACACAAGAAGATTCCTCACTTGGGCAATGTCGAAATAGGAGACAATGTCGAAATAGGGGCAAACTCTTCAATCGATCGTGGCACTTTTGGTACCACTAAAATAGGAGAAGGAACCAAAATTGACAACCATGTTCAAATCGGACATAACTGCGAAATAGGTAATTTTAATTTAATCGTTGCACAAGTTGGAATTGCTGGTTCTTGTACAACTGGAGATTATGTTGTACTAGCAGGACAATCAGGCTTAGCAGATCATGTAAACCTTGCAGATCAAGTTGTTGTAGGGGCCAAAAGTGCTGTGATGCGTGATGCTGAAAAAGGTGAACGCTTGCTTGGAATACCAGCGCGGCAAGAACGCGATGAGAAACGAATCATCGTAAGCTTGGGAAAATTAACTGAACTTTGTAGGGACGTAAAAAAAATCAAACAGAGTTTACAGATGCCAGAAAACTAATGCATTGGAAGTAACTACGCTGAAGTATGGTCCATAAAAATTGAGCACTTTTCAATATGACCGATTTTACAATTAACAGTGGACCCGTAGGATTACTTGCAGGTTATGGTCAATTTCCAATCGTGTTTGCTAAAGCTGCGAGAAAAATTGGATTATCTGTAGTTTGTGTAGGCATAAAAGAAGAAGCTGAGTCCGAATTAAAATCGTTGGTAGACCATTTCTACTGGTCAGGTCCAGCGCAATTAGGAAAGATGATAAGCAGATTTAAAAAGCACGCGGTAAAAAATGTAGTTATGGCGGGAAAGATTCATAAAGCTTCTTTACTGCATAAACCTTGGAAACTTTTTTCACTTGCGCCTGACCTTCGCACTATCATTTTTTGGTATTTTCGTAAAAGAATAAATAATAAAGATGATACCCTATTATTATCTATTATTAAAGAATTCGCTCGCGATGATATATACTTTGCTTCTGCCCTTGATTTCATACCGGAGATACTTGTGCAACCTGGAATTTTAACTCGAAAACATCCTTCTAACGCTGAATTACTCGATATTTATTTCGGTTGGAATCTTGCCCGCGAAATGGGGCGGATGGATGTCGGGCAAAGTGTTGCTGTCAAAGACCGAGCCGTTTTAGCAGTTGAAGCCATTGAGGGCACCGACCAAAACATTCTTCGGGCGGGAGAATATTGTAAATCAGGCGGTTTCGTTGTTGTCAAAGTTGCAAAACCAAACCAAGACCGCAGATTTGATGTGCCAACCATCGGAATAAATACTATCCAAAACCTTCACAAGGCAAAAGGTCGGGTACTAGCTGTTGAGGCTGGACTCACCATTTTTTTAGGCGATAAAGAAGCCATTAAACTTGCAGATCAACTGGGTATAACCATTATCGCCCTAGAAGACAAAGACATACCAACCTAGTTAAAATCAAAAAGTATCTATTTTTGATTCACTTATCGCTTTTAACTATATTAAATAATATCATAAGCATATGATTTACTGATTTTAATCCTGAAATAACTTAAATAATCTATGGGAAATCTTTCTTTCATTCTGCCTGAAAAACTAAATAAATCCTGGGATCAGGAACTTCTGCTATCCTACTTCGCAGGTGGCCCCGATTATATGCCTTTTTATGGAACAACTTCCATACACGAAAACTTATTATCCCTTAAAAAAGATGAACCAGATTCATGCTTTTTAAATGTACCTTGGAAGGTAGGTAATCAAGGCGTTTTCATTTCGCCAACTTCCACTTTACCTAGCAGAAGCAACCCGTATTCCTTGGTTACTGAACTTGCACGAGGCAAGGTAAATCAATTACGAAACTTCACCGCAGATTGGGAGTTTGGTGGCCTTAAAATCAGTCAAGAAATCAAAGACAAGCTTAGTAAAGCCACCTTAGAATTCGGTAAATCCTTTAGCACCGAAGAATCTTCACAAAAAGAACAACTTTTACAAAACTCTATCGAATCTTCCTACCAAGGTTCCGAGACATTGATACGAGAATATATGAGGCAAATTTTTAATTTCCGCCACCAAGATAATCAGCCTATTGAAACTGGGCTCTCTGCTAAAGTAAGCAAACCTTTTTCCACCGCTATTTCACAGCGTATTGAAAAATCTTTTACCAATATGCACCTCGATATTAACTGGAAAAAAGTCGAAGCATCTCAAGGCGTTTTTTCTTGGGATGAAACCGACAAAACTCTTGAGTGCTGCTTAGCCACTGGTATGGAAGTTGTGGGTGGCCCAATCATTCATATGACCAAAGAAACTATCCCTGAGTGGCTAATTCAAACAGAGGGGACAGCATCACAATATGCAACAACTATGGCAAGATTTTTAGATACTACCATAAGGAGGTATCAAGGGAAAATCCACCGCTGGATTATTTGCAGCGGATTAAATGTTGCGTCTATGCCTGTATTTGGTGATGAAACTTACTTTAAAATAACCACTAAACTTGCTGAAATCGCCAAACAAATTGATTCTTCATTAGAAATCATCATAGGAATTACTCACCCTTGGGGCGAATACATAGCCTCAAAAAGAAGAGACTTTTCCCCTTTAGGTTTTATGGATAATCTTTGCCGGGCAGGTTTAAATCTTGCAGCTATTGACCTTGAAATTGTAATGGGTTCAAGCTCCAACAGTTCGTTTTGTAGGGATATGCTCGAAACATCTAGGCTGCTGGATATTTATTCTTCTTTAGGAATGCCTATCACCGTTTCGCTTGGGTATCCTTCAATAAGTGCCCCTGAAGACGTTTCCGATTCTACCTTTGGAAACTGGAAAGGACCAAAATCACTTGAAACCCAAGCAGACTGGGCCGAATCTTTTACATCATTACTTCTTAGTAAGCGTTACATTCAAGCAGTCCAATGGGTAAGATTGTCAGATGATATGGAATCTCCATTTCCAAATTGTGGTCTTTTCGATGCGAATTGGGAGGCGAAACCAGCCTTAGCTTGTATGGAAAAAATTCGGAAAATGCATTTGCGTTAAAAAAGCCAGCCTAAAAAAGACTGGCTTAAAAAATTTGCTAACTTGTCATCAAAAATTTCGGCTTAACTTTTTGAAGGCTTTTCGACAGAAGAAACAGAAGATTCCAAAACAGGTTTTTCCTCAATTACAAATATTGGGTCAAATAAAATTTTCTTTTCTCCATCAACATCGCCTACGCTTGTGTTAATAAGATTTTTACCTGTAAAAGTACCTCGAAGAAGTTCTTCTGACAAAGGATCTTCAAGAAAATGCTCAATTGCTCTACGCAATGGTCTTGCACCAAAATCAAGACTTGTACCCTTTTCAATAAGTAATTCCTTGGCTTCATCCGTAAGAACAAGCGTAAGATGCTTTTCCTTTAATCGTTTATAAACCTTGCTTAGTTCAATATCAATGATATTTTTGAGGTTATCTTTCGTTAGAGGTCTGAAGACAATAATATCATCAACACGATTAAGGAATTCAGGTCGGAAATTATTTTCCATTGCGTGCTTCACAGTTTCTTTCATCTTTGTGTAATTCGCCTGCTCATCCTTGCGATTATGGAAACCGTAGCCACCAACTTTCCCAGTAATTTCAGCTGCGCCAATATTGGTGGTCATAATTATAATTGCATTTTTAAAATCGATTGTTCTGCCAACATTATCGGTAAGACGACCTTCTTCCATAATTTGAAGAAGCATATTCCAAACTTCGGGATGGGCTTTTTCAATCTCATCTAATAGAACCACGCTGTAAGGTTTTCTCCTTATTTTTTCGGTAAGTTGCCCTCCCTCTTCATATCCAACATAACCAGGGGGTGCACCAATCAAGCGACTCACATTATGTTTTTCGGAATATTCAGACATATCGATTTGTACTAAAGAATTTTCATCTCCGAACATAAAAGCCGCAAGCTTTTTAGCAAGGAGAGTTTTTCCTACACCAGTAGGGCCAGCAAAAATAAAACTTCCGATGGGGCGCTTAGGATCTTTCAAACCTGCACGGCTCTTGCGAACCGCTTTGGCAATTGCTTCTATAGCTTCGTGCTGACTAACCACTTCTTTATGGAGGTCTTTTTCCATCGAGAGTAAGCGTGCAGTTTCACTATCTTCAAGCCGTTTAAGGGGAACCCCTGTCATTTTACTTACAACTTCCGCTATGACATCGTCATCAACAATACCATCGACTTCCCTAGATTTGTCACGCCATTCTTTAGTAATCGTTTCTTTTTTCTTTTTAAGTTTATCTGCTTGGTCACGCAAATGGGCAGCTTTTTCAAAATCTTGTTCCGCAACAGCAGCTTCTTTATCTTGATTTAGCTTTTCAATTTGCTGGTCTAATTCTTTAAGGTCTGGCGGTCGGGTCATTGCTTTTAGCCTAACCCTTGCGCCTGCTTCGTCAATAACATCAATCGCTTTATCGGGAAGACACCTGCCACTAATATACCGATCGCTAAGTTCAACAGCACTAATGAGCGCTTCATCTTTAATTTGCACCCTGTGATGTGCTTCGTATCGGTCACGAAGGCCCCTAAGAATCTCAATAGCTTCAGCTTTTGAAGGGGGATTAACAATAATTTGCTGAAATCTGCGCTCTAGGGCACCATCTTTTTCAATGTATTTACGATATTCATCAAGTGTGGTAGCACCGATACACTGAATCTCTCCACGGGCAAGAGCAGGTTTAAGAACATTAGAAGCATCAATAGCACCCTCTGCACCACCAGCGCCCACAAGAGTATGAAGTTCGTCAATGAAGAGGATGGTGTTTTTAGCACGGCGCACCTCATTCATAACCGCTTTAATGCGTTCTTCGAACTGCCCCCTATATTTTGTGCCCGCAACCATCATTGCAAGGTCAAGAACGACAATTCTTTTATCTCTGAGTAATTCTGGAACATTACCATCAATAACAAGCTGAGCAAGTCCTTCGACGATTGCTGTTTTACCAACCCCAGCTTCACCAAGGAGGACGGGATTATTTTTAGTGCGCCTGCTAAGGATTTGAACAACGCGTTCAATTTCGTTAGCACGGCCAATTACAGGATCAAGTTTTGCTTGTTTTGCAAGTTCTGTAAGATCTCTGCCAAAGCTATCTAAAGCGGGAGTTTTTGATTTTCCTCGGCTTGGTTGCCTTTCTCCACTGCTACTTCCGCTTCCAGTATCTTCGGTAGCCATATTATGCCCCAGCAAGTTAAGAACTTCTTCTCTAACATCATCAAGTTTCAAGCCTAAGTTCATCAGAACTTGGGCAGCAACACCTTCCTGCTCGCGCAATAGTCCTAAAAGAAGGTGCTCAGTTCCAACATAATTATGATTAAGGTTTCGAGCTTCTTCGATAGAGTAATCAATAACTTTTTTAGCTCTAGGGGTCTGAGGAAGTTTCCCCATTGTTACCATATCGGGTCCAGACTGAACGATCTTTTCAACCTCAAGGCGGATCTTTCTAAGATCAATATCAAGGTTTTTAAGAACATTAGCAGCCACGCCTGAACCTTCTTTTACTAAACCAAGCAAAATATGCTCTGTACCAATATATTCGTGATTGAAGCGTTGAGCTTCTTGATTGGCAAGTTGCATCACCTTGCGGGCACGATCTGTAAAACGCTCATACATTGTTGAATTAGCCTTATTAAACTTTATTGTCAAAGGAATTATTACTAGTTCTTAAGGTACACTCTTAATTAACCTAGGTCATCTGCAAAAACGAAAAATCATATCAATGTTATTATAGTCATTCGCAAACTTTTATATTGATCTTGCCAAAATAATTATATTTATTTGAAAACTAATATGGTTTTGATGGCTAAAAGCCTCAGATTAAAGTACTTTTTTGTAAATTAATGAGTTTCCAAATTTGGAGGTGCAAGAAAATTTAATTTTGGAACAATTTGCGATTCAAACCCAAAAATTTTAATTTTATCTGTTTCTATGTTTCCCACTCCAGATTGAAAAGCCACTTTAATATGCACAATCTCTTTTGGGTTAAAACCCATCCACCTAGAGCAAGTCGAGTCAACCGCAACGGAATCGTCCCCCATCATCAAGAAATTTGCTTTTACAGCATCGCCATATAAAGGCCCATCACCTTGCATACCCAAAATACCATCTACTAAAGTAAGGTCGGGTTTTCTTGTGCAATTGATATCCACGATACTGTTAACAATTCCTTGGAAATGAAGTTCATTTTTTGGCCAACCATAAGCCTGACTTGAAGCTATTCCAAACATATTTTTCAAAGAGAGTGTAACCGAAGTCCAATGATGGGTTTTGAGTTTAGGAACTGAAATTAAAACATCGGATTGATAAGCTTCCTTGCTAAAATAAATGTGTCCCATACTAGAGTTAGCACCGAGGTTTGTTACTTTAATGGGCTCATCGTAGTTAATATCGACGAAGCGAATTTTATGTTTAATCAGTATTGCTTCTAGGCCACATTCCCTTAACAAACATCCCATATTTCTACGGTGCCCAGAACCTTCGCCAACCACGATTTCTCGTGCACCTTCTTCAATGCAAAATTGTATTAAAGCCTCAACAACAAGAGGATTAGTATGAATTGGCCTGTTGAAATTAAATTCAACGATATTAGGTTTGATAAAAACTTTTTTGTTTGCAAGTGCTAGTTTAAGCCGAAAAGGTTGATACATTCGCCTAATAGAGGGAAGTAACTCATCTTGGTAACTTTGCAAAGGACTCCAAGTTACTACACTTTCTTTTTGCCTGATTTGAACACCGCCAAGGCCTGAAATTAGCATTCTACGAAAAATATTTTTAACACGGCTGCTCCAAGGTTTGGTGGAGATGGCCACTTTTTTCAAAACAGAAGGGCTTGCAGAAATATCAATTTCAAATGGATTATTTACAAGTGCCTTATTTGCAATAAGAGCCAAAGCGACCCGTTGAATCGAGTTGGAAAGAGGTTGAGAAGTCTCAGCCCATTCGCCGATAAATTTTGCCACAATATCATTAGCTGCAGAAGAGTTTAGAGCAAATTCGGCTCGGCTATTTTTCGTGTAGACCAGCAGGGTAATCACAGCCCACAAAGCATTTTCTAAATCGACTGGATTTTCAATACTTTGCCTAAGGTAATTAAGTGAATTTTGAATTTTAGGATCGGAAGCAAGAAGACTATTTTGCAAAGCTAGAAGACAAAGGGCCGTGGGGACTGGAACGGGGTCCATAAGTTTTCCGAGGACTGTTTTGTTACCATAGTTGGCGCCACCTTTTTCAATAATTCTATCTGCAAGAAAATGAAGCCCTTCAACGGTTCTGGAATTATCTCCTAACCCCGCAAGTCGAAGAGAAAGCACCGCCCAAGAAGTAGGCTCAACCCACGAAAAATTATTTAAAGTCCAAGGCCAACCCATTATTTGCAGATTAATTCCTCTGCCATGAATTTCCATTGCTTTACTATTTTTGGTTACAACTCCTTTTATCTGTAAAAGAACTGAAGCGATCAAATCGGTAATTTCCGGCTTCCATTTAAGTTTTAGCAAGGTGAAAAGTACTATAGAAGTAGGCCAAATTGCTTCGAGTCTACCCCCAGGTTGAAGTACAAGACCCGAAGGTTTCACACACGATTCCAAAAATTTTAAAGCCGCAGAAAACTCGCAACCAGATTCGTGTTTTGTCCCTTGGAGTGCTAGTAAGGCAAGACAAGTTGGCTCGATAAAGGCTGATTTATTTGGGTAATATCCCCAACCACCACTAGGCCTTGCGTTTTCTAGAAGCCATTTTTCCAAATCAATAATTGATTGGCTCTGCATTTTAGATTTTCTATCGAAACTACATCTAATTTAAATTAATTAGGAGTTGACCCAGAACTTCGAAGTTTACTACGCAAGAAACCGGCGCGCGCCGCATTTCTTTCTTCGCCATCTAAGGTGCTGCCTACTAACTTTTGCAAATGGGCAGGTTGGGTCTGAATGAAAAGCTCATTTACGGTGTGAATATCAACATCTTTTATCATTTTGAGATGGATACCAAGTCGTACATAAGAAAGAAGCCCCATAGTTTCATCAGAAGTCATCATAGTGGCAGAACTTAGAGTGCCAAAAGCTCTAGAAATCCGATCTTGAAGAATTTGCCCATTTTCTTTTTTCCAAGCGACCCGGGCTTGTCTTTCGTAATCAATAATTTGAGGAATGACACTGTAGATTTCATTAAGGATTGCATTTTCACTTTTTCCTAACGTAACCTGATTTGAAATTTGGAAAAAGTGACCTGAAAATCTGCTTCCTTCGCCATAAAGCCCACGATGAGTCAAGTTAATACGCTGTAAAGCCCTAAAAACCTTATCAATTTGCTTGGTAAAATCTAAGGCTGGAAGATGAAGCATGACACTTGCCCGCATACCCGTACCAACATTGGTAGGACAAGCTGTAAGGTAGCCAAATTCCTCGTGAAAAGCATAGGAGACTTGCTTTTCAAGGAAGTCGTCTAGTTTGTTGATGGCTTCCCAAGCATTTTCAAGAGAAAAGCCAGAGCGCATAACTTGCAAGCGCAAATGATCTTCTTCATTGACCATAAGGCTAAGTGTTTCGAGATCACCAAGTGCAACGCCCCGAGGTCCCTCATTGGCAGCTAATTCGCGTGAGATAAGTTGCCTTTCAACAAGAAATTGTCTGTCAAGCGTATTAAGGGCAGAAAGGGATACATATTCGAACTTTTGGTCAAACCCAAGGGTTTGAATTCGTTCTTTAAGTAGATTTTCTATTTCCGCTTTTTGAAAATTTGTTGCCCGGTTAGGAAAGGGAAAACCCGCAAGATTTCTAGCCAATCTTATTCTGCTAGAAATCACAATATCGGATTCGGGTCCGCTTCCCTTCAACCATTCGCCACTGGATTTTGAAAGTAATTCAAAATTCATCGGTTCGTTCCTTTTGCTTAAGTAAATCTCTTAAGATAGCAGCTTTTTCGTAAGATTCCTGTTCAACTGCTTTT
This sequence comes from Gemmataceae bacterium, assembly GCA_041694635.1. GTDB lineage: Bacteria > Planctomycetota > Planctomycetia > Gemmatales > Gemmataceae > UBA969. The sequence goes on along the minus strand of JBDNHI010000202.1, from coordinate 140,283 downwards.
TTTAGATCCTGCCTGATTTTAAATATCTCATCAGACTTTTTACCCGAAAGGTCGGGGTTACGCTTAGGTATTTTTCCCAAGTGTTTAGTTGAATGATGTATTTTTTCAATTAAAGGTTCTAATCCTATTTTAAAATAATTATAGTCCTTTGGACAACCTAATCTACCCTGAGCCCTAAAATCCATGTAACGGGTTCCACAATCGGGGCAAACTAATTTTGATAAGTCATCGGCTTCTTTACCAATATGTTTGGTAATTAGCCCCTGTAAAATTCCAGGAAGGTCTGTGTCAGAATGTTTAAGTAATTGCTTAGCCTCGGCACACTCTTTACAAATGTGTGTTATTTTTTTCTGACCGCTTACTATGTCGGTTAAGTGTATGGTCGCAGGATTTGAACAGTATTTGCAATTCATATGGCTATTTCAACAACATAAATGTTAGGTAACAAGGGTATTTTTTTTTACAGAAGAAATCTACTGATTTTCTAAAGATTTAATTTTATCTCGGATTGCAGCAGCTTCTTCATAATTTTCTCTTTGAATCGAAGTTTGAAGTTGCTTTCTTAAAAAATCAATTTCCTTTTGAATATTTTTATTATTACCAAATCGGGAAGGGAATTTTCCACAATGCTTGGTTTCACCGTGAATGTTTTCTAGGAAAGGCAATAATTCCTCCCTAAACTCAGTGTAATCATTGGGGCACCCCAAACGCCCCATATTGCGAAATGCTGAGAATTGCATTCCACAAGCGCAACATACTTTGGTAGATGTTTCCTCCAAATCTTCAATGTTTTTTGAAGACACTGATTCGAGTTCGTTAATCTTAGCTGTTTTTTCAGGGTTTTCTTCCTGAATGTATTTTTGAGCACATTCCTCACAAAAATGCAACTCTTGATAACTTTCCTTGTTGGAAATATCGGTAATATGCATTGTTGCAGCTTTAGGGCACTTCTGGCATTTCATCTGACTGCTTTCCCTTCATCACATAAAATCAAGCTATTTGACCAAACTATGCTCTTTTTAATATCATCTAATATCATTATTTTAGCGTAGTAGCACAAGATGCAAACAGAAGTTTCTCTTAATTAAACAGGAAGTTTTTAAATAAGCGGCCTCATCATAAGGATTTTTAGATGAAAATTATTACGAAAACTTCTTTTGCTTTATATTTGATTTTAGTTTTTCATCCTTTGATGGCAAATGACTGGCCTAGTTTTCTTGGCCCTAATCGAGATGGATCCGCAACTTCAAAAAATGAATCTTTTTTAAAAGAACCCCTACTAATTTGGTCCGCACCAGTTGGCATCGGGTTTAGTGGGCCCATTATTTTTAAAGAAAATGTATTTTTACACCACCGAACTCAAAACCTCGAAGAGGTCACTTGTTATAATTTAACCAATGGCAAAGTTGTCTGGAAAAAAACATTTCCCACAACCTATCAAGACGACTTTTCTAGGGGTGATGGTCCAAGATCTACCCCTGCAATTAACCTAAACCATATTGTTTGCTTAAGCCCAGATGGCATTCTTCGCGCATTAAACATTATTAATGGGGAACTTCTTTGGGAGAAGAACTTAGTTTCTGAATTTGAAGCCGGGAAGATTTTTTTTGGGATCGGCACTTCTCCCTTATTACTAGACAATAAAGTAATCGTGATGGCGGGGGGAAAAAAGGCTGGATGCCTTTGCCTAAACAGTAAAGATGGCTCTATTATTTGGAAAAGTGAATCTTTTAAGGGTAGTTACGCTTCTCCAGTCTTGACCAAATTCAACTCTGTCGATTCAATTTTACTTTTTCAGCGAGATGGACTATCTCTTTTAAAACTTGAAGATGGGACTACACTGGGATTCCACCCTTGGCGCGCCCGATTTGATGCCTCGGTTAATGCCTCGACGCCCTTGATTGATGGAAACAACATTTTTATTTCTGCCAGTTATGGAACGGGAGGGGTTTCACTCAAATACAATCAAGGTAAGTTTGAAAAAGTTTGGTCTAACGACACCTCACTTTCTTGCCATTTTAGCACTCCAATTCTTGCAAACGGTTTACTTTTTGGCTTTCATGGCAGACAAGAATCCGGCACGGAATTTCGTTGCGTTGATTCAAAATCTGGAGATGTTTTATGGTCTAAGGACGGGTTAGGGACTGGTAATATGGTCAAATTCAATAAACATTATCTTGTCTTGGCCGAAGATGGAACTCTTTTCTTGAACAAATTGAATGATGCTAAATGGGAAAACCTTATTTCAAAACAAGTACTTAATTCCGCCTGTAGGGCACAGCCAGCCTTTTCCGATAAGTTTTTTATTGCTAGGGATAGCAATAAGCTTATTTGCTTAAGAATTTTAGAATAACATTGTTTAATATTTTTCTTCTTTTTCATTTTTTAAAGGCTTGGCGAACATTTCGTTTAAGTTTTGCAAGTTATTTTCGGAATAAATAGTATAAGCGAATCAGTTTTGTTAAATTTAGGGTAAATAGGCAGCATTTACAGCCTGAACTTTTATATTTTATTTTACAATAATTTTTATAAATTTTAATATATGAAGCTAGGAAACATTATGCGCATTTACAACTTCTTAAAATCTATGGGTATTGTATTCGATATAATCCAGCATCCCCCTGCATTTTCCGCACAAAAACTTGCAAAATATTTGCACACACCGGGGAAAAATATCGCTAAAACTGTTCTATTAAAAACTATGGATTCTTATAAAATTGCCATCCTTCCTGCCGATGAAATGCTTGATAAAAATTCAGTTGAAATTCTTCTTGCTGCCAAGATTAAACTTGCCAACTCTTTAGATATGTCTGAAATCTTTTTCGATTGCGAATGGGGTGTGGTTCCGGCATTTGGTTCCGCTTACGGAATATCCACTCTTATAGATTCAAGTTTTCAAGAAGCATCCAGCATTGTTGTGGCTGGTCACTCGCACCTTGAATCTATCCGGATTCTTTCTAAAGATTTTTTTAATTTAGAGCGCCCGCAGTTTGGATCGTTCTTAAAACACGAATTATTGGCTATTTAAAATTTGATATCGATGCATCTTTAGAGTTTCATTTTTCTCTTCAGAAAGTATTCTGAATTTATGAACATACTTGAACATTCTTACATTATTACTGGCCCTACTGCCTCCGGAAAAACCAATTTAGCCATCAAAATTGCGAAGCAGTTGGACTCTGAAATAATCTGTATGGACTCTATGACACTTTTTAAGGGCATGGATATTGGGACTGCTAAACCCAATAAATCTCAACAAGAAGAAGTCAAGCACCATATGTTGGATGTTTTATGCCCCACCGAATCGAGTAATGTAAAATCTTGGCTTACATCATCTAAGAAAATAGCCACTAATCTAATTGAAAAAGGGAAATCCCCAGTTTTTGTTGGGGGCACCCCTTTTTATTTAAAGGCGCTTCTATTAGGTTTGTTTAAAATGCCTGAAATTCCAAAGCAAATCAGAATAGACTTAGAGGCTAAGTTTCCTCAGGAAAATTTTTCAGAGGCCCACAGTTTTCTTATGCAGGTTGACCCCTTTTCTGCAAAAAAAATTCACCCCAATGACCGTAGAAGAATCATCCGAGCACTTGAAGTCTGGTTTGCCCTGGGCAAAACAATCAGTTCACTCCAAAAACAATGGGATTTAAATTCTAATTCAGCTTTTGATCCAGTTAAGATTAAATGTATTTGGCTACAAATCCCAAGGCCTCAATTACACCAGCGCATTCATCTTAGGACCGCAAATCTTTTACAAAATGGCTGGGTTGAAGAAACAAAGGCTTTAAGACTTAAACATCCTATTTTAGGCAAAGAGGCATCTCAAGCCATTGGGTATTCCCAAATTCTAAATTACTTAGATGGCGGCATCCCCTATCAAGAAATGGAAGAAAAAATTAATATTGAAACTAGGCAATTTGCTAAGCGTCAAGAAACTTGGTTTAGGCACCTGCCCGGATGCACACCAGTATGCTTAGAAAAAAACTTGAGTTTGTGGGGAATTCCTATCGATTAACAACCTAGATTACTGATAGAATATTTAATATACTTACTCAAAAGTAAATATGTTAAGTTCAGTTTAATCTTATTTTTGCAAAAGCAGATATGACCCCTAAAATTACTCTTCATGTTCTCGAGGGTATAGATAAAGGTAAGGTTTATCGTACCCTTGATTTACCAATCTCACTTGGGCGCGAAGAAGGTAATATCGTTCGCCTGAGCGATGAGAGGATCAGTAGATTTCACGCCAAGATTCAGTTAGACAATCAAGAAATAATTTTAACTGATCTTGAAAGCACGAATGGGACAAGCGTTAACGGTAACCCTATACATATTCGCAGACTTAAACCCGGAGACCGAATTAGTTTAGGAAGGTCTTTGTTATTGTTTGGTTCCGAATCTGAAATTCGTGATCGCATTAATGCAATTTCTAATATTGCAAATTCTGCTGGAAAAACCAAACTTGTTGGGGACACGGATCAAGGGGACCAGCAAGCGATTAATATTATTGAAACATTTGATCATGATTTACCAACGGAATTGAACCCCGACCAAACGGTTTCTGTAAGAGAAGGGCATGTTTTTCTTGGGGACAAACCACTTCCTCCTTTGCCAAATAAACTTTCTGCTTCCCAATCTGCAAGACTAGCCGAATTATTTGAATACCTTCATAGGCAACTTACTTTGGCCACCAATAGTATGTATTCCGACGACGAGGGTAGTCATATTGCCTTAAAATATTCTGACTGGCAAAAAATTCAGTCGGTTCACCTTATTCTCGCAAAGTATGCCAGAGCGATCATTGACCCTACCGACTTAGAACTTTAACTTTTTCTTATTTTAACTTTTCTAATTATCCAAATACTTCTCTTCCGTTTTTTGATATTCTTTACAAAATATCATAACAGTTTTTTTTCGGATTATGTGACTTGGAGTCCACGGATGACTAACAAATCTTTTTCTCACCTTCATTGCCATACCCACTATAGCCTTCTTGACGGGGCAAGCAGAATCACAGAGCTTGTCAAATGCGTCAAAGATCAGGGTATGAATTCGGTTGCAATCACCGACCACGGGAACTTGTATGGTGCTATCGAATTTTATCAAGGTTGCCGGGCGGGCGGAATCAATCCCATCCTTGGGTACGAAGCTTATGTTGCCCCCAAAGGGAGAACCGACCGCGAGGCAAAAAAAAGAGGGGATGCTGGATTTCACTTAACTCTCTTGGCACAGAACCACAAAGGCTTTCAAAATCTTATTAAAATGGCTTCCATTGCATTCCTTGAGGGGTATTACTATGTACCCAGAATTGATAAAGAAATTTTAAAAGCACATTGCGAAGGAATTATCTGCCTAAGTGGTTGTGCTTCAAGCGAATTCAGCGATTACATTCTTCAGGAGAAACATAATGAAGCTGCAGACCTCGCACGGTGGTTTGCAAAGGTATTCAAAAATCGCTTCTTTGTTGAAATCCAGAATAATGGCCTTGTTATTCAAGAAGAATGCGCAAAAGGGGCAATTGATATAGCCAACAAACTTGGTCTACCCTTGGTAGCAACCTCAGATGCACATTATCTTAGGCCCGAAGATAGCGCTGCACACGATGTACTGCTGTGTATCAACACAGGCCGTCTTCGCACCGATGAGAATCGGATTAAATATGGATCGGATCAGTTTTATATTCGATCGCCTCAAGAGATGTACAAACTTTTTCCGGATCAGGAAGCAGCAGTGCGCCGGAGCCAAGAAATCGCTGATAGTTGCGATATTCAACTAGACTTAGGCAAGCGACATTTTCCCGTATTTGTGCCACCAAACAAAAAAACTCCTGAAAAGTATTTAAATGAGCTTTGTGAGGTAGGAATGCAAGAGAGATTCGGAGAAAATCCGCCTCTAGCTGCAACCAAGAGAATTGAGAAAGAATTAGAAATCATTTGTAAGATGGGGTTCGCAAGTTATTTTCTAATTGTTGCTGATTTTGTAAGGTTCGCGATTGAAAAAGGAATTCCTTGTAATGCTAGGGGTTCTGCATGTGGTGCCTTAGTCAGTTATGTACTTAAACTTAGCCATGTAGATCCACTTGAATATGATCTTTTATTTGAGCGTTTTCTTGATCCCAATCGTAATGAAGCGCCGGATATCGACATCGATTTTTGTAAAGAACGGCGCGAGGATGTGATCGCCTATGTTCGGGAAAAATATGGGGAAGAAAGCGTTGCACAAATTGCAACTTTTGGAACGATGGCTGCAAGGGCAGCTATTAAAGATGTTGGCAGGGTTTTTAATATTCCTCTCGAGCGTGTCACCAAGCTATGCGAATTAGTTCCCGAAATTCCAGGGATTACTCTCCAAGAAGCCATCGACGGCAGCTCTGAACTAAAGCACAGCATCAAGGATGATCCTCAAATCAAGGAACTGATGACAATTGCCCTTAAATTAGAAGGGACCAACCGAAACGCTGGCACTCACGCAGCTGGAGTAGTTATTTCAAATGGCCCGCTCACGAATTATGTTCCCTTACAACGCATTGTAAGAAAGGGTGAAGAATCTCAGCGCAAAGAAGAAGGAGTTATAACCACTCAATGGGTGATGGGCGACCTCGAAAAAGTAGGTCTTTTAAAAATGGATTTTTTGGGTCTTAGAACACTTACAGCGCTTGACAACGCGGTGCGCCTGATTGAAAAAAATCATGGGGTTAAGATTGATCTCAACAAACTTCCTTTAGACAACAAAAACACCTACGAACTTCTCCAGAAAGGTGATGCAAAAGGGGTTTTTCAGCTTGATTCAAGTGGTATTCGCGAACTTCTTAAGCGAATGAAGCCCGATAATATTCGAGATATTATCGCAATTATGGCACTCTACCGACCCGGACCTTTGGAAGGCGGTATGGTTGATTCTTATATCAACAGAAAGCACGGTAGGGAAAAACCTGTTTATGCTCACCCCGTTATGGAGCAAATTCTTTCCGAAACATTTGGAGTGATGGTTTACCAAGAACAGATTATGCAGATTCTTAACCAACTTGGTGGCATCGAACTCTCCAGTGCCTATGCCTGCATCAAAGCAATTAGTAAAAAAAAGCATGATATAATTGACCAACGCAAGGAAGAATTCATCAAGGGTTCAAAAGAACGAGGCCTCAATGAAAAAACTGCGGAGGATATTTTTCAACTTATCGTTGTTTTCGGTGGCTATGGCTTCAACAAAAGCCACTCTGCTGCTTATGCCCTTTTAGGCTACCAGACCGCATTTCTTAAATATCATTATCGTTCTGAATTTATGGCTGCTCTTCTTACCAGTGAAATCGAAGATGGTAATAAGCGCGATATTCTCGTTCAGCATATTGACGATGCAAGGCGAGGTGGAGTAGAAGTTTCACCCCCTAATGTAAACTTATGTGAATCAGATTTTATTGCCTATGATGGAAAAATAGTTTTTGGGCTAAGAGCTATTAAAGGATGTGGTAATAACTCTGCAGCGGAAATCGTCCGTAATCGGCTTGAAAATGGCCCTTTCCGCGACATCTTTGATTTCTGCGAAAGAGTAGACCCCCGATTAGTTGGCAAAGGCGTGATTGAAAAACTTATTAAGGCCGGGGCAATGGATTGTCTCAAGGCGCACCGTGCCCAATTAATGCATCTACTTCCCCGAGCCCTCAAAGGGGCCGTTGATCGGCAGCATGACAAAAAAGCTGGTCAGGGTAATTTATTTTCTCAAACGCAAGAACCTTCTTCTGAAGAAAATCCTCTAAGTCACGCAGTTTTAATTCAAGTTCCTGAGTGGAATGAAACAGAAAAATTAAAATTCGAGAAAGAAGTTCTAGACTTTTACTTTTCAAGCCATCCCCTTACGCAATTCGAAAAAGAAATTCGCAGATTCTCGACCCATTCCTGCGAGCAACTTCGAGACTTACCTGCGGAACATGAAGTAACTTTAGGCGGTATGATCACTCAAATTCGTTATATGAACACAAAAAAAGCGAAGAATGGCAATACAAGGTATGTTCGTTTTAGAATTGAAGATTTTAATGGCGGTGTCGATTGCGTAATGTGGCCGGATGATTACCTGCGCTACAAGGACGATTTTCAAGAAGATCGAGTAAGTTTTTTCAAGGGTAAAGTAGAAAGGACACGAGAAGAACCCGGGCTTATTTTGCAAAGAATCTTTAGTGTAGAACAGGCATTAAAAGAGCTTGCCAAGGGACTCTACCTGCAAGTAAATCTTGGTAAAAACAAGATGCACGATATTAATCAGATTGCAGGAATTCTCAAAACAAGTCCTGGAATTTGCCCAGTTTATCTTTCCGTTCGAGATTATGCGAAGAATCTGTGTGTGCTAAAATTGGGGAGAGAATTCCAAATAAATCCGAATCGATTTCCAGTAGAGGAACTAGAAGAAATTTTAGGGGAAGGAAATGTCAAGTTAAGTTAATTCCTTCGATTTCTAGGAGAGTTTTTTTGAGGCTAAAACCAGCGGAAAATCCGCCTAAAGTTTTTGCAGTGGTTATTACTCGATGGCAAGGGATCACCAATAGAATTGGATTTTTCCCACAAGCTGACCCAACAGCTCTTGCAGCCTTTGGGTACCCTATTCTTTCTGCTATTTGCTTGTAACTTCGGGTTTGACCATAGGGAATTAATCTTAATGCTTGCCAAACACTAAGCTGAAAAGATGTTCCGCTTGGCGTAGGTGAAATCGAAAACTTTTTATTTTCGTACAACGCTTCTAGAAGCGAATAGAGCCTAGCGCAAGAGTTAATCTTTGAAGAAATATCGAGGCAATATCTTGAAGAAAGACCAACCACTTTTGAAGTTTGTTGAATTTGCCCAGCTTGCAATAAAATGATATGGGATTGATTCCAGCACGAACTGAAATAGAAACCTTTAAAAAAAACGGAACTAATTACAAATTTTCCAGAAACATCAACATTTTCTTTACCTGTCATAAATTGCGTTTAAACCTAGAAATAACTCCAAGATAAATTAATAAAGAAATCGACCTGAGGGCTTCCTTCCAATTTACCTTTGAAGTGCCCGACCTTCTGTCTTCAAAAATAATCGGGTATTCCCCAAGATTACTACCTAAACGAAACACCCTAAAGAGCATTTCTTGTTGGAAGCTGTAACCTTTAGATTTGACTCTATCAAAATCAACTTGTTTAAGTTTGAAAGTACGGTAGCAACGAAAACCCCCACTTGCATCGCGAACGGGCATCCAGAAAAGAATTTTAACTAGAAAATTCACAGACTTACTAATTAGCTTTCGAGAAAAAGGCCAGTTTTCTGTTCCCCCTCCCGGAACATAACGCGATCCAATCATCACATCTTTATCATTCATTCCTTGAAATAAATAGGAAATATATCGAGGATTATGGCTGAAATCTGCGTCAATACTAAGATAATAATCATAATTGTTAGCAATAGCATATTTCATTCCAGCCAGAATAGCAGTACCGAGACCAAGTTTCCCAGTCCTATGCACAGTATGAATTGTAGGATTTTTTAAAGATAAATCTTCTGCAAGTTTACCCGTCCCATCTGGAGAATTATCATCAATCACTAAAATATGTGCTGCAGGAATATAATTTTTAATCGACTCGATGAGAGGTTTAAGGTTATCGTATTCATTATAAGTTGCGATACCTATCAATAATTTACTTGAATCTAGGTCTGACACGAAACCTCCACCAATGATTGTTTATTAAAATAAAGGAATAGCAAATTTTAACTTAATGGTTATTTTATAGCTATAGATAGATCATAAAAGACATCGAAAGGCACAAAGATGGCTGCAACTGAACCGATCAAGATTTCCTGCCCGGAATGTAAAAAAGTCATTGCAATTCCGCAGGAACTAATTGGGAAAAAAGTTCGCTGCAAAGCATGTAGCAAAGTCTTCCAAGCTGAAATGCCAATGGCCCCAAAACCGGTCACGATTCCTTCTAAGGAAGCTGAAAAGAAAAACATTGACGAGGAGGAGGATGGAAAGGCTTATGGCATTACCGAGATGGTGATAGCGGCTAGGTGTCCTAATTGTGCAGAGGTACTTTCTTCAGCGAATGATGTTATTTGTTTATCCTGCGGTTATAACAATTTAAGTAGGCAGACAGCCAGAACCAAACGCACTGTAGATATTTCACAAGCTGATATCTTTTTTTGGATATTACCTGGGATAATTGGGGCTATTATTTGCTTTATTTTGTTAACCTGTAACATCGTTTTCTTATTGAAAATCGAGGAATGGTGTGCCGCACCCGAAGGTGCTCAGGAGGGACCTTGGTATGGTTTTTTAGCTCACGGATCAATTAAAGTGTGGTTTGTTATAATTTCGTTGTTTATACTATTCGGAGTCGGAAAATTCTCCTTCACAAGGCTTGTACTTAATAATAAGCCGCGTGAAGAAGAAATGAATTAAATTACCATTAACCCGTGAACCGTTGCCCAGTTCATGCTTGCAAACCTTAAAACATATGCCTTGATTGGCATTGAAGCAACGCTTGTGGAAGTTGAAGTTGATGTCAGTTCAGGTTTCCCCAAAACAGTATTAGTAGGGTTACCTGAACAAGCCGTCAAAGAAAGCATCCACCGGATAGAGCGTGCACTTTCAAACCTTGGGTATGCTCGAACCACTGGGCATACCGTCATTAACCTTGCCCCAGCTGATTTAAAAAAAGATGCAGGTAGTTTTGACCTACCTATTGCCTTAGGAATTCTTGCAGCAACAGACCAAATACCTAGAGAAAAAACTTGTAAGTTTGCGTTTGTAGGGGAACTTGCGCTTGATGGAAACCTCCGCCCGATCAAAGGAGCGTTGTCAATTGCATTAGCCGCTGCAAAGACTGGGGTCCAAGGATTACTGCTACCATTTATGAATGCCAGAGAAGCGAGTGTCGTCAAAAACATTGCGATCTACCCAGTCCATAATCTTTCAGATTCGGTTGGTTTTTTGACAGGCAAAAAAGAAATTGCTCCAATGGTTGCCGAAGAAAATTTGAAATTCGAAAGCCTTACCAACTACGACTTTGACTTTTCAGATGTACGAGGCCAGGAGTCGGCCAAGCGTGCCTTAGTTGTTGCAGCAGCAGGGGGGCATAATGTTATTATGATTGGTTCGCCTGGAACTGGGAAAACAATGTTAGCAAAAAGAATGGCAACTATTTTGCCCCCACTTAAGCTCGAAGAAAGCCTTGAAACAACTAAAATTTATAGCGCCCTTGGTAGACTTCCTGCGGAACAATCTCTACTTACCACCAGACCTTTTCGATCACCTCACCATACCATCAGTGATGCAGGAATGGTAGGAGGGGGAAGCACCCCTGCACCTGGTGAAATCAGTCTGGCCCATAATGGCATTTTATTTCTTGATGAATTACCAGAATTCAATCGCAGCAGCCTAGAAGTTCTACGACAACCTCTCGAAGAAGGGATGGTAACTATTTCCAGAGCTTTGCAATCCACTTCTTTTCCTGCACGATTTGTACTTGTTGCTTCTATGAATCCATGCCCTTGTGGCTACCTAGGCGACAGCAAGCATCCTTGCAAATGCTCCTCTATGGCTATTGAAAAATATATGGCAAAGATCAGCGGCCCACTTTTAGACCGCATCGATATACATATCGAAGTTCCCGCTGTTCCTTTCCAAGAGCTATCGGCTTCAATCGATGGCACCTCTAGCCAACTGATGCGAGATCAAGTTAACCTTGCTCGTCAGACTCAGACTATTAGGTTTGGGAATTCTAGTTCTATGCTAAATAGCAGAATGAATTCTAAACTGGTTCGTAAATTTTGCGTTCTTAACAAAGAAAGCAAAACCTTACTACAAATCGCAATGGACAACCTTGGGTTATCTGCTAGGGCTCACGATCGGATTTTAAGAGTCTCACGCACCATTGCCGACCTTGAGCAATCTAAAGAAATTCTTGCTTCCCACTTAGTTGAAGCGATTAGCTACCGTAGCTTAGATCGAAAACTTTGGACCAGATAAGTTATTTACCATTAGCCCAAATCGATCTTCCCCCGTCGACGGGGAGTTCTATTCCAGTTATAAACTCGCTTTGAATAAGAAATTCTACTGCCTTGGCAATATCTTGCGGGGATCCTTCCGAGCGAACCAGCGTGGCATTGATTGCCTCATTTCGTTCCTCGACTGGTAAATTTGAAGGCAGCATAACAGGACCGGGAAGAATGCAATTTACTCTTACCTTGGGATTTCTACTACCAAGTTCAACAGCGAGACTTCTCGTAAGGGCAGGGATTGCGCCCTTGCTTGCAAAGTAAGCACCATAACCAAGGTAAGGCCTACTTTGTGCCCAATCTCCGATATTAATTATATTTCCCCCCGAAGATTGCTGCACCATCATAAGGCCCGCAATTTTCGATGGGAGAAAAGTTCCAAGTACATTAGCCTCAAAATGTCTGGTCACATCATTTGCTGTAATTTTAACAAATTCTTTTCTTTCCCAAATAGAGGCACAATTTACAAGTACCGCAAGGCTAGAAAACTGATCTGCAACTTTATCAAGCATTGCTTTAACCTCGGTTTCAACCGCAAGGTCAGCTTGAAAAGTTGCAGTTTCTATTCCAGCTATTTTTAATAATTGAGCTGACTCTTCAGCTTCTTTTTCCGAAGTCTTATAATGAATGCAAACGGTATAACCTAATAAACCAAGAGCTTTGGCAACATACCAGCCAACCCTTTGTTTTCCACTTCCCGTGATCAAGGCAATTTTTTTACTCATTATTTAACCTACATCCAAGAAATAAAGTTACTTTAATAGCCATTCTAACCCCCTAAGTTTATGATAAACCTTTGTGGGACAATTTATCTTTAGAAGGAATATCAAAATGGAACCAATACTTTACGCATTTTACATAGTTTTCAGTATTATTTTAATTAAAATCACAATACTTCTTATGCTTTGCAGAGGAAACATTGGTAATCTTTTTGCAGCTATTAACGAGTTTTTCTCAGTTTTAATTTATAAAAAAAAAGATCGTCCCAAATCTCTCCCACACGAGCTTAAAGATCCTTCTAAAGTTAACCCCGACTTAATCTGGCCCATTTATCTTTTACAACGAGAGGCCAGACTCTTTGATTTTTTACTCGAAGACATTAGCGGTGCCCCCGATGACCTCGTTGGCGCGGGCGTTCGAGAAGTACATACCAAATGCAGAAAATACTTACTCGAAAAACTTAAATTGGAACCGGTTATAAGCCAGGAAGAAGGCGACAATGTAGTACTGGAAGATGGATTTGACCCAAGTAAAATTATGCTAACCGGGTATGTTGAGGGAAAGCCCCCCTATCAAGGAATATTAAAACACCGCGGTTGGAATATTATATCCTCGCAACTTCCCGAAATTCCCGATTCATTTCGAAAAAAACCGATTCTAGCTCAGGCCGAAGTCGAAATTCCCCAAAAATAAGGTATTAATATGGCTAGTTCTAGATTCACCGTTGGCATAGATCTTGGCACCACCAATTGCGCCTTAGCATATTTTGACACGATGGGGGAAAGTGAAACCACCTCCAAAATTCTTCCCATACCACAGATAATTCAGCCCGGGGTTTGTGAAGACAGAAAGTTGCTTCCTTCCTTCTTATATTTACCTGCAAAGGGTGAACTACAACCTGGAATCTTAAACCTTCCTTGGAGCAAGGAAGAACCAATCGCACTTGGGGAGTTTGCAAAATCCCACGGTGCACTTGTTCCAACTCATTTGGTTAGTTCCGCAAAATCTTGGTTATGCCACAGCGGTATAAATAGGCGAGAAAAAATACTTCCGTGGAAAGCGCTAAGCGACATCAATAAAGTTTCCCCAGTCAAAGCCTGCTCTCTTTTTATTAAGCATCTTGTACAATCGTGGAATGAACAATTCGCAAAAAAAGACGAAGACTTAAAGCTGGAAAATCAAGAAGTCATTCTTACCGTGCCTGCTTCTTTTGATGCAGATGCACGAGAATTAACTATTGAAGCAGCGAAGGAAGCCGGTTTAAAAAAAATCAGTCTTCTCGAAGAACCACAAGCAGCATTTTATGCTTGGCTTGAAGCCAATAAAGAAAACTGGCGTGATCAGGTAGAAGAAGGGGATGTCATTCTTGTCATTGATGTGGGGGGAGGAACCTCGGATTTTACACTTATTTCAGTCGATTCTAATGAAGGGAATCTTTCTTTAAATAGGCTTGCAGTTGGCCAACATATTCTCCTAGGTGGCGACAATATGGATCTCGCACTTGCCTACGAATTATCTTACCAACTAGGTCAAAAAGGAACTAAATTAGATAATGCTCAGATGATTGCACTTTCACACGCCTGCAGAAATGCAAAAGAAACTCTTCTTTCTGATCCCAAAGTTACCTCTTGCCCAATTACGATTCTTGGTAGAGGTTCCAAAGTAATTTCAGGCACAATTAAATATCAACTTGAACGAGGCACACTAGAAAAAGTTTTACTCGACGGTTTTTTCCCTTTATGCGCCCAAGATTCTCAACCAACAACCCAAACTGGCTTTGGGTTTCAAGAGATTGGTTTACCTTATGCGTCTGATGCCGCTATTACTAAACACCTTGCTTTGTTTTTAACACAACACCAAGAAACCATTAATCAAAAAGCTTCTCAATCAAAGACTAAGAAAAAAGCTTTAGGCGTTAATGTAGTTTTATTTAATGGTGGTGTTTTTAAGTCTCCGCTTTTAAGGCAACGCATACTAGATAACCTAGAATCTTGGGCAAAAGCACCAATTAAAATGCTAACTCATCAGGACCTCGACCTTTCGGTTGCAATAGGTGCATCCAGTTTTGGGTTAGCAAAAAGAGGAAAGGGGATACGCATTCGAGGGGGTGCGCCTAGGGCATATTATATCGGTATAGAAACTGCGGGGCCCGCCATTCCTGGTTTTGTTAGGCCTATTAAAGCTTTATGCGTGGTTCCATTTGGAATGGAAGAAGGGTCTGAATTAGATATTAATGCGCATGAATTTGGCTTGATAGTTGGCCAACAAGTTACTTTTCGATTTCTTTCTTCTTCTACTAGAAAAAATGACCCAATCGGCACGATTCTTGATGAATGGGAAGACGATATTCAGGAAATTTCTCCCTTGGAGTCGATCTTAGAACCCTCGGGGAAAATTACTGGCCTAGTTCCAGTTTACTTGCATAGCAAAATATCTGATATTGGCACATTAGAATTATGGTGTATTGCAAAAAATGGGGTGCAAAAATGGAAGCTTGAATTTAGTGTCAGGGAAAGTAAAATAAACAAATAAGTTAAGTTTTAATTTTTTTTAACTTATTACGACTGAATCAAATAGAATAATTTTTTATCTTTAGTACTCTTAAACTTTTTACTTTTTCAACACGAAAGAGATACTGATGGAATCGAAAACAATCAATAAAAACGGTCATCCTTTCGCGATTATTCTTGCAATATTTGCAGGGATTCTTAGGCTTTTGCCTCACTACCCTGGTTGTACCCCTATTGGAGCCGTCGCTTTATTTTCCGGGAACAAGGTAAATGGAATTGTATCTTGGTTCTTACCCTTATTCATTATGGTTTTTACTGACCTATTACTTTACTTTCCCTTGGAACAAATTAGTCTTAAAGCTTTTTCTTGGATGACACCAGTCATTTACGGTTCTTTCCTTATTAATGTTGCATTAGGCAAGCTTATTATGCCTGGTAAGTTTTTGCTAAAATTATCGGTAGCATCAGTTCTCTGCAGTACCCAATTCTTCATCCTCACTAATTTTGCAGTATGGCTTGGTGGCGATGGTATTACATATCCGCTAAACTTTGGTGGGCTTTTACTTTGTTACGAACAAGCTATTCCGTTTTACACCTATCCTATGATTACAGATTTGCTTTTCGGTATGGGGATTTTTGGAATGAATGAACTATTAGAAATAAAGGCTTTAAGATCAAAGGTAGAATCAAAAGTATGAAATTTGCAGCAAAAATAAAATACATTGCAGATCAAGACAAAATTCAATCAGTAAGGCCAATCCACAGAGCTTACCTTACCACACTTTTAAGCAATGGAAATATCGTTGCCACTGGGCCATTTACCGATGGATACGGCGCCCTAATCATTTATGAGGCAACTGACCTTGAGGCCGCTGAACAATTTATCAAAAACGATCCTTTCAATAAAGAAGGAATTTTTATAAGTTGGGAAGTTCATCCTTGGAATTGCGTGATGGCAAACAAAGAACTATTCCCTTCATAAGCCTTAAAACAAGTATTAGCCCTAAAGTTTAATTTTAGCTAATTTTGTATATCGATGTTCATCACCGATAGACTCGCTTGACATTACTAGAACTTGATTTACATCAATATCATCGGAAGTCCAAGGGTGAACTTTCCAACGAGAACAGACGACTGAAAAATCAAGATCCTGTTGATTTATTCTTCCGATTGAAAGATGGGGCTGAAATTCTTTTTGATCCATTCTATAGAATCCTGTATCCGAGATTTTACTACCAATCTCCTTATGCAATTGTTTAAAATAGCTTCCAGAGTCTGGATCGATACCAAGCCAAATAACACGCGGCCTCCTAGGATTAGGAAAACAACCAAGGCCGTGTAACTTAAAATGAAACGGATCGATGTCTGCGCAAGCTTTCTTGGCAAGGTCACACGCTTGCCAAAGTTGTTTATCGTCAATTTCACCAAGAAACAGCAAAGTAATATGCAGGGAATCGGGTTTGGTCCATTTGACCCCCGGAAAATCGTTGGCCAACTCGACTTGTATTTGCAAACATTTCTTCTGCACAACTTTAGGCATCTCAATTGCAATAAAAGCCTTGGTTCGTTTTGGCATTAAATTAACCCCTTAAAAGGCAAGCATTGAACGATAATCTAATAAACGCTTATCGATTTCTTTTCGGGAAATACGGTTAACCATATCTAAGCCAAATCCTTCGACCGTAAAACTTGCAACTACGGTTCCATACCCCATAGCTTTGCGAAGGTTCGCTGGGGATAAATCTTTATTTTCTGCAAGGGACCCCATAACACCCCCAGCAAAACTATCTCCTGCACCCGTAGGGTCAATCACATTTTCAGTCGGAAAAGCTGGCACAACAAAAATTCCATTTTCACTAAACAACATAGCGCCGTGCTCGCCTTTTTTCAAAATAACAAATTTAGGCCCAAGTTTGCGAATTGCGTGGCCAGCTCGAACCAAACTTGATTCACCTGTTAACAACATTGCTTCGCTATCGTTAATAAGCAAACCATCAATCCTAGGTAAAAGCTCAAGAAGCTCTTTTTTCTGAATATTTATCCACAAATCCATAGTATCCGCCATCACTAACTCAGGTTTTGTGACTTGATCCAATACCTTTGCCTGAACAATTGGGCTACTGTTAGCAAGAAATATATACTTGCTATCTTTAAAATGCTCCGGAAGAATCGGCTTAAAAGCACCAAAAACATTGAGATGAACCTCAAGGGTATCACGCGTATTCATATCTTTGTGATAACGGCCTTTCCATCGGAAAGTTTTCCCTACCTCAGTTACCAACCCAGAGATATCAACTCCCTTTTTCTTAAAAAGTTCTTTGTGCTCATTGGGGAAATCTTCCCCTACAACACCAACAAGCCTAGGCTTTGTAAAGTTACTTGCAACCACGGAGAAGTAAGAAGCAGAACCACCAAGGGCATCATTAACACTTCCATTTGGTGTTTCAATCGAATCAAATGCAACAGAACCAACGACGAGTAATGACATACCGGACTCCGATCTTTATTTAAGATAGTTTTTCATAAGACTGAGCGACCACTTCTAACGCCAGATTTATTCTTCGCAAAGATTCTTCCTTGCCAAAAATATGCAAACAATCAAAAACACCAGGTCCAACTTCAATGCCCGTTGTTGAAACTCGGAGAGCATGAATTAGCAAACCAGTATTATAATTTCCTGCTAAACAAAATTCCTTAAGGGAAGCCTCAAGGTTAGCGACACTAAATTCATTGATAACTGATAAAGAACTTGAAAATTTTCTAAGTATTTCTGGTACGCCTTCTTTAGCGACTCTTTTAGTAAGGGACTTTTTGTCATAATCTGGATTAGCTTTAAAAAAAGGAGCACCATACAACAAAATGTCACTAAAAATTTTCAATCGGTCTCCAGTTGCAACCACTACTTTTTCTAATGTTTCCAACTGAGTTAGCGTTGGGGCAGCAGCAATATAACCAGCTTTTTGCATAAAAGGTAGCACGCCATCCAGTTTTTTGTCTAAAGGCAACACTTTCATATGTTCCCCTGCAACCCAAAATAATTTATCTGGATCAAAACTTGCTGAAGAATTATTTACACGCTCTAAACTAAAATTCGCAACCATATCTTTTAAAATAATAATTTCGGTATGGTCATCGAGAGACCACCCTAACCGACCTAGATAATTCACCAAGCCCTCGGGTGAGTAACCCAATTCCCGATAAAACGCAACGGTAGCCGGGTTTAAATCGTCACGAATTTCAATTTGTTCATCTGTCCAACCCACCGCATTAAGTTTTTGCTTTACCTCTGAAGTAACAAATTTTTTCATATCGCGTTTACTAAGTTTCTTTTTTGAATTTGGTTCGTTCACTACAGGAACATGTGCAAAAAAAGGCAGGGGTGCACCTAAGCCTTGGTAGACAAGAACTTGAACGGGCGTATTAGAGAGGTGTTCCGCTGCCCTAACTACATGAGTAATATTCAAACCAATATCATCAATAACGGTTGCAAAATTATACAATGCCCTACCATCTGGCCTTAAAATAATGGGATCCCCAATTAGGTTCGATTGCCATTCAACATCGCCCCGAATTAAATCTTTAATTTTTATTAAATCATTTTCAGGAACTTTTAAACGAATGGCTGTAGGTTTAGCCTCATAAAGCTTAAGGCATTCTTCGCCAGAAGTCTGACGATGGGATCCACGATGGACATAAGGTTTTTTGGCTTTTTCAGCAGCATCTCTTTCAACTTTAATTTCATCGGAAGTCATATAACAAGGATAGGCATTACCAGAACTGAGAAGTTGCCTAGCAGCTTGAATGTAAAGATGATTTCTTTGGGACTGAAAGTATGGGGCATAAGGGCCCCCGACTTCAGGGCCTTCATCCCAATCAATACCTAGCCATCGAAATCCATCAAGAATAGGCTGGAGGGCTTCGGTTTTATTTCTTTCTGCATCAGTATCGTCAATGCGGAGAATAAATTTGCCACCAGTTCCACGGGCAAGAAGCCAATTAAAAAGAGCAGTTCGAACTCCACCGATATGGAGGTAACCGGTTGGGCTTGGTGCAAATCTAGTCCTAATTTCTGCCATCGAACAATTCCCTTCAAACATAAAGTACAGAAGTTAAATATATGACATCAGGGAAAATAGTTAGGTAAGAAATTATTAGGGAAAAAATTAAGGAGGGAGAGAACTGTTTTTTTCGCCCCTACCTTCAACTAAGGTAACGGTAACGCCTTCTTGAACAACTTTGCCATGCTGGTTGATCACCTGCCTATGCCAAGTAATAGAACCACGTCTTCCCCTTGCTTTACTTTCTTTTTCGATAGCTTTACAGAGAATGTGAATCGTGTCGCCAATAAAAACGGGTTCTTTAAAAACCCATTCTTTAAATTGAACAAACGCCATAGTTCTAACACTTGGGGCATTCAAACCAAGGCCACTTGATATTGAAAGTACTAATAATCCATGTGCAAGTGGTTGACGAAAAGGTGTAGAAGCAGCAAATTCATGATCCATATGAATAGGATTAAAATCACCACTTACACCAGCAAAGTTAACGATGTCAGATTGGGTTATAGTTCGCCCAAGGGATTTATATTCCTGCCCAATTTGGATGTCATCAAAAAACAAATGCTGTGCGGAAAAAGACATAAAAATTACCCTCTTTCAACTCGATACAGAAATTGATTTAAATTATTTTTAATAATAATTCAAGTACTGTTTATTTTAATGCTCATTCCGATTAGCATTCAGGATTATACCCATTGAAAACTATAGGAACCAAAGATGTTGAATAGTACTAAAATCAAACAATACTTTCCAAAATTTAGACAATCCAATGAAATCCACGCCGATGCTCCAGGCGGCACACAAGTACCCGAAAGCGTGATTGATGCGATTTCGCATTACCTTATTCATCAAAATGCTAACCTAGGGGGCGCATTTCGAACCTCCAAAGAATCCGATTCGACTTTATTGCAAGCCCAACAAACTGTTCAATTCTTCCTTAATGCGGAAAAAGATTCAGAAGTCATTTTTGGTAATAATATGACTTCTTTAACATTTCATATTTCCCGATCAATAGGTAATACCCTAGAACCCGGTGACAGAATTCTCCTTTCCAAAATGGACCACGATGCAAATATTTCCCCTTGGCAGATGATGGCAAGGGATAAACATTGCGAAATAGATTTTGTTAACATTAACCATGAAAGTTGCACCTTCGATGAAACCGATTTAATACAAAAACTTGAAAAAAAACCAAAGATATTTGCATTTACGGCTTGTTCTAATGCAACAGGTACTCTAAACGATGTCGCTAAAATCACAAAGATGGCCCACTTGGCAGGTGCCTTTGTTTATGTTGATGCAGTTCATTACGCACCCCACAAGTTAATCGATGTAAAGCAGTGGGATTGCGATTTTCTTGCTTGTTCTGCGTACAAATTCTTCGGCCCACATGTAGGGATTTTGTATGGAAAAGAAGCCATTTTAGACAAGTTACACCCCTATAAAGTCAGACCAGCAACAAATTCAAACCCAGGAAAATGGATGACTGGAACACAAAATCATGAAGGCATCGCTGGAACAACTGCCGCCATCAACTACCTAGCCTCTCTTTCAGATTGTAATCCTCGTACTTCCAAACGAGATCAAATCAAGCAAGCCTTTGAATTGATTGAAGCCTATGAAAAAAGTCTTTCCGTTGCTTTTCTTGAAGGCATAAAAAAACTTAAAGAAATTAAAATTGTTGGAATGACGGAAAGTTCTACCCTCAACCAACGGGTTTCAACCTTTTCATTAAGAAGTGAAAAAGTTCCAGCTTCTATAATTGCAAAAGAATTAGCGAAGAAAGGAATATTTGCTTACAGTGGAAATTTTTACGCCAAAACTTTAATGGAAACATTAGGGTATGAAGATACTGGCGGAGTGCTAAGAATCGGGTTCGTCCATTATAATAATTTAGAACAAGTAACAATTATAACAGACGCCTTAAAAACGATTCTTGAAAAATAATTCCTTCTAATTTAGATCCAACCCAAAGAAAACCTTGGTTGACCTTGTATAGAAACCAACATAAAGATTAAACTTTTAACTTCTATACTTTGTTTTGAAAGTAGATATGGGCCAAAAAGGCATTACGATTCCGATCCACTGGACCCGAACTTTTATTCGGGATGTAATTCATTACGCAAAAAAAACTCCCCTTTGTACGATTGAAAAAAGTATAAACATTGCTGAAGTACAGTCAGCAAAGAAAAGGATTGTTAAAAAAGCCGGGTGGGCTAGTATTTTTATCAAGGCAATGGGCCTTGCCTCCTACGAATTCAGAGAACTTAGGCAAACTTGGGTTCCTTTGCCTTATCCTCACCTTTACGAACACCCAACACCTATAGCCAGTGTTGCTATTAACCGAATGGTAGAGAATAAAGATGCCGTACTTTTTGGGCTTATTTCTAGGCCAAATACTTCTTCTTTGACAGATATTACAGAAGAACTTAGACAATTAAAAGCAAACCCAATTGAAACTATAGCGCTGTTTCGGAGAATACGGAGAACTTCAAATCTACCTCAACCGCTAAGGGCGTTGGTTTGGAATTACGGACTCTACCTTTCAGGGTACTGCAAAGCTAAAAATATGGGTACCTTTGGCATCAGTTCGGTTTCCCGCTTTAATGCAAATACTC
This sequence comes from Gemmataceae bacterium, assembly GCA_041694635.1. Classification (GTDB taxonomy): domain Bacteria; phylum Planctomycetota; class Planctomycetia; order Gemmatales; family Gemmataceae; genus UBA969. The sequence goes on along the minus strand of JBDNHI010000202.1, from coordinate 118,366 downwards.
TAGAATTATTGACCCCACTTACCAGTGCTTTGAATTATGGCGTTGTCTCACCCAATGGCGATTGTAACATTCGACTAACTTTTGACCATCGAGTGATGGATGGACTGACTGTTGCCAAGATTTTGGCTTATGTTGAAGAAGCGATTAATTTTCCAATTCAAGATGAGCTAGAAAAGCAAAACTACCCTAAGGTTGCATAAAAAAAGGGAAAGCGGGCTAATAGCTCACTTTCCCTTTGAAAAATCTTAAACATTTTTTACCCAAGCAGCAAATCAGCTTCCCAGCCAACTCGCTCAGCAGAGGCACGCAGTTTTTCAAGAGCACGATTTTGAATCTGGCGTACTCGTTCCTTACTGATACGAAGAAGATGACCAATCTGGCGCAAACTATGTGTCCCACTGCCAGTTAATCCAAAGCGCAGATCCAATACCTTTCGTTCCCTTGGACGAAGATTTTCCATTAAGTACAATAAAGCTTCTTGTCTTTCATTGTTTGAGCGCTGAATGGTACTTTCGTTGTCAGGCATTGCTTCTGTCAATTTAAAATCGCTGTCATCGTCAAGCACAGCATTCAAAGAGACAGGGGTTCTAGTTGCGGTTTGCAAATGGGTCAGGTGCTCTAGGCTAGAACCAGTACGAGAGGCAAGTTCTTGTGGGGTGGGCAAATGTTTACCACCGTGAGCAAGCGCTTCGGACTCTTGTTGAAGTTGGCCTAATTCTTGCAAATGATGAGGGGAAAGACTAACAAGATGGCTTTGTCTAGCCACTGCGATCTGCAAAGTCTGCCTAATCCACCAAGTTGCATAAGTAGCAAGTCGGGTTCCATGACTAACATCGAACCGATCAATTGCCTGCATTAGACCGCAAACGGCTTCTTGTAGGAGGTCGGCGTAACTAAGAGCGTGGTGCCTGAATCTTTTAGCAACATGCGCCGCAAGACGAATGTTAGCAGAGGCAAGTCGATGTTTTAGATGAACATAGCGGTCGTGAAGTCTACGAATCGCAGCAGCACTTCGAACGGGTTCAATACAATTATCTCTAATAAATTGAGCCATTGGCCAAGGTTCGAGTGGTGGTTTTTGGCTTCGAAGCTTAGGATATTGGCGTACAAGTGTGCGCACCAATTCGCTTTTCATTTCCCAAAAATCTGCAAGAAGATTTCTTTCTTCTTCTGGGGTCAACAGATCGGAAGAAAAAATAGTTGGATTTTCAGTAGTGCTTAGCACTTCAATCTCTTTTACTTCTAAAACTTCACTTTTTTTAGCTTTCATAACATTTCCTTAATTAAATTAAAACAAATTAGTACCTGAATAAACCCTAACTTTTTTGGATTTAAACATTTAAATTAAAAAAACCATGTGGAAAAATGCCAACATTGATTTTAAACGAGCTACAACTGAATCAATTGCCCGCAGGCCTAAATGAAATCACTTGCTCAATCGATAACGAATCTTATAGGAGGGGATAAGCGAATTCAAGTCTTAAATTGAAAAAATTACAATAGTTTCGATATTTCATTTCTAGGTGCTTTCTACTTAAGGACTTATCATCAATAATTATCCAATCGGCCAAGCCGGTAAGCAACTTTGGAAAAAACAAAGAAATATTAAATCCAAGGCTTGTAAAACATTGCCCATTACCGATTTTGTTTATTACATTCATTAATTATTAAATGCAGGCCAGCACCTAATTTTTTTTTTGCAATTAAAGAACGGCTATAAAGGTGCATTAATGAAAAAAGTAACCATGGTTTCCCTAGAATCAAATAAAATAGCGCCATAAACTGCAATCTTCCACGATTTATACAGCTAACTAGTTCTTCGGGAATGGAATAATCCCATTCATCAAGTATGGTTCTTAAGCAAATCAAATTAACTTTAAGGTTAAAAAAGACTGGTTGTACCAAATTTAATTCCATTTCAACCAGATCTACACCAAGAACTGCTAATTTTATTTTATTTTCAGGACCTGCAATCTCCCCAACGGTAGCGCAAAAACCGGTTTTGATCCTATTTTTTTCTAGAAAATTGGGGCTAAAACTAAAAATACTAGAAAAAGATAAAGTCTGAGAATTGGTCATAAGTTTACCGACCAAGAAAAGATCTCCAGATTTTTGCTCAAATTTGCAACCGCCTGCAAACCCTGCAAGTAAAACAAGCCAAGGAGACTGAATAATTTTACTATCTATTAATTCTTTCAACTTCAAGCAGAAATGTTGCGCTTCAATGCCAATTCCTATAACGAAGGAGAATATTTCTAAATTTGCGAAACGACCTTGGGTAAAATTAATACTAGAAATGATGCGCGATTTCCTTGAATTTATTTGATAAAAAAAAGAAAGCTCCTCATCCCTAGAAGGAAAAAGGAGCCAAAGTTGGTTTTGGGGAACAGGATCAGTCGTACAATTTAAGATAGTTGCCACATTAACATCTTTAGACTATCACCAAGCTTACCATTAACGCCAAGGGCCGCACTTGCTTCGAACCCAGAATGCACTAAACAATGCTCGCAACGAGGGTCTTTACCGTGGCCATAACTATCCCAATCAGTGTCATTCATTAAACCATCAAAGGATTCGTGGTGTGCATCGGTAATAAGGTAGCAAGGCCCCTTCCAGCCTTTGACATTGCGAGTAGGGTTGCCCCAAGCAGTACAAGAAATTTCTCGTTTACCGCTTAAAAATTCGAGGTAAATAGGTGATGACAACATCTTGTATTTTTTGAACAAAGATTGAGCTTGTTGGAATTTTGCACGAATCTCCTCGCGGGTCATAAAGATTTCTGCAGCGCCGTCAGGATTAGTTTCATGGACTGCGGAGTAACCGTAAGAAGGGGAGATCAAAAACCCATCAACCCCTAAAGTAGAAAGGAAAGCATAAAGCTTATCGATTTCATCGAGGTTGGTTTCCTTATAAATCGTGGTGTTAGTACAAACGAGGAAACCTGCCTTTTTAGCGGCCTTAATGCCTTCTACAGCGGCCTTAAAAACGCCTTCGCGTTCAACCATAAGATCGTGAGTAGCTTCCAATCCATCGAGATGGACATTAAAGAAGAATCGGTCGCTGGGTTTAAATTGATCCAGTTTTTTTTCGAGAAATACTCCATTGGTACAAAGGTAAATATGTTTTCTTTTATCAAGTATTTCCTTAACAAGTCGACCTATTTCGGGGTAGATAAGTGGTTCTCCACCGCAAATACTGACAATAGGAGCAGCAGCTTCATCAACGGAAACCATACATTCTTCAACCGAAAGTTTATCCTTAATGGTTTGAGAGTATTCTCGAATTCTGCCACACCCTGTACAAGTAAGGTTACAGGCGTGGAGAGGTTCAAGCATAAGAACAAGAGGGAATTTTTTCTTACCAGTTAATTTTTTCTTACCAATATAACCAATCATTGTAGAAGTCAAAGAGAGCGGAAAACGCATAAGAAATCCCTTTCAAAACAATATATAAAACTAACTTTTAGTATCTAACCTAACAAATTGATCTTACACCAGATCAAAAAAATTTTTGATTAAATTCATTTCCTTTAAGCCGACAGAAGCGGGAAATCGCCATCAAGGGAAAATAAACCCTATAAAAGTGATATTTCAGGTAAAAGACTTTAGGAAAACCAGTTCCCGTAAAAAAGTTCTCGACCCAATCGCCCTCAAGTTGCTGAGTTTGCAAAAGGTATAAAATTCCCATCTGAACGGCTTCTGATTTTTGTTCCCCAGCTGCAATTAATCCTAAAATGGCCCAAGCTGTTTGCGAAGGAGTGGCTTCACCTTGCCCCGCTAGGGTCGGGTCATCGTAAGTCGCACAAGTTTCACCCCAAGCCCCATTTTCCTTCTGGCAAGATTTTAACCAAGAGACAGCTTTACTCACCATTGGTGACTTCATATCGAAACCTACCGCTTGTAAGCCAAGCAAAACCTGCCAGGTTCCATAAATATAATTTACCCCCCACCGACCCACCCAAGCTCCCCAAGGTTCCTGCGAACAGCGAATATATTCCACCGCCTTTTGAATATGTATCTCACCTGCTTTATAACCAAGCATACCTAACGATTCTAAAACCCTAGCAGAAATATCAGGACAGGTTGGATCTAGCATTGCATTATGATCTGCAAAGGGAACTTTTGTTAAAAACTCTTGGTCAATATTTTTATCGAATGCCCCCCACCCACCATCCCGATTTTGCATTGCAAATATCCAATTCACTGCACGCTTTATTGATGGCTGACATTCTGGCTTATGATGACTTCCAGCCTTAACCATAGCAATAATCACCATAGCCGTGTCATCGATATCGGGATAAAATGCATTATTATATTCAAAAAACCAGCCTGCTGGTTTCATTTCAGGGTTCTTAACAGCGCAATCACCCTTTAACTTTACCTCTTTATTTAAAAGCCATTCAATCGATTTTTTTAATACTAAGGCATCTTCAGATTGACCCGCATCAGCTATCGCAATTGTTGCAAGAGCAGTATCCCAAACAGGAGAAAAACAAGGTTGAAGTCTAATTGCGCCATTTTCTTCAATAATAAGGTCTTTAAGTTGCTTCATAGCCCAAATCATTTCGGGGTCTGACCGCTCAACGCCTAAGCATTTAAGAGCCACGATAGTATAAATCATTGGCGGAAAAATAGCGCCCACACCATCGGAACTTTTAAAATGGTCACGCATCCACAGGGCAGCTTTTTTGACCGCATAAGTTCTTAGGCCTGGAATTATTGGGGCAACTTTTTTGATGCATAGGTCCGCAAAAAGAAAGAAATTTCGCCAAGAAAAAATTTCCTTTGATGGGGTAGATGGCCATTTAACCACCCACGGGTCTTCCACAAAAAGCTCTCTTATGCCTTTACTTTGTTGCAGTTTAATCGCAGGTTTAATCGCAGAAAAAATACTTAAAGGCACTAAAATAGTTCTTGTCCAACTTGACATAGAATAAATACTAACGGGAAACCAATTCGGCAAAAGTAAAAGTTCAGGGGGTACTTCGGGGCAATTTTGATAAGAATACTCGCCCAGTAATGCTAGGTAAAACCTTGAAAAGCTATTACAATTTTGAGCACCACCTGCCTCAAGGATTTTTTTCCTTGCTCTTTTCATCCAAGGTAATTCAGTATTTATCCCAGTCAATTTGAGGGCAAAATATGCCTTTACGGAAACACTTAGATCAAACGGACCTCCAGTAAAGTTGCTCCAACCACCTTCTTCGATAATTTTGGATTCAATATATAAGGCACACTTCTTGCAAATTTCGTCGTTTTCATTACCCAGAAAAGCCATTAATAAAATAAATTCAGATTCTAAAATAGTATCGCCCTGCAATTCTGCAACCCAATGGCCATCAGTTTGCTGATGGCTCACTAGAAAATTGCGAGCTTTAAGAACAGATTCATAGACATTTTTCAACGAAACAGGAATGCCACTCAGACTTGTACTAAAAACTGAATTCGTTTTAGTTTTAAATGCGACTGGCACAGGAATCCTTTCCATTGCTTGATTTGAATAAATAGTACCTTATTAAAAACCATAAATTGGTTTCTAGCAAGTAAGATTAGTAAACTATTTAAAAATGATCTAAATCGGAAATAGTTTTCAAATCAACCCTTTCGACTTAAACCATTCAACAGCCTGTTCAAATGATTCCCGAATAGGCCGGACTTTCCAACCCATTTCCTTCAAAGCACCATTTTCTTGAAAGTGCATAATCCGCCTTGTTAATTGCACGCCGGTAAGATTAGCCTGCGGAGAAGTTCTTGTAACAAGGTCCGCCCATAATTCCGACAAAAAAGCGAAACCAAGAGCAATTGTAAAAGGAATTTTTGTGTCTGGCTTGGGCAAACCTGCAATCTCAGATAACAAGGAAAAGACTTCCCTAATGCTTTTGTTTTCACCAGAAAGAATATACCTTCGCCCCGGAATACCTTTTTCACAGGCAAGAATAAAACCTTGTGCAATATCTCTAACATCAGCCAAGTTCAAATCCCCTGAAATAAATTCTTTTCTACCACCTTTACAAAAATCGATTATCATTTTTGAAGGTGGACTAAGCCCATAATCCCCAGGGCCAATAGGTAGGGTAGGATTAACAACAAGAACCGGGGCTCCCATAACCCCCAATCCAAGGGCATACAATTCAGCACGCATTTTAGATCTACAATAACTTCCAATTGCGTCTTTAATGCCAACTTGCTGAGTTTCACCGATTTTTCCTACTTGTTTTTTTCGAGTAAGAATACTCTCGGTACTAGCGTGAACAATTCTTTTAACGCCTAAATCAAGGGCAGTCTCGAAAACATTTTTTGTTCCTTCAAAATTAACGCAATGGTATTGAGACCGATTTTCCCGCCAAAGGTTAGGGTCTGCAGCAAGGTGAAAAACAATTTCGCACCCATCAATCGCCTTAGTTAAACAGTTTTTTTTTCGAATATCAGCGTAAACGATTTCGAGATCAAGGTGGCGAATGTGATCAACAAAAGCAGTCGGTTTTTCTAAAACCCTTACTTTTTGTCCATTTACTAAAAGTGCAGAAACAAGATGGGTACCAATAAAACCAGCCCCACCCGTCACCAGAACTTTTTGATTCTTGGTTAACATTTAGCTGCCACCATTAGGCTATACCTTTAGAAATAAATTTTAAAACGGGGAAAAATTAATTAAGCCTTGCAAAGGATTTCGCCTTTACCAAGGGAAATAAGGTCCCCACAATATCTTGACCAATTAGAAACAGGAAAGGGGAAGTTAAATTGTTTAAGTTTGTTTAAATAAATAGCAAGGAAACAAGGTTGGTAGTTGCAAGAGAAACGAAAAGTGGGAAGCAAAGCAGGCTTGTCAGAAAGAAAAACAAGAGTACCCCGTTTCATTTCGGCCCCCGCACGAATTCCGACCCTGCCAGCAACAATGATGGTGCCCGCAATCATTCCCATACCGACAAAGTCGCCAACATTTTTACCAATAGCAATAAGCCCGCGCCTCATATGTGAACCAACTTCATTACCACAACTACCATGGATGATGATATTTCCGCCACGCATTCCAATAGAAGCCCCTCTGTAGGAAGCACCAATAAGGTGTCCAGCATCCCCCAGAATCTCAATGGTACCACCTTTCATTTCAGCCCCGACCCAGTCAGTAGCGGACCCCTTGACCAAGATAGAACCACCCTTCATTTCAGCGCCAAGGTGCATACCAATATTGCCTGCAATTTCAATTTTGCCTCTAGTCATTTTGCTGCCAACCAACTTTACATTGGAACAATCATTTTCAATGCAAATAGTTTCATCCTGATCCATTTGGCCTGAAATAGAGAAAAATTCACCAAGCTGGACTTTTCGATTTCCATCAAAGACAGGCAGTTTAGAAATCTCGGAATTGCTTTTACCAATAAAGAAATCTGGGGAAATAGATTCCGCTTCAAGAGGAATACCAGAATTAGATAAATAGTTAAGATGAATCATAAAAACAACCTTTAGCAGGAGTAAACCTAGAAGAAATTTATCCAACGAGAGAAGCAAGTCTGATGTGGACAGGCCCTAACTTGCCTCCATAATTACCAGCACTAATACATTCAACCCCGTTGCCACAAGCAGCAATAAGCGCATTTTTCATAGCAGATTCAACACTTTCACGCGAAAATCCATCGATAACAATTTCGTAAACAGCAGAAACATTTGTTTCAAGTGAAGAATTTGTTAAAGCACGAAGGGTAGGGCAGTAAGCTTCGTTAGTACTGGCCTTAAGTTTTTTGTACTTACTACCAACTTTACTACCACTACGAACGACCCCTCCAGGAAAAGGAAGAATAACATCAGGAATTTTACGGGCAGCTAAAACAGCCCGCGAAGCGGCTTCAAGAGCAAGGGCCTGAGAAGAACCTAATATAAGGATATTTCCACCAGCAACCCCTTTCACTGTGCCAAACTTATCCTCGCAAACAAACTCGCCATCCATAACTGGAATGCGCCAATACCGTTTTTTGTCAAGAAGCTTACTAGTTTGAAAGCCATCACCAAAAAAACGAAGCATCCCCCCAACCTGAATGGCTCGAGTAGGATCAATAGGAACACCGTTAAAACAAGCAGTAGTCGGACAAGTCAAAATCGATTGCCCAACCCTACTCACAATTGCTTTCTGCAAAGATTCACGAGAAAAAGCAAAGAATAACAAGGATACACCAGGGCGCCCGTCTGGGGTTTCATCCGGTGATAGTTCTCTTTCAATGCCTGCCTCGGTATCACATCCTATAACGGAAGAAGCGTGGCCAGTAGAAGTACTTGCTGCAATATTTGCCCATTCTTGAGTTGCTGCGGTGATGATTACTCGGGCCCCAGTTATAGGAAACGCTTCAGCAAAGGTGTCAATGATCTTGACACCTTTAAATATAAAGGAAGGAATCTCATTGTTAGAACTCACGAGCATGCCCACCTTTATTTGCGATAGATGATATTTGTTTCGAATTTAAACAAATTTGGTAAAACCTGGCCTTGCAACTTCGGGCATAGGCAAGGGCCCCATTTCGTATTTTACAGGTGAAAGATCTTCTTTGGAATTCCATGCCATATCCCAAGTAATCAATTTGCCTGTGTAAGTAGCCATTCTTCCCATAATAGCCAATAAAGTGGATTGGCACATCCATTCCCCATCATTTATTGGTTTACCCGCACGAATACTAGCAAACAATTCATTATGCTCATTTTGATACATATCATCTTGGGTATTACGCTTCAATTGCCAAGGACTTTTCCCTTTAATTTGATGCTTCATTACATCACAAGAACCTTGTGTGCCCATAAAGAAATCGTTAACCTCATTAAAGCAGCCATCCTGTTGACGCGTATAACTAAAAGCCTTAGTTCCATTTTTCCACTCATAAACCACCGCATGATGGTCAAAAATATGACCAAAATCTGTAGAAACCCTTACCTGTCGTCCCCCAAGACCCATAGCAGAAATTGGTGGTTCATCCTTCATAGCCCAAATACATTTATCAAGGCTATGAATGTGTTGCTCAACAATGTGATCCCCACTAAGCCAAGTAAAATAAAGCCAATTGCGTAGTTGCCACTCCATATCGGTCCACTCGGGTTCACGCTTTCGATGCCATAACCCACCAACGACATAGTTCGTATGCATTGCAACGATATCACCAATTTGGCCTTCGTGAATACGAGCCAAAGTTTCTCGTTTGCCAAAGTGGTAGCGCCAACAAAGGCCAGAAACAACAGCGAGATTTTTAGTTTTAGCTAACTTGCAAGATTCTAAAACCGACCGAACTCCTGTTGCATCAACCGCAACAGGCTTTTCCGCAAAAATATGTTTACCTTTTTCAACAGCATATTTAATTTGCTGAGCACGAAAGTGAGGCGGGGTGCAAAGAAGAACCACATCAACTCCACTATCGATCACTTTTTTATAAGCATCAAAACCAAGAAATTTTCTTTCCCCAACATTAATCTTTCCAGCTAATTCTTTATCTTTAGAAAAACTATTAAGGCTGCCCTCTAATCGATCTGTGAACATATCGCCCATTGCGTGCAATAAAACAGCTTTATCAGCCCGCATAGCTTGGGCAGCAGCACCAGAACCACGCCCTCCACACCCCACTAAACCAATTTTCAATATATCACTTCCTTGAGCATAAACACCACCAGCAATGGCAGGTAGAACAGCAAAGGCACCAGTGGTTGCTTTTAAAAATGATCTTCTAGGTGTGATTAGATGTTTAGAGACAGTCATTTTCAGATCCCTTTTAAAATAGTTCGAAAACAGGAAGATATAATACTAATACATCCAAAAGGGCACCTTTACAACATTTTTATTGCACGAACTAAATCAGCCAAAATCGCCAAAACCTTGTTGGTATTGACAATGGTTTAAAAATTGCCTACGCCATGATTTATAATTTAGAAAATAAGTGTTAAACTAAAAAGAAGAATGCAAATGTGGGATAGTTTACCAAAAATAAAAACAAATGAATTTAGTAATCCGTTTACCTTCTCTGTAATTAGCAAACAGCAAGAAAATCAAGAAACAGCAGAAGCCTTATTTTGGAAAGAAGCGTTACGCAAACCTGCAAAAAATTGCAACTTACCAAGCGTAGGAACCGCAGAATGGTTTAATCAGGCTGAAAAGTTGCGCTACTCCCATTATGGAAAATGGGTACCTAAACTACTTGAATTCAGCAAACACACGGGCGAAAAAATTCTTTGTATAGGCAACGGATTAGGCACAGATTGGATTCAATATGCAAAAAATGGCGCAGAAGTTTGGGCTCTAACTAGCAAGGATGCACCTGTTGATTTAATTCGACTTAACTTTCAAGCAAAATCACTAGACTGTAAACTTAGAAAATTATCTGGGCAAGGTTTTCCTTTTGCCTCATCAAGTTTTGATGTGATTTTTTTAAATGATTTTTGTAAAGATGATATAGCTTCAGATCAACTTGCTCAAGAAATACAAAGAATTTTAAAACCGGGAGGCAAACTCCTTACTCTTTCACTTGCGTTTTACAACCTGAAATATTTTATCGGGAAACTATTCCCAACCATTCATAAAAATAATGAGCCAAAAACTCATTACTCCGCAATAGAATTAAAAAGCCTTTTCAAATTCTGTCAAGAACCTCGTGTCCAAAAAAGACACCTTCAAAGAAATGATTTGCCACCTTTATTTCGCTGGATTCCTATTCCGCTTATTGAAAGAATGGTAGGAAATCAACTTGTGTTTAAAGGGTTCAAGCCCCTCTGCAAACCAGTTGCTGTTTTACAAGCTGCCTAATTTCGAATACCATTAGATTGTTCTAATATGTTTCCTTCTTGAAGCAAACTGATGGCTGCATTTACCATTGGACATTCAATTCTAAACCTAGAGGCTTTTTTCAATTTATTGAAAATACACAATATAAAATTTATTGCAGATGTTCGAAGTGTACCTTTTAGCAACCGAAATCCTCAGTTTAATCGTTCTGAAATTGAACATTCGCTTATTAAATCTGGGTTTAATTATATTTTTTTAGGTGACAAATTAGGTGGGCGCCCTCTAGATGAATCGTTATTTCACGATAATGGATTAGTTAATTACCTTGCAGTTCGATGCAGTAAACCATTTGAAGATGGCCTTAAAAAATACATAAGTCTGGCAAGCGAAGGAAATGCCGCTTTGATGTGTGGTGAAGAAGACCCTATAACATGCCATCGTGGACTAATGATTGCTCCTGCGCTAGCAAAAATTGGTATGTTTTCAAACCATATTCGTAAAGGTGGAGCAATCGAAACACATAGGATGTTCATTCAACGAACATCCGTTCAAGCAAAAATTCTTAAAATCGCACAACTGCCAACACTTTTTCCGGACGATTCAGAAGAGAAATTGTTTGAAGAGGCAACCGAAAAACTAAGCAGGAAATATGGCTTTCGCAAAAGCTAATGAATATAAATTTACAAATCAAATAGAAACAACTTGCAAGGAATCGCCCCATTAAATAATCTAATAGTTTGTTTTGGCTGCATTTTCATTTCATTCAATGCGTGAACATACCCGGTCATTACTGCAAGTTTCCAACCTTGGAACCGGCTTTTCCCAACTGCAGCAATAGTCCGATATACTTCGTCCACGCCTTCTTCCTGATCTAACCTAATGCCATAAGGCGGATTTAAAAAAAGAATGCCGGTAGCATCTGATTTTGGTTTTATTTTTTCAAAATCTTCCTTATGAAAATCGATAAGATGACCAACCCCGGCAGCTCCTGAATTCTCTCGACAAGCTCTCAGGGAATCTCCTCGTAAATCCGACCCAATAACATGCAAATATGGAATATTTTTAATTTGATTTCTTATCTGATTTCGCACTTCTATAAATAATGATTGTTGATAATCAACCCACCCTTGGAAACCAAATTTCTTACGCGTCAAACCAGGTGCGCGGTAAGTTGCGAGGGAAGCAGCTTCAATCGGTAAGGTTCCAGAACCACACATCGGATCCCAGAAAACTTGGGATGAGGTCCAACCCGATAACTGGATTAGACCAGATGCCAATGCTTCATTAAGTGGCGCCTTCCACTGTTTAGGCCTATAACCTCGCTTATGAAGAGAATCACCCGAACTATCAAGGCTTATGATTCCGTGATTCTTGTTGAGGTGAAAATTAATTTTAACAAGGGGATTTTCCTTATCCACGGATGGCCTTCGACCGGTATTTTCAACAAATTGATCGCAGATCGCATCTTTAATTTTCTGGGAGGTAAACTGGCTATGAGTAAGGTTGGAGTCACGCACATTAGAATCAACCATAAGGGTGTGATCCGCAGTCATAAATCGGGCCCAGTCTATCGAAATTGCAAAGTCGTAAAGTGATTCATCGCTGGTAACTTCTGATTCGGCAATAAACAAGAGAACCCGAACTGCGGTTCTTAGACAAATATTTGCAGAATAAACAAGAGAAAGGCCACCTTCAAATGAAACCCCTCCTTCTCCGATATTAACCTGCAATGCTTTGAGAGCTAATAATTCGCCAGCAAGGATTTCTTCTAGTCCCTTTGCACAAGTAGCAAAAAGTTTAAATTGATTCATAAGGCGAGGTAGCGAATAAAATAAAATCGAGGCAGTAGCTCCCAGCGCAAGACAGTCATTCGACGCGAACAACCGCTCGGCTACTACCCCGAAAGCTTAGTAATGACGCATAAAGACTAAGGTAGGATATAATTTTGTCAGCTGCTTTGCAATGATAACCTGTATAAATTCGTGAACTTATGAAAGTCTTTAATCAATTTGTAATACTATCGCACGACCACCCGATACCCCATTACGATTTTATGCTGGAAAAAGAAGGTTTTTTATCGACTTGGCGCTTCAACAAATTACCTAGCGATTTACCTTTTTTTGCAGAAAAAACACACGACCACCGGACCGTTTATCTTGATTTCGAAGGCCCTATAAGCAATTACCGAGGAGAAGTTAAAAGAATAGACAAAGGATCTTATGAAATTATTGCTGATAGTGAGGATTTTATTATCATTCAAATTAATGGAGAAAAGTATAAAGGGCGAATCAATCTAGATCGTCTTGGGGTTGATACTTTTCTAGGCATATTTCTTGAAGAAAAATAAGCGACTTTCCGATTCAGCCTTGAAAGACTACGGTATTTTTCCCTTTATTTTTAGCAATATACAGCCTTGAATCAGCTTCCTGAATTAAATAATCCATAGTGATGGGCAATTCAGTATTTGTTGAAGCAATACCAATGCTAATAGTAATAAAGAATTTTTTAGCCTCGAATTCAAATGGATTATTTTGAACAATTGTTTTAATTTTTTCAGCAAGGATCACAGCCTGATCAATTCTAGTCTCGGGGAGAATAATTGCAAATTCCTCACCACCAAAACGCGAAAACAGTTCTTCCCTGCGAATCGTACTGCGTATTAAGCTTGCAATCTCCCTTAAGGCATAATCGCCAGCAAGGTGTCCCATACTGTCATTTACTATTTTAAAATCATCTAGATCGAGCATAAGTAATGATAAAGGTCGCTTGTGCCTATTAGAGCGAGCGATTTCACGGTCTAAAAATTCGTTGAAATAGCGTTTGTTTGGACAATTTGTAAGCGCATCATTTATGGTTAGGTTATAAATAACTTCGTGGTAATCAGCTTCAATATTGCCCCCAGCTAAAAACCGATAAATACAATTTCCAACTTTTAAATAATCGCCATCTTTCATTTGAGTCTGATGGGCTGGAATATCATTAACAAATGTACCATTGGTACTCTGTAAGTCGGTTGCATAGTAAGAGTCAGATTCGTCGCGATCAATTCTTGCGTGCTGTCTAGAAACTGAAGTGTTTTCCAATTGGATGTAGCAACTTGGAGACCTACCAATAATCGCATTAGAACTAACAAGAGGAAACCTTAACCCCATCCCCGGGCCTGTTGGATAAATCAAAACCAAACAAGCATCCTTAGAAGAAGCTGCCGGTTGTCTACTAGGATGGGAGACAAGTGTTTCAGAAAGTTTTTCTACCGCCATTTCTTGCTATCCTTAACAATCTTACAAATAAATAACACTCTATATTCTAACCGGGTTAGCAAGGAAGATTAAGCAATAATTACGAAAATTACTATTTTGTTACCGCAGAAATACCAAGAACATTGACCTCGGGAACATTAAGATCAATAAGTAAGGGTTCCTGAGTCTGAGCAACTGCAATATTACCCGCAGAATCACGAACAGTGAGTTTTAGGTAAACATTTGCAGGCATAGACGAGGGCATAATCCAATTATATTTGCCGGTATTAGGAAGTTCTCTTGGCCCAATGGGATTCCAAGGCCCGTCTTTTTTGTCACTCCATTCCAAAGCAACAGGATTTGTAGAAAGATTTCGATCAGTTGCCTTCCAAGTTAAAACCAAGCTGTCTCGCTGGCCTGGTTCGGGTTGAGGGCTAAAAAGAACGGCTTCAGGAAAGGTCGTATCAACTTCAACACAAAGGTGCGGCTTATCACCACTTACAGGGGGGCTTTTACCCAAACCCGCTTTACTTTTAACCACAACATAATAGCCAACCTGCACACCTTCTTGAGCGATAGGCACGACCACCGAACCTTTAATCGGGAGCAAACTTTTAGGGTCAACCGTTGGACTAGTTTCGGTTAAAACAAGGTTCCAAGATTGTCCTTCATCTATGGTGCTATAAATTTCAACAACACCAAGGCCGGAAGGTCCATACTTAGCGACTTCATAATCAATTCGAATTTGTTTTTTATTTACAATTTGAAGGCTTGGCTGCATTTTTTTATTTACCGTCTCATTTATTTTTTGTGCAGCAATATTTACGGGAACCGGGGGAAGTACAGAAGAAGCTAACACCCCATTAGGACTGCTTACCGCTGTTCCATTATTCCAACCCGAAATGGTTTGAGTAGGTGGGGTGATGGATCCTAAGTCTAAATCTTTAGATCCTCTGGAAACGGGAAATACTGGCACCCCAGAAGGTTGGGCACTTCTTGGCAATTCATCTTCTGCTGTTGGAACTGGATTGCCAGCTGGTAAAGGGATAGCGCTGCTAGCTACATTAAAATTATTTACTGGCATAGGTTTTTCAGCAAAAGAGGGCAAAGCAACCGCATTACTTGAAGCCAAGAGATTCGTATTCAAACTTTTTTCACTGATGGTTGGAACTTGAGGATTAAAAATGCTTTTGTTATCTTCGGCATTTAAATTGGATACAGGTGGAGTACTCGTAGGCGTAGGAATTGTTGCAAGGTTTGGCATCCCTAAACCATTCTTAGCACTTCCCACATCAACAATTGTACTGGCAAAATTTCCTGCAGTATCGCTTATTTGAAGCCTTAGAGAAAGCATACCAGCGCCTTGAACTTTGAAAGTTCCACTTCCATCCATCACCGGCTTAATACTAATAGGAATCCACTCATTACTATCATTTCCTTCGATTTTACATTCCAACTTCATTGAATTAATGTCTGCATTAGCATCTTTAACTTCCCACTTTACTTGAATTTCTTCGCCATTTTTATGAGCATTAAGCTTTAATTCTGGTTTTTTAGTATCGACCAAAACTTTTTGGCCTACTTGTGCCTTTGTAATATCTGGCGGTTCTTGCCTGCCTTTAGTATCTACAATTGCAATAGTAAACCAATGGGAACCATCTTCAGTAGCTGCAAACGAAAATGCCTCTTGGTTTGGCTTTGCACGGGTATGCACTTCCCAGGTTTTTCCATTGTTTTTTGAGACATAAAGAACAAGTTCTTTAATTTCTTCTTTTCGCTCTTGCTGAACTCGAATTGGAATCTGAAATTTAGGTGTGTTTAATGGCCACTCTTCGACTGAAGTAGGGGCTTGCTGAAAGCAAGTAGTTAATAATGCAAGGCCTAACCATTCCGTAACCATAACAAAACCCTCTTATCGAAGAAATAAGACCGCTCAGTTAAACCCATTGACAGTCTATTCATTAGGAATAATCGGATTTTCAGTGATAAATCTTGACAAAAACTTTTATTTCAAAAGGATTTATTAAAGTAACTAGTTTCCAATTAATTTGGGTAAGCAAAATTCTATTTATGAAAGATCCAAACCTTAAATAATTTGTTAAAGTATAAAACAGGAGTGAATTTAATAATGGCAGAAGAGTTAGCAAGGGACCCAGTTTGTAGTATGATGGTAAAACCATCTAGTGCTGCTATCCAAGTGGACTTTAAAAATAAAACCTACTATTTTTGTCATCAATCTTGTGCAACTAAATTTAAGAAGAGTCCAGAACTTTTTTTGGATGATTCTTTAAAATCACTTCGGACAAAACATTTGATGAAAGCGCCAATTCCAGTTGGCAAAGCAAATCGTTACAGTTGCCCAATGGACCCTGAAATCATAAAAGATGCGCCTGGAGACTGCCCAAAATGCGGAATGCCCCTAGACCCAATGAGCCCCGATCACTTTGACAAATCGTCCGGAAATTTACAACTGGTAAAAATTGTTCTTGCCGTCTTTATTTGGATGCCACTTCTAAGCAGTCATTTTTTTGATATTCACACCCAAGCCTTTTTATCTTTGCAAGCCTTACTATCCACCTTGGTGGTTTTTGGATTCGGACTTTCTATTCTTAAAAGTTTTTTTAAATCATTGTGGCCTGGCCCATGGAATATGTTTACTTTAGTTGGCTTAGGTGTACTTGCTAGCCATTCCTTAAGTTTGTTAACTCTATTTAAACCAGAGCTATTTGGCCACCATAGTTACTTCGAATCTTCTGCTGGTATTATCGTACTCATGATGGTTGGGCAATATTTGGAAAACAAACTTCATAAACAAGCTAATCACGCACTAGCTCAAATGGCCAAAAGTATTCCTCAAGAAGCAAGATTTGTTGGCCCGAACGGCGAGGAAAAAAACATTCCCACCGACCTTATTCAAACTGGAGACCTTGTTAGGGTTTTACCTGGAGAAAAAGTACCCATTGATGGAATAATTTCTCAAGGTATCTCCAGCATAGACGAAGCAATGATTACTGGAGAACCTTTTCCCCGAGAGGTTAACCCTAATGACAATGTTTTCGCTGGAACTTTAAATATCCAAGGATCTTTTACCCTTACCGCTACTGGTTCGGGCAGAGAAACGGTGGCTGCTAAAATCATTCAGCTTGTTGAAGAGGCTCGCCGTTCTAGGCTGCCTATTCAAGCTAAAGTCGATTTTATCTCGCGAATTATGATTCCCTTGGTGCTGCTCATAGCAATTGCCACCTTTGGCTTATGGATTTTAATAAACAAAGAACCCCAAGGCTGGATCGACGCATTACGAAAATCAATTGCAGTTTTAGTAATTGCCTGTCCGTGTGCTTTGGGATTAGCTACCCCTATGGCATTAGGGGTGGGAATATCGCGAGGAGCTAGGCTAGGAATCCTTGTAAGGAGTGGGGAGTCCCTGGAAAATCTTATAAATATCGATGTTCTCGTCATTGATAAAACTGGAACCCTCACCGAGGGGAAGCCAAGAGTTGAAGGCATTTTAACTTCCCCAGATCGAACTGGTACCGAATTTCTTATGCTAACTGCAAGCCTAGCACAAGGAAGTGCTCATCCACTTTGTAAATCGATTGTAAGCTACGCCCTAGACCAAAAAATGTTATTAACTGCACCCACAGAAACGGTTGAAGTGGCCGGTAAAGGCGCCTTTGGAATCATAGCAGGGGCGAGAGTTATTTTAGGCAAATTATCCTTTTTAGAAGAAAAAGGCATCGATACTTCAAATTCTTCCTCATTTTTATTTAATTCCCAAAAACCCAGCAGTACCGTTTGGGTTGCAAATTCAAACAAACTTGCGGGTTGCATCTGGCTAGCTGATTCTTTAAAAGCTTCAACTACGGATGCAATTAAACAACTTCAAAAGGATGGGATTCAAATTATTTTAATGAGCGGAGATAATGAGCAATCAACCTCATCCACTGCAAAACAACTTAATATAAAAGAATATTATGGCGACCAAACGCCTGAGGATAAGGTGCTTCTAATTAACAAACTGCTTAAAAATGGAAAGATGGTTGCAATGGCTGGAGACGGCGCAAATGACGCACCAGCTTTAGCCAAAGCAAGTGTATCTATTGCCATGGGAACTGGCACCGATTTAGCACAGGAAAATTCAGGACTTATTTTGCTTAAAGGCGACCTTTTGACGATTGTAGCAGCCAGAAAACTTAGTTATTTTACGATCCTTGCCATACGACAAAACCTTGCGTTGGCTTTTCTTTATAATCTACTTTGCATCCCTTTGGCGGCCTTTGGCTATTTGTCGCCAATACTTGCGGGATTTGCAATGAGTTTAAGCTCTGTTTCTGTTCTTTTAAACTCACTAAGGTTGCGTAATAAGCCACTATGAATTGCAAAAGAACTTTCTCCAATGCTATAATAAAATTAAGAGTTATAAATTATGCCTACCAAACTTGAGCCTCTATCTGAATTCCTTCAGGGAAAATCAAAAATACTTCTTACGACCCATGCTAGGCCGGACGGAGATGCACTTGGTTCTTGCCTAGCAATGCACGAATTGCTTGAAAAACTTGAAAAAACTGTTGAAATCCATCTTCCAACGGCATGTGCAATGCGCTATCAATTTATGGATCCGAACAAAATAATTCGGGTATATGGCCAAGATGCCGACCCTGATAAAACTTGGGATGGTTTAATTGTTTTAGATACCGGCACCTGGAGCCAACTTGCAGAAATGGGAACTTGGATTAAACAACAATTCGTTCCAACTTGCGTGATCGATCATCACATAACTCAAGATCATATTGGTAATCCACTCATTCTTGATATCGCATCGGAAGCAACAGGCCGATTAGTTTATGAAAGCTTTAATCACTTTAATATTCAACCTAGTCCCAATGCCGCAAACAATATTTTCATTGCAATTGCAACCGATACCGGTTGGTTTCGGCATGCAAACACTACTGCCGCAAGCTTTTCCTTGGCAGGCGAACTGGTGAAGTTGGGGGCTACTCCAACTATGCTTTATGATGTGCTTTTTGATAGTAATAGTTTAGTAAAGCAAAAACTTGCAGGACTAATGCTTTCTCGGTGTCAAACTAGACAAGGAGGAAAACTAGTTTACTCTTGGCTTAATCAAACTGACTTTTCAAATAATAACGCTAGAACCTCTGATGCTGAAGATTTAATTGTATACCTCAGAAGTACTTCTTGTGCTGACATTGTGATTTTCTTTTTAGAAATTAATGAGAGTACAACCCGGGTTAATTTCCGGTCGCGAAGTGGCGCTGATGTTTGTCAAATTGCACAGCAATTTGGTGGAGGTGGCCACAAACTTGCTGCAGGTGCAACTTTATCGATGTCTATTAGCCAAGCTATTGAACGCATTCTGATTTTGGGCGAGAATACTGTCAAAACCAAGGTTGGAGCTTGAGAGAACTAAATATGAACCAATCACAATTAAGATCTTTACCCATGGCGGGAAAAATTGTTGTAGCCACCTTTTTGTTAAGTGTGGGCATTGGTTTTACCTCTGCCTTGGTGAACTTACACTTTCAATCTGCTAATGCGGGGCAGGTCTTACCCGGCCCAGAAGAAACCGTATCAGAGTTTCACGGAACAAGACAAATTTCACAAATGGAACGACTCCTAACATCTAATGAAACCAGACCTTTTAATGGCACGGGAAGTATGAAAAGTGTATTTACAATAAAAAGGGTAGGGGGCATCAAGCGAGCAATCAAAGAAAAACAAATTCATCTTACTGAACTCGCAGAAGAAAAATTCAATAACAATCAAGATAAACTCGCTGCAGAAAAACTTAAAATAGCTAATTTATCCTTAATTGAAAAAATGGTTCTTACCGACATTGATGGGGAACGATTAGCACTCGTTGCTTGGATAAAAGATGGCTTCAAAAAAGAAAATTATGATAATTCGATTACACCAGGTTTTCCTCTAGAAGGAAAACTAGAAAATCTATCCCTTTCTCCAACGGCCTACCAAATCCAGGAAGATGATAAAAAAAAGTATGCAAATATTCAGGCAATTATCGAATCTAGGTGCGTTCGTTGCCACGACGCAAATGCGGGTGGAAGTGCTGCTAATTTTCCATTGGGAACTTATTCAGAATTTGTGGAATATTGCGTGCCAGAGAAATCATCAGCTAAGTCTTTAGAAAAATTAGCACTTTCTTCCCATGTTCATTTGTTAGGATTTGCAATGCTTTACGGATTGACAGGGCTTTGTCTTGCTTTGACTGGGTTTCCTAGTTTCTTAAAGGTTTTGATAGCCCCCTCTGCAATGATTATACAAATTTTAGAAATTTCTTGCTGGTGGCTTGCAAGAATGGAATCACCTACTGGGCCTTTGTTCGCATCTGCAATACCCGTACTTGGCGGTATTGTTGCTTTGGGATTACTAAGCCAGATTCTGTTAAGTTTATGGGATATGTTTGAAATGGGAGGCAGAAAATTAATTATATTACTATTAATGACTGGAGCAATTTTAGGGGGAATAGTTGGCCTTAAAGTTGTTTTGCCCTATTTAAAACAAGAAGTTGGGCAAATGCCAAAGGATTAAAATGATCTAAGGGGGATCGTAACCACCTTGGTTCCAAGGATTGCATCTGCAAATTCTTTTAGTACCTTTCCAACTACCAATTATCGGGCCATATTTATTAACCGCGCCTATAAAATATTCACTGCAAGATGGATGAAACTTGCAAACCGATGGTAATAAGGGCCTAAACATAATTTGGTAGCATCGCACCAAACCTATTAAAATCATTACCAGAAAACTGTAAATGGCTTTCATTTCATTTATCTTGAGTAAGTACCGACAGTTGAGTTGTTAGTTTTAAAAAAGAATTTTTGAGGCCCTGTAATTCTTGCAAAACAGACAATTTCGGAACGACCACTAAGTCAAAACCATAAGAATGTTGCGACCTAGTCAATCGAAAAGATTCTCGAAGCAACCTTTTGATTTTATTGCGCACTACTGCGTTGCCATTTTTTTTTCCAACTGCAACCCCTAAACGATTAAATTGCAACCCATTAGGCATTGCATAAATAACGATATATCGATTTGATACTTTCAATTTAAAAGCAAACACTTTTCGAAAATCATCGGATGATTTCAGTTTAAGATTCTTGCCAAAACTAAATTTTGAATCAACCACTGGTTCACCTAATTTACTGGATCCAAGCCAAATTTTTTCTAGGGTCGAGAGGATTAAGTTTTGCAAACTCCTCAATGATTTCTTTACTACGCTCATCAATCACTGTTGGTAAAACAATTTTAAGCTGAATGAACATATCACCATCAGCGATACCTTTACCTTTCAATCTCAACCGTGCGCCGCTCGCGGTTCCCGCAGGAATTTTTACCGTCAACTTAGAGCCATCAAGAACAGGAACATCAATTTTTGCGCCTAATATAGCTTCAGAAATGCTGATAGGAATCTCAATTACTAAGCAATCATTTTCGCGAATAAAATAAGGGTGTTTAGCAGATTTTATTGTCAGATATAAATCTCCACCTGTTTGCCCCTGACCCGCTAGCCGAATTTTATTACCGTCCTTAATTCCTGCAGGGATGTTGACCTCTAAATTTGAGCCATTTACTGTCAAGAAAATCTTCCCACCCAAAGCAATTTTTTCTAAGGGAACTTCTACTTCTGCATTGTTATCTTGAGGTTGGTTAATTGTTTTTTTTCGTCCTTTATTTTTTTTCCCAAACATCGAACCCATATCAAATTGTCCGCCACCAAACATCCCCGCTAGATCTTCCATATTAATGGAAGATCTTGCAGAATCATTAGCCCAGTGAAACCCTCCGCCGCGGGGACCTTGGGAACCACCGCCAAAACCCGCAGTTGGATCAACAAAACCGAACTGATCATATTTAGATCTTTTTTCCTTATCGTGAAGGATTTCAAAAGCATCTTGGACTTCTTTAAACTTTGATTCCGCTTGCTTATCACCTAGATTACGGTCGGGGTGAAAATCTCTAGCAAGTTTCCTGTATGACTTTTTTATTTCGTCATCAGATGCTTTTCTTCCTACACCCAATACTTCATACGGATTGCGTGGCATAATTTTATCGGCCTTTATCCTGACTTAACAAATTAAAACACCATACCTATTCATAAATAATATTTTACAAGATTAAATATTTTTTCATCCTTGTTTTTCCAATCTTTAACGGCTTTTCTTCTTTTCGATTGCTCAAACCAACCAATTAGCTTAAATAATTGTTTAATCTTCAGCTTTCAGTTAAATTGAAAGGATTTCAAGTGCTTAATTTGGTTGGATTAGATATGACTTCTGGCACTTCTTGCTACCAAATCTGTGGTTTCTGCAAATTTTCATCTTTTGCTTCAACTATTCCCAAGCTTAGAAATGATATCAATCCTTTATTACCAAATTCTTTATCGGTTTCCGTTTTAAAAAATCTTGATGAACAAACAGTAATTGCCCTTTATTGCGCCAAAAAAGCAACCTCGGGGATTAAATTATTAAACAAATGGGGTGCAATTGTTGCCCCAAAACACCCCGGAAGAAAAAGAATTAGTCACGCCTTTGAAAAATTCTGGGAGGAAAGCGCTTGGGTTATTTCTCCACATCTAGTACCTTACGATTCTTTACATTCGCCGTCGGGTATCATTAGCATAGCATACCAATTAAAAGAAATAAATCTTGGAGTAGGGGGCCAAGCAACTATGGAAGGGCATTGCTTTCTTTCTGCCTTAACCATTTTAGAAAACAATGATATCGATGGTTTAGTTCTCATTTGGACTGGCTACAAGGAAGAATTTCCACTGGACCATTTGCAATCCGGAGATAAAGAAATTATTGAAGGTTATGCACTAGCTATTACAAAACAAAAAGAAAATTTTTTAGAAGATCCATCCCTTAATATGTTTTGGCATAAAGAAATTAAAAAAGGGACTTTTATTACCCCGGTAAGGCTAGATACATTAATGAAGATACCAGATAACTTTAAAACTGACTTTACTTTTCAAGTTACGGCAAATGTTTTTGCCACTTTTTCTCCTGCAAAAAACAAGGGTCTTTAAAATTGATGCGCGATGAAATCTGGATAACTGGAATAGGTATTGGTTCACCGTTAGGTTTTTCTTTAAAGCAATTCTCGGAACTGTTATTAAAAGGAAAATCTGCGGTCCGTAAAGTTGCATTGTTTGATGTTACTAATCATCCAAGCCAAATAGCGGCTTACATCGACAGTATTCCTGTACCGAAAAAATTTCCTGCTAATGATTTCTTGGCCCGACCCAAGGCAGAGCAACTTTACACTCACTGCCTTAACGATGCTATTAAAGATGCAGGCCTTGAAAACGACTTTGCTATTAAAAATGCTGGTATGATTATTGGAAGCGGGCCAGACTGGCTATTAGGTTGGGAAGAAAATTTTCTTGCGGGCGGAGAAAATTACAAACTACCTGGTCGTGAGTCGGCCCCATATTATCAATATGCCAGGAATCTTTTTGAAATTGAAGGCCCTTTGCTGCAACTTTCCACAGCTTGTGCCAGCGCTAACCACGCCCTCCTAATGGGAGCAAATTGGCTACAAATGGGCCTTGTCGACACTTGTATTGCTGGGTCTTGCTCCATAAATGTAACTCCAATTACTCTTGCATCTTTTGGAAATTTAAGGGCACTCTCTCGGAGAAATAATGCACCACAAGAAGCATCACGGCCTTTTGACAAAGGCCGCGATGGATTTGTCTTGGGAGAAGGCGGGGCACTTTTTATCCTCGAAAAAGCAATCTCTGCTAAAAAAAGACGGGCGCTCTGCCTAGGCAAAATCCTTGGGGGGGCCTTTAATAGTGATGCGTTCCACCCCGTTATTCCCAACCCAGACACTTCTCAAATCGAAATCGCAATCCGAAACGCCCTTGCAAACAGCAACACTAATCTTGATTCAGTTGACTACATAAATGCTCATGGCACAAGCACTCCAATTGGGGACGCGGGAGAAGCAAATGCCATCCGCAAAGTTTTTCCTAAACAGTTCTCTAATATCCCTGTAAGTTCAACAAAAAGTATGACTGGGCACGCTCTTGCTGCTTCCAGTGCAATTGAAGCTGCTGTTTGCCTTATCGCATTACAACAACAAACCATACCTCCCACAATAAACCTCAGTGAAGTTGATCCGTCCTGCAACTTAAATCATGTTGCAAACATAGCTATAAAAAAAAGGTTAGACCGTGTGATTTCAAATTCTTTTGGATTTGGTGGAAGCAATAGCTGCATTGTGTTTGGAAAAGCATAAGGGCCCACCAAATTGGTGAGCCATTTTAGTATTAACTTGACAAAGAAGATTTAAAACAAGAACTGAAGCTCTAAGGTTGGCCCTTGATAAAAAGTAGAACCAATATCGCGAGAACCAGTCGTATTACGAAGATTATAATCATACTGAGAAGAAGCTTCTGCAACACCAAGGGCCCAAAGAATATTGTAACCTGCTCTAAATCTGGCACGCTCGAGCATTAGAATATCTGCATAAAAACCCATTTCAAGAATCGATGCAAAGGTCGCTCCAGATTGGGAACCGCTAAAACCTTGGAGGCCATCTCCACGAACTAGGGAGACCTGTGAATTCCACCAGTTCACACCTGCTGAACCTTTACTCATCATACCTATTCCAAGGTGTTTAAAAACACTTAGATTATATTCACCACCGGCTTGCAAACCCAATATGTGGTTATGTGCCCTAGCGTTATAATTAGCTACTAAAGTGCTACGGGTTCCTGCAGGAATAATCCCCGCTTCTTTACTGGTTGTGTAAACCATATTTTCAAGAATGTCAAAGTATCGTACACCAACCAAGAATTCGACATCTTTGATTGCAGGGCTTGCGTAGCGATAAATTAGTTCTGCATTTCCAATCGCAGAGTTCAAACTTGTTGTTATTGTATTAGCATCTGTCCATAGGCCTGCAAATCCGGGGGGAGCATAAGCAGGAAGTGGGCTTTTCCCAAATGGACTGGAAAGGAACCCGGGCGAGGTATTAGATATTTCTTTTGAATTTTGAGGAAGGTAAAAACCATAAAATTCAAACATCTGGTTGTTTTCAAGGAAGCCTAAAGTTACAGTTGGCCCCCAACCCATCGCAGGAGTCAACTGGTTAAAGTTTTGCACCTCACTAAAAGAGCCAATGTCCGGAACAAGCGACCCACCACTATCCCCTTGATAAGCCGAGCCAAAGCTTCCTGGGTTTTGTCGTTTCAATGCTCGTGCACCAACGCTGCCATACCAAGCAAATTCAATTAATGGAGGTTCTTCCATAAAGGCACTAGGAGATAATGGAGACAAACTTAAATCCAGAGGGGCTTCATCTTGATTACCAAAGGATTGTGAACTAGGCATCGGGCTAGGATTTGGCATAAGACCGGAATTTGTGGCCATTCCTGGACTTCCAATTCCAGATAGGCCTATGGGAATAGGCTCGGCTAATTGGCGGGAAGGTTGGGATGGCGGAAGGTTCTGAGCAACTAAGGAAGACGCCTCAGAGCAAAACAATATGGCAACAAGTAAACCGGTAAGCTTTCTTTTCATAGCAACCATTCTCCCCATACTCTCTGGGCGACCCAAAACAACGGCATCTTTACAATTTAAGTGCAAAATCGCTATTAAGGGAATCGTCCATACAAAGGTAAAGCTTGAAAAAATCCTCAAAGGTTTCCAATTTAGGATAAAAAGAAGCACCTAAAACAACAACGCAGGTTACTTACAACGGCCTTTTGCCTCAAACCTCCAAGTTGCATTCTTTTTATTAAAGCCTAATTGCTAAAAATCGAATAAATCTGACTTGAAACTTTAATCGCTGACTTCTGTTTGGATTGACTTTTAGTTTAAATCCTTGGTATTGAGGATGTTTGAGAGTTTCATCTTAAAATTCTGGGCGTAGGAACCATAACAAAATGGCAAGATTATCTTTATATTTAGCAATTGCTACTTTTATTGCCTTATTTTGTGTGGGTACTATTTTCTTATATTCCTTCATTCGCCACGAACCAAATTTTTATAAGACCGCACTTTTAATTGCTAATGACCCACACAAATCTGAAAAAGCGAAAGAATTTACATCGGACTGCTTTGAATTTATTGGTGCAGTAGGTACAGAAAAAGAATGGTTTGCACAATTTAAAGAAGATCAAATCAATAGTTTCTTTTCGGAAGAATTAGATGAATCGGGCAATAAAAACAAAATTTTACCTGACTATATGCGGTCCCCTAGGGTCAGCCTTGAACCCGATCGTTTACGCTTTGCTTTTCGATTAGGCGAAGGAAGATTAAGTACTATTATCTCCGCAGACCTTCAACTTTGGTTAGCTAAGGACGAACCTAATGTGATTGCAATTCAAATTTGCTCGTTAAAAGCTGGCGCTGTACCAATCACGCTTTTATCTATGTTTGAAAAAATTTCAGATAGCGCTAGGCAAAATGGTATCGAGATTTCTTGGTATCGCCATCAAAGTAAGCCTGTAGCTGTACTTAGGTTTCAAGCAGACCAGCCAAGGCCAACCATGCTTTTACAAGCGTTGGAAATTGAACGGGGATTCCTTACGCTGCGAGGAAAAAACATCGACAGTAATAGGCCCGATGCACCCGCACAGGTAAAACAAGTTTCAATTATAAACTAAACTTTAGAAATTCCCAAATCGACTTTTTGTAGCTTGGGTCAGAGTTTTAATAGAACATTCTTCACCCAATCGACTGGAATTCAAAATTAAATCGTAGCAAAAAGGCTCTTGCATAACGGCATTAAAATGATTGTGCATAAATTCAACACGCCTTTCATCTGAAGCACGAACCTTTTCTTTAGAAACCTCTCTGGTCAGGCGATCATATTGCGAAATATAAGAAGCACGATCTTCAAATGGTGCAACAATTCTAGTATGCAAACGGTTAGTTTCAGGCATCAAAAAACCTGCCCCTGCCCCTATAAAAACGGTATTTCCTAAGCAACATAGCAAAAGAATAACCAGCGAGAGGTCTTCGATTTCTTCGTGCCTTACTATGCTTCTTTCTTCGACAAGTTGTGACCACCGATGTTGGACCCATTCAACAATTTTAGTGCCTGCGAAATCAAAGAGATCTTCTTTTGCTGAGGGGTTGGAAGCCATATATTGAAGGATTTCACGGCCATAGATTTGCCAACCCAATAGTTTTGCAATTTTCTTTGCGATGGTTCCACCGCGAGCCCCATACTGTCTCGAAATACATAGACAATTTCCAGGAAAAGAACTAGGAATATGATCGGGAAACAATTCACCACGATACCCATGTTTAGGAAAATCAAAATTTACATCGGGAATGGATTTATTATCATTTCTTTGCATTGAACACCGGTAAAATTATTATCTCTGGCCCCGTAACTCTATCTTTCCGAAAACGAAAACTCCCGCAAACAAAAAGATACTAGCTATTCCCATCATAAACATTATTGCGGTGCTTTGGGGAAAATCTGCATAACCTCCACCTTGCTCTAAGATAACCCCAACTTCAGCACTTTGCTGAAACATCATACTTCGAGCATAAAAAGCTATGCTTAATTGCTTAAGCGAACCAGGCATACTTCCCAACAATGTTTCTACCACAAATGCATAAGCCAATGCAATAAGGGAGGCACGGGGCAAACAGGCCCCCATAAAAAAGAAAACAGATGCATAGGTAATACTAGCTAGGGCAATAGGCAACCAAAACAATTTAAACGCAAAAATCCCACCCTCACCAGCACAAACTGACAACACGAAGAAGCCACCTAGACTCCAACTTAAAACCCAAGGCAGAATGGTTAAAAACCTTCCAAGATAAATACTTGACCGAGGAATAGGCTTTGTAAACAACCAAAATAAAGTTTTACCTTCTCTTTCTGACCCAAGGCCTTCGACTGAAAAAGTTAGGCACCATAAAGGTAATAGAAATCCTAAAAAAACCGAAAATACAACATTTTTTGTAAAAACCTGAAATCCAGACAACTGCAGAAACCCGGAACTTGTCCCCGCCACCGCGGAGGTAATTGCTGAATAACCACTGTTATGACCAATAATAAGACTATTAGCTTCAAGCATTTCAATTGTATTACTAAAGTTCAAACCAACTTGGGCACGGGGTTTCCAAGCTTTATAATTCCATTGATTTTTATAACTTACAGAAAGAACAACAGCAGAAACTATTAAAAGAAAACCAGCAGAAACCCAAAACAAGCCCCGGCCTACACGGGCACGAAAAAGGTAAACAACAAGCATAGCATTTAAGCCACTGGTAAAAGAATTTACAAACCCCAAGAGTACTCCTCTATTATGTAGTTGAAACAACTTACCCTTGAAACAAAGACTCCATAACCTCAGCGGGGGCTTGATCCACTATTTCAAGTCTGCGCAAAATAATATTATGTATAATTGAAATTTGAATCAAATGCGGAAAAACAACACTTGGTTTTCTAGTTTGAATTTTCAAGAGAGACAGTTTTTCCTCGGCGCACTGGATTCCAGAGACATCAGGATGGCTAAATATGGCTTGGGCAATGATTCTAATTTTATCAGCATCTTGGAATTCCATTGCAATTTCAACGGGATTATCAATCAATCTTTCTTTAACCAAATAAATCGGGCCTGCAGAAACGATTCGGCCAGACCTTAGCATTACAACTTGGCTTGTAAGTTTCTCAATCTCATCTAACTCATGACTGGAGACCAAAATTGTTTTCCCTGCGGACTGTAATTCCAACAATAATTGCACTAAATCTCTTCTTCCAACAGGGTCAATGCCACGAAATGGTTCATCAAGAATAAGCAAAGGCGGTTCAAGAAGAAGAGCGTGTGCAATTTTAGCACGCTGCCTCATACCAAGAGAACAACGCTTCAAAAGAGTTGATTGAACAGATGATAAACCAACCAAGGACAAAACTTTGTTTATTATGTTCGGAATTTTTTTTCTTTCAATTCCAGCGATTACTCCTAGTCGATCCAAAAAAACTCTAATACTCCACGAAGGATAAAAATAATCAAGATCGGGACTATACCCAACCATTCTTTTCCCTTCCCAAGTCCATGGGTCAATGCCAAAAATCCGGATAAAACCAGAATCTGGGTAAAGTTGCCCTGCAATCAAATTCATTAAGGTGCTTTTCCCAGATCCATTAGCACCTAGTAAGGCAGTGATCCCAGGCCTAAGTTCTAAACTAATATCATTCAAGCCAAGAAAACTTCCATGCCACTTAGAAACCTTACTACACCATAAAGGCACCACATCGGGTGAAGGTATCGACGATGAGTTCCTAATCATAAGTCAACACCCTTTTTAAAGTATATTTTAAAGGTAAATGCAAAACTTAATGCACAAATTGTAACAAGCGAAAGTGCTGCAAGCCAAGGGTTCAAAGGAATGTCTTGCGAACCTTGAATACCAGAAGGAGAAGCACCCAAGCATTTTTCTCCTAACCTTTCAACGCAGTACCAATAATCAAGTACACGAAAGGCTGGATTTAATTTCAGGCGGTCGATCATAATAACGCAAAGGGAAGGTATAAGAAAAAAAATGCCTGCCCAACACATAATAAGACCAATAGTAGTTCTGAAAATTCCAACAGTTGCAAACAGCAAGGAGACAAGTCCGAAATTGATAACTAATCCATAACCAATGATTCCGAAGAACAGCCTTGGATTTTGAAACAAATAAGACCAAGTATCTATAAAGCAAATTTCAAGGAATAAGAAAAAGGAAGGGATTGTGGTAAAAAGGTGAACTAATAAGGATGCTGCCAAAAACTTGCCCAAAATATAATTCTTCATCCCACCAGATTTTGACTGATAAAAAATCAACGATCCTTGGTTTAAATCTTCACCCAACAAAGAAGCCCCAGCAAGAACCAAAAGAACAATAATGCCTCGAGATTGCAGATTAATAAAATTCCGGAAGGTTTCAGCCGAACCATCCATTTTTAAAACCCCACGAAGAAATTGCATCATATCGTTTTGATTAGCCCTACCAAATCCCCCCACACGAACCATAGCATTAGTTTGTTGGTCTGCAACCCAAAAGAAAAGATACTGCCCAAAAAAGTAAAGCAGAAAGTTCAAAACGCCTAAAGAAAAAACTACCCAAAAGACCTTTCGTACAAAAATTAATTTGATCGACTCTCTTGCAATAGCTAATGAACCAACCCACCGCGGATTTCTGGATCCACGCCAAGGTCTGTATTCTAAAAACGAATTCAAAACGGTTGCTCCCCTAATCGTGAACTTGAACCCTGTTGATCTAATAGCTCAAAAAAAGCATCATCAAGTTTGCTTTCGAGTGGAATCAACTTTTTAATTTGTGCACCCGTAGAAAGAACCTTTTCTGCGATGCTGGTTATGTCGGCATTAGGCCCACATTGTATGCTTAACTTTTTGATTGCTCCTAAATCTTGCACCTGAATGCAAGATTCCCCTAAAATTGCAGTTAGTTTTTCGAGGTCTCCTACAACTTCAAGTAAAAACAAATCTACTTTATTTCCCAAAAGTTTTTCGAGTGAACACGAGGCCAAACATAAACCAAGGTTCAATACCACAACTTGGTCACAAACCGTTTCAACATCGCCTAGTAAATGTGTTGAAAGGATAATTGATTTCCCTTGTTGTCGTGAAAAGTAATTCAAGTAGTCAAGCATTTGAGTCCTAGCAGGCGGGTCAAGGCCTGCAGTAGGTTCGTCAAGAACTAGCAATTCAGGATCATGAACCAAAGCTTGAGCAAGTTTTACTTTTTGAATCATACCGGTTGAATATTCACCAAGTTTTCGAAATCTGGATTCTCCCATACCAAGGCAGTCCAATATTTCGTGGGATCGCCTTAATGCATCATTTCTTTTTAGACCTTCAAGTTCACCTGCAAAAGCAACGAATTCAAACCCTTTCATTGAAGGTATGATAGCTTTAGCTTCTGGCATAAAACCGATTTTTCGAAGATCGACTTGGTCACATCCAAACACTCGGATCGTACCAAAAGTAGGCAAATCAAGATTAAGGATCAACTTTATTAATGTTGATTTACCAGCTCCATTAGGGCCAAGTAAGCCAATAATGCCGGGGAAAACTTCAAAAGAAACATTATCCAAAACAGTCTTTGACCCGAACTTTCTGGTCAAATTCTTGCATTGAATAACAGGGTTTACACCCACAATAATATTCTCGTTAAAAGTAATTAAAACTAAAATTAATCGCTATTAAGGGCCTGAATCGCTTCCTTGCGGTCATTATAAATAGGCCACAAAGTATCTAAACCGGTGATATGTAAAAGTTCTCTGGCATTTTGAGATGCTCCAGCAATTACTACTTCACACCCATGCTTTTTGACCCTTTTATGACACCTAAGCAAAAATCCAAGGAACAGTGAACCAACATAATCAACCTCAGATAAATCAAAAATAAGACCATTTGGCTTCATCTGGTCCAGTGGATCAAGAATCAAATCAGTAGCTTTGAGCATCAGTTCTTCCGCCATCTTCTCTGCTGTCGGAGAAGGGGTAACGATTGCAATATCACCAACTTTTTCAATGCTAAACGATGGATTTGCCATTTAGACCTCACAACCCCTTCTATCAAAATTCATTTATTACAAGCCGACCTTAAGATAAGTGAATATTCTATCATTAAGCGTAATTAGATTAAACACAAGTAATAAAAAGGAAATTAACTCCTTGGACACCATAAACCCAATACTTCCAGTAATCAAACTTAAAATTGTTCGAAACTCTAACCATCCTTGGATTTTTCAGAAAATGATTGAAAAACCAGATCAAAAAATCCCAAATGGTTGCATTGTAGATATTGAAGACCGCACGGGCGCTTGGGTTGGCCGAGGGATTTTTAATGGACACTCCCGAATTTCACTTCGTGTCCTCACTGATAATCAAACCGAACCCATAGATCAAGGTTTTTTTGAAAAGAAAATTGGACTCGCTGTTAGGCTTCGTAAGGAAACACTAAAATTAGAAGATTCTACCAACGCCTATCGCCTAATTCATAGCGAAGGTGATGGACTAAGTGGTTTGATTGTTGACAAGTTTGGTAAAACCATCGTGATCGAATATTTCTCTTCGGGGATGTACCGGCTTAAAGAATTTATTCAATCAACCCTACTTAAATATTATCCTGAACACCAATTTACATGGTTTGCAGAAAGTCATGTTCAAAAACAAGAATCCTTTGTTTGCAAAGAACCGACCTCAAGCGTAAGTCCAGAAGTCATTACGGAAAACGGCTTGCAGTTTAAAGTCACTCCTGGGACAGGGCATAAGACCGGATTTTTTGCAGACCAACGCGACAACAGATTGGCCTTAAGTCAATTTTGTGAGGGTAAAAAAATTCTAGACTTATGCTGTAATTCCGGGGGCTTTTCAGTATATGCTAAAGCTTTGGGTAAAGCAGAAGATGTTATTGCCATCGACCTAGATGAAGAGGTCCTTGGTTTGGCGAAACACAATGCCAGCCTTAATAAAGCCCGCATCAAATGCATACAATCTGATATTTTTCCTTGGCTTCGTGATGCCATAACCAATGGCGATAAATTTGATGTTGTCATTCTTGATCCTTCAAAGCTTACTCGCGACCGAGAGGAAATCGAAAAAGCTCTACGCAAATATACCGATATGAACAGGCTTGCAATGCAAGTAATCAGCGACGGCGGCATATTACTAACCTGCTCTTGCACTGGGTTAGTTTCTGAATTTGATTTTTTTGAATCGGTACGAAAAGCTGCTTGGCAAGCCGGAAAAACTGCACAAATCATTAAAATAACAGGCGCTGGCCCTGACCATCCTTTTATGGCACACGCTGGCGAAGGGCGCTATCTCAAGGCAATCTTCGCTAGAATTCATCAGGGCACTTCCTAATCAACTCGTATTTTAATGTGGAATAATTCTTAAATACTTTACAAAAAAGCGCCTTTGTTTTTAACAAAGGCGCTTTTTTTAATTCTAATAAACCTTATAGCAATTCCGTTACCGGTTCACGGTCGTCCAGAATATACATAGGCCTTCCAAATCCATCTGGGAAAGTCCTTGAGGGATCAATACCCATTGCAGTATAAATCGTACTAAGCAATTGAGGTACTTTATACTTGCGATCAATAGGATATTCACCGCGTGCATTAGTAGCACCAATAGCTTGCCCCATTTTCAAACCACCCCCAGCAATAAGCGCACTCATTGCAGGAGACCAATGATCACGACCACCGCCATCTTGCATATTAATTTTTGGCGTTCTGCCGAATTCGCCCCAAACCACGGTAACAACATCATCGCTCATCCCTCGATCGTGAAGATCTTGAATTAAGCTGGAAATACCACGATCCAACATGGGCAATTGATTTTTTAGGGTTTTAAAGTTTCCAGAATGAGTATCCCAACCACCGTAGGAAAGAGTTACACACCCAACCCCAGACTCGATGAGTCGGCGTGCAGTAAGAAATTGCTCAACACCCTTGTACCGGTCTCGAACCCTAGGTTCTTCGCGAGAAAGGTCAAGAGCCTTACGAACAGTGCCAGATGCAACCATATCAAAAGCACGCGTTGTAAATGAATCCATCCCTTTCATTGTGCCAGAAGCATCAATCTCACGACGGACATTATCAAAATTCTTTAGCAAGGACTTACGGTCGTCATAACGATCATTTTCAACCCCGCCGGGCAAACGTAGGTTTTGAAACCCTGGCCCGTCTGGCGTAAAGGGACGATTTGCAATCCCAAGATAACCGGGTTCAGTGCCACGAGACATCCCCCTAAGGCTTACAAATGGCGGTATGTCTGATTGACCAGCCTGAAGTTTAGAAATAACAGAGCCAAAGGAAGGATGGTGAGCAATACGGTTTGCATTTTCGCTGTAGCCACTCATAACCAAGGAATCGGAGTGCTCATCAACGGAAACAAGACTTCTTACAACCGCAAGCTTATCAAACATTTTAGCTTGATTAGGAAAATGTTCAGAAATTTGAATCCCGGGAACGTTTGTAGCAATGGGTTTAAATTCGCCGCGAAATTCAACTGGGGCCTGCGGTTTTAGGTCATACATATCCATATGAGAGGGACCACCAGGCAAATAAACCATAATTGCCGCTTTAGCGCTGCCCGTTTTTCCTGATTCCTTTGCCCTTAACATATCAGCAAGTGATAAAGATGCACCAAAAGCACCAATTTTAATAAAATTTCGGCGATTGATTCCATCACAAAATTTGTTGGATCCACCAAGAACTGTAAACATAAATGTGACTCCGTTTAGGTTAGAAAAATCCAAACACTAGGCAGGTATTTGAAAATTACCCTAATAAATCAAATTGGTCAACTGATTTATTGATAAAAATAAAATAAGTGACAAAAAAGATTTGTTCCTTCGTTGCATTTACACTTTTATTTCTCATTTTATGTCTTTTTCTTGATTTTCTCTGAAAATCTCTCCGTTCAACGGTACATTTTATCAACTTCAATTATTCTTTACCTTGGAATGATCTTTTATGATTGCAGGCATCGATATTGGTGGAGCTAACATTAAATTTTGTACCAGCGATGGTTCATGTACAAATACCATTTTTCCACTTTGGAAAAACAAAGATGCATTAACCCTTATGCTTCATCAAATAATTTTATCCAAGAAAATTGAAACCTTGGCGGTAACCATCACCGGCGAACTTTGTGATTGTTTTGAAAACAAACGAGAAGGAGTTCTTTTTCTATTAAATTCATTGCCAAGAAATTCTTTTAAAACCTTTGTTTGGACTATTCGTGAAAAGTTCATTCCCCTTCATATTGCCTTAGAATCGCCTTTAGAATGTGCAGCATCAAATTGGTTGGCGCTTGCAACCTTTATTGCTAAACTTTACCCTAAACACTTTGGAATTTCTCTGGATATTGGATCTACCACCACAGATGTCACTTGGATCGAGAACGGGGTTCTAAAACCGACCGGGATTACCGACCCCGAAAGATTACAATCAAAGGGATTGATTTACACCGGAATGAAAAGAACCCCTCTTGGCACATTTTTAGGAAGTAACTATGCACAGGAGTATTTTGCAACCATCGCAGATGCCCACCTTTTAGTTGATAACCTACAAGAAGATGAAATGGATTTTGATACAGCTGATTGCAGATCGTTCACTAAATTAAATGCCATTAGGCGAATTGCAAAAATGCACTGTGCCGATCCAGACGAAGTTTCAAACTCAAAAATCATGAAAACGGTGCGCTTGGCCCTTCAAAATCAAGCCAAATGGATCAATTCTGCAATTAAAATTAAGGTTCAAAAGGTAGAACCCAACTGGGTTTACATTTCAGGTTCTGGAGAAGCCCTAGCAAAAAAAATTGTTGATTCCTATCCTTGGAAATATAAACCTGACATTTTCTCTTTCAGCGATTCCTTTGGCTCTGAAAACTCTAGCGCAGCCTGTGCTTTCAGTCTTTTGCAATTGATAGGTAAATAAATTGAAATCCAATGTTTTTAAAGTAGGAGGCAGCCTCCTTGATCTACCCGACCTTGGAGAAAGACTCCATTTCTTGTTAAAGCTTTTTGATTCCGACTGCAACTTAATTGTAGCGGGGGGGGGTAGATATGTTCGTGAGTTAGAATCTAAAAAAGACACGCTTTCTTGTACACAAATGCATTGGGACTCTATAAAAATTATGACTGATAACACCCTTAGCCTGAAAACATTTTTTAAGGGCTCCACAATTGCCGATTCCGTATTAGTTAAGAAACAAGGCGTGTTCTTTCTTGACACTGTAAAATTCTGCCAAAACGATTTTAATCTTATCGGCGGACCTTTCCTACCCGAAAGAAATGATGTGAGATCTGATAGTATTGCACTAAGGGTTGCGCTGCGCTTTCAATTCGCCCGATTATTCTTATTGAAGTCTTGCGACCGCCCAAATTCAAATAATTGGGAAAAATTAAGTAGTCTGAATTATGTTGACCCTTATTTTTACAAATTAATTACAACCACTCCAAATAAACTTGATATTCAATGCATTAATTTAAGAAACCTCAACAGAATTCAACCTTTTCAAACCATTGACTAAATTCAAAGTTTGTTCAAAATCGATAGCTTGATTGCGGGTTCGATTTTTGCATATCGCACCACGAAATCCAAACCAAGCAGGATTAACCCCTTCACTTATCAAAAATTTTACTTTGCTTAAGTCCAAAGAACCCGCCAGTGAATAATTACACTTTTGTGATTTACATTCCGATTGAAACTCCAGCATTTCTGCGATTGAAAACCAGTCCAAAAGTGAACTCCCATCTTTACCCCAAGTATCGATCATAACATTTGTAAATCTCAAGTAATTGAGCACCTTCAAAGCTTTAAGCGGAGCCATTGTATTAGCACGATGAAAATCAGCGTATAAAACTGGTACGATCAAACCTTTGAACTCGAGAAATTCAAAAAGTTCTTTAAGTTCACTTATTTTTTGAACTAAAGAATCTGTATCTAAAAACTGTGAAAGACCAAATTTATAAAAAAACATCTCGCGTGGAAGCATTGGAATAAAATCAATTCCCACATTACATAACTCGCCACAAGCCATACTTAAACTTAAATTTTCAGGCAAAGTAGTTTTTATCTGCTGAATTAGGATAGGGTCAACCATCCCCATTGCACCTTGAGATGGTTCTTTTAAGTCAATGAGGTCGACACCGGCTTGGAAAGCGATTTTAGCTTCATCAACATTTCGAACACTAACCAAAACCCTCATAAAGTTATACCTTTTCTAAAAATACTAATTTCACTTTATCTTACAAATTTAATCAAGTTTTACTTCTGAGTTTATTCTTTTCTTTTTAATGAAAAAAACTGTTATTATTGTTAAAAGGTGTCTCCTAGGATTGTTCTGCAATAAACTGCCAAAAAAGGTATAATGATCAAGATATATCCAAAATATGAGCCGATTCCTGGGTACTGTGTTATTGAAAAAATAGGTGTTGGTGGATTCGGTGAAGTATGGAAATGTAGTGCTCCGGGTGGTCTGCTCAAAGCGATTAAATTTGTTTCTGGAAAACTTGGTGAAAAAAACGACCCACGAGCAGATCAAGAATGGCGTTCCATTGACCGGATCAAATTTATTAGGCACCCATTTATTCTAACAATGGAACGGATAGATCTAATCGAGAACTGTTTAGTTATTGTAATGGAACTGGCAGATAAAAACTTGTGGGCTAGGTATCTGGAATGCAAACAAAGTCCCCTCAAAGTAATTCCAGTTGCAGAATGCCTTAACTACCTATCAGAAGCAGCCGAGGCCTTGGATTTAATTAATTCTCACTACCAATTACAACATTTGGATATTAAGCCACAAAATCTTTTCTTAGTGCATAATCATTTAAAAATTGGTGACTTCGGTCTTGTTCACGACCTTACTATTTCCGACCAAGAATTTAAAGGTGGTATAACACCTATTTATTCTGCACCCGAACTTATTGAAGGATGGCCTAGTAAATTCAGTGACCAATACAGCCTTGCGATTGTCTACCAAGAAATGACTTCTGGTAAAAGACCGTTTGAAGCTGATAATTTAAGAACTCTTATTAAACTCCACTTGTATGAAAAACCAGACTTATCCTCATTACCTGAAAATGAAAAACAAATTATTGCCAAAGCTCTTTCAAAAAAACCAGAAGACCGATTTAACACTTGTAGCGATTTAATTAACGCCCTGAAAAATGTGAACTTTAAGGAAGCTGGAAATTTAACTCCTAATAAAATCATCCTTTCAGAATCTATCATCATTTCTTCATCAGAAAAATCTCTACTTCAAAGTGAGGATGAACTTTCGCAAACCCAGTCATTCAAAAAGACGGGAGGCAGGACAGATGAAAACCCTCAAAAAAAGGAACTAAGTAAAAGTCCAAAGCTAAATCGATTTAATCAGAACAATGAAAAACGATCTGGCTCGCTTATAATTGGTCTAGGAAAAACTGGAATTGGATCTGTTGCATTTTTCAAAACCCTGACCGACAACCATCCTGATTACCTTAAACTTAAAATCCCCTTTGAAGTCGTTGGGATAGGTGCGGATCACCTAGGCCCTCTAATTGATCAAAATGATACTGATTTTAAATTACCTCAAGAAAAGACAATAGTTTGTAGACTCAATCGCCCCAACTATTATCTTGGGGACAAAGAAAAAGCTGCTCAACTTGAAAAATGGCTCCCTTTAAGCAAACTTTATCAAATCCCCAAAAGCCTTACTACCGAAGGGAACAGAGTTTTTGGGAAGCTAGCGATGATTGATTCTCAAGAAAATATTGAATTAAAATTAAAACTTGCATTGAATAAAATAAACTTAGCAGCATTTTCAGATACATTGCCCGGGATAATCCAACCTCAAATTTTTCTGGTCGGGCATTCTTCTGGTGGAATGTTTGGATCCTTGATCGATATTTGCAATTCTATAGCTAAATCTTGTGCTGAACTCGGATTACATAAACCAGAAATCAGCTTATTGCTAATCGTTCCAACCTCTGAAAACCTTTCAAAATTAGCTGCAAATAATACATCGGCAACTTTGGTAGATATTCAAAACCAAAATAATTTAGATTTATTTACAAAAACTTTATTACTTGGAACCGAAGGAAATCCAAAAATTGGATATGCAAAAACTATGCAAGATGCAGGATTAATAATATATACAAACCTGCAACAAATTTACTCCCAAGGTAACCAGATAAATCAACAGTATAAAAGTATGAATATTCAACCTAGTCAGATTTTTAAAACTGTTGGGGTTTCTAGGCATTCCCTGATTACTGATTTATATTTACAAGAATCAATAAACCAAGTTAGCCTACAAGTTATCGATTCTTGGATTCAACCAAAGCCAATTTTAACATATGAAATTAACTCATGGCTTGATCAAAAACTGGCAAAGAATCAAATCAACTTTGAGGATCTTGCATTTATCCTTAGTCAAGAGTTGGAAGCTACATTAGGCCAATCAATTGAATCTTTTATACTTAAAGAAATACTTGAGCCACTTTTTTTACTCGAATCTTCGAACAATCCTAAAGACAAATTTCCTGACATTTTATCTAAAACTTCTCTTGATATTTTAACGCGCTCAGAAGAATATTTTGGATGCCAATGGATCTCGGGAGAAAAGTTTCCTGATAAAGGATCGTTCTGGAAAGTGATGTCAAATAAAACCAAATCAATTTCTGAAAAATTTGGCACTCTTATCGACTCCTGGGTTGTTTTTTGGATCGAGAAACCTGGTTATCGTTTTGGTGCTTCTGCTATTCTTCTTCGATGCATTAAAGAAAAACTCGATCAATTCAAGTTGCAACTTCAGGCTAAACTTGAAAAATGCCTTTCAAGCCTTAATGTTGACTTAATTCGACTTAATAATTCACTTCAACAAATTGCAGATATTAAAAGCAATTTTTTTCAACCTTTTCAGAAAATTATTGAATTATTTAAAACTATTTTTAGAAGTCAGGTTGAAATTCATCAATATGACTGCATCCTTATTTTTCTGCAAACAGTCAATTTACAATTAAATGAACACTCTAAAGAACTTGAAACTTGCGTTAGCAAATTATCTATCATTTCAGAACGAATTACCTCCAACGATTCCGAACAAATCAAACCTCCGATTAGGAATGAGAAAATTATTAAAAGTGATGATTTAGTTTGTATCGACAACTTAATTCAAGAAACTATCGTACGCAATTTTCAAGCTTTCACTCAAATCTTTATTGGCAGTGACAACTTGCTTTTTGAATTAGAAAAAACCATTCAAACTTGTACTTTGCACCATTTTAAATCCTTAAGTAAATTTGATCCGATTCAAACATTAATAAAATCCCAAGATTCTTCCACAAAAATTAATTTTATTAAAACTCATATAGCATTAGCACAACACAGCAATTTGCTGCACACCAGTCTTATGCCATGTGATTCTTTTTTTTCTTTCCCCCAAAACCTGCTAGGTGAATGGAATGATTTAAAAATCGATCTCGAGAATTCAAATGGGGTTTTTCTTTCACCGGGAAATGAAGCTTTTATCGCCTGTGTTTGTGAAGAAAACATCGAAAACTTACAAGCAGTTAATGCA
Organism: Gemmataceae bacterium; assembly: GCA_041694635.1. Classification (GTDB taxonomy): domain Bacteria; phylum Planctomycetota; class Planctomycetia; order Gemmatales; family Gemmataceae; genus UBA969. The sequence continues at coordinate 78,278 of JBDNHI010000202.1, read as the reverse complement.
CTCAACCACTTTTTTAATAAAAACAATGATCCATCAGTTAATACTAATTCTGGTACATAACTTTTCCCTTAGGTAACTTTTATGACTTATAACGAATACCGTATTAAACAAGATTCTTTTTATGGCCCACTTGATCTCCTTTTGCACCTTGTAAAACGAGAAGAAATCGACATCCTTGATATTTCAATCGTTAAAATTGCTGACCAATTTAGAGATTTCATTGAGGTCATTCATTTCCTTGATCTCTCCTTAGCTGGAGAGTTCTTGGTAATGGCAACCAAACTAATGGAAATTAAAAGTCACCTTTTATTACCTAGGCAGGCTGTAAACTTAAATAAAGAAGGTGATCCAAGAAGTGAAATCGTCAGACAATTGGTAGAGTACAAGAAATTTAAGGATGCAGTAGAGATTTTAGAAGAACAGGCAGAAGCAGCGGGGCAGAAAATTCCCCGCCTTGTTTCGGATCAATTTTCTGATTCAAAAACCAACGCTACTAAGACAATCCAAGAAGTAGAACTATGGGATTTGGTCAGCGCTTTTGGCAGATTGATGAAAGAAACACTTGCAACCCAACCTCAAGATATAGTTGTTGACCAAACCCCAATGGAATTTTATTTAGAAGAGATATCTGACAAATTATTGGCTGCAAAGTCATTACCTTTCCGTGAATTATTTAGTCCACCATTTCACAAAATGCGGCTCATCGGTTTATTTCTTGCTTTACTGGAACTTATAAAAAAGCAATCAATTTTCGCAGAACAAGATGAAACTTTTGGCGATATTAAACTTATATGGAGCCAAAAGGTTATCGTTTTTTAAAGCGTTTTTTCTTAATTTGTGGTGCCGCTACCTTTTCACCCTTCATCTCTGCTATGCGATCTCTTAACTGTGCAGCTTTTTCAAATTCAAGATCTTCTGCTGCCTTAAGCATTTGAGCTTGTAACTCCACTATTATTTCCTGGGTATTAGAATCTTCTTCTTTTTCAATTCCAACAATTTTATTTGAAAAATCCATCGCTTTGATTTCTTCTTCAATCAGACTTACTATTGAACTTTTTACGGATTGAGGTGTTATGCCATTTTCTAAATTGTAAGCGGTTTGCAAATCTCTTCTACGCTTTGTTTCATCCATTGCACGATGCATCGAATCCGTTATTCTGTCTGCGTACAAAATAACTTCAGCATTTACATTCCTTGCAGCACGCCCGATGGTTTGTATTAATGAAGTTGCACTGCGAAGAAAACCTTCCTTATCGGCATCAAGAATTGCAACTAAAGAAACTTCTGGCAAATCAAGACCTTCCCTCAGAAGATTTATACCTATAAGCACATCAAAAGCCCCTTCTCTTAATTCCCTTAGAACCTGAATGCGCTCGATGGCATCAAGTTCTGAATGAAGCCATTTACACCGTACGCCATTTTCTTGAAAAAAGCGGGTTAAATCTTCTGCCATTCGTTTTGTAAGAGTTGTTACCAGAACTCTTTCTTTGCGTTCAATTCGAATTTTAATTTCTTTTGCAAGGTCTGCAATTTGTCCTTTTGCGGGTTTCACATGCAAGACTGGATCCACCAGACCAGTTGGACGAATCACTTGTTCAACGACTTCCCCTTTGCATCGATTAAGTTCATATTCTGAGGGAGTCGCTGACATAAACAAAACTTTTGAAGCTTTCATCTCCCATTCTTCAAAACGAAAAGGCCTGTTATCAAGTGCACTAGGAAGCCTAAACCCATGATCAACTAAAGTGGTTTTCCGACTAAAATCGCCAGCAGACATACCTTTAATCTGAGGTATAGTCACATGAGATTCATCGACCACAACTAGAAAGTCATCGGGAAAAAAGTCCATAAGGGTGTAGGGGGGTTCACCAGGATTTCTGCCACTAAACCAGCGGGCATAATTTTCCACCCCTGGGCAATGACCCGTCTCCATAAGCATTTCAATATCAAATCTAGTTCTTGCTGCTAAACGCTGTGCTTCAAGCAACTTCCCTTCTTTTTTAAAAACCTCAAGTCTTTCATCAAGTTCTTTTTTTATTCCTTCAATTGCAGCTTTCATTCGATTTTCTGGGGTGACAAAATGCTTAGCAGGGTAGACAAACAACTCATCACTGGTTTGTATTACTTCACCAGTAAGAGGATTGGTAACACTTAGGTTTTCAATTTCATCACCAAAAAGTTCAACCCTAATGGATATTTCCTCTGAAGCAGGCCAGATTTCAATAACATCTCCACGAACTCTAAAAGTTCCACGTGTAAAAGCAATGTCATTTCGATGGTATTGAATATCGATAAGTTTAAGTAAAAGCTCTTCTCTACGAATTAACTCCCCACGTTTAAGAGCAATAACCATCCGTTTGTAATCACTTGGAGACCCAAGCCCATAAATACAAGAAACGCTTGCAACGATGATAACATCAGACCTGCTTACTAAAGCACTAGTTGCTGCCAGGCGAAGCCTATCAATTTTCTCATTAATCTGGGCATCTTTTTCGATGTAGATATCGCGTTGTGGGATATAAGCTTCAGGCTGGTAATAATCATAATAACTTACAAAATAGTTAACAGCATTTTCGGGGAAGAAAGTTTTAAATTCCTGATACAACTGGGCGGCCAGAGTTTTATTATGGGCCAACACTAGAGTAGGCTTATTTAAGTGTGCAATAATATGACTAGCTGTGAAAGTTTTACCTGTACCAGTTGCCCCAAGCAAAACCTGAGCAGTCTTACCTTCCTTGAAGCCTCTCAATAAAGCATCAATTGCCCGAGGTTGGTCTCCAGCGGGCTGATAATTACTTAAAATTTTAAAAGGAAGATGCATATGCAAATAGCTTTCAGGTTAAAAAAAAAACACCTGTACTAATGCATTATTGACTGAATAACGGAAATTTCAAGAAAGGTATAATTTTAGCGCTAGTTTTTTTTCCAATACCAGAAACTTTCTGAAGGTCATTTTCGTTGCGAAAAGGCATTTCTTTGCGTTTTTCGACGATTCGTTTTGCAATTACATCACCAATTCCAGGAAGTTTTTTTAATTCTTCAAACGAAGCGAGGTTAGGGTCAAGTTTTTCTTGATCGCTTTTAAATTTATTGATTAATTCGGGTTTACTAATAATTTTCGATATGGGAATTAAATTTTTTGGTGCAACAAATAGGGACTCGGATACAAATAAAAAAGGGCGAATTTTCTCAGCAGTTTTTTGACCTATACCTTTTATTTTTTCAATCTCCTCAACATTTTTAAATCTTCCCACGGAATTCCGATAACTTACAATCTCACCTGCAATTGATTTCCCTATTCCTGGAACTTGAGAAAACTCGCCTACCCCTGCATCATTAAGATCAAGTTTAAGAATATCGTTATAAGAGTTACTTGAAACATGCGAAGTTAAATCAATTTTAAAAGAAGATAAATCATCAACACAAGTAAACAAACAAAGAATCAAAAGAAATAAAAACAAGAAAGCTTGAACAGGAAAACAAAAAGAAGAAAATCCTTGTTTTAAGGATTTTACAACCAGAGCATCGGGAATTAATTGAATAGCCTTCATCGAATCACTCAGAAATCGTTAAATAAGTTTCGTAATCTCCATTATAGCATACCTGCAAAGTCGATTGTAAAACAAAGAATTCCTACAAAAAAATCTGTCTATAAGATCAAAAGGAGGATAGAGCCAGTTCAGCTTCAATAATCTAGGAATAAGTCCCAAAAATTGGCTTCCTTGCCAACTCATATTCGGACAAATTTTCTTTAATTGCATTAAGGCAAGCAAGTTTAAGGGGTCTTCGTCTTGGGTATGTTTGTGATTTTGTTTTGCAGACGCCAAATTTCGAATCCAACGACTTAACGGGGAGAGCGCTATAGGTTCGCAAAAAATAGCTTTTCCTCCGGGCATAAGGATACGCAATATTTCCTTGGCAGCAAAATTCAAATCTAAGTGATGCAAAATAGCATTTCCCCAAATCAAATCAAAAGAATCATTTTTAAAGGGAAGCATTTCCGCACAAGCTGCCAAGAGATTGAGGTTTACACCATTGGAAATTGCTCTGTTTTCTGCTTCTTGCAAATAACCTTGAGAAACATCAATTGCGACAACGGTTGCCCCAGATCGGGCGAACAAAACCGCTGCCATACCGTGACCACAACCCAGATCAAGTATTTTTTTACCGCGAAGACTTCCCAACTTCAAAATCGCAGGCCTTACCCAAGGTTCGTGGTCTAAGTACTGTTCATTAGTAAAAAGAAAATTTGTTGAGGCAGAAAAAGTATGAACTCGATTTGCAGCTTGTCCATCGTGAAATAATTTTTCACGATTAATTCTATCAAAATCAGAAAAATATTGATCGCCAGGTTTGGATTTCATTTAAAAATCCGATGAAACTTAGAAAGTTTAACTTAAAAACATTTCTAACTAAATATGGCCTAGCACTAAACTGCAATTATGTCCACCAAAGCCAAAACTATTGGAAATCGCATAGCGAACTTTTACATTTCTTGCGAAGTTGGGAACATAATCAAGGTCACAATTTGGATCTGGAGTTTGCAAATTAATGGTTGGATGCACTACGCCGTACTTGATCGAAAGAGCGCAGGCAATAAGTTCTATACCACCACTTGCACCCAAGGTATGGCCGATCATACTCTTGGTGCTATTAACCACAAATTTCTTGGCATGGTCTTTAAATACCATTTTAAGCGCTTTGGTTTCAGCTTCATCCCCCAAAGGGGTACTGGTACCATGCGCATTGACATAATCGATTTGATCTGGGTTTAGTTTTGCATCACGAACAGCAAGTTCAATAGCTTTTGCAGCTCCTACTGCTTCGGGGTTTGGAGCAGTGATATGGTAAGCATCTGCGGTACTGCCACAACCAAGCAATTCTGCATAAATATTTGCGCCCCGCTTCCGTGCGTGTTCGTATTCTTCAAGAACAACAATGCCAGACCCTTCACTTAAAACGAACCCGTCACGATCTTTATCGAAAGGCCTACTAGCAGTTGTGGGGTCGCTATTTCTGTGGGAAACAGCTTTTGCCGCAATAAAACCGCCAAGCCCCATAGGTGCAATTGCAGCTTCAGACCCACCTGCCACCATAACATCGGCATAGCCATACTGAATGGTACGCAAAGCATCCCCAAGAGCATGAGCAGCAGACGCACAAGCCGTGGAGACAACAGTATTAGGCCCCATTAAGTTAAAATGAATGGAAACATTCCCAGCAGCAGAATTAGCAATCATTTTAGGAATGACAAAAGGGCTGATACGATCAGGACCTTTTGTCATATACCGAACATGCTGTTCTTCAAATTCGTTAAGGCCGCCGATGCCACTACCAATAATTACTCCGTAGCGAAAAGGATCACCAATTGAGAAATCAATGTTGGAATCTTTTACAGCTGAAATAGCAGCAACAAGGGCAAACTGGGAAAATCTGTCTAGTCGTTTTGCGGTTTTACCATCAAGGTAATCTTCAGGATTAAAGTTTTTAACCTCCCCTGCAAAATGAACTTTGAAGGCGGAAGTATCAAACTGTTCTATTAGGCTGACACCGCTGCGTCCTGCACAAAGGAAATCCCAAAAAGTTGAGATTTCCTTACTTAATGAATTGACAGTACCAAGCCCGGTAATGACAACTCGCCGGGTCATTTTTTGGCTTGCTCCTTTTCGATGTATTCAATTGCTTCGCCCACGGTACGAATTTTGGCGGCTTGCTCATCAGGAATTTGAATTTCAAATTCTTCTTCGAGTTCCATTACCAATTCGACCACATCAAGTGAATCTGCACCTACATCTTCTTGAAAAGAAGTGGTTCGAGAAACCTGACTTCGATCAACAGCCAAGGATTCACAAACGATGTCGATAACTCTTTCTTCGACAGAAGCCACGGCACTATACCTCCAAAAACCTCAGGGCATAAAGCCCATAAAAATTAACTAAACAACAAGATAAAAACTAAGTAACACAACTGACAGGCCCGAGCAAGCCATCTTATCCATCCTATTTATCATTCCTGCAAAATCAGTCCATATTAATTTGGAGATTATGCCAGAATATTAGTAATCTCGATTTTTCTATTGATCCTTTTAGCAAGGCCAGCAAGAACCCGCCCTGGTCCTACTTCGTAAAGCTTTTCTACACCAGAATCCAGTATTTTTCTCATAGAATCTTCCCAAAGAACTGGGTGAACAACCTGAAGCGCCAATTTATTTCTAATACTCGCTGAATCAGAATGCTCTAAAGCATCTACATTTGCAAGAACATTAATTTTTGTAGCATTTATATTAGTATTAGCAAGAATTTTAACCAAACGACTTACTGCGGGTTCCATAATAGGGGTATGAAAAGCCCCAGCGACACTAAGTCTTATCGTCTTAATGCCTTTGTTTAAGGCGATTTTTTCAAGGAAATCACAAGCAGTTGCATCACCCGAAACCACAATATTTCCTGGGCAAAGAAAATTAGCGATTTGAATTAACCCAATAGTTCCAGCTTCTAAGCATAATTGTAAAACTTGATTTTTTTCAGCTCCAATAACACTTATCATTCCGCTAGCGGTCTTCTCAGATGCCGCCTGCATAGCCTTACCACGCTCTTTTACCAACTTGATACCATCTTCGAAGTTTATAGAACCAGCAAAGGTCAAAGCGGTGTATTCGCCCAGGCTAAGGCCTGCAGAAACCTTGCAACTTTCTGCAGCAGAGGGATTTTCAAAATTTAAAAAATCAAGACAGGCTAAACTAGCAACATAAATTGCAGGTTGACTAACCTCGGTAGAATTCAACTTTTCTAAGGGTCCATTTTTACAAATATCAAGTAAGTTGTAGCCAAGAACCTCAGACGCTTGCTGAAACCGAAGTAAAGCTGGGCTAAATTTATCACATAAGGATGATGCCATTCCTAGATATTGAGCCCCTTGGCCGGGAAATAAAAATGCTACGGATCCCATCCGATCAGACTCCTTCTACTCAGTATTGGATCAATTCCTGATCAGAATCTAGCTAACCCCAACAGAGGGGGTCATTTCAAGCTCGCTAACAATTAGGTCGTTAAGTTTAAGCCTCGCATATTTCGCAGCCAATACTAAAGCATTTTTTATGGCAAGGTCTTTGGAACTACCGTGGCAAATAATGCATACTCCATCGATTCCTAATAGAGGTGCTCCACCGAATTCGCTATAATCATATTGGGTTGCTAAATTTTTAAAAGCTTTCTTTGCTAGGTCTTTCTCATCTTTTAGCACCGACATAATTTCTTGATAGGTAACTTCCATTAAATACTGATAAAGTCCCTCACAAACCTTAAGCACAACATTTCCTACAAAACCATCGCAAACCACAACATCGGCTACGCCTTGATGAATATCCCGGCCTTCAATATTACCTATAAAGCTAGATTGCAAGGGGCTAGAGTTAAAAAGAGTAAGTGTTTCTTTAGCTAAGCTATTACCTTTTGCTTCTTCGGAACCAACATTCATTAAACCAACCTTGGGATGCTCTCGACCGAGAATTCTACGCGCAAAAATGCTACCCATAACTCCATACTGATAAAGATGTTCCGCTTTGGGTTGGGTATTAGCACCAACATCAATAACAACGCAAAGGCCTTTTTTTGTTGGCATAACCGCGGCAATTCCAGGACGTCTGACATTTTTCAAAAAGCGCCTTGTGAACATACCGCCTGCAACCATAGCACCGGTGTTTCCAGCACTAACGATACCATCAACTTCATTTTGGCCCAGAAGTTGCCAACAGCGCGAAATGGAATTATCGGGCTTTTTTCTCAAACCATCGACCGGGGATTCTTCCATTCCAATGCTTTGAGAGCAATGAAAAACCCTAAGACGCCCCAAATCATACTTTCCCTCAAGTAAGGGGTCAATTTGTGCTTTATCCCCCACCAATACTACAGAAAGTTCTGGGTCAGTTTGAATAGCCTGAAGGGCGCCAGCAATGATCGGACCAGGTGCATAATCGCCACCCATTGCATCTAAAGCAATGCGCATGGTTGTTACTCCTGTTCGACCTTAACTATTTCTCGGCCTTGGTAAAAACCGCAATTAGAACAAACCCGATGCGCCCGGATAGGAAAACTACAATTCGAGCAATATGCAATTTGCATAGGTTTTAAACCTAAATGACTACGCCTTTTGCCTTGACGAGCATGAGAAACCCTTCTTTTTGGTACTGCCATATTAAAAACTTCCCTTCGTAAACGAAACAAACACTTAATATTAAGATATTTAGAATTCAATAATTTGTCTAGAGTCTATTCCATTAGAGTTGTAGACTAAACGATATAAAATGAGAGCATTAAGAAAAATTGCCTACTTTTGTTCATTTTACTCAAGTTTATTAAGGCTAAAAGCCTTGCTGGAGAAACGAATGGAGAACCTTTGGGCCCCTTGGAGGCACGCTTATATTGCCCTCAATAAACCCGAAAAAGGCCCTGAGTGCTTCATTTGTGCTGGTAAAAACACAAATAATAACAAACAAAACCTGTTGGTGCATAAACTTAAGCAGAGTCTAATCTTTTTAAACAAGTATCCTTATAATAATGGTCATCTTTTAATTTGCCCCCATGATCATTTTGCAGAATTGGGCCAATTAAATGAAAGCCAACTTTTATCTAACATTCAAACGATTCAGCATTTAATAAAAGTTCTCAAAAATATAATGAATCCAGACGGTTTTAACATTGGAATGAACCACGGGGCTTCAGCTGGAGCTGGAGTTCCTGGCCATCTTCATTGGCACCTCGTTCCAAGGTGGAATGGCGACACCAATTTTATGCCCGTCTTAACCGATACCAAAGTTATTGTTCAATCTTTAGACAGTTTCTACGACCTGCTTGTAAAAAACTTAGAGGCGGACCCTTTCCCAGATCTCTGCTAAATCCAGCCCTTCTTAATTATTTAATACCCCTCACACTGGAGGCCACTTGAACAATCTTTCTTCCCTCGCAATGAAAAATGAACATAGTAAAGGCAGGGACTTTCCTGATACCGAACATCCTTATCGCAACCTTTACCAAAGAGACCGCGATCGAATCGTTCATTGCACAGCTTTTCGGAGACTGGCCCACAAAACACAAGTTCTTGTCACACAAACCAGCGATCACCACCGCACCAGACTTACTCACACCCTTGAAGTCGCTCAAATAAGTAGAACCGTTGCACGACAACTTTTTCTAAACGAAGATCTCACCGAAGCGATAGCATTATCACATGATCTAGGTCATCCACCTTTTGGCCATGCTGGGGAATATGCCCTTAAGGACTGTATGAAAAACCATGGGGGATTCGAACACAATGGCCACGCTTTAAGATTAGTTGAAGAGTTAGAATACCCCTATGCCGGTAACCCTGGCTTAAATCTAACCTGGGAAGTAAGAGAAGCAATGGCATTGCATTCAAAGGTACCAGAAGCACCCGAAGTAAAAAAATATCTTAAATACAAAAACCCTTTTTTAGAGGCGCAAGTAGCGGATACCTGCGACAGTTTAGCTTACAACGCCCACGACATCGATGATGCGATTAGCCTTGGAATTATAACTTACGGAGATTTGGAAGATTCAAAGATATGGAAAAAAGCTTTTGAACGCGCCAAGAAAACCCTTCCTATTTTAGCAACTCCAACCCAAACGAGGTTAGGTGCCATAAGAATTTTGATTGACCTTCATGTTAGTGACCTTATTAAAAACAGCGAGAATAATATATCTAATGTTGGGCATTTTGATCTTGAAATGGTGCGCAATTTAGATTTTTCGGTCGTTTGTCATAGTCCAGAAGTTGAAGCTTTGAAACAAGAGCTAAGTTCTGTGTTAAAACAAAAAGTATATAATAACTTTAGAGTGCAGCGGATGGCAAGTAAAGGTGCAAGGTTTGTGAAAATGTTATTTTCAGAATTCACTGAAAACCCATCCCAATTACCTGAAAGGTATAAACTTCGGGTAGATAATTGGGGATTACACCGTACAGTGTGTGATTATATAGCTGGAATGACAGATAGATTTGCTCAGGATGAATATATGAAAATTTTTAACCCGTATTTTGATGTGTAGACTATATCAACATTTAAATTAAAATACTTTGTTTTTTCTAGGCTTTTAAACACTAAACCTGCCACTAAGATAAGCAATTGAAATACTTTACTAAAAGACAGGATTTAAAAATGAGTTTTGACTCTTCAAGAAAACCAAACTGGCTCACTACCGCTTGGAATTCTGGCCTTTTACCTTTGTGGATGCTGCGCGGAACCTTCGGAGCGGGTATCATTGCCCTCTCCATGATCGCTTACCAACACTTTGGTAATGCTGACCAAGGTGGTTCTACTAAATCTGGTTATATTGCTTTTTTAAGTATTCTCTCATCAGGCTTACTAATTGTTTTTGTCGATACGGTAGTAAGAAATAAAGAAATAACCACGATTTCGGCAGTATACTTTGGTCTTTTATTAGGTTTATTTCTTGGAACTATTTTTTCCACTATCCTTGATCCATTTTTATTTGAATGGGAAAGCACTAAGTCAAATGTAGATTTTGCTCAGCGTATAATTTTACAGCGTAATTTGCTTCGAGCCTTTGTTACTGGAATTTGCATTTACATTTGTATTTCAACTCTATTGCAAACAAAAGATGAATTCCGATTTATAATCCCCTATATCGAGTTTTCAAAACAAACAAAAGGCTCTAAACCTTATATCCTTGACACTTCTGCAATTATTGATGGCAGAATTGCTGACCTCTGCGAAACAAGAATTTTAGATAATAAGCTCATAGTTCCACGCTTTGTTTTAAAAGAACTACATACCCTTTCGGATAGTTCCGATAAATTAAAACGCAATCGGGGTAGGCGGGGACTTGATATATTGAAATCTCTTCAAACTAATACCAAAGTTGAACTTCTTGTACATGAAAATGAGCCGACTGAGATGCGTGGTATTACTCAGGTTGATGAAAAACTGGTTATTCTTGCAAAAAATATTGGCGGCAAAGTTGTCACCAACGATTTCAATTTGAATAAAATAGCCCAACTTCAAGGTGTTGAAGTCGTTAATCTTAACGAAGTTTCAAACGCTCTTAAACCCATCGTGCTTCCTGGTGAATATTTCTTTATTAAAATTACTAAACAAGGCGACCAAATGGGGCAGGGGGTTGGTTACCTTGAAGATGGCACTATGGTGGTTGTAGATCAAGGTAGGCAACACCTTGGGGAAGATACCAGCGTTCAAGTAACCAGCGTGCTTCAAACTCCTTCGGGAAGAATGATTTTTGCAAAGGTAGACGAGCGAGGGGTTGTAGCTTAAATAGCTAGTTTGCGCCAACGCAAGTTAAACTTGTAGTCCACAGTTTTACCAATCCTCGTCTAGACACAATATTTTATTCAAGGTAAATACCCAATCGAATTAACGAGGGTTTTATTATGAAGCGAAATATGAGTATGTTGTTTTTTTCATTTGCCACGCTGACTTCTCAGCTAGTTATGGCGCAATCTCCATCTGGACAACCTGCAGGAAACCAACCTACGGGAACGCCCACTTCCATAAAAAACCCGTCAACTAGGTCTATCTCTCCCAGCGGTTCCAGAGATATTGATCTTGTAGAAAAGCTAATCAACTCTAGGAAAGAGTATCAAACATCTTTGGAAGCACTAAGGTCACACTACATTAATGTGGGTGAAATTGAAAAAGCGAAATGGGCTGAAGAAGAACTATTGAATTATCATCGTATATCAAAGCAAGCATATTTACTGGAACTGGATGTTCCACCACCTACCTTACAGGCTAATGAAAACATACAAGATGCCAACGAATATTATCGCAGAGCGATGCAATATAAGGACAAGGGTTGGGGGCAAGAATACATTGACAACCAAAAACGGGCAGAGATTTTGTTACAACAAATTTTAAGCACCTACCCAAACAGTGATAAGATCAGTGATGCTGCCTATCAACTAGGTGATATTTATGAATCAAAACCATATAAGCAATACCCGAGATCTGCACTTTATTTTGAGCGTTGTTTTCAATGGAATTCTCGCACACAGTCAGATGCTCGCCTCCGCGCTGCAAGAATTTACGATAAGAATTTGACCGAACGCAATAAAGCAATTGAACTTTATAAAGAGGTTGCTACAAGGGAACTAGACCCAAAACGAGTTGCAGAAGCTCAGAAAAGAATTACAGATTTATCAGGCCCACAAAAATAACTCCAATAATTTAACTAGCTGATAAACCTTCGGGCAGATAAAATACTTATTCGTCACCTAGGAACATCTTGATGAGTTTATTTACGCCAAGAAATGTTCTTTATTTATCAATCTTTGCTGGCATCTCCACACTTTTATTAAAAACCTATGCCTTTTGGATTACGAGTTCGGTGAGTTTGCTTTCTGATGCAGCAGAATCTGTTATAAATTTAATTGCAGCAACTACTGCGTTTATAGCAATCCGGCTTTCTGAAAGACCCGCAGATGAAACTCATACTTATGGTCATGAGAAGATAGAATATTTTTCGAGTGGTTTTGAGGGGGCTTTAATTTTATTTGCGTCCCTTAGTATTGGAGTGATGGGCATACATCGGCTTATTTTTCCCCAGCCTCTGCAAACTATCGAAACGGGTATCCTTATTTCTTTTGTTGCTTCGATAATCAACGCTGCAGTAGGAATGATACTTTTACTCGTTGGAAAAAAACATCAATCCATTGTTTTAGAAGCAGATGGTAAACATTTAATGACCGATGTTTTTACGACTGCAGGGGTCCTTATTGGTTTAATTCTTGCCAAGGTCAGCGGGCTAGATTGGTTAGATCCAGTTTTAGCGATTGGGGTCGCAATGCTTTTACTTTACACCAGTTTAGAACTTGTGTGGAAATCGTTTAAAGGCCTTATGGATCACGCTCTTCCAGAAAAGGAACTTATAATAATTAGGGCAATAATTTCACTTCATTTAGACTCTGGCATGACATTTCACGCCTTGAGGTCTAGGCAAGCTGGGGCCAAAAGGTTTATTGATTTTCACCTATTGCTTCCGGGTATTATCAGCATTAAAGATGCACATCTGAGGATGGAAAAAATCGAACAATCTATCAAATCTCAGGTTAAAGACTGTGAAATACAAATTCACGCGGAGCCAATTGAAGACCCTACCTCATGGGAAGACAATTGTCTAAGTCGTTTCGAACAAAAAATCCCAAGACCTTAAGTGTTAAAAAAGCGATCACCTGCGTCACCTAAGCCGGGGATTATGTAACCTATCTGGTTTAGTTCATCATCTAAGGCAGCAATATTTATTGAAACATCAGGGAATTCCCTATGAATTTTCTGTACCCCTTGTTTTGACCCTAGGATGCCTAAAAAGCTAATTTTGGTTACTCCGGCGCGAAGTAATATTCGAATGGTTTCGGAAGCCGAACCACCAGTTGCAAGCATAGGATCTATTACAAGGCAATGATGCTCAGAAAGTTCGAGAGGCAATTTGTTGTAATAAAATTCAGGCAAGAGGGAAGTATGGTTACGGCAAGCTCCAAGATGGTAAACATTTGCGTCAGGAAGCCAACTCAAGATTGAACTAGCCATACCTAAACCGGCCCTAAGAATTGGAATAATTGCGATTTTTGGCGCAAGCATTTTACCTTCTGTTGGGCCAACTGGGGTTTCAATCGGAATAAGATTTTGGGCAAACTCAATTCCTGTTTCCAATAATACCGCATTGCTAATTAATTCAAGAGCTTGCCTAAAAACTGCCGGGGTTGTCTCTTTATTCCTTAATTTGCAAAGCCAATGTGAGACCAATGGATTATTTAAAACACGAAGGATTGGTGCCATAGGGTTTTCCAATTAAAATTATTTAAATAAATCGTCTGCAAAAGGATGTGCCGACATATGACCTTTAGGCTTTGGCCTTGCTTTGAGAATTGCATCCGCAAGGAACAAATCATCTTTTGTAGTAATTTTTATGTTACTAAGGCTTCCCGTAATAATCGAAACCTTAGTACCAATAGCTTCTACGACTTGGCAGTCATCGGTAACGCCCAAGGGAATTGTTTGGTATGCTTTTAGAAGAATTTCTTTGCTAAAGACTTGGGGCGTTTGGGCAAGCCATAATCTTTCCCTGGGCAAGGATTGCTCGATCATAAAAGGTTCTGAACTAGTACCACGCTTTAATGAATCTGCAAGTGGAACAGCTAAAATAGCTGCACCTGTTTTAGTAGCCTGAAGAAAAACCGTATCAATCAATTCAGGAGTTACACAAGGGCGCACGGAATCGTGAATAGCAACGAATTCAACTTCTTCATTTAATTTTTTAAGGGCATTAGAAACCGACTCAAAGCGCTCATTTCCGCCAAAAACTAGAGAGATATTTAAAAAAGCCAAATTTGGACCAAACTTGCGCCGCACCATCTCCTCATCGGAAGGGTCAATCACTAAAAAGCACTGGCAAACATCGTCACGAGAAACAAACAGTTCTGCAGTTCTTAACCAAACAGGCCTACCGTCCAAAGCAGCGTAAGGTTTTTTTTCTTTATCCCTGAACCGAGATGATTTTCCAGCAGCGGGAAGAATAACAGCAAACTTAGCCATTTTATCCTCAAAATGATGTAGCGATTATTTAAGCATCGAAGTTACTTTTTCTTGACCTTGATTAGCCCTAGCGATCCAAGTTCGCAAATCATCAGAAACGGCATCCATTTCTGATGCAGTGATATTAAATTGTTGCCTGTTTTTTTCCAGAGCATTTTCCATTAAACCCAAATTATTGTTGATAGTTTGCTGAAGGGCGGCATTTTTAGCGGAGGTAAATTCTTTCAACTCTTCGCTTGCAGGGGCAACCCCTGATCCGCCTATTTTAGCCAAACAATCTTGCAAGCCGCTCTCTATACTTTGTACTACTATTTGCCATGAATCAACCAATTCTATTCTCCCTAAATTAAAACACCTTGTGTAAGTTTAGCCTAACAATCAATCTAATTTTGTCCATCGACCTTTTGACAAAATGTCCTTTATTTTTCACTTTTTATTGCTATCAGTCTTTCAACTATTTATGGTTACTAAAGGTTAAGTTGGTTAAACAGGAGGCTTTGAAGTTTATTACCTATTCGACTCTTTGCTTTGCAAGTAAGAAACTTGAAGAAACTTTTTGCACAATTATGGAACTACAATTTAAGCGCCTTGAAATGGTTCTTGAGGAAGACACCTAAAACCCTCACAAGTTCTTGCAGATCTTCCAAGCGGTCAGCCAATTGAAAAATACTTCTGGTCTAGCGCCTAGCGTAAAAAGCACCTTTTTTAAAACAGAAGATAAAGAAAACTTATTATAAAAAATTTGCCAAAGTCTGCAAATTGACACCATGTAGTTACTATTTTTAATGTACCTGCCAGTTTATTAATGTTTGGCTTCCAACATGAGGGGTTTCCATTTAAAGAAATTGGTAATGTTTACTGTAATTGAAGGAATTATCTTTAACATTCTGACCCAAAGTTCCCCAATCGCAAAAAACTAAAAATCTGCTCGCAACCTTTGGGAAGAAGTTTGAGATTTAGGGGTTTGCATCGAGTCAAGTCTACCAATTATTGATCCTATCCACGACCTCGGAGGTCTCTATCCATTTGCAAAACATCTAAATTTTCGAGAGTCAGGAAAAGGGGTATTTCAAAACCAAACAAAATTGGGCAAGGCCGGATAAACTTTGATAAAGTTTTTGAAACAATTGAAAAGGCTTAAATACAAATGGTCTTTAGAACTTGATATCTAAGAGGGCTCAGGTTCCAACTTTCCAATTATACCTGAAATCCGGAAACTAAAATTTCATTAGAAAGTATGGTGTAGAAAGAAACAACCTACCGCAAGAGTCGTAGCACTAAACATTTTTGCATTAAGACCAATCCCCTTAAAATGGGCGACGAAGTAAAAATACAAAGATGCAAATTAAAGCGTTCTTGGCTTTAATTTTTAGCATTTAATTTAAAAAACTACAATTTTTCCTCAAGCCATGCTTTTAAACCCTAAAACCAAATTATATCAGCGGTTAAAAGGCTAAATCGCTATGTTTCTGGGACTCTATTTTAAACCCACTTTAAGCCATACTTTTAAGCAAAAAAAGAATCACTCCTTTTCTTTTTGCCCTTGGCTTAGAAAATGTTACTTTAGTGTCTGAAGAAAATAATCCCCTGGGGATTTTTTCCTTATATAAATGATTTTACGAATAGGAGTTTTTAAATGGCATTTGAGCTTCCCAGTCTTCCATATCCTGCTGATTCTCTCGAAAAAGCTATCGATAAATTGACCATGGAAATACATCATGGCAGACATCATAAAGCTTATGTTGATAACCTTAATGCTGCTTTAGCTGACCAACCAGCTTTACAATCAAAGTCGATCGAACAACTTCTAAGAGAAATCCAGACTATCCCTGAAACTATCAGACAAAAAGTTATTAACAACGGTGGCGGACACGCCAACCACACCCTTTTTTGGACAACGATGAGTCCAACTGGTGGGGGAGAACCTACGGGTTCCCTTGCGGAAGCAATCAATTCCACTTTTGGTGATTTTGCAACCCTAAAAGTTAAAATTAAAGAAGCCGCTTTGGCACGGTTTGGCTCAGGTTGGTCTTGGTTGGTCTTAAGTAATGGTAAACTTGAAATTACGCATACCGGAAATCAAGATAGCCCAATTATGCAAGGCAAAATTGCTTTGTTTGGCATCGATGTTTGGGAACACGCATACTACCTGCGTTATCAGAATAAACGAGCCGACTATGTGGATGCTTGGTGGAATGTTGCAAACTGGAAAGAAATAGGTTCTAGTTTTGATAAAGCCAAGCACTAAGTATTAATTTTAAATAATTCTTATAGGACCTTTCTGAATTTTTATTCAGGAAGGTCCTTTTGCTATTGCACCCTTTCCTATTTGAAGTTAAATGGCTGACAGAGTTAATCACGATGTTTACATAGGAGCTTTAAGATTATGAGGGAAATCATTAGCACGGGAATGCGTGCTGCTCCCTTACTGGTTTACCTTATTCTGGGGTGCACCACTACAGATAATCTCAAGCCACCCAAAAAGCCTGAGGAATTTAAGGTTCCGCCTGTTGAGGACAAAAGATTCAGCCAGCCCATCGAATACCCCAAGGGTACTTTGAATAACGAACCTATCAAGAAAGCTATAAATAAGGATATGAACAAATCAGCCATGAAAGGCGCAGGAGCCGGTATGGGCGGGCAGTAAATAAGTGCCCCTTGATTTATTGCGACGATTCTTTGCGAATTGCATCCTTTTCGATTTAAAATCTTAGTAGAATAACTTTTCTCGAAAGGGCAAATCCTTTGCCCGAGATTATATTTATTTATTCTGAGATTGGCATCATGAGTTCAAGCTACCTCGTTTCGCAACACCCTTTGCCCACAACAACCAACCTTTACCTTGATGAAGACTTGGTTGCGCAAATTCTTAATGGTTACCTTTCGTTATGGCACCCTGCAATAATTGCAGACTCGATTAATCCTCCAAAAATAATCAGCTACCAAGATACAGAGGAGATAACAGAATCCTCTATTGTTTGCTTAGTCGATGCATCAAACCACGAATCATATCGGGTAAAAAGTTCTAATATTTTCAACGCCAGTGCTCAAAAATCGGAAACCATAAAGAACCTTGACAAGCTTTTAAAGTCACTCAAAAATTTTTCAGTTGAAACCCAACCTGCGGAATTAGACTATTTTTATGCAGTAGGTTTTGCTTATTTAATGGTCAATGGTCTTTTTGAAGCAATGCAACACGAAAACTTGCTTTCCCACGAGTCAATATGGTCGGAGTGTGTACAAGCATCAGGAAAATATATGGAGGGGGACTGGGAAAGTGCAAAAGAAAATCTACGCAGCGCTTGCGCATTAATACAAAGCGGCAGAGAAGTACTTCATGCTTCGAGCATCCATCTACTAGATTTTGTGCCTATAAAAAAATTGACCGACTTTAAAATCCCCAACATTGCATCTGGCTTGCCAAGCAATTTAATTGCAAGTGGAGAAGAAATATCTAATCTTGAAGCGAAGGAACTAGAGCAATTAAAGGAGTGGGTTAATGCGGACCTTTTAGAAATATGTGGTGGTTTATTTAAGGATTCGCCGGAGCCCGTTGGCCCGTTAACTTCAAGGATATGGAATATAAAAAAAGGCAGAGAAACATTATTGAATTTGATAGGCAGAGAAAGTAAAATTTTTGCCAAATCGACCCAAGGCCTGTCTTCTGATTCTCCTAGGGTTTTGCACCTTGCGGGTTTCAGCAAATCATTATTAATGCCTAACGGTGAGAATAATGTGCCAAGCTTTCGTGGCCCTGTATTTAGCTGGTCTTCAAGCGTAGGGAGACAAATAGAAACTTTTTGCAGAGACCCCTTTAGCTCCAGTACTAACCATACTTTTTTTCATCTTGCATTTCATTTGGGAAAAGTGCTGCAGCAGGATAGTTCCGCAACTTTAGCCTTCTTTAAAACCACACCAACCACCTCACCTTTTTACGATTACTTTTTAATTGCTAACAACTTAGCCCCAATTTTCGGAAATTGGCTTACTATGTCTAACTATTTACACGAGGTTTATCCTTCTGAGTACCCGGGCCCCCTTTCTCAAGATGATTTTAACACCGATACCTTAGGAATTCATACTGACTCTCCAATCTCAGGCCCTATGCACCATTTGAAAAACCGCAGAACACTTGATTGCGCAAGCAATCTGGCGTCCATTTTAAATGTACTAAATGCGAATCAAACCGAACCGGCAAAGCAATTTGCACTCGACTGGGAAAAAGCAGAACTAAAATTAGAACTTAATTTTACAAAAAATGATAAATCCGCTGATTTGCTATTCCAGCAAGCAGGGGAATTATTAACCGACCGAATTTTACTACGAGGCGAAGAAGGTAAAAAAGGTATTCTTCTTATCAACCCTTGCAGCTTTACTCGTAGAATTGGTATGGAAACTGAAAGTTCCTCTGGCCCTCAATCTGCCAAGGGGGTTTTGGCTGTTAACCAATCCGTTAACAAATCCGAATCGATCATCGAAGTTCCAGGATTGGGATACACTTGGGTACCCCTTGCAGATAGTTTAAACCCGCCTAAATTCGCTAACAAATTTAAACTTGCAGATGAGAACTCTGTTAGAAATGAGTTTTTTGAGGCAGAAATAGACCGAACGACGGGCGGAATCAAAGCCTTCCGCGATTTAAAAACTAGAGCCAACAGACTTAGCCAGCAACTTATCGCCAATGTTGGTAGCAAAGTAATGGCTGATAATATACAAGTTACTTCAACGGGCCCGCTTTTTGGCGAAATCAAATGCAACGGAACCATCCTTGGCTCAAACCAAGAAGTGATCGCAAAATTTAGTCAAACCATTCGTGCTTGGCTAGGTAGGCCTATGCTCGAAATTAATATCGAAGTCCTACCAACCAAACCCTTGCGAGGTGACCGTTGGTCAAACTATATAGCCTGCCGTTTTGCTTGGCCATTAGATCAAGTCAACTTATACCGTGGATTAGAGGGAAAGATAGCGAGCACACAAAATCAGCGGATTGAAAGTTGTGATTTTCTCGAATGGAAATGGGGTATCAGACGGACTTTCCTGTTTACCAGAGGACTTTCTCATCTTGAAAAACAAGGCGACCGTATGATCGATGTACTTCTTATCACCGAAGGAGAAAAAAACACCAACTTTTGTTTAGGTTTAAGTATGGATCGGGAACATCCATTCCAACTGGCAATGGCTTTAGACTCCCCAATCCATATTCAACAGGTTAACCGAGGTCATCCTCCCGCAGGGCCAACAGGATGGTTTTTTCACATTGATGCCCCAAACCTAGTTCTCCATCAGATATCATTCAAAGCCGATGAATCCTCGGTATTCCTTCTTCTTGAAGAAACCGAGGGATTTGCAACTCCTTGTGATATCAGGTGTGTAAGAACTCCCAAGCGGGCTTGCTTTATGGATTTACAGGGAAATGACCAAGGTGACCTTATTATTCGTGACGACAGTATTACGATTTATCCAGAATGTAACGGCCTGATGAAGATGAAAATTGAGTTTTAAACCCATTTTAATGAAAACCCCGATTGAATCTATGAAACATTCTAATTGTATCAATTATAACTTCACGGTTTTTTGTTCCTTCATACCTTTTTAAATTTTGATTAATGATTTATGTTGAATATTAGATGCATGGGCTAAAAGATTCATCTTAACTTGCATCGAGTATCACTATGAAAAAAATGCTCTCACTTCTTTCCCTCGGATTTCTAATTTTTGGACTTTGCTATGAAATAAAGGCGGATGGACCGAATCATTATTCAGGCGGTATGGAAAAACAATACCCAAATATATTCGGCAGGCACTATGGGTATGTTGGCCGCTATTATCCACTTATGAACCAATTTAATACACCCGTCCCTTACTACACGCCTTCGTACCAAAACTATGGCTACCCTAATTTCTGGCAGCAACAAAACCAATCGCAAGGGGGAACCACCGCGGACCAACCAACCGCTGGATACCATTATTATCCCTCTATGCCTAACACTATGGTGCCCAGTTATTGGTACGGGAGATAATTCCTTTTCAGGTTGAAGACAAAATTGAATTAACTTTTTCAAATTTAAAGGTGAGAAATGAAGAAAATCGTATTAGGAATATTGCTAGCTTTAATTGCAGTACCTTCTGCCAAGGCTCAGATGATGTACACAGCTCAAGGACAAATGGGGTTTTTCTTAAGCAATTGGTACTTGATGCCACACCATCACCAACACTATAACCAAAAGCACCCACCCATTCCGCCGCTAGCCCCTTGGTACACCTATTGGCCCTCTGAAGCAATAAATCAGCCAATTGCCCCGATGTCTTTCCCTTACTGGCCTGGTACGAATTATCAAAACCCGCCTGCCAACCAACCAGGCAATGGCCAGTTGGGTTCACAGAGCCATTCTAATTATTATTATTACAATAACGGAACTCATTCTTATACCTATCCAGCTAGGTAAAAAAATTGGATTTATAAACGGCAAAACCCTTCCATTACTACCCTAGTAGCGGCAGGGTTTTTCTTTTCATTAAAATGCTTGGAGAAGTGTTAGAAGCGAGGAACTTACTACCTTGGGAAGTACCACGATTTTTAAATTCTTGTTTAATTTGGGCTAGGATCTCATGTTTACGAACGCACCAATCTGGGGCGATAAGATATTCCCCAGGTGCATCACCAGTAAGCCTATGAATGGTGTAAGTCTGAGGCAAACGCTCAAGAAAATCACAAACCAAGTTTACATAATCGGGTTGCATCATCATCGGAACTTCGCCACGGTTATACATCGCTTCCATAGGTGTATCTCGAACCACATGAAGATTATGAATTTTTACGCCGTCGATATTCATTGCGGCAAGATAATCGGCGGTGTAAAGCATATCGGCATGAGATTCCCCTGGAAGGCCAAGAATAACATGGGCGCAAAGGTCTAAGTTGCGGTTTTTAGAACGCCTAACCGCATCGGTAAAGGAATCCACATCGTGGCCACGATTCATCCAGACCAACGAACGGTCGTGAGCAGATTGCAACCCCAATTCCAAGCAAACAAAACGATCTTTTGCAATATCTTGCAACAACTCAAGCACGGACTCTGGCACTGAATCGGGCCTTGTGCCAATTGCCAATCCAACAACTTGAGGATGATTAAGGGCTTCCTTATAAAGCCTTTCGAGCTTTTCAATTTTCCCATGGGTATTTGTAGCGGCTTGAAAATAAGCAATGAACTTGGAACATTCAAAATATTTTGAAAGGAAGGTAATTCCTTTTTGAACCTGATCTGCGATGCTGATTCTAGGCATTCTGCGATTTGGACTAAAACTACGATTATCGCAGTAAACGCAGCCGCCTGTCGTGACCGTTCCATCTACATTAGGGCAAGTGAAGCCCCCGTCGATAGTAACACGGTAGACTTTTTCCCCGAACTTATCCCGAAGGAAACGGTTAAAGGAATTAAAGCCTTCGCCAATCAACTGTTTACCCGTATCAATGCGTGGCATAATGATCACTCTTTCTGACTTAGGCAGGGATTTTTTTAACAATGTTAGTAACTAGAATGCGTAACTTTTTCTCGGCCTCGTTTGCGGTCGCAATAATCTCTTCTAGTTTAACCGGTTCCAGCGCATCTGGAAGGCACATATCGGTAATAACCGAAATTCCTAAAGTTTTAAGTCCCGAATGAACCGCAACAATCACTTCAGGAACGGTAGACATTCCAACCACATCAGCACCAGCTTGCCTTAAAAAACGGTACTCTGCCCGCGTTTCTAAATTAGGACCTGAAACTGCAACAAAAACACCTTTATGACACCTAATGCGTTCTTCCAAAGCCACTTCTTCTGCGATTTTTAATAAATCCCTGTCATAAGGAAAACACATATCAGGAAATCTCACCCCAAGGCGGTCGTCATTTTTACCTATGAGAGGATTACCCCCCATAAGATTGATTTGATCTTCAATAAACATTAGGTCGCCACGCGAATGCTGAGGATTCATTCCACCACAAGCATTACTAACAATCAAAGTATCACACCCAAGTGCCTTTAAGGCACGAACTGGCATAGTAATTTGCTCCATCGTATAACCTTCGTAGAAATGAAATCGCCCTTCCATTGCAACGACAGATTTACCGCCAATTCTTCCACAGATCATTCTTCCGATATGGGTTGGGGCTGTTGATTCGGGAAAGTGGGGAATATCCTTATAAGGAATAGAAGCTTCCTGCTGGATTTCTTGAGCAAATCCACCAAGCCCCGTGCCTAGGATAATGCCCACTTTAGGTTTACCATTCCAGCGTGACCTGATGACTTGTACGCTTTCCTGAATTTTGTCAAAAAGTTCCATTAAAGTATCTCTCCGTTCCCTTGTAAATAATCTTGGGGAAACAACCACTAAACCTTATTCTAATAAAATATAGAAAGAAGTTGGGAAGTCAGTTAGAGCCTTACTTTTTTAAAGCTAAAGCAAAGAAATCGAACATTTCGGGAAGACAAACCTGACAGATAGAACTGTGCTCAATTGCTTCATATTCTTTAAATAGCAAGTTATTATCTTTTTGTTTTTTAGCGTCTTGGGCAAACCTTGCAACCGAGGTGCGGGCAAAGTCTTCGGCCCCAACCCCAACGAAAACAGGCAAGGTTCCCAAGGTTTGATTTTTCCCTATTGAACCGGCACCCCCCATCAAACCTAACGCTTTAATTTCTTTAGTGTGATTCAAAGCAAATGATAACGCCTGCGCCGCACCCATTGAATGGCCAATTATTATTACTTGATTAGGGTCTATTGGCAATTCCTTAATCAGTAACTGTAAATTATCAGCACTTATTCCATTGCGCGGTGCAATCAGCATCCAACCTTTATCCGCACAAAGTTTTTTTATTTTCCCGTTTCCATATGCTTCAAAGAACATATTTTCCGTTGCGCCTGCACCATGCAAGGCAACAACAAGGGGTACCCGCATAACTTTAGCTTCGGGTGGAATAAACACTCTTGCCGGAACTGGGCCTAACTTCCCAGGCATTGCAATTAAGTATTCTCCACCTTTAACTTGGTCAACCGCATCGAGCCCTTTTTCCAAAAACAATTTGCTATCGGTTATGCGTTTAACGGGAATGTCCCCTTCGAACTTTTTTCCAGCAAGTAAATCATTAAGTAGCATCGCAAGATATTGCTTGCTGGCTTTCCACGGTTCCGAATCTTGTTTTAGAGCCGCGGCGCTCATTTCTTGAACAAACTTACTAGCATCGTTGATTAAACTGATATGTACCTTATGCAAGGCAACAGGTTTATCTTGGCTAAAGAGTTCCATCGCTAGATGGTATTCTCCTTCTTTAACATCTTTAATTTTAAGAGAAACTGTAACGGGAAGACTTTCCACCTCGACCGTAATAAGATCGCAAACTTTTTCTCCTGTAGGTAAACAAAAAAAAATCTTTCCTTTTAATGAGCTTTTTGCCTTCACAGAATAAACTTGAGAAATTAAGCAGTTAATGGTTTTATCATTTGGTGAATAAATTCGTTTTTCAGGCGTTATGCTTAGTGAATCTGCAACAGATTGACCGCTTTCTAATTCTCCTTTGTTCTTGCAATTCCAACGAGCGAGGTCAAGAGCTTTGGCACATTGATCCAACTGACCTGAAAAAAAATAAAAGGTAATAGGCTTTAATCGTTCGCAAATAACTTTTAACACTTGCGGGTCTTTCAGTCCTTCAAATTCTTTTTCAAAGGAAATAAGGCGCCTACCTACTTCATAACGCTGATTTTCTTTTTGAGCAAATGCTACGCTTGAAAATAACAGGAAAATTAATGCCATCAATATTCGAAAAAAGGTAAAGTCCATTAAAAGTAATTCCTAAATATTATTCTTCGAAGTTTCTCCAGGAAGCTTGGATTGCAAGGGGGAGGGCAGGGCCAAATTGACCGAGGGCGGCGCCTAAAGATGGGTTCTTTCTGCTGCACCTTAAGACAAGCAAATGGGGAACAACATTTTGCCCTTGCCTAGTGTAAAATAGTTTTGATCCTAACTTTTGAAGTTCGCTATTTGGTTTTTCTGATGGGCCAATCACTATAAAATCTCCAGCTTCAAACTTCAAATCACAAGTAAGTTCGCTTAGTAATAGTTCTGCTTGATGGGAATGCATTTCCCACTCTAACGCCCCAGACACTGTTTTAACAGCTTTGGGTAAAAGTTTTTCCTCGCCCGATTTGATTATTGGCGTAATCAATAACTGGTAGTTATTATCGGAAACTGCAAGAGGTGAAACCTGCAGAAAAGCTTGTGCCTGCAATAGATTTAAATCTTTCTTGCTTTCGTTATTAGCAAGAGTTGTGTTCAGAGAATCCATAACCGAGGTAAGGGGGATATAATTTTTACCACCAATTTGAATATGAATTCTTCTGGGATTAGGGCAATATTTTTCGGTGCTTAAAAGTCGAAGTAATTCGGAAGGCGGGTTCTTTCCAAAACTTACAATTTTAAACCCGTTTTGATCTAAAATCGCTTTTTTCTCTAAACCTGGAGCATTCTCATCGGACATACTCCAAATGGATTCCAACAAATTTCTTTCAACCATTGGCAATTTCAACATTGCTACATCAACACGAATTAAATTAGTCTCATCAATATTTTTCAGCAAGGGACTTTCTGATTTTTCCATACTTATTACAAATGGGTCGGTCGAAGGCAGGCACCCCGCAACAAGCATTAAAATCAAAAATATTTCCCCATTCCTGCGCATCAATTAAATGCCTCACAATAAAATTTGACAAATTTTCACGATTTCTGCCATAAACCTGTAATCGAATTAGGTCAAGGTTGCTTTACTTTCAAAATAGTGGTTTGGGAGGTCTGCAAGGATTATACCTTGAATTATTCGGCTTGCTTTCCATCATAGCTATAGGTATTAGGCAATTAGAAAGTTGCGTAAGTTTAAAAGTGTTCTATAATATAATAGAATTTTATTCTTACGGTGTTTTGATAACTGACCAAACAAGGTGTTCAGATTTAATCTGATCGGAAAAATGTTAGAGCCTATGGAAAAATCTAGCGTTTATGTAGATGGAGATGAAGAAGCACTCCGCTTTAAATGGATTGAGTCCGAGAAAGCGGGCTGCGATTTAGGTGAAGTAGCTATTCGTAAATGGGTCCAATGTCATTGGTGGGGCTATTTAAGGGCACGCTGGTTAGAACACCTACAAGGCAAAAGATTTTGGGTAGAGTTGGATCGGGGCGACTTCGGATTACTTCAGAGAAAATTTCATGAGAACACTGTTCTTCTTGATCGCATTTTAGATCGACTTAAATCGGGTCAAGAAAATCTAGACATCATCAATTGGGCCCTAGATTGGAATATTCCTATGGACCCCGTGGTGCAAATTCTTGAAGCTCTCGATATTAATAGTAGGCGGCTTGCTCATCGTTTTGAAGAAATTCAAAAAACGCAATAGTTTTATACAACTCCTCCATTAACTGCAATTGTTTGACCGTTCACAAAAGAAGATTTATCTGAAAAAAGCCAATGGGCTACAGAGGCAACATCTTGAGGAATCCCCCATCGCTGCAATGGGCATTCATAAGTTGCTTTATTTTGCCAAAACTCGGGCGCTGTATCACCCCAAGAGGTTTTAATCCAACCAGGAGCTAGGCAATTCACCCTTATTTCAGGCGCCAAGGATAAAGAGAGACTTCGACTAAAATTCATGATACCCCCTTTAATGGCAGCAAACATTTCGCCACTATCCCCCTTAAATCCTGTAACGGCTTGATCCCACCCAGTTGTAATAAGAACGCCTTTGCAAGATTTTTTCATTCGGTACCCAAATTCCCTAGCAAGATAAAAAGTCGACTGTAAATCCATCTGTACTAACTCTCCAAACTTTTGATTAACTTCCATTCGGGCATTTTCCCCGGTAAGAATATCGGCACCGGCGTTAAGCATAACTCCATCCAAACCTTTGGCCACTTCCCAAGCCTGATTAAGTAAAAAAGAGCAGCCTTCGTCAGTTTTCAAATCGGCTTTAATATAGTGTGAGAAACCTGAACAATTTTCACCAAAGTTGAGATAGGAACTCATTGATTCTAAAGGCTTTCTACCGTGAAATATCACTTTTGCTCCTGCCAGTACAAGTTCTATTGCACAGGCCAAACCAATGCCCGAGGTTGAACCCGTCACGAGAATTTTCTTCCCAACAAGGTCTCTAAATAACGGCTGATGAACCGGGATTATACCTTCCAATTCATAAAGCAATTCTGTAATCGTTTGGTTAAAGATTGGATGAAAAACATAGGGTGCGATTTCTTGCAACGGTCTTAACACAAATGAGCGTAGGTGCATTCTAGGATGAGGCACCTGAAGATCACCCCCAGAAATCAACTGGTTATCAAACAAAAGCAAATCAAGATCTATTGTCCTGGGGCCATTCGCTTCCCCGCGAGTTCTACCTAATTGTTGTTCAACTTCCCGCATCTTTTCAAGTAATTGCAAAGGATTCAAATCAGTAACTAAAGCGGCACAACCGTTGATGTAATCAGGTTGATCTTTAGGCCCCCCAACTGGCAAAGTTTTAAATAAACTTGAAATGGCAAGAAGCCTACCTTGCACCTTTTGATTTAATAAATCAATGGCCTCTCGAATTAAAAAAAACGAGTCACCTAAGTTGCTGCCCACGCCGAGGTATGCAAGATTCTTCATAGAATGTAAGCCTTAAATTGATCGAGGTTAATTAGCCCACTTTTTAATAATAACAGCTTGATAAGTAGAGCTTAATGCCGACTTTTCTCCAGGTTTAGGACCGTAACCGCCATCAGTATTTCTACAAGATTCGATAAAATTTTGTGTATCTTTTAAAATACGCACATCCTTTACCATATAAAAATACCTGCAAACACGGTAAGCAGTTTCTAGATCGGATTGTTGCGACCCACTGCTTCCAAACCCGCCATCTTTCGTTCTGAAGTCCTTAACCAAATTTGCATCATGTTTGAAATGGGCTTGTAACCTTAAAAGGGTAACCCAAACCGAGGCACTCTCCCGGGCTTTACCAAAACCATTGCCAAAAGTGCCATCACGATTTATATTATTTTGAATAATTTTAATCCAAGGAAGCGCAAGTTTTTCATCATAAGTTTCCTCACCAAGGAAGGCGCAAGCAATTCGAATATCTTCAAACGATTTAGAATGCTCGAGTAAATATTTTTTCCCACTAGTACGCATCGCTTCTTTAAGAAAATCACCATCTCGAGCACCCATAAGCCCAACAGCGGTGTTTACCACATTAACTATTTCGCCTGGAAAATCTGCAAACCCTTGCTCTTTTTGGTTCCAGCAAGAAATCACAAATTCTCGATGTTTCTGTAAATTGGGAAGAATCATTCCAGAGTACTTATAGATTCTTAGTGCAGAAACGGTGGCCCTAAGGCTTGAATTTTTACCCTTAAGAGATTCGTTTGGCCAATATCCACCATCTGGATTTTCAAGCGATTCGACATATTTCAAAGTCGGTGACTCTTGTTCATATGCTGAAAAACTAAAGAAAACTAGAAACAACAGCCAATTAAGAACGAGAACGAAAGCTATTTTCATGTTTTTTCTTTCTTGGTAAGTTAATACCTGTTTGAAACACTAGACTATAAATAATTGCAAATGATAATGTATTGGCTAGGTAACAATTATTTTATTTTGGAGTTATGATGGTAAGCTTTGATGAACCAAACCGTAATCAACTTGAAACTTTCCCCAATCCTTCCCCCGGAAGAGATTACATTATAGAGATAATCTGCCCAGAATTTACTTCACTTTGCCCCAAAACAGGCCATCCAGATTTTGGCACACTTACTTTTATTTACACACCTTCAGAGGTTTGTGTGGAATTAAAATCGCTAAAAATTTACTTGCAACGTTTCAGGAATGTTGGGTCGTTTTATGAAGCGGTCACTAATCGCATCCTTGAAGATTTTGTTGCAGTTGCAATTCCTTTGCGATGCAAACTAACTGCAGTATTTACCCCAAGGGGGGGTATTAGCACGAATGTAACTTGCACCTACCCATTCAACCTTCAGATAAAATGAAATCAACTATTCCTTTGCTCTTTATGGCTATTCTTGCAAATTTTTCAGCTATAAGCAGGTTGCAAGCTGGGATTTATCTTCCAGGTGAACCCCTTGAAATCCCAAGAAATGCCACCTTTTCACAAGTAAGATTGATCCTTAGCGAATTAGGGGCGCTTAGTATTCCTGACGATGCTAGCCAACAGCAAACAGAAACCTCACTTAGGCCAATTTACATCGAGATGCGAAAAAATCTTGAGGCCAAGTTGCAAGCAGGGCAGGCAACTCCCGAAGAAAAATTAAAACTTGGGGGATGTTTTTTACGGTTAAACCAACCTGCTAAGGCAATTGCTTGCTTAGAATCTGCCCGCAAAAATCTGGATTCAAGTTCGCCCCTGCAACCTCAATTTTGTTTTAATCTTGCAATGGCTTTTTCATTTGATGACCTTTTTCTAGACCGTGCAATCGATATGCAAAAGCAGGGTTTGCAATTTTCCACAAAGTCTAGTGAAACCTCTTTTAGTAAATGGAATTTTCAAAGGCGAACAGAATTATTTTACTTGAAATTATTACAGGAAAAACAATTTGCACGCGACCGTAAAATAAACGACCAAAACACCATCTCTAGCATTTTTGGTAACTTTCAATCCGAATGGAAAAAAAACAAATTTTCTTCAGGCAGCGTTTCTATCAATTTTCTCGATTCTTTTCCACCCGACGCTTTGGACCTTGCGATAAAACTGCTTTCTTACAGACCCCAAGACAATAATCTTTTCTGGTTATATGGCGAATTGCTTAATGCAATGGGCGATTCTTCTTCCGCATCCAAGGTGCTTGATGAATTAGTAAATGCAAGGCAAATGAGCAGCAACCCAGAATTATTCGAACACGCCAGGTCGCTACGCAGATTTACCCTTGAGTTAAATGAACAAAAGTCCCTAATCAAAATTGAACAAAAAGAAGAACCCCAAGAACCCGAATCCTCTACCAATCCTAGAACCTCTCTTTTTAGCGGTGACTTAAAATATTTGCTTGTTGGAGTTATTACCGGAATGATTGCAGGGTATATTTTTCAACTGCAATTAAGACATTGGTTTAAACGCAAATAAACTTTTGAACTTCTTTTGTTCGATATTATTAAAAATACGAAAATTTAAAACCATTTAAGCAGAAAGGTTTTAACGCTTTTCTAAAAGTTCTTAACTTCATTTCTTATTAAAATATAAATATCTAAATCAAAACAAATTAAGGGGCCGCATAACAAAACATAACTAATTTTAGTAAAAAGTGCGCCCAATAGGATTCGAACCTATAACCTACGGTTTCGAAGACCGTTGCTCTATCCAATTGAGCTACGGGCGCTTATAAATTTATTATCACGCAAAAGAAAATTTTTTCAAATTGAACTTCCTTTTTAAATCAAAATACTTTAATTAAATTAGTCAACAATATGTTTTATTTTTAAAAAGGAGAAACAAGAGATGGCAGAGAAGAAAGTTCAAGAAGAACAAAATGCGGCACAGCAGACCGAAGTTGTATTTTCTGAGCGCAATATTCACTCAGCTTATGCAAATTTTGCCCGGGTTACTGCAACCCCTGAAGAAGTCATTGTTGATTTAGCTTTAAATTCAAATCCATTTGCCACTGGCAAACAGGAAATCAACATCGATCAACGCTTGATTATGAATTTTTATACCGCAAAAAGGTTATTTACTACCTTGGGAATGACCTTGCAGAAGCACGAAGAAGCTTTTGGAGTGATTGAACTTGACCCCCGCAAAAGGGTAAAACCACAAGCCTAGGTTGTAAAAGCGCCAAATATTTATTAAAAAAGCGTTAATTCAAGTAGTTTCAAGCAGTTTTAGAGGCCTGATTTCATCGGGTCTTTTTTTTTATGTAAAAATTTATTGCTTATTTCAATTAAATCAGTCACAATTAGATTATTGCGTGTTTTTCCCACCTTCATGGATTATCAGGAGATCGATCCATGTCTTTAAAAATAAAGACTTTCGGCTTTTTGGTTACAGTAATCGCTTGCTCATCTTTTGCAAATGCAAATGATCAAACAAACACTAAACCGGTGCAGGAATTTGTAATACCTGCAGAAACTGAGTTTACAAAAATCGAAGCCTATCCCAAAGAAGTTAAACTTCGTGGGCTTGATGATGCTATTCAAATGATCATCACGGGAACTACCAAGTCTGGTATGCTGCTAGATCTAACTACAGTTAGCCAATATGAAGTTGCGGATAGCAAAATGATCCGGGTAACTCCTTCTGGAAAAGCTGTTCCGCTATCAAATGGCAATACAACCGTAAACATTTCTTTTGGTACCAAGAAATTACAAGTAGCTGCAATCACATCCGACTGTGATATCAACTTGCCCATTAATTTCACCAATCAGATTGTACCAATATTTACCAAGCTGAGTTGTAACTCAGGTGGATGCCACGGTAAAGCAAGTGGACAAAACAACTTTAAACTTTCGTTATTAGGGTTTGACCCCGACCTTGATTTTATTTCACTGGTTCAAGAAAGTAGGGGTAGGAGGGTTTTCCCAGCTGCTCCAGACAGCAGTCTTCTTCTAACCAAATCCGTTGGCATTGTTCCACACGGCGGTGGAAAAAAAATGGACATCGGTTCCGATGAGTACCGTTTAATTCGTAGATGGGTTGCTGCTGGCCTTCCTTATGGCAATTCAACCGACCCTATGGTTACCAAAATAACCATCTTTCCCGAAAATCGAATTATGCCTAGAAATGCAAAACAACAATTCACGGTTCTTGCTCATTACACCGATGGAACCACAGAAGATGTGACCCGAAGGGCGCAATACGAATCTAACGAACAAGATATCGCAACTGTTGATACTAATGCTATGGTACGCACCAATTCAATGGCGGGCGAAGCTGCTATTATGGTTCGTTATCAAGAATTTGTGAATATTTTCAGGGCAACTGTACCACTTTCAGAAAAACCTAGCGAATTTGCATTCGAAAATAACACTTTTGTAGATAAGTTTACCTCGGCAAAGTGGAAACAATTAGGCTTAGCCCCTTCCGAAATCTGTTCCGATGATCAATTTATTCGCAGGTTATCTTTAGACCTTACCGGTTCTATTCCTGCCCCTTCTCAGGTTAAGACTTTTGTTGAAAGTTCTAATCCAAACAAGCGTAAAGATTTAGTTGAAAAACTGCTTAACTCTTCAGAGTACTCCTATTATTTTGCAGCAAAATGGGCCGACATCTTGCGGGTTAAACGAGGTGGACAAGCTGAAAATATGAAAGGTACTTTTGCTTTCCACGGTTGGATCCGTGACGCAATCAAGTCGGATATGCCTTACGATCAATTTGCAAGAGAAATCTTAACCGCAACCGGAGATGAATCTGAGACACCACCAACCGTATGGTACAAAAACCTAACGACGCCTGAACAGTATGTCGATGACACCGCTCAGGTATTTCTTGGTTTAAGAATGGCTTGCGCACAATGCCATCATCACCCCTACGAAAAATGGAGTCAGGATGATTATTGGGGTATGGCTTCATTTTTCGGAAAAATAGGCCGAAAGAAATCACCTATCCCAGGCCAAGCGATTAACAATAATGCCAACCAAAAACTCGTTGTTTACTCCACAAAAACTGGCTCGGTTACCAACAAACGATCCGGAAAAGTCGCTGAATACAAAGCCCTTGACCAAAAAGCTTTCGCCCTAGAGGAAGATGATGACCCCCGCGTTAAACTTGTCGACTGGATGGTTGATGGAAAAAATCAATTCTTCCCCAAAGCCATTGCTAACCGTTATTGGGCACATTTCTTTTCTCGTGGCATTGTAGACCCTCTTGATGATATGCGGGTCACAAACCCACCTAGTAACCCTGAATTACTTCAAGCTCTTGCCGATGATTTAGTAAAAAACGGTTTCAGCCTCAAGAACCTTATCCGTGGAATTGTTAATTCAAGAACATACCAACTAAGTTCGGTTCCTAACGATTTCAATAAGCAAGATAAGCAAAATTATGCAAGGTATTACCCAAAACGATTAAGTGCTGAAGTACTTTTTGATGCGGTTTGTGTCATTACCGATAGTCCAGCAGGTTTTGGCGGCTTACCTACAGATCAGTTGGCACCAAAACGAGCTATAATGCTGCCTGATGA
This sequence comes from Gemmataceae bacterium, assembly GCA_041694635.1. Taxonomy (GTDB): domain Bacteria; phylum Planctomycetota; class Planctomycetia; order Gemmatales; family Gemmataceae; genus UBA969. The sequence goes on along the minus strand of JBDNHI010000202.1, from coordinate 45,512 downwards.
AGGGTTTACTTCCTATTTCCTTGATGTCTTTGGCAGACCCCAACGCATCAGCGCTTGCGAATGCGAACGGGTAAGCGAAGCTAACTTAGCTCAGGCATTGCACCTCTTAAATTCTGATGAAATCCAAAATAAGCTAGCTAGGCCTAATGGCAGAGCAGATGCTATTGCTAAGGATCCCCGAACCGATGCTGAAAAAATTGATGAAATTTTCCTTTGGGCTTTTTCTAGAAAGCCATCGCCTCAGCAAAAGGAATCAGCTTTGGGTCATTTGGCTAAGCATTCGATTAATAAGAAACTTGCTTATGAAAACATAATCTGGGCCTTACTGAACACGAAAGAATTTATGTTCAACCAATAGTCATTAGTTACGCATACAACCAAAGGTCCGTTTCTTAACAGAAGCGGGCTTTTTTTTTTAGCCATCTTCACCAACCTGCATAAGTTTCACATTGATTGCGGTAGTAATCATTTAAAAAGGGGGTTATATACTTCGCCTTAGGGTAGCCAAATTTAGGCTTATAAAGGCTTTCTGTTATTAGAGTTCCATTTGTTTTGAAGAAACTTTTCTGCTTCTTTCTGATGCTTAGCTTAGGGCTTGCATTTCCATCACTTGGAAAATGCGAACTTCCCGTTGGTTTACCCACTTATCAAGTCGATATGACTTTTGATATGAATAAGCATATTGTAAGCGTAAAACAAAAAGCCACCTGGACTAATCGTTCCGACACCACCGTTAATAAAGTAGTTTTTGTTGTACATTCCAACTACCTTGTGCCTGATAGTGATGCCGCAATTATGGCAAAGACTTTGGAGTTATTAAGGGCCAATCCGAGCGATAGTTTAGGGGCGAATTCACCCTGCATAGAAATTGCTGATATCTCAACCGTGAAAAAAGATGGCAGTGCCCGCAAACTTAAACATCAATTTTCTGGACCGACCAAAACCACACTCGAATTTGAACTTGCTGAACCGCTGCCTTCTGGAAAATCTGTCACTTTTAACCTTAACTTCAAAATGGTATTACCTGAAAAACAAGGACGATGGGGGCATTGGAAAGGCGTTACTTTTCTAACTAACTGGCTCCCTATCTTTGCTTATCATAATCATAACTGGCATTCTGAGAACCCAAATGATTTAGACCAAGGTTGGAAGCCCACGCCCTTCATCCCTTGGCACCAACCTTTTTATAACGATGCAGGAATTTACGAGGTTTCTGCAACGCTTCCAGCAGAGATGCAAGTTGCAAGTTCTGGGGCAATTATTAAAGAAGAAAAACTTCCGGGAGGAAATAAAAAAATCCTGCTGCTTGCTAAAGGTACCCGCGATTTTGCATTTCTTTGCTCTGCTCGATTTAAGACGCTTGAAGCAGATATAAAGCTTCCGGGCAGAGAAGCTCCTCTTAAAATTAAAATTCAGGCGTTCGAAGAACACGACTTTTACGCCAAGGAAATATTAAGAATTGTTTGCGAGTGTATGGTCACCTACAGCCTCTGGTTTGGACCTTACCCTTACCCCGAATTTACCATTGCTGAATCTTATTTTAGCTGGAACGGTAACGAATGCGGCTCGCTAGTAATGATTGATGAACGGATATTTGGAATGCCCCAGTTTGCTAAGCGCTATTCTGAATATTTAATCAGCCATGAAGTTTGCCATCAATGGTGGTACAACCTTGTGGGAACAGATGGATATCGAGAAACTTGGATGGATGAAGCCCTTGCGACCTATTTTAGCCATCGTTTCCTCAATCAAACCCGCGGGAAGAACAATGAATTACTCGAGTATCCTAACGGTTTTAAATGGATGCCTAACATTAAACGCAATGACTATAGAATGAACGGATTCTATGGTTCACTGAGCCGTGGTGACCATACTTCCATCCTTAAGCCAATGGAAAAGTTCGGGAATGTTGTATCGCTTTTTAGTATGTGTTACGACAAAGGTGCCAAGGTCGTTGAGATGATTGAATCGAGAATAGGAGAACAGGCTTTCCTTGATGTTATGAAAAACGCAAGGAAGAAATACGAATACCGTGTGATGCATGTCAGCGATTTTCAAAAAGAATTGGAAGAACAAACTGGAAAGTCTTGGGATGATTTCTTTGAAAAATGGTTAAAGGGGACAGGTTTGACCGACTGGAGGTTGGAGTCGGTCAAAATTAACGAGGCTCCCTTAGGGCGAAAGATTTACCCTATATCAAGTCGTGCTTCAGCAAAAAAAACACCTCAAAAAACAATGGTCACTGTAATTTTAAAACAAGATGCAGAATACAGCGAGCAAACTTATTTAGGTTTTGCTATAGGAGATTCGGAAGACTATTCGATTCGGATTCCTATCCTACCAGCAGGTGGGAATTATGGGATTGATTCTCCGCCTGCGACCATTGAAAAAATATCCCCAGACACAATCCGAGTTTCTGTTGAACTACCTGAAGAACCCACCCAAATTGCAATCGACCCCGATTCAATCCTTGTAGATAAAAACCCTTCCAACAATTATTGGCATCATAGCCCAAGATTTCGTTTAACACCTTTGTATACTTTTGTCGATGAAACATCTCTAACGAATTCTTATGACCGCTGGAATTTTAATTTTGGCCCTTGGTTATATACAAAGGGTTACGATGATGTTTGGTACAGTCGGGCAACGATGGCCGGGGTAAGAGCCGGGGCATTTCGGTCTCAACATTTCACAGGGGGATTGTATGCGGCATATCGTACGGATTACCGCGATTTTATTGCGGGTTTTGACGGCCTTTTTACCCACTGGCCCGATTCCCCTTTCCAAATAGGTTTCAATGCAGAACGACGCTTTTATACCTTTTATGAAGGAAATAATCAGGCCACCCGGGCTTCCATTTTTGGCAGATATGTTTTTCTCGAACACCCCAGCCTTTATCTCCTACCTTCAAAATTTATTGATATTTTTGGATCCTTCCGAAATAATTTTCTACCCGACCCAATTCAAACCGCACCGGGGGCTCAGCGGTTTCAGAATATGACCACGGGCGGAGTTCATTACAGAATCAATTACCTAACTCCTTATTGGGATCCTGAAGGAGGTTATCAATTCGATGCCGTTTATGAAGCAGGCCAAGCCCTTTTAAATGATTACAACACGGTTCAAAAGGTTTGGGGCCAAGCTTCTACCGTACACTACTTACCTAATTTATCTGGCCCACTTGATCAACTTCCTGGTGATAAACCCATTCTCCACAAAATGGCTGACTATATCGCAGATACGCGCCTTGCAATCCGAGCCTTTGGGGGTACATCCGTTCCTTCCTATGGGCAATTCTTCACTATGGGTGGAGGGGAAATGTTTCGCGCTTTTGACTTAGCACAGCGCCAAGGAAATACAGCTTGGGTCGGCAGTGCTGAACTTCGCTTACCAATAGCAAGGCGTACCAGTGTTGACGTTGCCGACCATCTTTTCTCATTGAAAAACACTTATTTAGCAATCTTTTATGATATTGGTGATACCTATGTTAATAATCAGTCTTTGGGTTCGGTTGCTCACGGTGTTGGTGTTGGATTAAGGTGTGATGTTTCTTTAATGAGTTTTGTGGAAAAAATGCTATTCCGTTTTGATGTAGCCCAAGCCATCCATCAGGGGACAGGGACACAATTTTGGTTTGGCTTGAACCAACCATTCTGAGCTTAATTTCCTACACCGCCCAAACTTTCAGAACGCATCCCATCTTACTATTTTGAAAAAAAACATTTTAATTAAAGTTAACCTGAGCTTGATTCTTAAAAAGATGATAGGTATCGTCCCGCCCACTGGCAGATAGCAATTGAGCCAATTTTTTTAATCAAGACTGTTGAACGGTTAAATCAGGGGGAAGCCCCAAATTTAAACAAGGTTTATGGGAAAATTATTATGAATTTATTCGAATCTAAATCCTTAAGTACTCTTAATGATTTAACCCAAAATTTTATTGGTTTAAACAGCCTAAGTGAATCATTTGTTTCACATGACAACCGTTCTTTTCCAATTATTAAGGAAAATGCTCTAATGTTAAAAACCAAAGCAAAAAAGAATCTAACACCTTCTTGGTTCATCCGTATAAGCTTTGCCTCTTCCTTAAACTTAACAATGCTAGGAATGCCAGGACTTGCAGATGCAGCAATAGGAACGAACATTTTACCTGCAATCACTTGGTTAACCCCTGGCATTCCCAACAAGGCCAGCATTGCACTAAATAAAGCAATAGAAACCCACCGCCGGGGAGATTATGCAGGCGCAGACCAAATTTTCAAAGAAGTTGAAGCCCGTCAAAAAGACCTTCTTCCAGCAGAAATTGATGATTTTAAAAAACTATATGAAGCGAACAAGAAAGCATTAAAAGCTAGAATAGAATCGAACATAACTTTGGATATTGTTGAAGATTTATTGAATAAGAAACAATTTTCAGCGGCTGGGGATTTGAACAAAAAAATTGCCTTCGATGAACAATACCTTAAAGATGAAGACAAACTACGCTTTAAAACGGCTCAAGAAACAATCAAAAACAAGAATGTTGTTGCCAAAGTCGAAATTTCAGTTGAACCCAATGACATCAAAATTCCGGAACTTAAAAAATCTAATCCAATTTCAATTCCTGAAAACAAGCTACCCTCTACAAATGTAGATCAGATACGGGCCTTAATTTCTTTAGGTAAATTAGATGAAGCAGAAGCCAAGGTTTTAGAACTGCCTACAACTGGAGTTTCAGATTCTGAAAATCCTAGCAAAATAAAAACTGAAATACAAAAAATTAAGCAAGACCCAAAAGCTTTACTTTTGCTTGCTCGAAAGAATTTCACAAACAAAGAATTAGACCAAGCAGAAACCCTTGCAAAATCAGCAGATAAATTATCTTATGCTTGGACTTTTGCTTTATCGAGTGATTCACCTTCGAGACTACTCAAAGAAATTCAAGCCCTTCGATTTAAAGAAGATGCCCTTGCTTTAGAAAACAGAACTCTTTTAAAAGAAAAACTTGCTAAGCAGGAAGCAACTAATGCGCCAAAAACTGGCCCTGTTTTAGGACTAGAAAAAAACAAACCCTCCACGGTAAAAACCGAAGTTAAAGGAAATCCAGAAGTTTGTCGGAACCTCATCCGCGAAGCGAGAAAAGCAATTACAGAAGGTAATATTGAAAAAGCTAAAAAGCTTAATGAAGAAGCAAAAGCAATGCAATCTTCGCTGAACTGGTGGGAAGATAATCCTGAAAGACTTCAGGGGGATATTGTCAGAGCAGAAGGTAAAGTACCAACAGAACAGGTTAAGGATGCTCCGAAGGAAACGGAAAATCCTAAACAATTGTTGCGCAGGGGTCGCAATATGTTAGTGGAAAACAAACTTGATGAAGCAACTCGTTTAATGCTTCGTGCGAAATCTGCTCCCGGTGCAAGTTGGGGTCTATTTGAAGATTCGCCTGAAAAGCTTCGTGCAGATATTGAAAAGCTTCAAGCTAAAAAAGATAAAGAAGAATCTGTCAAAGTTTTGTTAGAGGCAAGAAAGCTATATGAACAAGGGGAATTCGAGAACGCAACGAAAACAGCATATAAAGCCCAACAGTTACACGGTCCTTATAATGTTTGGGAAATGGGAGATCGTCCACAACGATTAATTGCAGAAATTGAAACGGCAAAAATCAAAGAAAAACGCGATGGTTCATTTGTAAAAAAGAATCCCTCTAAAGAAGCTATTAAAACTGCGGACCCAGCAATTATTGCTAAAGCCCAGGAAACTATGAAAGAAGCCCGATTAGCGATTGCATCTGGAAATCCAGAAAAAGCTGCTGGCTTGGCATTCCAAGTTAAGAAAATGAATTTAAAACCAGAATTATTAGGTAACGATTCTCCCGAAGCCCTCCTTAGTGATATCGAAAAAAATAGCGTTACCACGGTTGCAGACAAAACAACTAAACCAGAAATCAAACCAGAATTAAAAACCAGTGTAGAACCAATCACAATTCCCTTAGCGGATTCTGAAAAACCTAAAGTAATAACAATACTGTTAGAAGCTCGTAAACTCCAGGCATCTGGAAATTTGATAGCAGCACGCCAAAAAGCTATTGAAGCACAGAAACAAGGCATTTTGTTTTTACCTAACGAAGACAGCCCAGAACAACTGTTGTTGCAACTTAGTTCTACCGCAAGAAATCAAATTGATGATTTGATAACACAAGCAACGAGAAGTATGAATAGTAATGAAAACGGTGATAAGAAGGCAGAAACAGCAACTATTTGCTTAGAAGATGCAATTAGCCTTGCAAAATCATTTGGCCAAGATACTTCAAACATTGAAGCCAAGAAAAAACAATTAGGCCTAGTTAAAGGCAGTGTACCTGGAACAGCAACTATAGCAAGCAACCCCGTAATGGAATCAAATCAAGGTAAACTATTGCTTGAAAAATCTCGTCTTGAACTTCGAAGCGGTCAGTTGGTGGCGGCGCGAAAACTTGCAATTGAAGCATATCAGGGCCCATTTAACATTAAAGAAGAAGCTGCTTCGGTGCTTCGAAGTATCGATATAGAAGATGTAAACCAAAAGATGCTAGAAACAAGGCGGGCCTTTGATGCCGCTTTATCAGCCTATAATCGCAAGGAATATGATCAGGCGAAAAACTTGGTATCCACTTTAGTAGAAAAAAACTTAGATAAAGAGCGCCAACAGAAACTTAAAGAAATTTTGATGACGGCTGAAATGCAACCGGCTAACAAAGGCGAGATTTCACTTGTAAAAGGAACCTCTGATTTAGGTAAGAAACCTATTTCAGAAAATAAATCCTCCAGCATTGCAAAACCAAAAGTTGAAGGGGAAACAGATCTTCTTGAAGCAACTACCCAACTTAGGGAAGTAAAATTCGGGCAGATGAGGCAACAAGGATTAGACCTTCAGCGCGAAGCTATGGAAAAATTCCAAGCCGGACAAACTGAAATTGCTATCGAAATGCTTACCGAATACCTTAGCGAGTTAAACAGTAATGATGTCGATCCAGGCAAAATGGCTTTCCTTAGACGGCCTGTCGAATCTAGGCTTCAACACTTTAAACTTATTAAAGCTCAGAAAGAAATGCTTGCTAAAGATGGTGGTACAAAAGATAAAATCAACGCCATCGGACAGAAACAACTTGCTGATGATAATAAGCAAAAGAAAGTTGCAGAACTGATGAAGCAATTCAATCAGAACTTCAAAGAAGGTAAATATTTGGAAGCAGAAAGTTTTGCTATGCGGGCTCACGAACTCGACCCAGACAACGCTATGGCTGCTGCTGGTATCAGTATGGCAAAAACCCAGAGAAGCATCAATGTTGCGAAAAAGCTTAAAACCGATAAAGATAAATTCTTTCTTGATGGACTTAACGCAACGGATAAGGTTGGGCCTGCTTTAGAAATGGATAACCCTTTGGATACTAATCCAGAAATGTCCGACCGCCGTAACAAACGAAAAAGCCTTAATTCCATCACCAGTACCACTAGAAAAAGTGATAAAGAAAAGGAAATCGAAAGCAAGCTTACTATGCCCGTAAATCTTAATTTCACTAACATCTTGTTAAAGGATGCGATTGAAGACCTAAGAAGTTTCTATGGCATTAATATTGTGCCTGATATGCCAGCTTTAGAACAAGAAGGAATCAGCCTTGACCGACCTGTAAGTCTTAAACTTGAGCAGGTATCACTTAAAAGCGCTCTCAATCTTTTGCTTCATAGTGTTCACCTCACTTATGTAATTAAGGATGAAGTACTGCAGATTACTACCGAATCTCACGCTCGCGGTAAGCTTCAGACCGTAACCTATCAGGTTGCTGACTTGGTAATTCCAGTAGAAAACTATGCAAGCCCGATTCAAAATTCGCTTTCTCCGATTCTAGGTATTTCAACCAAGCAACAACCTAATAATAATAATGCAACCACGCCACTAAGCACACCAAACAGCCTTAATGGAGGCACCCCTGCAGGAACTCCTTCGGGCAGTTCAACTAACGGTAATGTGACCGTGACCAAGAAAAACAGCCAAACTATGGAAGAAATGCTGATCAAGTTGTTGACTAGTACTATTTCTCCCCAAGCCTGGAATAGCATGGGTGGCCCAGGAACCATCGAATATTTCCCTTTGACTATGTCACTCGTTGTTAATCAGTCTCCCGATATTCAAGAACAAGTTGCTGATCTTCTTGCTGCTCTTCGTAGGTTACAAGATCAAGAAGTCGCAGTGGAAATCAGGTTTATAAGTATCGCTGAAGATTTTTACGAAAGAATTGGTGTTGATTTTAACTTAAACATCAAGACTGATAAGAACACTCAAAGGTTCGAGCCCCAAATTAATTCGGGCCAGTACAAGCCCGCAGGATACATCAATGACCCTAACTTTGATCGTATGATTGCTGGTATCACCCCATCGGGTGCTTTCACCTCGGATCTAGATATCCCCATTAAGCAATCTTCCTATCCTTTGGCGATGCCTTCATTCGGTGGCTACCCCGGACTTCCAGGCGCCGGTGGCCTTGCTATGGGCCTAGCATTCCTAAGCGATATTCAAGTTTTCCTTTTTATGGAAGCTGTTCAGGGCGACCGCAGAACTAATGTTATGCAAGCTCCTAAACTGACAATGTTTAATGGTCAAAACGCCAATATCATTGTCGCAGAGAATCAATTCTTCGTGACCAATGTCGATGTTCAGACCTTGGTCAACGGTAACATTACTTTTGCTCCAACCGTCCAAGCTTTTCCTTTTGGTGTGTATATGAATGTACAGCCACTTATTTCTGCAGACCGAAGGTCGGTAAGACTTAACATTCCTGTTACTCTGACAAACCTTGTCCCGGGACCTGTTCAGTTATTCCCTGTTGTTGTGCCTATTTTCCCAAGCAGTAGCGCATTATCTACAAATCCTGGTGACCCGATCACCTTTACTCAATTGCTCCAACAACCTGTTATTAACACAATTCAGGTTCAGACAACTGTTTCAGTACCAGATGGGGGCACAGTGCTTATGGGCGGTATCAAGCGCTTGTCTGAATCGCGTAATGAATATGGCCCTCCAATTCTTAGCAAGATTCCTTATCTTAACCGACTCTTCCGTAATACTTCTTACGGCAGAGAAGCTGAAAGCTTACTCATTATGGTTACCCCTAGAATCATCATTCAAGAAGAAGAAGAATTTTATCAAACAGGGTACAAAGCTCCAGCAAATGTGAATCCATAATTCATTTATCAAAACAAAAGAGAGGCTGCTTTATTTAAAGCAGCCTCTCTTTTTATTTAATACCAATGAGAAAATCACTATTATGCCGCTTTGTCATCTACGGTATATAAATTAGGGGCAAGCAAGTTTGTAACTGCTTTTACATTGTGTTTATTAAGTAAGGCAAAAAATGAACCTAGCATCAGAATAAAAGCCCACATATAACAACCATATACTTGTGCTTCCTTAGCAAAAGAATCATCTAATAACCCAGTACTGGTTAAGGTCATCAATAAAGTAGCAACAGCAATCGTCCCCATAGGTAACAGATAAGCAGTTTTGGTTTTAACGATAGTAGCTGTGTAATAGCACAAAACAGCAAATGGCAAAACTAAGGTAACACAATGATGCTTCCAAGTTCTCTCGCTAAACAAAAGCATACCTAAACAAATAATAGCGAATTCTGCTGCTAATTGCCAACCACCCCGATTCTGTACGGGGGTGTTGCAAAAAAGAATCACGCATAAAACAAAAACACCAAGAACCCCTTTTAAAATTAACCTGAGCATTGGTACAGGAACCTCCATCACATTATGATATTCTAAAGGAGTATAGACCTCATTTACATAATCTGAGAATGAAGGACTATGAGTAAAAAACCGGTAAATAAAACCTGGTAAAGACTGGTTATTATGCTCACTCCATACTTTTCCCTCAACGACAAAAGGATAAACCATTTCGGTATACCAAGAATGAATCTGCTTTTGATTTTCATCGATTCCGAGAATAATACTGGGAACAACACCCGGCCAAAGAAATAAAACAACACCTATGCCAATGCCTCCAGCCATTTTCCAAGATCTTTTCCAGATAAAATAGGGGATAAAAAGTGCGGGAGTAACTTTACACGCAATTGCAAGGCCAATGCAAATACCGCCAGATAAATCCCACCGCACGGTATAAAGATGTAACCCCGCAACCACAGTAAAAAGAATAAATATGTTTACATTTCCGTGTTGTAAATCACCCGTGATAGGTCGAAGCACAAGAAGAACTGCAAGCACTTTAGCCCAGAATGGGAAAGGCATTCCATTTTTTTCTATAAGTCCAAAGATCCAATGGAAACTTAGCACCACCATAGCAAGCTTTAAATAATACCAGACTAATGCCATAACCATCGGAGGCATTTTCGCCAACGGATAAAGCAATAAAGCCATAATAGGGGGATTCGGGTACTGATATTTTTGTGAAAGGTCTTCGCCTTGGTCGAGGCCTAAGATTTGGGGTTGCCAGCGCCCAATTGCAGAGCGTTTATCTGCGACTTTCATTGCATATTTAAAACTTTGCCCAACAAAGAATAAAGTTAAAAATATTAAGAACCAAGTCTTAGCAGTTAAACCCAGCCACAATTTAGATTCGGGCAGCAATAAACTTTCTTTAGAATCCATACTTATTAACCCCGCATTTTTAAAAACTTTGGCAAAAAATAAATCTGGTAAGATAGGATAAAATACCTTTAAAGAAGAAACTGGGGCAATATCAACAAGAGAAAATTTTTTTCACTTTAGAAACTACAGGAATTCCCTAAATTAATCATAATTGTTAGTAACTAAAGCTTCTCTTTAATTTTTTAAAACTTTGATGGTAGGATTATATATGATTCCTAAGATATTTTTGCTTTGGGCGCTTTCTGGTTTTGCAACTCATCAAGACCAAGTTAGGCCCTATTTGCCCCAAATTGCCAATGAATCTGAAGAAGGGGCCAAAGCAATTGCAGGCTTTAAAATCCCTAAAGGCTTCAAACTTGACCTTTTTGCTGCCGAACCTCATCTTGCTAATCCCGTTGCTTTCACCATCGATAACAAAAATAGATTCTTTGTCGTTGAAACATTCCGGCTTCATAACGGAGCCATCGATATTCGTAGCTTTACTAAATGGCTTGATGACGACTTAGGTTTAAAATCGGTTGCTGAACGCACCAAACTGCTTGAAAAAATCGCAGGGAACAAAATTAACGATTACCAAAAAGATCACGACCGTATCAAAATTATCCTCGACCGCGATGGAGATGGCAAAGCAGACTTCTCTGAAGTTTTTGCTGACGGTTTCAATTCGATCCCTTCGGGCATTGGTGCAGGCGTTCTTGCTCGGGGCAACAAAGTTTGGTTCACTTGCATTCCAGATCTTTGGCTCCTCCAAGATTCCAAGAACCTTGGAAAAGCTGACTCTCGTACCTCTCTACATAACGGTTTTGGCGTCCACATCGCTTTCATAGGCCACGACCTTCACGGCCTTACTATGGGAATGGATGGGAAACTTTATTTCAGTATTGGTGATAGAGGCACTAATCTTACAAACTCTCAAACCAAAATTAACCTTCCCAATATGGGTGCTGTTTTCCGCTGCGACCAAGATGGTTCAAACCTCGAAGTCTTTTATAAAGGTCTGCGTAATCCTCAGGAACTTGCTTTTGATGCTTATGGAAATCTATTCACCGTTGATAATAACTCGGACGGAGGAGATCAGGCCCGTGCTATTTATTTGGTTGAAGGGGGCGATAGCGGTTGGCGCTTCGGCTATCAGTTCATCGAAAAACCAAACGCACGCGGCCCTTGGAATTCCGAGGGATTATGGAAACCTCGCTTCGATGGGCAACCTGCTTACATCAATCCCCCTATGATCAATATGAGTTCTGGCCCATCTGGTTTAGTATATTATCCAGGAACTGGATTTTCAAAAGAGTTCAACAATCACTTTTTCCTTTGCGATTTCCGAGGCGCACCTGCAAATAGTGGCATTTGGACTTTTTCTTTTAAGCAACAAGGTGCTGGTTACTCAATGCAAAACCCAAGGCAATTCCTTTGGTCTATCCTTGCAACCGATGTCGATTTTGGACCTGACGGCAACCTGTATGTATCAGATTGGGTAAATGGCTGGAATAAACCTAACAAAGGACGAATCTACAAACTCTCCGATGAAAAAGAATCTTCAAATCCAATGCTGAAAGAAGTTAAATCCTTGTTAGGCCAAGGATTTGATAATCGCACAGAAACAGAACTTCTTAAATTACTAAGCCACGAAGACCTCAGAGTTCGTCGAGAATCTCAATTTGCACTGGTTGGAAAAGGTTCGCCTTCGATAGCAAAACTAGCTACCATTGCTCGGGAAAACACTACTATTTTCGCAAGGTTGCATTCTATTTGGGGCCTTGAGCAATTAGGCCGGAAAAATCCTGCCGTTATTCCAATTTTATTGCCTTTGCTAAATGACAAGGATTCAGAAATTAGAGCTCAGGTCGCCAAGGTCCTAGGAGAATTAAAAGCCAATGAAGCACGAACAATTTTACTCAAGCTTTTAAAAGACCCCGAACCTAGAGTCCAACTCTTCTCCTCCTTGGCCTTGGCAAAAATACCATCACCAGAAAATATTCCATTCCTCGTTGAACTACTTGACAAAAACCAAAACAAAGATTCTTATCTTCGACATGGTTGCGTGATCGCACTTGCCGCAACTAACGATGCAAAAGCATTGGCAAGTTTTTCAAAAAATACATCTCAGGCAATACGAATGGGAGCAACACTTGCATTAAGAAAGCTTGAAAGTCCAGAGATAGAGCATTTTCTAAATGATACAAATCAAGAAATTGTAGATGAATCAGTTCGTGCAATTTATGACCTGCCGATTCAAGAATCAATGGCAGCGCTAACCCAAAGTATCAGTAATAATAATCCTAAAAGCTTGCATAATTTGCGAAGAGTATTGGCTGCAAATCGAAGGACTAACTCTAAAGAAGCAGCAATTGCAATTGCCAAAATCGGTGCCAATTCGCAAATGCCGGTTGAAATCCGAATAGAAGCATTAGAATACCTCGAACATTGGGGGACAGAAACAAAAAGAGATTTCATAACTGGACTATACCGCACCACCCCCGCGGGCAATAAAACTGATGCAACTGCTGCCCTGAAAACCTTCCTGCCAGCATTTTTGGCATCGGAAACTAAAATCAACAAGGAGGCCATCCGAATAGCCGCAGTTTTAAAAATTGATGAGATCGTTCCAGAACTTATAAGTTCTTTAAAAAACTCAGCACTTGATCCAAAGTTTCGAGCAGACTCGCTTCGTGCTCTTGATTCCTTAAATGCAAAAGAAATTAAAAGCTTGTCAGAATCTGCCCTTACCGATGCCTCAGATTCAGTGAGAGCCGAAGCCATTAAAGTTTATTCTAAATACGAAACCTCGTACCCCGAGAAATCTTTTTCTTTCATTCTTGAGAAAGGATCACTTAAAGAACAACAAGCATTGGTCGTGGTTCTAGCAGAACAAAAGTCCTTCGAAGCTAAAGCTAGAATTCAAAATCTTGTTGAATTAGCAACATCCGAAAAAACGCCAAAAGGCATTTTGCTTGAAGTTGCAGAGGCGGGCCAAAAAGCAGGAATCAAAGATGCAAAAAATTTATTTAAGGATGATGTTTCAAAACTGGGTGCAATGGATTTTGCATTAGAAGGGGGAGATAAAGATGCGGGCAAAACAATATTTTTTCAAAAAATCGCTGTCGCTTGCCTGCGGTGCCACAAGGTGGCAGGGCAGGGCGGTGAAGTTGGACCCGAACTCACTGGAATTGGTACAAAACAAAAACGCGATTATCTGTTAGAATCACTTATCCAACCAGACAAATCTATTGCAAAGGGATTTGAATCCTTGATTCTAATACTTACCAACGGAAAAACAATCACAGGAATCTTAAAACACGATAACCCCAATGATTTGGTGTTAATGGATGCAGATGGAAAACTTATAATTGTAAAAAAATCTGATATTGAAGAAAAGAAAACTGGAAAATCCGCAATGCCAGCGGATCTTTATAAACAACTAACCAAGTATGAGTTAAGAGATTTGGTAGAATACCTTGCAACCTTAAAATAACAAGCCAAGGAATCGATGATTCAACGAGATATAATACTTGGAACCGCAGGCCATATAGACCACGGGAAAACAAGTTTGGTGAAAGCCCTTACTGGAATTGATTGCGATCGATTGCCAGAAGAAAAATCACGGGGCATTACAATAGACCTTGGGTTTGCCAACCTTGAAATCTCTGGATTTCACATTGGAATTGTAGATGTTCCTGGGCACGAAAAATTTATTCGAAATATGCTTGCAGGTGCTACTGGCTTCGATTTAGCGTTATTAATCATTGCGGCGGATGATTCTGTGATGCCTCAAACGCGGGAACACCTTGAGATCCTTAAATTATTGAAAATCAAGCACGGACTCGTTGCATTAACCAAATGCGATTTAGCAGACTCCGATACACTTGAAGTTGTCGAACTAGAAATACGAGAACTTCTGCAAGAGTCCTTTTTAGAAAATGCACCAATTGTTCGAACCTCGGTTACAACGGGCAAAGGGTTAGAAGAAATTAAGCTGAAAATTTCAGAAATCTGCTCAACAATTGAAGAAAAAAGTGGGAACGATTTTTTCCGCCTTCCTATAGATAGATCGTTTGCAGTAAACGGTTATGGTGCCGTTGTAACGGGAACCGTATATTCAGGCCAAGTGGCAGAGGGTGATGAATTAGAATTGCTGCCCGAAGGAAAAAAAGTACGGGTTCGCTCATTACAAGCCCATTCAAAAAGTGTAAAAAAATCTTCAGAGGGCCAACGCTGTGCAATTAACCTTGCAGGAATCGACCACCAAGAAATAAAACGGGGGCAAGAACTTGCAACCCTTGGTTATTTAGCATCCACTAAAGTAATATCGGTTATGCTGCAATGTGCAAAAGATCGAAAAAAACCACTTAAACATCGTCTTCAAGTTCGCCTACATTTAGGAACTTCCGAAGTTTTGGGCACACTTTCCTTGCTGGAAGATGATGCGATCAAGCCTGGGCATTTAGGCTTGGCCCAGTTATTCTTAAAGGAATCAGTTACAGCATCTTGGGGCCAACCTTTTGTTATTCGAAATAGTTCCGCAAGTTTAACCCTCGGGGGGGGCAATATTATTCAAGCGGTAGGGAACAAGGTGCGTAGAAGACATTCTCATTCTATTCAAATGTTGAACAACTTGGCTTCTGGAGATGAAAACTCAAGGCTAAAAGCTGCTGCATGGTTCGCTGGCTTTAAAGGGTTAGATGAAACTTCACTTCCTTTAGCTATAGGAATCAAACCTAATTCCGCCAAAGAATTGCTTGCCAAGGCCCTTCAAGAAAAATCTCTTTGCGAAATCAAGCTTTCGACAGGTAGAAAACGCAGTATGGATCATCAATTAATTGAAGATTTAACCAAAAAAATCATTTCATTGCTTGAAGTTCTCCATACGGAAAATCCTTTAATTTCAACCCACCAACGCCAACTGATTACTTTACAACTTGCATATGTAGAAGATGATGCATTAGTTCAAGAATTAATTGATCAGATGATCAAAAAAAAGGTTCTAAACGGAGATAACCGAAGAATTGGTCTTTCAAACTTTAAGCAGAAATTATCTAATAGCCAAAGAAAATTGCTTGAAAAAATCTACGCATCTTATCGTGAATCTAGGTTTACTCCACCGCCTATGGATGAATTTATAAACCATTTAACCGGGCCAAAAAATCAATTGAAAGAACTTTTTGACATTAGTGTGTTAGAAGAAAAACTAGTTTTCTTACAAGATGGTTTATACCTCGATTATGATATTGAACTAGAAATGCAACAAATTATTATTGATACAATGACGCCGGGGAAAGGGTTAACCGTTGCAGAAATACGAGATTTATTAAAAACATCGCGCAAGTATGCGGTCCCATTTTGCGAACACCTTGACAAAATCGGGGTTACGAGGCGAGATGGGGATCTTAGATATCTTGCTAAAACCAAAGAAAACGACCAAAAATGAATAAAAATCCCTTCAGAAACTTGCCTGCGGTTCATCTCATATTAAATATCAAAAAAATTCAGGATTTAATTGGGGTTTTTGGCCAAGAAAATGTTGTTGCAGAAATAAGAACTTACCTTGTAGAACTTCGCAAACACTTAGCAAGTAACGATTCAAAACACCTTGAAAAGGACGCTGAATCAATTGCTTTTGATATAGGCGAGCGAATGACCAAAAGTTTTAAACCAAAACTAAGAAAAGTAATCAATGCTACAGGCATTGTGTTGCACACCAATTTGGGAAGGTCCCCAATGGCAGAAGAAGCTGCTAAAGCGGCGTATTTAGCAGCATCGGGCTATATTAATCTAGAAGTTGATCTTGAAACAGGAAAGCGATCTTCGAGGCAAGATGCAGTAAGAGAATGGATTTGTAAATTATTGAAATGCGAATCTGCAACAGTGGTCAACAACTGCGCCGCTGCTACGATTATTGTTTTAAAGGCAGTAGCTGAAAACAAAGAAGTAATCATTTCTAGAGGACAATTAATTGAAATTGGAGGAAGTTTTAGGCTGCCAGAAATTATGAAAATAAGCAATTCAATAATGCGAGAAGTGGGTTCGACAAATATCACAAGAGTAAAAGATTACGAAACTGCAATTGGAACGAACACAGGTGCTATTATCAGGGTTCATACTAGCAATTATAAAATCAATGGGTTTACCGATTCTGTTTCTATCGAAGAACTTATTGCTTTAGGTAAAAAACATAATATTCCAGTAATTGATGACGCGGGAAGCGGTGCTGTAATTCCTCTCAATTGCCAAGGGTATGATGAAGAACCAAACCCTATATTAAGTATTGCTCTAGGCGCCGACCTTACTTTATTTAGTGGGGATAAATTATTAGGTGGGCCCCAAGCTGGAATAATTGCAGGAAAAAAAGAATGGATAAGCAAAATTGAAAGCGACCCGCTGATGCGGGCGTTTAGGCTTGACAAAATGAACTTAGCGGCTCTCGAACAAACTTTATTACTTCATTTAAACCCAAGCAATGCCTGCCAAAAAATACCAACATTACAAATGCTTTCCGCATCGATGGAGGAACTTCAAAAAAAAGCGAAACAACTGGAAACGCAGCTACATCAAGTCAATGGATGCGAAAGAGTGCAAGCAAAAACTGGAGAAGGATTTGCAGGCGGAGGAACTTTACCTGACCAAAGTATGCCAACCTGGGTAGTGGAATTTTCTTCAAATAAAATAAATTCCCAAACTCTTTCGCAAGGGCTAAGGGTATCAACTCCCTCTATTTTTACCCGAATTAAAGACGAAAAAATTATTTTTGACCTCAGAACCTTAAATTATGACGAAATTAACATCATAACCCAGATAATTCAAAAAGTATTAAACGCAGTTTAATTACAGTCTGCAACTAAGGGTTCCGCTAGTTCCTTGAGATAAAATAATTTTCCAGGCAGGGTTGGCATAAAAGAACTTGGGATCCAAGGAGTGGGTTCGTGAAGCAAACTCATTCTTAAAGATAGCCCTTGCCATTGCATTCCACGGCCAAAAGTTCCATCACATCCACCAATTATACTATCCGACTGAAGAAATAAATTAGGGCCAATTGTATTTGCAAATGCAGGCACAAGGGTGGTTCTGCTTCTAAAACTTGTAAGAGCATTTTGCTCAATTGTGAGCGGGTGAAGCTTTGCCCCTAAACGATGTGTTTGTAACTTCCATTGCTGGGTAGAGTCAAATTCAGCAGCAAAATGAGGCTCCCAAAATGCAATGTGACAAACCCTACCAATCCCAAAGACCGTGATTAACTTAGCACCTTTAGCCTTTAGAATTTTTATTTTTTCAGCATAAGTAGGTAGGTTATCTTTAAGAGCAAAATTCCGTTGTTTCTTAGGAACGGTTAACTGATCTAA
This sequence comes from Gemmataceae bacterium, assembly GCA_041694635.1. Lineage (GTDB taxonomy): Bacteria > Planctomycetota > Planctomycetia > Gemmatales > Gemmataceae > UBA969. The sequence goes on along the minus strand of JBDNHI010000202.1, from coordinate 27,550 downwards.
AGGACCATAAAAAGCTTTTTCCATCGCAAATTGAAAAGCACTAGGATTATCGGAAGGCAGCGTATTTCCCTCGGAGTCAGACCATTCATCCATATTAAAACCATGCACATGTGCGCAATCCACTTGCCATTGGGTAAGAAAATAAACTGCCCAGCGATACATTCCCATAGGGCCAACGGGAAGAATTAAAGCAAGGTCATTGCCATTTTTTTTAGCAATGGAAATTTCGAGGGCAATTTCATGCCCCATATACACATCAAAATCAGCCAAAGTTTGGCACGAGATCGGTTTAAACGCATCGTGCCACCAACTCCTTTTTTCAACCAAACTGGCACCAGAAACCTCAGCAAGGGTATCAATTTTTGCCAAATCCCACCCTTTTGGGAAAAACCCTTGCATCATAGAATTATTAATGGTGGTTAACAGGTTCATCTTTTTTCCTAAAAAAACTAAAAAATTTACCCAAAAATATATCCAAAACCCATAGAATTTTGGTTATATTACTGCACTGTATTCAACAATACTGTATAAATATCTATGAACTTTAATTTAATAGCGTATTTCCTTATTTTTGGAGGATTGTCGATGTCTAGTTTGCGTTGGATTGCTGGAGTTTTTTTCCTTGCTTTAATCGTTCCTTGCTTGGAAGCTCAAGAAAAATCTACCATTAAATGGAAGTTTGAAAAAGAAAAAACCTTCTTTCAAAAAATGACCACCAAAACAGTTCAAAAAATGAAAGTCATGGGTTCCGATATTAGCCAAGAACAAAGTCAAACCTTTTTTTTCAGTTGGACTCCTTTCAAGCAAGAAGGCGAAAACTGGGAACTTAAACAGAAAATTGAAGGTGTTATCTTAAACATCGATATTGGTGGCACTAAGGTGCAGTACGATTCCACAAAAGAATCTGCGTCTTCAAGTCCCCTTACTGATTTCTTTAAAGCTTTGGTTGGTACCGAATTTGTCGTTACCATCAATACCAAAGATATGAAAGTCACTAAAATTGCTGGCCGTGAAGAGTTTGTAAAAAAACTTGTTAATGCTAATCCACAATTGCAACCACTTCTAGACAAAATTTTAAGTGAAAAGACGATGATTGAAATGGCTGAACCTACCTTCGGAGCTATTCCTAATTCTGAAGTTATCAAAGGTGATAAAGATAAAGGATCTTGGAAGAGAACCACCTCCCTAGATATGGGCCCAATCGGTAAGTATGACAATTCCTACACCTACACCTTTGATGGACAAGATGAGAAAAAGATGGACAAGATTTCTGTTAAATCTGATCTTGTCTACACAAAACCTTCTACCAGTAATGTAGGAGGCCTACCTTTTAAAATTGAAAGTGCCAATATTAAAACAGGCTCTTCCACTGGATTAATTTTATTCGACTCAATTAAGGGTAGAATCGACCGTTCGAGTATGAGCGTAAAGCTTTCAGGTGATCTTACGATTGATATTGGGGGCCAAAAAACCAAAATTGAACTCGAGCAAACGCAAGAGACTGGTGTAGAGACTATGGATTCAAATCCAATCGCAGTAGTTAAGCCTAAATCCTAAGCTTAAATATTGTGCGAATTTAATTTTAAAATAAGTCCTGAATGACTATGTCAGGGCTTATTTTTTTTTCGGAACTGTTCAATAACAAATAACATATCTGCAGGTATTTCACTTTTCCAACTTAATTGCTTACCACTTACCGGGTGTTGCATACCTAAAAAACAGGCGTGTAAAGCTATACGATTAATGCCACTAGGGTCGGGTTTGGGTTTGCCATTTTTGGGCCTATCGTAAATTCTCTCACCACACAAAGGCGCATTTGCTTCACCCAAATGAATTCTCACTTGATGGGTTCTTCCTGTTTCCAATTCGCACTCAACCACAGAAATATCACCTAGCAGTTCTAATGTTTTTACCTTAGTAATCGCCAATTCACCCTCAGGATCTTTTAAGGCACTTCCTCGACGGCCATCGCCTCGGTCACGGACTAATATTGATCTTATCTCTTGGTCTTGGACACTTCCTCGAACAAGGGCAATATACCTTCTCGTGAATTTCTTCTCCCTCATTTGCTTTCCTAAAGCACTTTCCGCTTCTCGATTTAGGGCAAAAACTAAAAGGCCGCTGGTTTCTTTATCAAGCCTATGGATAGCACGCACATAAGAAATTTTTTTCTTAACGGTTTCGGAAATAAGCGCGGGAAGAATATCTTGAAGGGTGGGTGGCAAAAACTTACGGTCTCGCTCGGAAAACTCTTTTTTATCTTGGATGTGATGCACCGTGGTAAGACCACTAGGTTTTTCTATTACCGCTATATCTTCATCTAAAAAGATAATCTCTGGACTGGCAAGCTCATTCTTAGCTGCTTCTTTTTTAGGGCTAGCTTTAATCCGTTTATGTGGCGGCTTAAGTAAAACCTTTGCCCCCCCTTTAAGTTGCAGGCGCGGGTCTTTCACCATCTTCTTATCAACAAAAATGCAACCTCCCGATAGCAATTGATTGCAAGACCCACCGTCAAGTTGAAAATTCATCTTGAGCCAAGTGAGCAGAGCGATCCCAGCATCTTGTTTACGAACAAAATAATTGCCTGGCTTCATAGTACCTTCTAAGAATTAATCTAAATTTAAGGTTTAAAATCGGAAGCAGGCAACTTTTCGAAGTAACGAACCTCAAGAAGTTCTGCATCTAGAATTTTTTTCCCGTTTCTGAATGACTGAATTTTAATTGGTCTTTTAAACCCCCCAAGGTCCCGAAAATCTGAAAAATGATCTTCTTGATGCACTTTCTTACTTTCAAATTCCCTGATTTGCTCGGTCTTAACCAAGAACCCCGTTTGCGTATCAAAAAATAATAATACATCAGGCTTAGATTTTTCTTTCACCTTAATTCCACGAAGTTCATTTTCTCCAGCCTTGGTTATTCCTAAATCCGCAACTTCATACTCTGCCCCATCCAGCAAGGGCACCAGCCTTATAATTTTAGCTAGTCGCATAGTTTCCTTGATTTGAATCGCAATAGGTTCTTCAGCTTTTTGCGGCTGACCATTTAAGTTTACAGAAACATTCCCTTTATCAAAGACTTGAACCACTTTAAAGGATTTACCCTTGACAGTAATTTCTTGAATAGTCCGCATCTGATCTGGAAGCTGGACCGTACTTTCTCCCTTAAAAGTCGCATCAATCCCAGCAAACTGAATCGAGCCTTTCATTTTAACCCTATCTGCCCTATGGGTTGAAAGCTTAGCAAATCCTCCATGAGCATCAATGGCCTTATTAAGAACTTGAAGAACGGGTTCGGGAAGCGTACCCGCTTGAGATTGGAAAGAATCAGCTAAAGCAAGCATTAAAAATGCTATAAGTAAGAACCAAATTGCTTGAATTTTTTGCGCCATATAAGGCCTCGGATCAAGTTTAAAGGTCGTATAATAAAAAATATAATAACAGTTACAAGCCCCTTTTGACGAGACCAAGCCACAATGGATACTATTCAAATTTCCACTCATCGCCGCTCTGACTTAATTAATATTACGAATCAAATCGTTTCCAGCCTTTTAAAAAGCAAACTTCAAACAGGAATTGGAGTAATTTTCTGTCCGCACACCACTGCGGGTTTAACCATCAACGAATGCTGGGACCCCGATGTAATTCATGATACTCTGCTTTGGCTAGAGAATTCGATACCTAAAAATCATCCAAATCTCAGGCATAATGAAGGCAACAGCGATAGCCATATTAAAGCAGGTCTATTTGGAAATTCAGCACAAATTATTGTAGAGACTGGAAAAATCATACTAGGCCAATGGCAAGGTATTTTCTTCTGTGAATTTGATGGCCCCCGAACCAGAAGCATTCAAATTCAATGGGTTGGAGAATTCGCCAACCCTTAAAATCCACTTAAGGCTTAACAGCGGTAAGCAAATACGATGGGTTAATCGCTTCAAATCTTAGAGATTCATATTGGTTTAAACCCCTGCAAACCTGAACAAGAAGGACTTCAAAGTCTGGATCCAATTTCCTCATTAGGCCAACACTAACACTTAGGTTTTCAACGGATCCAACATTGACCGCCATTCTTCCCTTAGGCAATAAAACAGCAAAAGCAGCTTCAAGAAGCCCAGTTACTTCTTTGCCTATTCCGCCAACAAAGATAGCATCCGGTCGGGGAATCCCATTAAATACTTCTGGGGCAGTACCGTGAATCGCTTTAATATTTCTAATTCCCATTTTTTCGGAATTGGCTAAAATCAAATGATAATCAGCAGCATCTTGTTCAATGGCATAAACCATTCCTGAGTAACAAAGTTGAGCAGCCTCGATTGAAACCGACCCCGAACCTGCGCCAATATCATAAACAATGCTGGAGGGCCTGACAGCTAGTCTAGAAAGGGCAATAGCTCGAACTTCGGACTGCGTAAGAAGCCCAGTTTTAGGCTTGGATTGAGAAAAAATATCGTCTGGGTTTCCAAAAAGCCTAGGTGTAGTTGATATTGCGGGAATATCAGGGCATCCTGCCTTGCGCTTTAAAATCATTACATTCAGTGGATCAAAGTCCATCTCACTTATTTCAACAAGTTCACCTTGGGTCACGCGTTCGTCTTTCCCTCCTAAGTTTTCACAAACATAGGCTTTAAAATAATCAATCCCCCGAGCTAACAATCGCTTCGCAATTTCTCTAGGGTTTTCATTGGTATTTGTAAAAATACCAACGGTTTCAGAAACACGGATTTTTTCAATCACCTTATCTAAGGATTGGGTTTGCAAATTTGTAAGGTAAGCATCATCCCAACTCTCTTTAACACGGGCAAAGGCCATTTGCATACTGCTTACATGAGGATGAATTTCAAAACGATCCTTACCAATTTTTTCACTTAGGTAGCGAACGATACCATAAAAAAGAGGGTCACCACTTACAAGAAGAGCAGTTTTTTTATTTTGATCAAGCTTTAGTAAAGACTCTGACAATTCCAATATATCTGGGCCAGTCTTACGCTTTTCCACTTGAAGACTGTCAACAAGTCGGAGAACATTTTCCGCCCCGAAGAGAATATCGCAAGCGGCAAGAATATCTCTTTCCAGTGTGGTAACACCAAGAAGGCCGTCACTACCAATACCAATAACATGAATTTTATGGTTCATCATAAATTCCTGAATATAAGCGGTTACAAAAAAGCTACGCTAAGCTCTAGAGAATACTTTATCTAAAAATTGGCTGGTGTGAGCAGCAATTTCTTCTGGATGGCTATAAGGCAGCAAATGCCCGCCCCCTTCGACAACAATTTTTTTCCCATGAGGAAAGGTATCATAAAGCGTTTTGCGAATATTAGGGCCAATAAGAGGATCAACTTCCCCATCTAACAATAAAACTGGATTTTGATAATTCGCGGCTTTTTTTCTTAGGTCAATCTGATTTATAGTAGAAGCAAGCCTTCCCGTGGTACTGAAATAAGCCTTGCTTACATTATTCACCAACCTGCGCCAGCGTTCGGGTGGCTTATTGTTAAAAGCGTGATAATGCTGATTTTTCATTATAAATTCAAGGTAAGGAAAGGTCCCACCATTAAAAGGCAAAAGCCCTGCAAGAAAAGAAGAAAACCTTTCAACAAGGTTAAGGGGTCGATAGACAAATCCCCCTTGCAAAATCAATCCAGAAACTGATTTTGGAGATTTTATTCCCAGATTTATGGACAAAGTAGAGCCAAATGATGAACCAAAAATAACCGCTGGTGATCTAACCTTTGTCTCAATAAACTCTTGTATAAATGCCGTATAAGAATCTAAAAGTGAAGTATCTTTTGATCGACTTCCAAACACTACTTTTGGGATATCAAGCCCAATGCAACGAAATCTATGAGAAAGTAAATTTGAAACCGAAATAAAAGCTTCTTTTGAATCAGCAAGTCCGTGAATAAAAATTATGGGTGGCCCATCGCCCCAGGAGAAATAATTTGTTTTACCCTTGGCGTTTTTAAATACAGCCAAGTGGGCAAAGCTTAAATAACGCTTAAAGTCTTCCAAATCAATGGCTTCTTTATATAGGACGCAGGGTGGCTAATTATTTACTTGCTGTTTGAAAACCAGGAGAAATAGCTACTTTTTTAACCACGGTTGCATCCGCAGTCTTCCATATAATAACTTCTCCATTCCAAGCACCGCCTGCAAGTAAAGAACCATCTTGATTGAAAGCCAACGAGAGAACTTGATCCGACAAGCCACTGAAAGTTTTAACCGCTGCCCCAGATTCTGCATTCCAAGTTTTTAAGACATTATCCGTGCCCCCCGTGGCAATAAGATTTGCTTTAGAATTGCCTGCAATTTTAAGAATTTGTCCAGTATGTGATCCAATGGCACGAACCTGTTTTCCCGCTCTTTCTCCTTCTAAACTGAATAAACGAAGTTGTTTATCATCACCAGCGGAATAACAGTTTTTTCCATCCGCCTTAAAAAAGACACCATAAACAGAATTCTGATGATCGGGAAAAGTCGCTAAAGATTCTTTTGAGGCCAAATTCCAAACTTTGGCTGTTTTATCTCTGCTAGAACTAGCAAGAAACTTCCCATCAGGGGAGAATGCAGCTGAAAACACCCAATCAGCGTGGTTTTCAATTGATTGCTCAAGCTTTGCATTTTCAATACCAGACCCTATATCCCATACTTGCAGCAACCTATCACAACCGCCAGCAGCAAGTTTCTTCCCATCGTCACTTAGGGCAAGGCAAAGGACCTCATCGTCGGTGTCTAAAAGTTGTTTTATCATAACTTTTTTATCACTAACACCATCTAAAAAAGAAACACCTTCGACTAATTTACCCGCCCCAGAAATATCGTAAGCACGAACATCACCCTCTTCCCCAGGTCGACCGCCTGCCACGACAAGTTTACCATTTGGAAGAAAAAGAAAGGCCATAGACCTACGAGAACGAGTATTGATTCTTTTTTCTAATTTAGATGATTCTAAATCCCAGACAGTAATCTCGTGATGGCCTCCCACGACAATTTTTTTCCCATCGGGAGAAAAAGTAAGGGCTGTTGCTGCAACTGGGAAAGAATATTTAGCGGAAGGAACCGGCGCAACCCAGCGCAAACGAAGTTCTTTTAACAAGTCAGCCTTTGGATCAACTTCTTTATCTAGTTTGGCTCCTTGCGCAACCCATTGTTCAAGAATCTTAATTTTTTCTGGAGAAAGGCCATCCCCACTTTCTTTAGGGGGCATTCTCATTTTATCGGTAGCTTTAAGTACATCGATAAAATAACTTTCTGCAGGTTTGCCATTTACTACTGGATCATCCTTTGTCCCACCGTGTCTCAAGGCTTCATATTTGGTCATATCAAGCTTGCCTTTAGGATTTTTTGAACCATGGCAAGCAAAACAATTTTCTTTAAGGATTGGGGCTACATCTTTAATAAAACTTATGTTTTGAGCCTTAACTTCATTTAAAAACAAAAGAACACCAGCTACAGCGATCACTTTGATAAAATTCATTTTAAGCCTCTTTAGAGATCACAACGAAAAAAAACACGCAATAAACCCTTACGAATTAGAGTAAAGTTCTTTGTGAAGATTCCTTAACACCACCAAAGTAAGTACTATATTGTAGCAATTTTTATAAGAAGTATACAACATATATGGCAAAGATATGCCAAACAATGTTATTGTTCCTTGTAATTGGTAGGGTATCTCTCCCAATCGTTTTCTGAAAGATACAGAAAAGTCCGTTTAAGCAATAGGAGTTGCACCAGATGCACCACGAATTCGCCGTCTTTCAAATGAACATTTTTCCCAACTGGGCTGTAGCAATAAGCATCTTAATAGTAATTGTTTTTGCGACTGTTTTGTTAATAAGGTCAAAAGCTGTATTACCAAAAATAACCTTGCACGGAATAGAGAATATACAGGCCAACGGCCCAATTATTTTTGCAGCTTCGCAAATTCGCTTTGATGAGCAATTTGCCTTATTTAAACTTCCCATCAAAAAGTTATTTGTTATCGACCTTTCTTCTTTGGATGGATACTTCACAGAAAACCCCTCACTTCAAAAAAAAATCATTGTGATTAAAACCAGAGAAGGGTTTCGTAGCCTGATTAATTCCCTGAAAGAAGCCAGAAATCTACTAAATAACAACGAAAACATCGGTATTGTCACCGAGTGGTTCCAACCCAACGCAAAAACTGTCCTTCCTTCATTTCGCTATGTTCAGGCATTATTGAAAGGGACCAAAGCCGTGGTTGTTCCTATCTATTTAGAGCAACCAAAGGGTAGTAATTACACCATAAAAAAGAAAAAGGTTTTTAATCGCAATATTCTTACCAACCAAACGCACTGGCACCTTTTTGCAGGCACCTCATTTAAAACACTTGACGAAACTAGACAAATAAAATCCTCGATTCAAAACCTTTCGGTTGTCGCTGCAAAAATCATCCAGCAAGACTTGCCCCTAGTACACCTCGGCTTCGCATATCAAGCATTAAGAGAACCAAATAGGCCTTGTTTCCCTGATAATACTAGCCCAAAGCTTGATTTAAGTTATGGAAAAACTCTGGTGGCAGTTTGCTGCCTGAGTGACCAACTTCGTTCTGAATTAAAAAACGAAAACCACATAGGCATCTGGCTGCCCAACAGTATGGGTAGCGCCCTTACAAACATCGCACTTGCCAACCTAGGCAAAGTATCAGTCAATTTAAATTACAGCGCTTCTGCTGAAATCTTAGGATATTGCATTGAAAAAGCAGAAGTAAAAACAGTCATCACAGCGAAAAAATTTACAAGCAAAATCAACTTTCCCCTTAATTCGGGTATCCGATTAATTTATCTTGAAGATATTATGCCAAAAATTAAAGCTAGGCAGAAAGCTTTCACTTTTATAGCTTCCAAAATCCTTCCCGCGAATATTTTTATCAACTACATCCTTAAAGCTCACCAGCCAAATCCAAATGATACTATGAGTATAATTTTCTCAAGTGGTAGTACTGGTAACCCAAAAGGGGTGATGCTTACTTACCAAAATATAACTTCTAATTGCTGGTCAACCATAAAAGGGGCCGATGTTGATTACACTGATTGCCTGCTTGGTGCTTTACCTTTTTTTCATAGTTTTGGCTACACGGTATCGATGTGGACACCTATTCAAGTGGGCGCCTCGGTTGTCTACCAACCCGATCCTAGGCAAGCACGCGAAATAGGGGCCGCATGTAAAAATTACAAATGCTCAGTTTATTTATCTACTGCAACTTTTTTGCGATTCTGTCTTAAAAAATCGGAACCAGATGATTTCAAATCACTTCGCCTTCTTATTTGTGGGGCAGAAAAACTACCCGCCACTCTTGCTGTCGATTTTGAATCTCGTTTTGGAGTTCTTCCTTTAGAAGGCTATGGCTGTACCGAGCTTTCACCTGTCGTTTCCATCAGTAAATGCGATGTCGATATTCCGGGTGGCACAATTTTAGGTAATCTTCAAGGATCCATTGGACAAATAATTCCAGGCGTTGATATTAAAATCGTTGATCCAGATTCACTTGATCCAATTTCTACAAATCTTGAGGGTATGGTATTGGCTACAGGCTTAAATGTAATGAAAGGTTACCTTAACGACTCTCAAAAATCTTCTAACTCTATTAAAAATGGTTGGTATATTACAGGTGATATGGGAAAATTAAATTCTGAATCTTATGTTACTTTGACAGGACGACTTAATCGTTTCGCAAAAATTGGTGGGGAAATGGTACCACTTGAACGCATTGAAGATGACCTCCATGCTCTTCTTGAAACTTCTGAGAGAGTTTGCGCAGTCACTTGTGTTCCAGATATAACCCGGGGAGAACGCATAATTGTTCTTTATTTACCAGAACTTTTAAATAGTTTTGGTGTCGACCCAAAAGTATGGATTAAAAAACTTTCGGCCAAAGGTTTACCCAACCTTTGGGTTCCATCAGAAAAAGATTTCCACCCAGTAAAAGAAATCGGAACGCTGGGAAGTGGGAAGCTTGATCTTGCAAGCCTTAAAAGCACAGCATTAAGTCTATTTTCCGCAAAGAATTAATTCAAACTACTCTAACAAAAATTGTGTTAGAAACTGTGTTTTCGTTTTAATAAGACCTAAATTTAGCAGCAGGAAAACTCTTTATCAGGTTTTACGACAAGTGATTAAAAGCCGAGGAAGTTCGCATTTAATTTCCCAAAGCACCACCTAAAAAAATGCAAGAGTTTTGTATTTATAAAAAACACATATTAGAACCAAGTTCAATTGATAGCCCAGAGAACATTTAAAAATCAAACAGAACTTAAGATTATCAAAAAAAATAGCGCAGACCTAGATATCTAAATCATCAGTAACAGCTCGGGCAGCATGTTCCATAATAAAACGGAACCTAGGGGCGGCATCTTTTCCCAATAAATCAACAAAGGTTTTATCCGTGTCGAGATTAGAATCGATTTCAACTTTAAGTAAAATCCGATACTTAACATCAAGCGTTGTCATTGCTAACACACTGGGGTCCATTTCACCCAAACCTTTAAATCGAGAGATTTCTGGCTTGGCATTAACTCTCAGACCTGAAAGGATTTCCTCTTTATGAATATCATCTCTGGCCCAAAATGTTTCTTTCCCCACATCAACCCTATAAAGAGGTGGTTGCGCAAGATATACATGGCCTTTCCGAATTAATTCGGGCATATGCCGAAAAAAGAAAGCTAGCAGCAAGGTCGAAATATGATGGCCATCGGCATCAGCATCCATAAGCAAGATTATTTTGCCATATCTTAGGCCCGTAATATCCATATTCTCACCAGCACCCGTACCGATTGCGGTTACCAAATCGTTAAGTTCGTTGTTCGACATCACCTTGGCAAGAGAAAGCCCTTCGGAGTTCAAGACTTTCCCTCGAAGGGGAAGAACCGCTTGAATCTTGCTGTTGCGCCCTTGTTTAGCAGAGCCTCCGGCGGAATCACCTTCGACAATGAACAACTCAGAATCATCAAGGTTGGTTGATTTACAATCAGAAAGTTTCCCCGGAAGATTTAATCTGCGTGAAGTTGCAGATTTTCGTTTCACTTCAGAAGCTGCTTCTCGGGAGGCAAGTCTTGCCCGAGCAGAAAGAACAATTCTTCCAACGATTTGATCAGCAGCAGTTTTGTTAGTGTTAAGCCAAGCCTCAAGTGCGGGGCGAACAAAACCATCAACGATTGCAGCTAATTCGGGATTATTCAATTTTTCTTTAGTTTGGCCTTGAAACATAGGTTCGCGAACGAAGACCGAAAGAATACCGACAATACCTTCACGAATATCTTCTGCGGTAATGGTAATACCTTTTACTTTAATTTCAAAGGTTTCCATAAAATTGCGAATAGCCTTACCGATACCGTTTTTCAAACCTGTTTCGTGAGTACCACCCGCAGCAGTACGAATCCCGTTAACATAAGATCTGAAAGATTCATCGGTAGATTCGGTCCACTGCAAGGCAACTTCTATTTTCTCGCCTTCCTTACGGGAGAAGGTAAAAATGCTTTCGGTGACGGGTGGTTTTTGGCCATCTTTAACCAGTTTGCCCAAGAACTCGGGAATTCCACCCAGGTGAGTTAAATCGTAAGTTTCACCAGAAATCCCATTAATAAAAATGATTTTCATACCGCTATGAATGTAGGACATATCATCAAGATGAAATTTAATCCATTCGGGTTCGAATTGAGTGTTACGAAAAATTTCAGAATCTGGTTCAAAATAAATAGAAGTTCCGGTACCCCTGATAGCACCAAGTTTTTCGAGGGGACCAAAAACCTTTCCTTTTTTGAAAGTCTGCTGATACTCGCGACCATCTCGCTTAATGGTTGCAACAAGTTTTTTAGAAAGGGCATTGACCACGGAAGAACCTACGCCGTGCAATCCACCGGAATGGATGTAATTATCACCTTCACCAAATTTAGCCCCGGAATGCAAGGTAGTAAGGATAAGCTCAAGAGCTGGTTTTTTATGCTTTGGGTGCATATCAACGGGGATGCCACGCCCGTTATCTGTAACCGTTACAGCATCACCACTTTTATGAAGTGTTACAGTTATTGAATCGGCAAAACCATTAAGATATTCATCAACAGCATTGTCAACAATTTCCCATACAAGGTGATGCAATCCCTTGGGGTCAACCCCACCAATGTACATCGAAGGTCTTTTCCGTACCGGTTCAAGTCCTTCAAGAACGGTAATATCTTTTGCGGAATAATTACTATTAGCATTACTCATATTTAAAATCCGTTTTGAAGATTAGTTAATCAAACAACCCTTTATTAGAAGAAGGTTTTTGAGGTTCAGCATTTACAATGTCATCCCAATTAACTAATTGAATAGGAATAGGGACGACTCGAATAAATTCGGAACGCTTCACCGCCTCAAAACCTTTACCACCTCGAGAAACTGTTTCATACTTGCTTGGCTTGAATTCTAAAGTTTTCCCGTTGGAGGTTTCAACTTGTAGAAAAGCGTCTTTTCCAGTAATGACTACCCCGCCCAAGCAAAGGTCATCATCCTCAAGTTTTATACCCATCACACCTTTTCCCACACCCGCAAGAATATTAACTTCATCAATCGAAAAATGAATGATATGACCTAACTTCGAAGCAAGCATCATACTTTTTTCTTTATTAACTAAAAACACCGCAACAACTTTATCGTGTTCATTAAGACGGGCAAACATTCGTCCGGTCTTAGTCGAAGCAACACGATGAGGCAAGAAAGGAGCTCTTAGTACCTGCCCCTGTGCCGTTATTACAAGAATGAAAGGCGGAGCAGGTTCATCATTTTTACTTGGCTTTGAGGGCATAGTAAACCGCTCATCCGTAGAAATCATAGCAATAATTTTAACTTGATCATTCAATCTAAAATATTTAGCAATTGGCTCCCCATAACCAGAACTCGCAGGAATCTCATTCGCTCGCATCGTAAAAGCTGTACCATCATCGCTAAAAAATACGATTTGATCCAAAGTGCTAGCGGGGGCAACAGCCAAAACTTCATCCCCTTCCCGAACTCGGGTACCTTCAACCGAGGCAAGCCTTCCAATTCTTTTAATCCAACCATCGCGAGTAAGCACTACATTCGTGTTTTCTCTCTGAATATAAGCTTCGGGATCAAATTCGGTTTCTTCGTCAGAATCACCGAATTTTGTACGCCTTTTATCAATAAACTTTTCCCCAAGTGCAATAAGTTCAGATTTGACAACGCCCCAAAGTTTTCGTTTAGATGCGAGGATATCTTCAAGGCGGTCCGCTTCTTTGGTTTTTTCACGAAGTTCATCCACAATCTTCTTTATTTCCATCTGTGCAATTTTATACAGTTGAGCTTCCAAAATCGCATCAGTTTGGATTGAATCGAGCTTGAAAGCCTTGATTAATTTTTCTGCTGCGTCAGATTTGCCTTCACTTTCTCGAATAATTTTAATAGCCCGGTCAAGCGCATCAAAAACTATTTTAAACCCATTCAAGATATGAATCCGTTTACGAAGTTGTTCTAAATCGAATTCAAATCTTCGCTTAACCGTTTCAAATCTAAAATCAAGGAATTGCCTAAGGATCTGACAAATGCCTAAGCGTTCGGGTCTGGTTCGTTCTCGGCCTTCGGCATCTTTGATAGGAATCAAGCAAGTGAAGTTACAAGAAAAATTATCTTGCAATTGGGTATGCCTGTACAAATAAGACATAATCAGTTCGGGACTAGAATCAGGCTTAATTTCAAGAACAATTTTAATACCTTCTTTTTCACTAGACTCATCAACAACATTAAGAAGCTGAGGCACTTTGCGTTCGACAATGATCAAGCCGATATCAGAGACGAGTTTTCCTTTATCAACACCATACGGGATCGAATAAACAATAATACTTTTAACTTTATTTTGGTCTTCGAGTTTCCATTGTCCCTGAATTTTGAGCCCACCGGTGCCTTCTTCATAAATTTTTGTAAGGGCAGGGCGATCAATAAGAATTTTGCCCCCCAGAGGAAAATCGGGCCCTTTCAAGCGATCCAATAATTGGGAGGCGGTAGCGTCTGGGTTTTCAATCAGGTGAATACATGCTTTAATAACATCACCCAAGTTATGCGGTGGGATATTAGTTGCCAACCCTACAGCGATACCCGAACTTCCATTCACAAGTAAGTTAGGATACTGAGCAGGCAAAACAATCGGTTCATCTCTGGTATTATCGTAATTAGGCCTAAGATCAACAGTCCGTTGTTTTAATTCCGACATCAAATGTTCAGAAACCAAAGCAAGTTTTGCCTCAGTGTAACGCTCTGCAGCCGGAGCATCACCATCAACAGAACCAAAATTGCCCTGCCCAACGACCAAGGGAACTCGCATAACGAAATCCTGAGCTAATCTAACGAGGGCTTCGTAAGCAGCGGTAGTCCCGTGGGGATGATAATTACCAGTAACATCGCCAACAATTTTTGCACACTTTCTAGGCCTTCCATCAAAAGTTAAACGCAAATCATTATACATCGTATATAAAATGCGCCTTTGCACAGGCTTTAGCCCATCGCGTACATCGGGTATTGCACGGGAAGTAATAACGGAAAGCGCATAGATGAGATAACGCTCTCGAACTTGATCCTTGAGTGCAACGATTTGGATATTTTCAGCCATATCATAAACCCTTAATCACAAAATGGTGAGGCATTCTAACAACTGTACGGTGAGTTACTATAAGTAAGCATAAAAAAACCAACTCTGGCCACTAGAAGTGGCCAGAGTCACTATGTTATTTACGATTTTCCACGAGTCTGCCAAGGTAATTTATGGAGCAGGGTAGGATTTAACTAAATCAGACAATTGCGAATTGAAATCCTCAGGAATGTTTTCAAAACTTGTAATTTTAACAAATTCCAGCATTCTTTTAGATTTTGGATTATCAGAAGCACTTAGCATTCCTTCTTTAAAACTGTTCATAATGCCTTTATCTAATTTCTTGGGGTTATAACCGATAATAGCAGGAATAAAAGTTTCAGAAATAACCACTACTTTCAATTTGCTTGCTTGGCCTGGTTTCTGATTTTTATAACTTTCCCAAGGAGCAGAATCAGCAAGAACAGCATCGATATCATTATCGCCCAACGAATCGAAAGCATCTTCTGCATCCACACTATTCTGGAATTTAGAAAAATAAATTTCTGGCTTAGTTTTATCAGGCATAACACGATGTTCAAAGAAAAGCCTGCAATGCTCTCTATTACCTTTAGCGAGAGCAAGTTTTTTACCCTTCAAATCAGCAACTGAATTAATTTTAGAATCTTTTTCGACAATAATATAAGAAACAAGCGGTGCCTTGCTGTTAACTGCAAGCATTAAAGGTTGTAAATCTGGGTACTTAAGTTTTGCCCAAGCAAATTCAAAACCATGAAAAACACCAATTTGAGTTTTACCTTCACTAAGTTGCTTAGCTAACTGATTGTGATCTGAACTAATAACAAGATCACCAGCAAGTCCGGTCTGGCTTTCAAGCACCGCACTAAAAGGTTTCATAAGAATTTGTAGAAGTGAATCGGGAGTATCTTTAAAGATAGTTCTCATCATCCCAATTCGAACAGATTTTACATTCTCGGCCGCCTCAAGATGGCTGAATCCATAAATCAAAAGGCCAAGAAGTGCTAGAGAGCACAACCAAAATTTACTTCTCATGGGTTTCCTCAAAGGTGTTTAATCAAGGTGTATAATCAAAAAAAAGAACAAGCTAACCAAGGGCAACGCAGCCATAGTTATTTTTTGGTAATGGGTGGTGCAACAAAACCACCACCGCTTACCCTTTCGAGTGCGATTAAGGCTAATTGAGCTTTATAGACTGCTTCGTTAGCAGCAATTCGCATATTGTTTAACTGAATACCACTTGCAATAACTTCATCTAGGGTTATTTTGCCACCCCTAGGGTCGAATCTTTCTTTTAACGAAGAAGCAAGTTTTTCAGCCTCATCAACCGCTTTAATATAATTAATTGCGCGATTTTTGTTTTCAAGCCAACGCAGGTAAGTTGTCTCCGCTTCAAGAACAATCAAACCCTTGGTTTTATCTGCTACAATTTGTGCCTTTTCATTTAGATTTTTTGCTTGACTAACCCTAGACTTTTTAGGGCCGTAAAGATTTGCAGGCATCTCGGGTGCTAAAGCACCTGGCTTATAGTCTTCACCCAAGGAAGCACTAGGCAAAATATTTGCATGAATATCGGTGCCAGATGCAAAAGTTTTTCCAGCAAATGCTCTGATCTTATTTTGGGCTTGCACTTCTAAACAAGTAACATCAACGGCTGCTTGAGCCATCTGAAGTTCACCTCGTCGGGCAATCGCTTCAGCAATAATTTTTTCCCGATCAACTTTTATATCTGATAAGACCAATACTTTATCAGCAGTCTGCAAATCCCAATTAATATCCTCCATACTTAAAGCTTCTCTTAAAGCTGCCTTGGCCCGCGGAATGCCCTGAATTGCTTCTTCTTTTTTGCCATTAAAAAAATTCAAATAAACATTAATTTGATCAATCTGCTTTTTTGAAACATCATTGCGAGAACCGGTTTTCACTATTTCTTTGGCGATATCGCCTAAGGTAACCAAATCGTTAATTCCTCGGTCTGCAACATCAAGTTGTTGGTTTCCATAAATAATGGATGCATAAGTATAAGAAATGGAAAAGTTTAAATCGATTTCTGCCTGAGAATAATTAGCATTTGCCGCACTCATACCAGTTTGAGCTTGTTGCTTGCGGACGGGAATATCTTTAGAAATTAGAGCGAGAAACCGCATTTTGTGGATAGCGTCTTGTTTTTCTGAAACGCCATCAATTCCAAGTTGTGCGGATTTAATATTTAAACTATTTGTGCGCCCCATTTCTTTTAATTGTTCAAGATTAAAAGTTGGAACTTTACTTGCGTTTTTTGCAATTTTCACTGCTTGCTCTTGCGCAATTAAAAATTCTCCCGGCAACGCAAATTGCATCGCAAAAGCAAACCCACCAAAGGCAAATTTAAGAACCTTTGGGTTAAATCCATTGGGATACAGCATAATAAACTCCTTTAAAATTCAATTATTTTTTACTTTTTCCAATTTTCTAACACAGAAACCTTGGCTTTATCAAAGCTATAATCGACTCAAAAAAATTTCTTCTATAACCACCTATTCAATTCGGGTAGATTTACTTTTTCAAAAGTTCCAAATGCGTGGATTTGGAGATTGGGATGGATTAGCTAAGATAGATGTGTGAAAAGTTTTTTGTGAATAAAACGGAAAAACGCAATCGGAAAGCTTTTATTTCTATAATTCTGAAAGATTTACTAATGGAACTTGACCTTTCAGCCTCCTGCTTACGAGCCCTCAACCTCGCTTTCCACATCGCCTTGGAAGACGGAAAGTTTGAGCCCACTTCAAAACATTGTATAAAAGCTCTTCTTGCCGATCCCGATGGCCCTGTTACCAGCTTTCTTAAAGATTTTGGCTTAGTGATTACACAACTTTCATTTCCTGAAAATTATGCTTCTTGGGAAAGCCTTTCAGAAGTTTTAGAATCCGTTAAAAAACCTGAGTTCGCAAAGAAAATCCTGCGCACTTCCAAACTTGTTTTAGGTGAACAAGAAGGCACAAGCTTAGGTTTTCTTGTCTACTTAATCGAAGTGTTTCCAGACTCTAAAATGCTTCTAGAAAACCTCGGAATTGATCTGGTTCTTCTTAATTCCTGGATCGATAAACAGCGATTACAGCCTTTGGTTTTAGATGTTCCCTTAGATTTAACCATGGACTTTAGCCTTAATGCAGATTCCTCGTTACGAATTCTTGATGCGGCTGCAAACCGGGTTCGCGAAGGATTAAGAGTTATCGATGATTACTGCAGATTTATTTTAAGTTCTTCTGAGTTATGTTTACTTGCAAAAAAACTACGACACGATTTCAACGAAGCACTCAAATGGATTCCTGCAATTCGTTTGATTTCACACCGAAATGTTGAAGAGGATGTTGGTACCTCCACTCATACTGCACAGGAAATATCAAGACTTAATGAACAAGATGTTTTTATCGCAAATATCAAACGGGTTCAAGAATCCTTTCGTTCCCTTGAGGAATTTGGAAAAATAGAATCTCCTGATTTCGCTCTTCAAATTGGAGAACTTCGATACCGATCTTATGAACTTGAGCAAAAAATTTCTCGTGCCATAAATCTTGTATGGAAACTTAATGATGTCAAAATATACGGACTGATTGGCATCGAGGAACTTAATGAAAATTTTATTGATACCCTTAAAGCACTTCTTGAAAATGGGCTAGATATGATCCAACTTCGAGTGAAATCTTTCACAGACCTACAACTGCTTCGTCACGCACTACAACTTAAGACTCTCATCGATCAAAACCACAAGTTGCTAATAATTAATGATCGACCTGATATTGCTAAAATTATTGACGCAGATGGTGTTCACCTTGGCCAAGATGATTTACCTGTAAAAGCAGCTAAACTTATTTTAGGAAGTAATAAAATTATTGGTGTAAGCACACACAATGCCGAACAGATGCAAATTGCAATACAAGATGGCGCTGATTATCTAGGCGTTGGACCGGTTTTCAATTCCTTAACAAAAACCTTTAGTCATGTTGCAGGATTACCTTTTGTAAAACAAGCCTCGGCAGCATGCGAGTTGCCTTGGTTCGCTATCGGGGGAATAAATCCAGACAACATTTCTCAATTAAGGGAAAATGGCGCAAAACGCATTGCAATTAGCCACGCTCTATTTCACAGTGAAAACCCATTAAAAACACTAAAAATACTAAGAAAATATTTAGCCTAACCAATAAATATAACATTCTTAAGTAAGCACCTTTAATACCTTTTGAATCAGTCCCTTATCTAAAATTAATATGCCATAACTTGTCAGTTGGTTTCTTTAGTAAATGAAACTTTACAATTGGCTAAAGAAGAAATCCCACTTATTTAGAATTAATCAAAAGAGACATTATAAAATTTTCTGAAATTAAGAGGTTTAAAACTTACGCCATAACTAATAACTAAGCTAGTTCAGCAGTTTGCTTTTACTTACACTTATTCCATCTCTAATAAGTTTATTGTAAATGGCAGGTAATTTAGTTTCAACTGGGTAACTTCTAAGTCAAATAAATACTATTTAAAATCAAAAATATGAATTCAAGTTAATGAAGATGAAGAATTTAAACGATTCCCACTGAAAAGCAAAAAGAGGAACCTAGTTGAACTAGGTTCCCCTTTTCAACAAATCTAAATTAATAAAGATTTAATCGATCATAAAAAAATCTCTGGGACTTCTATTAAACGGGTGGCTAGGAAATGACATTCCCGGGTAAGCAGAAGGCTTGTTATTCATTTGACCGAAACAAGGAATTGGTATAAGACCGTTAAAGGGTGGGAATGGCGGAGTTACGCAATAATTTGGCCCGTAAGTAATTCCATAAGAATTCGTGTAGTAAAAACCTTGGCCAGTCATATCTGGGGCTTTAGGAACAAAGTAAATAACATAAGGCCCTGTTTGTTGCAGAGGATTCATTTGAATAGGGTAAGGGCTTTTTTGAGGTATTTGCTGTTGTGGGTTTTGCCCAAAAGAGCTGGAAACTATAATCCCTAACGCTAATAAACCGCTTATCATTTTCATAAAGCCTCCCATCCCTGGAAACATAGTAATAGAAAAATTTACCACATAAAAAGGAAGTTGAGACGACTCACTTGCAATATTAATGGAGGAAAGGAAGGTAATTTAATTTGTAAAATCGAATTAACCCTAAAAATGCAAGAAAGCCACCAAGTTTAACTCGGTGGCCTTCTGACAATTTAAACTTTGTATAACTAGTTACTAGGGAAACCAGAAGGCGCACCAGCAGGCATTCCAGGGAAACCGCCACCAGCAGGCATCATACCAGCAGCAGGCATAACCCCGCCTGGCATAGAACCATAAACTGGTGGGCCACTAGAAGCACCATTTGGCACTGCCCATTGAAGGCCCGGGCTTACAAATACAGGGGCGTAATTTACGCGACCGTTACCACCACCAGGACCGTTGTTGATTTGGTACCCATGATTTTTGTAATAGGCAACCCAATCAATATTGTCTAAAGCGCCATAATATTTTTCCATTGCATTATAATAATCATGCCAGAATTTCTGAAGTCTTTCTTCTTCAGGGGTAAGACATTTATAGCGCTTTGCAAAAATGTTATACCAAGGCTGCCAGCCACTGTACCCAACGGAACCCCAGCTAGCATGAATGTTATTAGAACTAATGGCTAATCCAGCCAGTACACCAAGAATTAAGGCTAACCGCTTCATCTCTAACTCCTTTTCGGAATATTAAGGCTTATCGCTGTCGAAATCCATTTCGACTTCCCACCCCCTGCGATAGGCCAGAAGGCATGCGGCATTGCCAGTATTTAATCGCCGCACTTTGCTAATAATCAGATCGGAAGAAAAGGTCGTTACGAACGGAATAATTATGATTTCGTGAAAAGATTTACTAACAGGAAGGTGTGAAAATCAACAAACTTTCCCTATTTAACCCATTTTCCATTGAAAAACCTAAGGTTTTCCATTTTGAAGTTTTTGCTGAAGACTAGTTAACAGGAAGTTAAGGTCGTAATCTTGGTTCCCATAAGAAACTCGAGGATTTTGTTTGAGCAGAAATTCAATCTTCTTTTCACTTGCGATAACCGTGCTGTGATTACGGTTCCCAAAATAATTACCAATTTCTCGGTATGTAAATGAAGTTATCTTCCTAGCCACATACATTGCAATATTTCTAGGAAGAGACAATTTCTCTTCTCGAAGAGTTGCACGCAAAACCAAAGCAGGTAAATTAAAAAAAGAACTCACCATCTCATCGATATCTTGCAACTCAACCTTTTTAAAAACACAACTTATAAAACCACTTATAATAAAACGAGCTAGTTCCATATCTGGCATAACACGATTAATTCGAACAAAATTAGAAATTTGCTTAAGTACACCAAGAATAATCCTTACATTGCCTCGAATTTCTTTGCATAAATATAATACCACCTCCAAATTTAACTCTTGACTAGATAATAGGGACCAATATCTTTTAATAAGTGCAATTCTTAATTGATCTTCAGGAACATCGACAGAGGAAATCATACCTGCCATAAGTCGATCTAAAAGTTCAGGCATAATTTTTTTTGTTAAACGAGGATGACAATCCATAGAAACTATAACACTGCCACCTTTTTGAGTAATAACATCGAGGTTCAGCATAAATTCTTTTTGAGTTTTAGGCTTATCAGCAAGCAAATGAATATCGTCAAAAATAAAAAGAGCATTAGCCCTAATTTTAGAACGAAAAGCTGGGATCCGATTTTTCATCATTGCAGCAACGTATTGGCTAGTGAATTCCTCAGCTGAAATAAATTCAGCTAAAATTAATGGAGATGTATTTTTAAACGACCGATATGCCGCTTCTAATAAATGACTTTTACCACACCCCGGAGGTCCAAAAACAACCAAAGGGTTGCAGTCGCATCGTCTTTCAAGGCTTATACTTTTTGCTAACTCATAAGACAACCTATTTGATTCACCAACAACGAAAGACTTAAAATCAAGCCATTCCTTTTTTTTAATTTCTTTACTTACAGGTTGAGAAGAATGCCCGAGTAAACCTGCCAAAGAATCAGAAGAAAGGGATAGGCCTTTTAGAGGCACCAAAGGATTCCCAGCCAAACTTTTACCAGAATTCAGACCATTATTTAAATTTTCAGGACAACTAACAACCGAACCTTGGCCACCCAAAGATGAATTATTTATTTGAAAAACAACTGGCAGTGGCTTAAACATAACTTCTTTAATGGATTTCTCGATATCTTTTCGGAATTTACTATTAATCCATTCTAAAAAATGATTATTTGGCACTAAAACAAGAACCATATCGTGTTCTTGTTGAAAAGTCACACGGGTTTTAAACCAAAGGTCGAACCTTGGTTTTCCAATAAATCCAACTAAATGATTCTCCAAAGTTGGAATATCCAACACTTGAATGCTAGGGTTTGCCATGCAACTCTATCTTTAAGGTTCGATTAAACTGTATATGACCCAAGGCAAAGAGAGGAAGGGAAACCATCTCAAAGCCACCTTCGGAAATTGATAATTTAGACACTGAAATTCTTTTAGCAAATCAAATTTTAAAATCTTTTCAAAGTTCTTTTTTAGAATGATTATTTCTCGATAAAATCATCCTTTTGACAAAAACAATTTCCAGTTTTTTTTGAAAATCATACCAAACTTAAAGTAGAGTTGGCGTGCTGGAATGTTTTTATCATCAACAAGAACCCCAACATTAGTAACCCCAACTAACTTAAGTTGATCTAATGACTTTTGGATCAAGCATTTGCCATAACCTTGATTTCGAAAATCAGGGATAACTCCCACATAAGAAATTTCTGCATGATTATTTTGTTTTGAAATTAAAAGAAAACCAACTAATCTATTATTAAGAACAGCAACAAAAGAAAAAGAGAGATCTATTTTAAAATATTTAAAAACATCCACACTGGAATTATTGCGAAATTCAAAACCTTCAGGGCAATCAAGAGAATCAATAGAAGATAACAAAAACAACTCGCTCATTTGTTGGCAAGAAAATTCTGTAAGATGTAAAAATTGGGCTTTAAAATTTGTATTTAAATTTGATTTAAAAAAGACCAAATCAAGGCTTAATTCTGAAAACTCTGCTATGAATTTAAAACCACCTGCAACAAGACTAGGGGCCATTTGATTAGTTAAAACACTTGTTTCTAAAAACAGCTGCTTACAAATACCTGAAGTACTATTATTTAATCCATCTAAACAATTTTTTACCGCAATATCTACAAGGTTTACTTCTAATAATAAACCCACGGATGATAAATAAATACTTACCTCGTAATGGCCATCAAGTTCTTGAACAGCACTTATAAAAAGCCAAGGAGTAATATTTTCTTTTTCAAATACCGATTGAACTAAAACATGATTAGTTTTTATTTTTCCTACCAATTCTACAACTAAATCAACATTATAGTCACTTATGCAATCAAATAATTCCGATGCAGGATTAATTTTTGAATCATAAGCCTTGATGAAATGCAATCTTACCAATTCTCACTTTATGCTTTCAAAAAACTAAGTTAGGAATTTAGCGAGTTGATTGGCCAGAACCTACACCATATTGGGTCGGTGTATCGAACATACGATTTCCGGTAGAAGTAAAATTTCTCCAAGAATTTGGGCTCCAATTCTGATTCCCATTGCTACTGGAAGTACCTAGTTTCTCGCTGCAAGGTTGTTGGAAATACTTATAAAGCGGGGTTGGCCTTACACCTTGGGTCCTTGGCCCACTAAAGTTTCTACCTTGATTTTCTTCTTTGCTGGACATCCAAGCTTTTAGTTTCGTTAAGCGGTTACTGGAATCTTTAATACAATTTTTGCAGAGTGGTTGACTTCCAAGAGTTGGATCGTTTGCGACCTGAACTTGATTTTCTAATGCAAAAATCGCTGTAACTGAAAGTAAAAACAACCCTATTGAGCACACTAATTTCCTATTCATAGCAACCGCCTTTAAAAAAGTATTTCCTTCTCTACAACATTTTATTCGGTATAAACTTAAAATTTTAAAACTTCATAAAATTTTAATTAAACAAAAAAGCATCGGTCAGTGCGAATAATCGCTTAATCTTTGTTAATTCATACAAAAGTTTTTATCAGTAGTTACAAAGAATTGTCAAATTAGATAAAATATAGTTATCATAAATTTCTGGAATTAAAAATGCCAACAGGATTTCCGTGTCTTAACCCGAATTGCAAACACCTATTCAGCCTTGAAGCAATTCAAGGGTTGGAGTCTATTTCGTGCCCTAATTGTAAAAAAGTATTTTCGATGCGATTTAAGGGTAAATCAACAAATAAACCGCCAACTGAGAAGGTTTCAGAGGATACAACAAAACAAATAGAATCAGCAATTAAAGTTGCATCAGATATCAAATCTGGTCTGCCCCCTGTAAAAAAAATATTAAATAAAACCAATAAAGACAGTGGTTTAACTATGGGGCAGGTTATTTTGTTGGGTTTTGGTGTATTTTTTATAGCAGCAAGTTGTGCGGCTTTTTACTTTATTGGCTTGCCCCTGTTGAAAAAGCATCTTGTTTTAGAGAAAGAAAATCAATTAAGTGCAAATAGTGCTGAAATTAACGCAACATTTTTCAATTTAAATCCGGTCGAATCTTATACTAAAGATCAAAAACTTGCACAATCATTTAAAACTCAGTTTGCATTTAATGGATTGAATAAAGACCTTTGGTTGTTTTACTATAAGGACTTTAAATTTCGACACCCTACTGATTCTGAAATAAATCACGAAATGCTTTCTCGGCTAAAGTTATTTTTAAACAAAAACTTAGAATATGAAGAGGTGCCAGAAGGGGGAATGATCGGCAAGATTTCATGTAAAAAATTCATAATTGAAGGTTCTAAAGAAGATTCATCAATTTGGTCTGGGGAATGTTATTCCACAAGTGTAAATGGGGTTTTATTTCTTATTCTGTGTTTAGCGCCAACAGACAATAAGGATCAGGTTTTAAGTTTTTGGGACCAATTTAATCAAAGATTAAACATTAAATCTAATGCCAAAGTTGACTGGAAACCAACACCACGGAAAACAAAATTGGTAGCCGTGGACAAAGTAAAGATTCAGTTTAAAACCCCCGAAGCAGTATGGATTTCGCAAGATGTCAAGGATTATGATTCAAATCCAGAATCTGTATTTATTGGTAAAAACAGTAGCGAAGTTGGAGACTTTGGGAATCAAAAAGCTAAATTATATGTTTTCTCTTTTTTAAAATCAAACAAAGAAGAAATGGCTTGGGGTAAACCTGAGGAAAAACTTTTTGAACTGCTGAAGGAAGAAAAAGACCCAGATACCAAAATTGAAAAATATGCAGATCATAAACACATTAGCGATAACCCCTTGGATAAAGGAATTATTTCCAAGTCTGAAAAATTCATAATGAAAAATGGTGATCAAGTTTTAAAAGTAATTTTTCTAGGGACTTATTCAAATTCCAATGGTGCCCTAGTTTTTGTTTGTGAAATCCCTTTTAAAACTAAAGACTATTGGTTAGACGAAATGAACGACATTTTAAAAAGTATTTCCACAAGTGAATAGCGTTTAGCTTGACCCTTAGATTAGTTTGGATTAGATTTGTTAAAAGTCCCAAAACCTTTTGCTTTTTCTGGAACAGGGGCAAAAGGAACTACAACCTTGCCTTTTTCTCGTAAAAGAGTCGCTTTTTCTAAAAGTTCATCCTGCCTCACTGTTTGTGCTGGTTCTAACGCGTAAGTGAACCTATGAATGTCATGAATTTCAAAAGGATACAAGCTTTCAGAAATAAAATCGAGCGGTGGCAATTGATACCAAGGAATGGGTATCTTTTGATCAATATCTAATGTTTCATAACCATCTTTAACTAATTTAAATTTATACTTCCCATAATAAACAAAATGATCATCCATAGGTGTAACCCCGATTGGCTTGCCATCTTTGTAAACCATTGCGCCTTGGGGAAAGGAATCAATGGTGTATTTTCGGGTGACACACCCCGTAAATAGAGTTAGAATAAGCACCATAGGTACACATCGAAAAAACATCATTCCATCACCTCAGTGCATCTCTTTCACAAAGCATAAGCATTTAAATAAAGCAAACAAAAAGAAATTTGGAAGCAATAAGAAAAAGAGATAACTAATTTTTGAAGCATGTCAATAGTTCTTTTATCATCAAATTGGAAGATTAACTCTAATTTCAGCTTTAGTTTGAATTTTTAAAAAAGTTAGGTACCATATAGAAATGATGATATTTACATTTCATAAAAGAGATTAGATGGCAATTTTTGACCAAATTGAATGTGCAGTCTTGACGGATGTAGGCCTCAAACGGGGTTATAATCAGGACAGTAATTATTTAGCCATCTCTGCTGATGAAGTTCAATGGTTTGATATTGGCCATTTCTTACTTGTTGCAGATGGAATGGGTGCACATGTTGCTGGCGAAAAAGCAAGCGAGCAAGCCGTCATTACTATTCCTCATGTTTTTAGCAAGCATGTTAAAATCGAAGGGGTTACTTATTCTCTTCGCAAAGCTTTTTATGAAGCAAATAACGCAATTCATTCTTGTGGCCAGCAAAATCCAGATTTCCGAGGAATGGGAACTACTGCAACAGGAATGGTTATTCGACCCGATGGTGCTTGGATTGGGCATGTTGGCGATAGTCGTGCCTATAGAATTAGAGGTACTTTAGTAGAACAGCTAACTTTTGATCACAGCCTAGTTTGGGAATATGCTCGGTTAAAGAAGATCGACCCAGATGAAGTAAAAGATATTCCTAGCAATTATATTAATAGGTGTTTAGGGCCAGAATCCTTGGTCGAGCCTGATATTGAGGGGCCCCATAAAGTCGAATCTGGAGATATTTTCCTCCTTTGTAGTGACGGTTTAACCGGGTTGGTTAAAGACGACGAACTTGGGGCGATAGCTTTTTGTTTACCACCCTCACAAGCTTGCAAGTTGTTAATAGATTTAGCGAATCTGCGTGGCGGACACGACAACATAACCGTAATCGTTGGCAAAATTAATACTGCAACTATAGATTCAAGTAACAAACAGGTAACAAGCAATGTAAAGGTATATGATCATTTTCGTAAAATAGGTTTTGGTTTACCTTGGTGGTTTACCTGCTTGATGTTTGGATTATTACTTGCGATTTCGCTTATTGCACTTGCTGCAATAAAACGCAATCAAGTTGAAAATTTTTTCACAAGTGATGCAGTAAACTTTTCTATAATTTTGTGCGCTTTAATTTTATTTATCCTAGGCTCGATTGGCTTTTTCGTGCAATTTCAAAATTCAAAAAAAGAAGAGGAATTAGTATATTCTAAACCTATACCAAGGATTCACAGAAAAACGACGATTCAAATTGACTCAAGTACCCTTGCAAAAATGCAAGGACAGGTGATGGCATTTAAAAATCGTGCATTTGAAAAAGCTTGGCCTATTCACTGGGATGAATTAGATAAAACACTATCCCTTGCTAAAACCGCTGAGTCTAAAAAGGATATTTTTGAAGCCTTTAAACACTATTGCATTGCACTGCTTTATTTTTCGAATTCTTGGGCTAAAAATCGTAAAGCAGAACCAGTCATCGAAACTATTTGGAACAAATAAATCATATATTGTTAGGTTTAATGATGCTTAATCAATTCGCCTTCATTTTTAAAATCAATTGTTGTGAATTTATACTAACCTGATTACTGTGTGACATTTTTGGTTAATACATAAATATATATTGCTAGTTGATTAAAACACACTTTGATAAATTATTACCATTTATTGCATAAATATTAAAATAAAGCCCCCAGTTGAGTTCCTCACTCTTACCCACAAATATTTTGGGGTAGATGAAAAGGCATAGAATTTGTTAAAGAAAGTTATTTATGTAAATGGAGTAAGCAAACATATGGATAAGGAGACATGGGCAATGAGCGAATT
>JBDNHI010000201.1:0-18741 GCA_041694635.1 Gemmataceae bacterium | reverse complement strand
CATTGTCATTGCGAGGTCGCGTGCGCAAGTTCCCATTTCAATAGCAAGCATAGCTTCGCCAATCATTTCGCCAGCATCAACGCCAACAATCCCTACGCCCAAAATTCTTTCAGTTTTAGGATCTACCAGCAACTTAGTCATTCCCTCGGTTCGTTTGCGAGTCATAGCCCTGCCTGACCCAGCCCAAGGAAAGCGAACTCTTTTTACTTCAATGCCGCGCGCATTTGCTTCGGTTTCGGTAAGCCCACACCAAGCAATTTCAGGGTCGGTAAAGATTACCGCAGGAACTGCTTTAACATCGTAGACGGAAGGTTCGCCAGCAACGGCTTCGGCAGCAATCTTGCCTTCATAGCTTGCTTTGTGAGCAAGCATCGGGTCGCCTGCAACATCGCCAATTGCAAAAATGTGTTCAACGGGAGTACGGCGCTGTTCATCAACGGGAATGAACCCTTTGGCATCAAGAGAAATGCCTGCCATATCAAGGCCGATGTTAGCAGTATTAGGCCTGCGACCAACTGAAACAAGAACGCGGTCAAAAAGTTGTTCTTTCTCAATAATTTCGGGGCCTTCGAGGGTTGCTTTGATTCCCTTGGCAACTTCTTCAACCTTGAGAACTTTGGTTTTCAGATGGATTTTATGAAACATAGTTTCAAGTCTGCGGTGAAGTGGAACCACTAAATCTCGATCTGCACCAGGTAATAAACCATCTGCCATTTCTACGACGGTAACCTTGCTACCCATCGAAGCGTAAACAAAACCAAGTTCAAGGCCAATGTAGCCACCCCCGATAATCAAAAGCTTAGCAGGAATATCTTCGAGCTTAAGTGCGCCTGTAGAGTCCATAATTTTGGGAGTAGGAAGATTAAAAGCGGGGGGCATGACTGGGCTAGACCCGGTGCTGATAATGCATTTTTCAAATTTGACGGTGCCTTTGCCTTCAACTTCGATAGTGTTTGGAGAAGAGAATTTACCTTTACCTTGAATGAAGTTAATTTTTCTGGAATCGCTTAGTCTTCCTAGGTTGGTGGACAAAGTGCCAACGACATTTTGCCAATGACCACGAACCAGATTGATATCGATTTTAGGTGCGCCAAAGGTGACCCCAAAATGAACAGCTTCTTTAGATTCTTGAATAATTTTAGCGATATGAAGCAACGATTTAGAAGGGATGCAGCCAACATTAAGGCAGGTTCCCCCCGGTTTAGGGCTGGCTTCTATCAGGGTTACTTTCAAACCAAGATCTGCGGCAAGAAATGCAGCGGCGTACCCCCCGGGGCCCGCGCCTAAAACAGCAAGTTGAGTCTCTTGAATGTCGGCCATAATTACAATCCTTATTCGGCTGGAAAATATTGCGCAAACAAATCTCGATTTAATTTATCACTACGCGTGAATTAGTAGCTGATACGGATTTTCTAGCATCTCTGACAGCCTTCGGGTGAACCGAGCTGCTGCTGCTCCATCGATGACTCGGTGATCGTAGGAAAGCGATAAAGGCATCATCAAGCGTGGCACAATATCACCTTGGTAAACAACGGGCTCAAGCCTGCTGCGAGAAATACCAAGAATTGCAACCTCGGGGTAATTAACAATGGGGGTGAAGCTGGTGCCACCAATTCCGCCTAGATTTGTAATAGTAAAGGTTCCGCCTGTAATATCTTTAGAATCTAGCTTACGCTGCCTTGCTCTTTCAGCAACAGCGGTAAGTTCTTGCGAAAGTTCAACAATACTTTTCTTTTCGACATCTCGAATGACAGGAACAAGCAGGCCATTTTCTGTATCGACAGCGACGCCAATATTATAAAACTTTTTGAGGATGATTTGATTGTTTGCAATATCAATGCTGCTATTAAAAACTGGAAATTCTTTGAGAAGTATTGAAATAGCCTTCATTGCAAAAACTGTGATAGTTAACTTTAACCCTTTGGTTTGCGACTTTCGAAAAGCTTCAAATTCGGTGATATCTACAATATCATTTTGAGTTACATGGGGAACTAAGCTCCAAGATAAACTCATTTGCTTTGCGGTAGCTCTGCGAATTGCAGACATCGGTTGTCGTTCAATGGTGCCTAGGTCATCGAATTTTGGAAGAGGGGGAATGGAAAAAGAACCCGAGGAAGTAGAGGTAGAAGCATTAGATCGAACAAAAGTTCGAACATCGTCTTCGCCAACTCTGCCGTGTCTGCCTGTTCCTGAAATTAAGTTAAGATCAACGCCAAGTTCTCTGGCAAGCCTTCGGGTGGAAGGGCCAGCGGGGATGACTTTGCCATTTTCTTTAGTAAGAACGGCAGTTGCGGTGGTTTGAGCTGGGGTATGTGTAACAACGGGAGCAGCAATATTTTTAGCAACGACACCAGGAACCTTGGCAGGAGTAGAAGTTGCTGTTATAGTTTTTGCAGCAACAGGGGTTGCAGCTTCAACACCTGCGGGGTCAATTACAAAAATAAGCTGGCCAATTTTTACTTGGTCGCCAACCTTGATTTGAATTTGAGTTATCTTGCCTGCGCTGGGGGAAGCCACATCTAAGGCAGCTTTATCTGCTTGAACTTCAAGCAAAGCTTGGCCTTTAGTAACGGTGTCGCCAAGATTAACCTTAACAGCGTTGATCTCGACAACATCGACATTTTCTTTAAGAGCTTGCAGCTTGACTTCAATAGACATCGTAGAAAATCCTTGCAAGTGAGAATAAAAAGCACAATTCGCAGCCTTAAAGGCTGGAATAACAATAGTTAAGCAGTCATAGGACTGACTTTTTCTGGGTCGACCCCAAGTTTTACAATCGCATCCGCAACCACAGAAGCATCAATTAAGCCCTTACGGCTCAGATGGTAAAGGGTTCCGATGGTGATGCATTCGGCGTCAATTTCGAAATGCCTTCGCAAAGCAGTTCGAGTTTCGCTTCGACCAAAACCATCTGTACCCAGAGGGAAAAGGCCACCCGGAACCCAGCGTGTAATCATTTCTGGAACGGAACGCATATGGTCGCTTGCCGCTACAAAAACACCCTTTTCTTCGCTTAAAACGGTTTCGAGATAGGAAAACCTGGGGTTGTGTGTCGGATGCAACATATTCCAGCGTTCCACTTCAAGTGCTTCCCTGCGTAATTCTCGATAACTTGTGGCACTCCATACATCGGAGGCTATGCCAAATTGTTCAGCAAGAATCTGCTGTGCTTTTAAAGTTGCAACAATGATTGGGCCACTACCAAACAAATGAACCTTCTTTTCATCTCGAGTTTCGATGCTAGATTTTCTGACTTTATAAAGGCCCTTAAGCACACCTTGCTCTGCCCCTTCAGGCATAGGCAACATCGGGTAGTTATCATTATAAAGGGTGATGTAATAAAAAACATCTTCCTGCGTTGGCCCAGTCATCCTTCGGATACCATCACGCAGAATAATCGCAAGTTCATAAGCATAGGCAGGGTCGTAGGCAACTAGGTTAGGAACGGTGGAAGCAACAAGATGACTATGGCCATCTTCGTGTTGTAAACCCTCGCCGCTAAGCGTGGTTCGTCCAGCAGTAGCGCCAAGCATAAAGCCACGGGTACGCAGGTCAGCAGCAGCCCAAGCAAGGTCGCCAATGCGCTGGAAACCGAACATAGAATAGTAGATGTAGAAGGGGATCATCTGGACCCCTTGCGTGGTGTAAGAAGTCCCAGCAGCAATGAAGGAAGACATAGCCCCCGCTTCGGTAATTCCTTCTTCAAGTATTTGGCCGTCTTTTGCTTCACGATAGGTAACAGCCATTTTAGCATCAACAGGTTCGTAAAGCTGTCCAACGCTAGAGTAGATTTTAAAAGTAGTGAAGAAAGGATCCATACCGAAGGTACGGCCCTCATCCGGGATGATGGGAACAATATGTCGGCCGATGTCTTTGTCTTTTAAGAATTGGCCAAGCATATCGACAAAAACGCCAGTGGTGGAAGGTGCCTTTTCGCCACTACCAGTAACATAGCGCTGAATAAAATCCTGCCCAGGAGTTTTAAGAGGCGCAGCCTTGGATGTTCGAACGGGCAAGTATCCACCTAATGCTTTGCGCCTAGCGTGGAGATATTTAATTTCAGGGCTTTCGGGGTCGGGCGGAAAGAAGCGAGCCTTGCTAACATCTTCATCCGAGAAAGGCAGGTTAAAGCGAGTCCTGAAATCGAGCAGGTGCTTGGCCTTAAGTTTTTTCTGCCCGTGGGTGATGTTCATCCCTTCACCCGCTTCGCCCAAGCCATAACCTTTAACCGTTTTGACTAGAACAACAGATGGGCGCCCCTTTGTTTCGGTGGCAGCTTTATAAGCAGCGTAAACTTTTAATGGGTCGTGTCCACCTCTGCGAAGTTTAGTAAGTTGTTCATCGGAATAATCTTCAACAAGTTTAAGAAGTTCGGGGTACTTACCAAAGAAATGCTCTCGGAGGTAAGCGCCATCTTCGACCGCGTATTTTTGGTATTCGCCGTCTACTGTTTCATTCATGCGGTGTAAAAGAATGCCAGAGCGGTCGCGAGCGATAATAGGATCCCATTCGCTACTCCAAACAACTTTGATGACATTCCAACCAGCGCCCCTAAAGGCAGCTTCAAGTTCTTGAATGATTTTGCCATTTCCCCGCACCGGTCCATCAAGCCTTTGCAAATTGCAATTGATGACGAAGATAAGGTTATCAAGGCGCTCTCTGGAAGCGAGGCCAATAGCGCCGAGGGTTTCGGGCTCATCGCATTCGCCATCGCCAAGGAAGCTCCAAACTTTGCGGTCGGAAGGTTGGATAATGCCGCGATCTTGCAAATAGCGATTAAATTTTGCTTGATAAATAGACATAATGGGTCCAAGACCCATAGAAACAGTAGGAAACTGCCAGAAATTAGGCATAAGCCAAGGATGAGGGTAGGAAGATAAGCCACCACCTGGTTCTAATTCTCTACGAAAGTTTTTAAGGTTTTGTTCGGAAAGTCTGCCTTCAAGGAAGGCTCGGGAATACATACCTGGTGAAGCGTGACCTTGGAAATAAACAAGGTCGCCACCACCGGGTGATTCAGGCCCTCGGAAAAAATGATTGAATGCAACTTCATAAAGAGTCGCACAAGAGGCAAAGGTGGAAATATGCCCACCTAGGGTGCCATCTAATTCATTGGCGTGAACGACCATAGCCATAGCATTCCATCGAATAAGACTTTTAATCCTGCGTTCGATTTCGCGGTCGCCTGGGTAAGTGGGTTGTTTGCCCGGTGGAATGGTATTGATATAAGGAGTATTTGCAGTGAAAGGTATATTCACGCCAGAAATATGAGCTTTAAGTTTAAGTTGGGTAAGCAAGTATTCAGCACGATCAATGCCGCTTGTTTGTAAAACAGAATCTAGTGAATCGAGCCATTCACGGGTTTCTATTGTATCGATATCATTATGAACAGAAGCCAAGTCCAAGACCGCATTTGAACTTTCCACACCACCGTTGCCATTATCCATAAGCCTTTACTCCAAATGGCACAAAACAAAGAGCAAGTAAACAAATTCCTTGCTTCTATTATTCTATGTATCCTGCAAGGCAGGCATAGGCCATCTTCCCTAATTAGAAAAGTTTGGTAAAGCCAATTTCATCAATAGCGTGAGAAAAGAAGGTTTTCCAGAAAAGAAGTAGGTTTAGTTTTAAGTAAATCCTAGAAACGATTCAAAAAACCAACATTCATTGCATATAATTTCAATAGGGAAATACCTATACAGATGCTAATCTTTTCTAAAGAATATACCTAGGTGTATTTTTATTAATCATACTTTTTGAGGAGAATGAACCAACCAGTGACACTAGAAGCCTCCCGTGATCAACTTACAGTATCAGCCGAAAAAGCCTTTTTAGTAAGTGTTTCTTTAACTGATAGGTCGTTTTCTTCTCAAGATCCGCTCGAAGAAATACGAGGCCTAGCCTCATCCGCTGGGGCAGTTGTTGTAGGAGAAATGAGCCAAAAAAGGCACGACATTGTTCCCGCTACCTACATCGGTAAAGGGAAGCTTGATGAACTTCTTATGCAAGTTGAAATGACAAACGCCGATGTTGTCCTTTTTGATAACGATCTTTCCCCCGCCCAAATCCGAAACCTCGAAAAAGCTACTAAAATTAAAGTTCTTGACCGAAGTGAATTAATCCTTGATATCTTCGCTTCTCGGGCTCGTACCGTCGAATCTAGGTTGCAAGTCGAACTTGCCCAACTTGAATACGCTTTACCCAGACTTAAAAGAATGTGGACCCACCTTTCTCGTATTGCAGCGGGAATTGGTATGCGTGGCCCAGGGGAAACTCAGCTCGAAGAAGATCGACGCATTGTCGGTTATCGTATCCGCGATCTCAAAAACAAACTGCACGAAGTCCAAGCCCGTAAAGAACGCGAAGTTCAATCTAGGCAAAGCGAATACACTATTTCTCTTGTTGGCTACACTAATGCTGGTAAAAGCACTTTGATGAATGCCCTTACAGGTGCAGGCGTTGCTGTTGAAGATAGGCTTTTTTCCACCCTTGACACTCGCACCCGACAATGGCACCTCAAAGAATGGGGCAAAGTTCTTCTAAGCGATACGGTTGGCTTTATCCGCGATCTTCCTCATCATCTCATCGCTTCCTTTAAGGCTACCCTTGAAGAAACTAGGCAAGCAAAATTGTTACTTCACCTTGTCGATGCTAGCAGCCCGCAAGTGGAAGATCATATTACCTCTGTGAAAAAAGTGCTCACCGATTTAAAGTGTGATCAAACCCCCACTTTGCTTGTATTTAACAAAATCGATAAGATCGTTGACGATTCTATTTTGCATGTCTTGCTTGCTAGGTACCCAAAGGCAGTAACGATAAGTGCTGCAAATAATCGGGGATTAGTCCAACTAAGGGAAGCAGTAATCAGTGCACTAAGTTCTGAATTTGTAATGCTCAAGGTAGAAGCCTCGTGTGGGAATGGCAGACTACTTGCGTATTTGGCATCAAACGCAGAGATAATTAGGCAAGAATTTGTCGAAGAAAAAGCAACCCTTGTCTGTTCCGTTCCTAAGCACCTCGTGCATAAGCTAGAAGGCCCAGAAGTAACGGTAACGATTTTAAATAATGTGGTGGAATAAAAAAAGCTGGTCCTTTTATAAGACCAGCTTTTAAATCAAAAAGGCTAGGAAGGGTTAGCTTCCCGGGTCTTCTTTATTACTCTTATTGCGGTATGAATCAGAGAAAGGAATACGGCCGTTGTCATCAAGATTAGGGGAAGCTTCAGAACGAAGTTTCTTCATTGTTTCGATTCTAAAATCTCTGCTAAATTGATCGAGGAATAATTGCCAAAGGGTATCGGGCTCTTTAGAACGAGCCGAGGCATTTTCATAGACTTTTTTGAATTCTTGAACACTTGGCTCCGCTCTGGAAAGTAAAAGCGTTACATAAAAAGTATTCTCGGGGCGGTCGCGTGTAACCATAGTATCGCCGGGCTTTTTAAGCTTGTGAATATCATCCACGAGTTTTGCCCTTGGGTAGGTAATAACTTCGGTAGGAACGCGGAAAGGCTGATAAATTCTAGCTTGCCCCGGGCCTGTGGTGTTTTGCGGTAGAATCTTAGTTACCCCACTTAATTCTTTAAGTTCAACATCTTTTTTACCCGCAATAAAACTATTGAAGTAACCTTTAGATTCGCGAACAAGGTCGGTGTAGTTGGTAGGCCAGGTCTTTTTCTTGGCTTCTAAATCAATCCTTTCTGCTTCTTGCCTTGCAAGCCTTCTTGCCTTTTGTAACTTCCAAGCTTTGATAATTTCAGGCTTGGCTTCTGCAAGGGTTTTATCTTTAGGAGCAATATCGTCAGAGCGCCAAATCAGGTATGGTTCTTTGGAAAAAATCCAACGGCTGGGGTCGTTTTGGAACATTCGATCATCAGGAGACCACCGAAGGGTTTCATAGGAACCATTACCTACAAAGAATAGCCTCCAAAATTCGGGAGCATTAGATTCATCTTTATAAGATTCGATAAAAGATTTTTTAAGTTCAACCAACTCTTGTTGTGAAGCTAATTCGAAGAAAGGTTTCGCAGATTTTATCGACTTTATTTCAAGACCGTAAGTCTCGGTACCTTTACTAACAAGCTTTGCAGCTTCTTCGGGTTTGTTTTTTAGCTTGCCTAGTTCTTCGGTGAAAAGTACGAAATTTTCCCGCATCATACGCGGGGAAAGAATGTCTAGGTATTTTTCAAAGAGTGAAGAAATGACCGTCTCCATTTCGGGAACCGGTGGTACAAATTGAAAGGGCAGGGCAATGGCGGTGTAGGGGTTCGAAGAGGCACAAGCTAAAAGGGTGCTAGGAATAATTTTAAACCGAACCTTAGCTTCGTATACTAAAGAGGCAGCTGGAATAGTTGCTGCTGCCATAAATGGAGAGTTAAGGCTTAAAAGCCCACCTGCAATTTCGCACACTAACGAAGCTGCTAGGTCGGGCCTTTGTATACTTTGCTCGTGTAGCACTTCGGAAGCTGCAAACGGTGCATCAAACCAAGAAGACCGTGAATCTTTGAAAATACGGTATTCAGAATACATTGGTTCTTGGGAAAATGCGGGAAGAATCGATCCAACCGCACCCCCAATAGAACAACCAAAACTATCTGCTTGAAGAAACGCAAGCATTCGGGTGACAAATGGTGAAATCGCATTTGCTTGGGCTTTTTTTCTAAATAATGGCGCTTCTATTTTCGCAGTGGCGTATTCAACTTTAACTAAACGGGGTTGTTTAAAACCGGGGCGCTCGCTGCTTGGGTTTACTTCGTCATTTTTAAAAGTATTGTAGAAAAGTTCGATTTCTTTTTCGGTTGGTTCTTCTTTTACTTTGTCGATAAAATCTTCAGCATTAATGGGCAACATAATAACGCCCAAGCTTGAACGATATTCCTTAAAGAAATTGAAAAACTCGGAAGGGCCGGGAACCCCTGCGTTCCCAAGGCGCTGAACCGGTTCACGCAAATCTCGATAAGATCTCACACCTGCAGATTCACCAAGAACTGCTTCTTTAGCTAACAAAACTCGAAATTCATCTTTTAAACCAGCGAGTAATTCGGTATCACTACCTACCGAATTTTTGAAAAGCCCTTGAACACTAGGAATAGATTTTAACGGAACTCCCACAGGCCATAATTCTTGGCTGGCTGCTTCGCGATTAACAGCTTTGCGAATATCTTCTTCGGTAAGAGTAATATTCATATTGTTAGCAATTTTAATCCAAACGAGAAAATCTAAGAGTTCTTCGGGGCCTTTGTTCCCACCGAAATAAAACTCATCGATACCGCGCATCGCAGTGTTGGTTTCCCAAGCCTCAAAGCCAAGAGAAATAGCTAAAGTATTAAGAATTCGCAGCTGGTCTGGATTCGTAAGGGTGGTGGATTGTGCAGCGAGAAAACTTAAATCATTTTGTACGCTCATTGCCTGCCAACCCGGGGGCAGTCGCATTTGCTGTGCAAAGAATGGGTTTCTGCGCATTCCCCAGCCTTGCATAACGCGGGCAAAGGGGTTTTCTGTTCCTTCTTTGATATCTTTTTGAGCCTTCTCTAGCTCGGTCATCGCCATATTTACGCCCATCGCGGTGTTTCTGACCATAAAATTGTTACAAAGTTCTCTTTGGCGGGCAATTTTATCTAATTCCACTTCATAGACAGGCTGACCATAAAGCGTTGCAACTTTGGGGCCAGGCCGAGTTCGGGTGGCTAACCATTCCTGCAAGGTTTGGAAAAAATCTCCTTGTCCAAAGGAGAAAACAAACACAATCATGCAAACTATGGCGGCGAATGCCATTAAAGTTCTTTGATTTTTTCTGAAGCTTTCAAACGGGTTAAAGGCCATAAATCCGAATCCTTTACGGAAAAAATTACAACCAATTTCTTTGCTCTAGGGGTTGACACCCTGTAAACCCCTATATTATGGGATAAAGGTAAGTTCCCACCAAGATGAGGATTGTAGCTGGTCTTTTTTTCCATACAACCTCACCTTATAAGATTGTAGGAGTTTACCGAATTTGGCATAGGAACTGAAGTAAAAAGTTTGGAGTTGGCTTAGTGGCACCTAAAAAGACGAAAAAAAGTTCTGAAATCATCGAAACACCCGTTGAGACTTCCATAAGTCCAGACTTGGTGGAAGTACCAAAAAAAACGACTAAAGCAGCGGTTCCTAAAAAAACTAAGAAAAGTCCCGACGAGGTTGCGCTAGCTAAAAAAACTAAAAAAGCTGTAGAGCCTTCCGACCCCGTCCGAAAATCTAAAAAAAGTCTTGTCATCGTTGAGTCTCCTGCTAAAGCCAAGACCATTCAAAAATATCTGGGCGATATGTTTGATGTCGCTGCTAGTAAAGGCCACATCCGAGATTTACCTAAAAGTAAATTCGGAATTGATATCGAAGCTGGGTGGATTGCAACTTATAAAAATCTTGCAGACAGGAAAATAGAACTAGCCGCTTTGAAAAAACTTGCAGCTAAGGCTGCTATGGTCTATCTAGCACCCGACCCCGACCGCGAAGGTGAAGCTATCGCTTGGCATCTAAGCGAAGCGCTAGATCTTGATCTCAAAAGGACACGCCGGGTTACATTTAATGAAATCACCAAAAAAGCAGTAACCGAAGCGTTTAATAACCCGACTGATATTAATATGGCTTTAGTGAATGCCCAGGAAGCGCGAAGATTTTTGGACCGAGTTGTGGGTTATAATCTTAGCCCGCTTTTAAGCAGAGTACTTGCCCGCGAATTAAGCGCAGGTCGCGTTCAATCCGTTGCAGTCCGACTTATTGTCGAGCGAGAAAAAGAAATCCAGCAGTTTAAATCTGAAGAGTATTGGCGGATTATCGCAACTCTTTCCACCGAGGGAAAGTCAGGTCGTAAAAATCTTCTCACCATTAAAAAAGCGAAAGGCGCTGAAAAAGAAGACGAAGACGAGCCAGACCCAGAAGCCGAAATCGAAGAAAAATTAAACACGGAAGATTCCCAAGAGGGCGTGTTTAAAGCAGAATTAAACGAATGGGATGGGGCCAAGTTCTCCGCATCTAACGAAGAATCTGCCGTTAGTGTCGCTAGCATTCTTGAAAAAAGTAGCTTTGAGGTCTCTAAACTAGAACAAAAAGATCGAGAAGAAAAAGCTCCTCCCCCTTTTACCACTAGTACTCTTCAGCAGCAGGCAAGTATTCGTATGCGCTATACCGCAAAGCGTACTATGGGTATTGCTCAAAGACTTTACCAAGGTGTAGACCTTGGAAGCGAAGGTTCGGTTGCGCTGATCACCTATATGCGAACCGATAGTACGCGTGTTTCTGAAG
The DNA here is from genome assembly GCA_041694635.1 of Gemmataceae bacterium. Taxonomy (GTDB): domain Bacteria; phylum Planctomycetota; class Planctomycetia; order Gemmatales; family Gemmataceae; genus UBA969. The sequence goes on along the minus strand of JBDNHI010000201.1, from coordinate 7,465 downwards.
AGGCACTGAAAAATTGTCGGGAACATATACAAGCGAATCACGGCGCAAATTTCCTGCCCGATAAACCCAACTCTTTTGCCTCCGGTAAAAGTGCTCAAGAAGCCCACGAGGCGATTAGACCCACCGATTTAACTTACACGCCCGAAAAAGTTAGGAATATGGTTCCAGAAGAACAATTCCGCCTTTATGCCCTCATCTATAACAGATTCGTCGCTAGCCAAATGAAGCCCGCAATCTTTTCTATCACTCAAGTTGAAGTTAAAAGCGACAAAGGAATATTTAAAGCCCAAGGCAAAATTCTTAAGTTCCCTGGCTTTCGTAAAGTTTTAGCCCCGGGCGGGAAGCAGGAAGATACTATGCTTCCCGTCCTTGCTGAAAAACAACCCTTGAACCTACAAGAATTGGTAAGCAGCCAACACTTCACCCAGCCGCCTTCCCGTTATGGTGAAGCCAGTTTGGTCAAAGTTTTGGAAAAAGAGGGAATAGGGCGACCTAGTACCTATGCCACCATTATAAGTAAAATTCAAGAGCGCACTTATGTTGAAATGAAAGAGCGCAGATTTTACGCAACGGAAATTGGTATTAAGGTAAACGATCTCTTGGTGGAATATTTTCCTAAGGTGATGGATCTTAAATTCACAAGCCAAATGGAAGAAGAACTCGATCAGATTGAAACCAGTGCGGTGCCTCGGAACAAGGTATTGGATGCATTTTTTGGGCCATTTTCTGCATCAATGACTGATGCGAAGGAAAAAATGCCAGGTGCTGCTGAAAAGTGCCCTAAGTGCAATAAGGAAATTATCGAACGCTATAGCAGGCTAGGTCGATTCTACGGCTGCTCGGGCTACCCCGAGTGTGATTTTATTAAACGAGCCGAAGGCGAACAAGCTAGAGAAAAACCGGTTCTTACCGAACATATTTGCCCTTCTTGTGGCAAGCAAATGTTGCAAAGAAGTGGCAAATCTGGACCCTTCCTTGGTTGCTCTGGTTACCCCGAATGTACTGTTACTATGAATTTTAGCCCAGAAGGAATCCCTGTTGTGACCAATAAACCAACCGAACATCTTTGCGAAAAATGTGGCAAGCCAATGGCTATTCGAGAAGGAAAGCGTGGCCCTTTCCTTGCTTGCACGGGTTATCCCAAATGCAAAAATGCCAAGGATGTTGATGCCGATGGTAATCCCGTGAAGGCAGTCGATTTAGGCGTCGCTTGTGAAAAATGTGGTGGGCCTATGAATGTTCGGAAAGGGCCAAGGGGCCCGTTCCTTGGTTGCGCTGCCTACCCTAAATGCCGTAGTGCTAAACCTATTCCCGAAGAATTAAAAGAAAAAGTTAATCAGATGTATCCGCCTGCACCCAAGGTCGATATTCCCGAGATTGAAATCACCGACACCTGTCCAGAATGCAACGGCCCGATGAAGCTTAGGCCCGGTAGGAAAGGCTTTTTCTTGGGTTGTACCAAGTATCCGAAGTGCAAAGGTACGAAGCCACTTGATCCCGAGTTGGCAGAAAAACTTGAGTTCCCTGGTATGAATAAATAAAAGGTGCAAGCCTTCTAAAAAAGAGACGGGCTGTTTTATTCAGCCCGTCTTGCTTTATTATCTTTAAAGCGCCGACTCTTCTCGATCTAAGTTACGCAAGAAAATCTCGGTCTGAAATAATGGCATAGGCAAATCAGATTCAAGCTTTTGTAGCTCATCTTCCGTTAACTGATTTAGCCTTACCCCATAGCCACGATAAATACTTAGCTCTCTTTTAATAGCCAAAATTTCTCGTCGAGTACGGCCACGCGGAGAATCAGGCCAACATCCAATTCTTTCTTTAAACTCGAAGAAATGGGAAAGAATGCTTTTCATATAGTCCCAGTAAGCTTTGCTATCGGTTTGTAAGAAGATTTGCCCATCGGGAACAAGAATACGGTGAACCGCTGCAAGAAACCTAGGTGTGATCAACCTCTCTAAGGATTTTTCAGGCAGGTGATAAGGCTGCGGGTGATAGCAGTGAAGTTCCGTAACACTATTTTTCGGAAGCAACTTTTCGACTAGGTTAAGGCCATCGGTGACGATAAAGCGCAAATTGTTAAGGCCGCGTTGGTTACCCCGCCTAGTGGCATAACGAATAACGACTGGAAGAATATCAGCAGCGAGGTGATCAAAAGATTCGCGCCAAACAGAACTGCCAAGAATAAATCTGCCGTTTCCACAACCAACATCGATAATAAGGGGTGCAGTTCTAGAGAAGGTAAGTTCAAGGTTTAAGAAGGAATCGGTGGGTAATTTTTTAAGAGCGGTCTGAGTCCATTTAGTGGGGTCAAGAATTTCTCCAGCGATGGGTACGCCAAACTCACGCTCAATTTTTCTGCGCTTTCGTTCGTGCAAGGTTGTTCACCAAAAGGTTAGGAATTAAGTGCCTCAATAAGCGAAGTTGCAAGATTAGCAATGTTTGATTGAGCAGTTTGCAGCCCAGATTTTTCAATGGTTTCAACCAGCTTGACAATCGCACTTCCTACAATCACGCCATCTGCGTGGTTACGAAGCATAAGGGCGTGTTCTGGTTTGCTTACGCCAAATCCTACGCAAAGGGGCAAAGTCGTTTGATTTCGTAACCATAAAAGGTTGTGTAGCAAAGCTTCCGGAATTTCAGTTCGTTCGCCTGTAATTCCAGAAACACTAACACAATAGACAAAGCCGCTGCACGCAGAAAGAATTTGAATCGCTCTTTCCTTGGGTGTATTTGGCGTAACAAGTTGAATGATTTTTAACCCAGCCTGATGCAGATCTTGGGCGATGACTAAAGATTCTTCAACAGGTAGATCAGGAATAATGAGCCCGGAAAACCCGGCCTTTGTACTTTGCTTGATGAAATTTTCTTTCCCGTAACGGTGAATAATACTTGCAGAAACCATAGCAACAATAGGAACCAAAATCCCTTCCTTAAGAAAATCTGCATTAACCTCAGCGACAGCATTAAAAATGCTGTCGATTTTCAATCCTTTGTCAAGTGCGCGAGAATATGCCGCTTGAATGACAGGGCCATCTGCAATGGGGTCGCTGTAAGGAAAACCTATTTCGATAATAGACGCACCATTTTTTGCCAAGGTTTTGATAAGTTCCTTGGTGGTATTCATATCGGGGTCGCCCGCAGCAATAAAAGGAATAAAAGCCTTTTTGTTGTTACTTTTTAGGCGGGAAAACGCTTCATCGATTGGGTTCATTTCTTTCTTTCTTGATTCCATTAACTGCAAAAATTTTATTCAAGGTTATCGCCGCTGACTCTGGCAATCTCATAGCAGTCTTTATCTCCCCTGCCTGAAAAACAAACCACAACCACTTCATCTTTAGAAAGTTTTGCTGCAATTCGCATAGCTTCAACCACAGCGTGAGCAGTCTCAAGTGCGGGCAAAACCCCTTCAAGCTTCGAGCATAAATGAAACCCAGCAAGGGCTTCTGCATCATTAACATTGGTATAGCGAACTCTGCCGGAATCTTTCCAATAACTATGCTCGGGGCCGACGCCGGGGTAATCTAAACCCGCCGAGACGGAATGAACATTAGCAGTTTGTCCATCGTTATCTTGAAGAACATAGCTAAATGTGCCATGCAAAATGCCAGGAGAACCGTGAGATAAGGTAGCGGCGTGGCCGCCCGGATTTGGGCCGTGCCCTCCTGCCTCAACCCCTACAAGTTCAACATTTTGATCGTGAATAAAAGGGAAAAACATACCCGCGGCATTGCTGCCACCTCCTACGCTTGCAACCACCACGGTGGGTAATTTTCCAGTTTGTTCTAAGCATTGTTGGCGAGATTCTTTGCCAATGACAGATTGAAAATCGCGAACAATCCAAGGGAAGGGGTGCGGTCCAACCACGCTACCCAGTATATAATGCGTGTTGCCTACCGAAGCCATCCAATCGCGCATTGCCTCGTTAATAGCATCGCGTAAGGTTCTGCTGCCTGTGGTAACCGAGAAAACTTCGGATCCCATAGCTTGCATTTTAAAGACATTAAGTTTTTGCCTGCGAATATCTTCTTCGCCCATATAAACCCTACAAGGAAGGTTAAAAAGAGCGCAAGCGGTGGCGGTAGCTACGCCGTGCTGGCCAGCACCCGTTTCAGCGATAATGCGTTTTTTACCCATTCTTTTAGCAAGTAAAGCTTGGCCGATAGAATTATTGATTTTATGGGCGCCTGTGTGGTTTAAATCTTCTCGTTTAAGAAGTATTTTTGCCCCTCCCGCCTCTTTCGTCAGCCTTTCTGCATAATAAAGCCGCGACGGCCTTCCCGCATATTCATTCAAATACCGGTGAAACTCTTCCTGAAACAATGGGTCGTGCCTTGCCCTTTCATATTCAATCGTTAGCTCATTTAAGGCTTCGATAAGCGTTTCTGGCACATACCTACCGCCAAAAAGGCCAAATCTTCCCATTGCATCGGGCGTGTATTGAAGTGTTGAACTCATAGCAAACCTCTATAAAAGCAAAAAACGGAAATCCCATACTTATCAAATTAGACTCGCAGGCACGGGTGGTCAAGCAAACCTAAAGATAACTTATTGCTAAATGCACGAGATTGTTATTCAATAGTGTCAAGTTGCGAAAACAGAATCCAATAAAATCAGGAAGAATAAAAGGTAAAAGGAATGCCTGAATTGCCCGAAGTTGAAACTGTGGTGCGTGATTTAAAGCCTCTTTTAGCACAAAAAAAGATTGGAAGTGTAAAAATACTAGGGAAAAAACTACGCCGACCTTGGAACCCCTTATGGACTAAATCGCTAGAAAAACAAACTTTGAATAAAATTCATCGCCGGGGAAAATGGATCATTTTAAGTATGAAATCTGGGGTGCAACTGCTAATCCATCTTGGAATGACAGGCCAACTTTGTGTTTTTGACCAACAAGAAGCCCTCAAATCTCATACCAACCTTGTTTTTAAATTATCCCCAGGGAATGCGGAGTTGCGGTTTCGAGATGTGCGTAGGTTTGGTTCTGCTGATGTATTTGATACCGAGAAAGAATTGCAAGATTTTTTTGCCAAGCGAAAGTTAGGCCCCGAACCTTTTAACTTATCCCAAGAATATTGGCTTTCCTCACTCGCCAAAAGTTCAAGAAATCTTAAGGCTTTTTTGCTCGATCAACAAAATATTGTAGGCGTTGGTAATATTTACGCCGATGAATCTTTGCATAAATCTCGCTTACACCCTTCAAGGTTAGCTTGTTCTTTAAAACCTTATGAAGCTATTTTGCTAAGCAATTCGATTGAAGAAATTCTTAACGCTGCTATTAAAAATCGTGGCTCAACCATTAGAAATTATGTGGGGGGGGCGGGCTTGATGGGTGGCTACCAAGATGAATTTAAAGCTTATGGAAGAACAGGCTTACCTTGTATGAATTGTGGAAATAGCATACAAAAAATAGTGCTTGCGGGAAGATCGTCGCATTTTTGCCCGAATTGTCAGCCTAAAAAACCTTCTAAAAGGTAGAATCTTTCAATACCGTTGGCAACTTAGGAAAATGTGTGAAAGATAATGTCTTACAAAGCCTTTAAAAGATTGTTGGGCGAAACCAGTCTTGAAAGAAAGTGTCGCTTTCTTTTTAGCGGTTTTATTTTGCTCCTTATTAGCGCAAGTTTTTCTCTCTATGCCTATCAGACCGAACACCTTGCCTACGAGCAAATCCCCACCACCTGTAGGCTGCTGGTCAAACAGATTGTAGATCAACTTTTAACTTCCGTTTGTAAACCAGTAAACCCCGAGGGGAAATTAATAGAAGGGGCTATGCCTGTTGGCACCGATACAGCCCGAGCCCTTGCTGATTTTCGCAAACAATGGGAAAAAAATTGGCCCAGAGCACTCAAAGAATATCGCTACCGACTGATTACTCCTAATGCTACTCGGGCTGAAAATAAACCCGATGACCCCTACGGAAACGAACAACTTTACGAATTTATCAACAACCCCGATAAACACGAAGAAAATAAATTGTTCCTTTCTAGGTCTGTCAACCATTACTACGCTGCTATCAGGTCTAGCAAATCTTGCTTGGTTTGCCATAAACAAATGCAAGCCTCTTTAAACGAAAATGACCTCTTGGCTATGATCCAAATTGATGTCGATATCCCAATCGATTCGATTGAAAAACAGGTGCATATTAACCGCGCTATTTTGATTTCTAATGCCCTTATTACTGCTCTACTAATTATGGGCGGCAGCTATCTTATCGTTCGATATGTTATCGTGAAGCCCGTTAAGCATCTGAAAGAAGTTAGCGATGCAATTAGCGCAGGAGAATTAAATGTCCGCAGTGAAATTCAAACAGGTGATGAGTTCGAAGATCTTAGCCATGCCTTCAACCGAATGCTTCGTAATCTAGTTAGCATGCAAGATCGTCTGAAAAAAGTGAACTCTAATCTAGATAAAAAAGTTGATGAGTTAGCCCAAGCTAACCTCGCTTTGTTTGAATCGAATAAATTGAAAAGCGATTTCCTCGCTAAAATGTCTCACGAACTTCGTACTCCTCTTAATTCAATTCTTGGGTTCAGCGATCTGATGCTTAATAGCCAAAATGTTAATGAAAAACAGGGCAGATGGGTTGGTAATATTCGAAGTTCAGGCGAACAACTTCTTAATTTAATTAATGAAATTCTTGACCTTGCTAAAATCGAAGCAGGTAAAATGGAAGTCAGCATTACCGAATTCCCCTTCGATGATATCAGCGAAGGCCTGCTTACTATGGCTCGACCCCTTGCTGAAAAGAAAAACATCGACCTCCTTTCTGTTATTCCTCCCGATATTAAAAACCTCAGGCAAGATAAAAGTAAGCTCAGGCAGATCCTTGCAAACTTGCTCTCTAATGCAGTTAAATTTACTCCAGAAGGCGGCAAAGTTATCTTAAAGGCCGAACCAGAAATTAATAAAATTCGCATCACGGTTTCTGATACTGGCGTTGGCATCGCCCCTGAAGAACAAGAACTCGTCTTCGAAAAATTTAGACAAGCTGGCAATACTCTTACCAGAGAATACGACGGCACCGGCCTTGGCCTTTCTATTGTCAGGGAACTTTCTAAGCTTTTAGGTGGCGAAGTTTCTCTCCAAAGTGAATTGGGCAAGGGTAGTACTTTCTCTGTCCTTATTCCGATTGAATTAAGTACCGAGCCTAGGCTTGAGGTTGATTTATACTACGGCAGCGTCGATTTTTCTAAAGCGCGCAGAGTGGAAGCTCGGGTTGACGATGATAGTTCTGTGGGTAAAAATTCCGAAAATCGTGCCTCATAAAAATCGCGAAAATCTTTCATAAGTTCAGCAGAGAGATCCCCAAAGCCCAGCGACCTCTTCGTTGTTAACAGTGGCGCTGGGGTCTGCATTTGTCTTTTGTATTTCTTCTTTTGAAATCCCGCATTATAAAAAGAGAGCCCCAAAGCCCCAAAGCCCACCCACCTCTTGATTGCTAACAGGGGGTGGGGGTGTATTT
>JBDNHI010000200.1:0-23533 GCA_041694635.1 Gemmataceae bacterium | reverse complement strand
GAAAAACTAAAACATACGCTTGATTTGCTTCTCAAGCGTATGTATGGTCCCCGTGCGGATAAGATTGATCCGAATCAAAAGCTTTTATTTGAAGAACAAATTCCTGAACCAGTTCCCGCTGCGCCTGAACCAGAACCTGAAAATAAGTTTTTTAAAAAATGCTTTTAGAGCTTAAAGCTTTAAATTTCCCAGCGTCAGACGAGCCTTGCGCTTTTGCATTAGCATTTGCAATGGAAACAGCTAATAACTTTGCTGCTCCTTCGCTTGAAGCTTGAACTCTTATTATAGGGCGATGCCCGCCACCATCAGTGCCAACGGTTATATCAAATTCTTTCATAGTATATTCCTTTTAAAATGCATGTATATTTAAAGTTAATTTAGTGTAATTACCCATAGTGTAAATGTAAAGTTTATAAATTGTTATTCACGGATCGGCTGATACTTTTCTCGCGTTTAGGATTTTCATTGGAAACCGTCATGTCACGCTTAAACCAAACTGAACCTCTGCCGTTGAATTGGTTTGAAAATCCTAAATAATATTGTTTATTTGGTGTTTCTAGTTGTTCAAATTGAGTTACGGGACATTTTTAGGTATTATTAGCCAAAATCGTGGTGATATCGGGATGGCTTAAATTTTGTCCGTTATAAACGCCATGAAAAACTGAATTAATGCTGTTTGAGATCAAGTTTTCGTCAGGTTTTTCATTTATTTTTATTAGCGAGATCTTCCCAATTTTAGCAAGTTGGTTTACTGTTTCCAGCCAGCTATCAGAAGTTTTCATATCGCTAATGATAATTGTGGATACACCTAATGATTGACTTTTTTTTGTTTTTCCCGATGTTCGCAATTGATTTATAATCTCTTCGCATGTTTTTAAAACGATTTTAAGTGCTAGGCCAAGCATGCTTCCTCTACTGCACATTAAAGGAAGTGTTAAATAGGTCTCCCGGAGACATATTGAGGCCTACAAGACACGGCTCATCTGAAAAAGTCCAAAATTTACAAGATGTTTGTTCTTGATTCCTTGTATTCCTGGAACTTGCCTCCCTGAGAACCTGCATTGCTATTTGCCGGCCGGATTCGCTTGCTGCTCCCCGCATTGATGCAGACTCGTCGATTAAAATTAATCGTATTTTTTGATTTCATGTTGAACCTGAGTCTTAATAATATTATATTAGCTTGATCTTCTACATTTTTTGATTCTTTATAAATACTTATGGAAGTAGTCATAGTATGGCAGATTATTCTGGTAAAAACACATCGCCATCCCTTATTGGCTTAAATGACTTACAGGTAAAAGAAAGTCGGGACCGTCACGGTCCGAATGTGTTGACGCCCGCACCTAAAAATCCTTGGTGGATAGTTTACCTAGAAAAATTTGAAGACCCAGTTATTCGTATTCTTCTTGTTGCTGCTTTTATTGCTATAATTGCGGGTTTTTTTCACGGAGATTATATTGAAGGCGTTGGGATCATTGTTGCCATTCTGCTTGCAACGGGACTTGCTTACATTAATGAATATAAAGCTGAGCAAGAACTGGATGCACTTTATAAGTCCGATGATAAAACACCCGTACGTACGATGCGAAACGGGGCCTTGGTTTTGATACCCAAGTGCGATCTTGTCGTTGATGATGTTATTCAACTTGAAGCAGGTGAGGCGGTGCCTGCAGATGCATTTGTGATAACTCAAGTTTCGATCCTTGTTGACCAAAGTACTCTGACCGGGGAAAAAGATCCGGTTCCCAAGTGTTCAGCCGGGCAGGGGGGGGCTTTTAATTCTGAGGAGGGGCAAACACTACCTGCTGATTCTGTTTTTATGGGCACAACAGTACTTGATGGCCATGGGGTATTCAAAATATTTTCGGTTGGTGATAACACCAAGACCGGTAAAGCAACCAAGGCCTCTAATGAGGATACCGAGGAGGTGACACCATTAAAAGAGCAGTTGGTAAACCTTTGTAAAATTATTGGAGTTATTGGTTTTCTGATGGCGTCCATTTCTTTTGTTGCCATTTTGTCCTGTGGTTTTTTAAAGGGGGATTTTTATTTGACCTTGCCGCAGTTTTGGTTCGCTTTGGTGGTATTGGTTTCAACAATGGTTGGATTGTCAAAAGTCTGGGTTCCTTGGGTTTACGATGGCCTTGAAATGTTGAATATTAATGCAAGTGCCCCTTCTTTCATTGATGATGTGGGTTTCACTGCTTGGGCAAAGGTGATTTCTGCCGGATTATTATTGTTGATTGCTTCTGTTTTTCTTTTGATTTTAAAAGGCTATGGTTGGGGGGAATTTCTGCTTCCAGCCGAAGCCTCCTCCCAGCTTCTTTCAGCATTCATGATTGCCGTTACAATAATTGTTGTTGCAGTGCCGGAAGGTCTTGCAATGAGTGTGACGCTTAGTCTGGCATATAGTATGAGACGAATGACACAGGCAAACATTCTTGTGCGTCAAATGCATGCCTGTGAAACTATTGGGGCCGCCACTGTTATTTGCTGTGATAAAACAGGAACTTTGACCACCAGCAAAATGGAGCTTCAAGATTTTGTTTCCGCCATGCTGCCCCATGGACTCAGAGTAAATGATCCATCCTCGATTTTAGTGGCTGAATCCGTGGCAGTAAATTCAACCGCAGATTTATGGCGTACTGAAAAAGGCATGGAAACTCTTGGAAACCCCACTGAATCTGCGCTTCTTTTATGGCTGGAGAAAGCCGGTTCAAGTTTTCACTACCTGAGCTTGAGGGAACAATTCAAGATTGAATCTCAGTTGACATTCTCAACCGAGCGCAAGTTTATGGCCACTTTTGGTCGTTCTTCGGCTCTAAATGGTACGGAAGTCCTTTATGTAAAAGGAGCACCTGAGATTATTCTTGCAAGATGTAGTGGCATTGGCAAAAGCGATGGTGTTTCACCCAAAGATGAAGGTTCTGCCAAGGAGATTGAAAATCAATTGGTTTCTTTTCAATCCCGTGGAATGAGAACCATCGGGTATGCCTTGCGAAATGGATCCCTCGATTCCGCTGATCTTTCAAACGAGGCTGTTGGTCTGACTTGGATGGGGTTTGCAGTTATTGATGATCCTGTTCGCCCGGAGGTTCCCAAGGCCATACGATCATGCATTGAAGCTGGAATTGAAGTTAAAATTATTACTGGTGACAACGCCCCCACCGCACGTGAGATTGGCCGGCAGATTGGTTTGGATTTAAATGGCCCCGGTGCCACACTTACTGGATCTGAGTTTTCTGCAATGAATGATGAGCAAGCACTTCTTGCTGTTAAATCTCTGAAAGTTTTGTCAAGGGCCCAGCCCCAGCACAAACAAAGGGTTGTTCAGCTTCTTCAAAAACAAGGGGAGGTTGTTGCTGTTACAGGAGATGGGGTAAATGATGGACCAGCATTGAATTATGCAGATGTCGGGTTGGCAATGGGGATTACTGGTACAAGCGTTGCCCGTGCCGCAAGTGACATGGTTATTCTTGATGATTCTTTTGGAAGTATTGCTTCCGGGGTGATGTGGGGGCGGTCTCTTTACAGGAACATCCAGCGATTTATCGTATTTCAATTGACAATAAATGTTGCTGCACTGGTGATAGCTCTTCTTGGTCCATTTATAGGGGTTGCAATTCCCTTGAGTGTTATTCAGATGTTATGGGTTAATCTTATAATGGATACATTTGCGGCACTTGCATTGGCCACGGAACCAGCCGACCCAGGCGTGATGAGGGATCGCCCTCGTGGTAGGGGGGATTTTATCATTACGCCTGCAATGTCGCGCTCGATTTTTGGATGGGGTATTGCTTTTGTAGTGGTTTTGGGCGGAATGTTGGTATGGATGAAGTCGAAATCTGAAAGCGGAGAGATTTCCCCGAAAAATCTAACGATTTTCTTTTGTGTATTTGTGATGCTTCAGTTTTGGAACATTTTTAATGCCAGGCGATTTGGCGGATTTCATTCTGCTTTTTCCGGTCTACTTGACAACCCGCTTTTTGTGATCATTACCATTGCCATATTAGCTGGACAAATAGCTATTGTTCAATTCGGGGGCAACTTTTTTAAAACAGTACCTCTTTCTTTCGAAGAGTGGTTGGTGATTTCTGCATGTACCTCGCCGGTTATTTTAATCGGGGAAATTGGAAGGTTTTTGCGAAGATCAAAATCGTTTTAACATGAAAAGTTTTTCATAACACTATCATTCCGCCAAGGAGTTTAATCCGTATGTCATATGATAAACAAAGATTCGAGTGGTTTTTGAACTAATTAAAAATATTTTCAGTAAAAACACTTTTAAATTTTAAAACCAAAAAACCAAATTAAAACAGTTTTATGCATTTAGAATTCAAAAAATTACTACCGCGGAAGAATGCCACCTAAGCGCCCAAGAATCGAGCCTTCCTCTTTGTCACTTCCAACTGCAGCCACAAGCCTGCCAGCTAAGCGGGACAAAGGCAGAGATTGCAACCAAATATCACCAGGTCCAGTTAAGGTGGCAAAAAACATCCCTTCACCGCCAAAAAGCAAATTTTTAATTCCTTTTACAAATTGAATATCAAAGTCAACACTTGGCTGTAGGGCTACAAGGCACCCAGTATCCACCCGAAGAGTTTCACCTGCCTTAAGGTTACGTTTCATAATCATCCCGCCAGCATGCACCAAAACCAAGCCATTTCCTGTAAGACGCTGCATAATAAAACCCTCCCCCCCAAAAAAACCAACTCCAAGCCTTTTTTGAAAAGCTATACCAATCTGAATCCCCCGAACCGCACAAAGAAAAGAATCTTTTTGGCAAATCAACTCTCCTCCCAGAAGCTTGAGGTCTATTGGTATTATTTTTCCGGGAAATGGGGCAGCAAAAGCAACAGTTTCCTTCGAATGCCCAGCATTCAAAAATGCTGATATAAAAAGTGATTCACCAGTCAAAATGCGCTTCCCCGCGGCCATTAGTTTGTCAAAAAAACCGGTTTGTGCGGGCGCAGAAGGATCCCCAAACAAAGTTTCCATTTGGATGCCACTAGTCATATACATCATGGCCCCAGGTTCTGCAATTACCATTTCCGATGGGTCCAATGTTATTTCAACATATTGCATTTCAGAACCAAAAATTTGATAATCGACTACATCAACATTAGATCCTGACTGCAAACTTGCAACAGGATTTAATAGAGGTACCTTTGAAGCTTCAGTCCAGTTGGTCATTCCTGGGCCGAAAACATATGTTTTACCGCCCCCGATTTGGGGCAACCTATTTATTAACTCTTGCAGGGTGACCGCGGCAGAAGATTTTCCGTTGTAAATGTAAAACCAATTTGAATTATTCATACTTAATCGCCATTAGATTTACAAATCCAAGTGTATATAAATATCAAAACTAAAGCACACATAATTTAAATCCAGCAAAAACGAAGTTTTTAAATTACGCCCGACATTAAAATACGAAAAATTCAACTTAAAATAGTAATGGTACCCAAAACCCTTAACTTCCCTCTGACGCTGATTTAGGGAACCATGACCATCCCTTTTTGTCAAGATCGTTTTGTTAGATTTCCTTAATATAATTGCTAATCAGAGGATTTTATAAAACGCCCACTAATAATGGAAAATATCCCAACCTTGTGGCTATTTACAATAATAATTTCATTATCGTTTCTAAAGTCAACTATGAGTGTTTCATCTACAAGATTATATGATGAATTATTTACAATTTGGATTTCGTTTTTATTGCTTATTTTGTAACGTCGCGTTTCGTTATCGAAAATAAATGAACCACCTGAGGTTAATTCAAAAATAACAATTATGGATCCTTCTTTTTTCCATTTCCCAAAAATCCGTTTGTCTAAGGAGCTCGTATTGAAAACGCTTGGGGATATAAATGCATTTTGCCCAGTGTACATTGAAGCGATTAGGGTTAGGAGAAGTCCAGCGGCAGAAGTCACAAAACAAATAAATGCCGGCTTGGACATTTGGCGAAAAAAAAATGCTATTCCTAGTACAATCAAATAGGTAAGTACGAAGAACCAGACTGTTGAGAAAAATCCACCCAATAAATTTACAAAGATTAACCCAAGACTGGTACTTAATGCTAAGGCGAGGCGCAAAAGCTTGGTCTTGTCTTTTTCGCTTACAATTCCAAATTTTATCAACTGAAAAACGGTAACTGGACCACTTATGCCGATTAAACCAATTTTTAAAATAGTCGGTAAAAAACCATGGAACGAAGACAATACGAGGATTCCCAAGGCCAATCCGATCCAGATAACCAAAACAGTTTTTAAAAAAGATTTCAAATTAGAAGCCAAGGAATTTATCGTTTGATAAACAATCGTTGATATATGTATAGTATGTTGATATGATTTTGTTGCAATTGATCGGATCTGGTTTCCGATTGAGAATAATGTCTGATTAAAGTTTTTAATATCTTTATTTTTAGTTAGATTAAATCGGGAAATGTCATTCGAATATGTAACTTTGCTTGAATCTTCTCCTCCAGCATTGTCAAAAAGATCAGGAACATCAGAGGCTTTAACCCATACAACTTTGATAGGGTCAAAAACCGTGTCATCTTCAAAAACCTTATTGGCATTAACCAGACTCTTTAATTGATCTAAGGTGTATGGTCCTTTGTTATTCCCGTTTTGAAAAAAAAACCATCCCGAAGACATAACTTCTACCCCAGTAAATCAAAATACTATCGAAATCATATAAAAATATTGATTTTATACAAGAAAATTCCATACGTTTGTTTGGTCTTGACCATGAAAATAAGGCCACCGGAGTGAGAGTAATGGTAGGATTTTGGTTGCCCTTGGCCCTAGTTTCACAAGCGTCAGTCTGGATTGTACCAGTTTGTCTCTCTTCCTTTTACTCACTTTTGTGACACTTCGGTTGAAACAGTTCAATTCCCTTCCTGGTAATTCTTCTTCCATTCCCGGAGCATCGTTTCACAGATACCCAACGCTTCCGCTGCTTCACGCACCGTGATGTCCTTCTCCTCCGTCATCTTCACCGCACTTAGGAAAAACGCCAAAATAAGTTATCGAAAACGGGCTTGATTCGAAGTGGTGGATGATGTCATGATCGCGGCATGCAGGATGCAACTATAATCAATGCCATTGAGAACAAGTATATCGAATTGCTCGATGACTTGGATGAGTGCGGGCAGCGACCGAAGCGCGGGCCTTGGGGCGTGGTGGAATCACGACCGTTGCCTTGGCCACGGGCTTGTCGGATCGCACGGTCCGAACGGGCTTGAAGGAGCTTGCCGGTCCGGCTCCGCTGGCTGACCAACGGCGGTCGCAAGCCTCATGCGATCACACAACCCGGTTTGCAGGCAGCTCTGGACCGGTTGATCGAGCCAACATCTCGGGGGTCGCCCATGAACCCTTTGCGTTGGACGATTAAAAGCACGCATCGACTGGCCCAGGAGTTGGGAAAACAGGGATACGCAGTAAGCGCGACTTCGGTGCGGCGGATGTTGGTGGCGATGAACTACAGCTTGCAGGGCAATCGCAAAACTCAGGAAGGCGCTCAGCATCCGGACCGGGACGGCCAGTTTCGCCACATCGAGGAGTGCGTGAAGGCTCGCAAGCGACGGGGCGAGCCGGTGATCTCGGTGGACACCAAGAAGAAAGAAGTGCTGGGAAACCTCAAGAATGCGGAAAAAAGTATCGGCCTCAAGGCGAACCGCAACAGGTGAAGACGCACGATTTTCCCGACCCCGAGTTGGGCAAGGCGGTGCCCTACGGCGTGTACGACATTCACGGCAATGAGGCCGGCGTGTCGGTGGGGATCAGCCACGACACGGCCGAGTTCGCGGTGGGAGCGATTCGTCGTTGGTGGAAGAAACTGGGTCGCCAGCGGTATCGTCGAGCCAAACGGTTGTTGGTGACGGCGGACAGTGGCGGCAGCAACAGTTCCCGGAACCGCTTGTGGAAAGTGGAGTTGCAGAAGTGGGCAGACGAGACTGATCGTCGAAGTCGGCCACTACCCGCCTGGCACGAGCAAATGGAACAAGATCGAGCATCGGCTGTTTTGCCACATCACGCGGAATTGGGGTGGGCCGCTTCTGGAGACCTTGGAGATCGTGGTGGAATCGATCAACGCAACGACCACCGAGACGGGCTTGGAAGTTCACGCCTAGCTAGACGAAGGCCTGTACCAGAAAGGCCGAAAAGTCAGTGATGAAGAGTTGGCAGAATGCCATGTCAAACGCAACGCCTATCATGGGGAATGGAACTATGAAATCCATCCGCGCGCCAACAAATAATTCGGTACCTTATTTTGGCGCTATTACTAACTTCATGGCATTCGAGACTGTACCGATTATTTATTGCTGATTAGTACAGAATTTTCAAGATTTTACTTGAACTTCCAAATTTTTAAATTATTGTTGTTTATATGTTTCCTAACTTGCATCTTATTTGGCGTTATTTATGCAGAAATGTGTAGGTTTTGGTAGTTTGACATTTTTTTAAGGCATTCCAATTATTGGAGGCGAATGTATGGGTATTTCATTACAAAAGGGTCAAAGAATAGAAATAGGCCTGAAAAGAGCCGGGGTTGGTTTGGGTTGGGATCCCAATGATTCATCCGGGGATGAATATGATCTTGATGCTAGTGTATTCATGCTTGCTGCAAATAAAAAAGCTTTAGGCGACGATTTTATTGTCTTTTACAACAATCAAGAATCAAAGGATGGCGCGGTCAAGAGTTCTGGGGATGATCGAACCGGAGGAAATAGTGATGGTGATGATGAAACTGTAACCATTAACTTTGACAAACTTAACCCCAACATCACTGAAATGGTTGTTACAGTTACAATACATGAGGCTGCGGCTCGAGGTCAGAATTTTGGCCAAGTCAATAACTCCTTCATCCGCATTTACAACGCCGATACCAACGAAGAGCTATGCAAATATGAGCTTGGTGAAGACTTTTCGGTGGAAACTGCTATAGAATTTGGGCGTTTTTACAAAAAAGATGGGGGTTGGCGATTTGAGGCTGTTGGAAAAGGATACCCGGGTGGCTTGGATTTTTTTCTCCGGAAGTACAACTCCTGATCCTAATTCCAATTCAATTTCAATATATTTTAAGGAGATTTTAACTTGGCGAAAAAGTTGCCGGTCTATTTGTTGCTTGATACTTCAGGTTCTATGATGGGTGAGCCAATTGAGGCTGTAAAAAATGGGGTTCAAGTTTTGGTTTCTGCTTTGAGGCAAGATCCTATCGCATTAGAAACTGCGTATTTGAGTATTATTACATTTGATTCTGATGCAAAACAGGTTGTTCCTTTAACAGATCTGCAGTCATTTCAGATACCTGACCTTATTTCTTCCGGTTCCACTAATTTAGGAGATGCCTTGTCCTTGCTTTGTGATTGCAAAAACAGGGAGGTAGCGAAATCTACTCCTGAAAGAAAAGGTGACTGGAAGCCAATGGTTTTTATAATGTCGGATGGTGCTGCAGATTCTGGTTGGGAGTCCGGATTGCAGAAATTTAAAAAAGAAAAATGGGGCGTAGTTGTTGGTGTTGGGTTGGGTGATAGTTTTGGTTCGACATTAGAACAAATTTGTGGGAAAGAAAATATGATTCATGTTAAAGATACTGACAATTCTTCGATAGCGAAATTTTTTAAATGGGTAAGTGCTTCTATTTCAACGACAAGCACCAAGGTTGAGAGCAACCAGGGCGAAGTTTCTGCTATGTCTCAGTTGCCTCCACCTCCTAAGGATTTTCAACTTACGTAACAAATTTTGGTGATTTAAATATGAGGCGATTGCCTGTTTTTTTACTGTTAGATACTTCTGGGTCGATGCGAGGCGAGCCAATAGAAGCTGTTAAAGCTGGTATTAGTTGTTTGGTTTCAAGCCTTCGTCAGGATCCCTCGGCATTAGAGTCTGTCTATTTATGCATCATTACCTTTGATAGGGAGGTTAGTGTTGTTTGTCCTCTTACAGCGTTGCAAGATTTTATAGTTCCTGACCTTCAAACCCCGATTTCTGGTCCAACTCATCTAGGTTTAGCTCTAGAACTTCTATGTAAAGAAGTTGATAAAAATATTGTTAAAACTACTTCTGAGCGGAAAGGTGATTGGCGTCCTCTTCTGTTTATTCTTACTGATGGAAGTCCATCAGATAAGGCAAAATATAAAGAGATGATTCCCGAAGTTAAAAAAAAGAACTTTGCAACTATAGTTTGTTGTGCTGCGGGTATGAAAGCAAAAAAAGAAGATTTAGAACCTCTTGCGGACCATATTGTTTCACTAGATGTTATGGACAGCTCGTCTTTTAGTCAATTTTTCAAATGGGTTTCATCTTCTGTTGGAATAAGTGGCTCGAGTATGGGAATAACTAATTCATTAAAACTTCCACCCCCTCCCGCTAGCATACAATCAATATTTTAGTTTGAGGTTTTAATGATTTTTCGATTATTTGGTTCCTTGATGTTTAAAAATAAAACAGAGGTTGTTTTAATGCCACCCAAAAACGAAGATTGTTCTGGTAATTCTAATGTTAATAAAAATATGCAAATTTTTGAACCTGAGTTAAGTAAATCTAAGCCTTCGGATGATGAGCGACTTTCCGTTGGTTCAGATCTTATTGGAGATAGGGGCCCGAAGGTTTCAGTTGATGTTCAAAATAATGTCTTGATAAATCCTGATTTAGCTTTAAAGGATGAAAAGGTATTATCTGATACTTCTGAGAATTCTAATATTGTTTTTATTGACCCTTTAAAATCTCAACAAAACATTAATTTAGGATTGAAAGATGGTGTTATTCTTGACAGTGAATCTGGCCTGTTAATCAAAAAAATTAGTTCTGTTTTAGTTGAAAAAATTGGCCAAACTCCGAACAACATCGGCTTGCTAAATATTTTAAAACCCCTTTCGATTGAAACGGACGCATCAAATTTAAGTGCTGATTGGTGTTTTTCAATTTCCCTTAAAAATTCAACAGTTGGAATAGATTTTAGGCAGCATATTAAATTGTTAGCTAGAAAAAAACTCGCTCCAACTAAAGAACAAAAACAGGAAATTAAAGAAATAAAAATATTAGGGAAAGAAAATGATTTCAAAAAAATCGGTTTAGATATTTCTGAAGATATTAATACATTGGGTGGTATCAGTGTTTACGGGGTTCCTAGTGCATCGGGGGATTATAAAGTTCAACTGACCTTCAGTGTACCTTCGGCTGATTATAATAATATGAAACCAGAAGTTCGCTATCAGGGTGAAGTTAAACTAACAGTAAACCCGGATCCTCGATCTCTTTGGAAAGACTTGCCTTCTGATCCTAATGGGGTTTTCCAAAAACAACCTACTGATAAAAAAATAATCTTTGAGTCTGGTGTTTTGTGCGCTGCTGCTAGTCGCCGAGGAAGGTCTCATGCACACGAAGGGCTT
The DNA here is from genome assembly GCA_041694635.1 of Gemmataceae bacterium. Lineage (GTDB taxonomy): Bacteria > Planctomycetota > Planctomycetia > Gemmatales > Gemmataceae > UBA969. Next base: position 12,138 of record JBDNHI010000200.1, on the reverse strand, counting down.
TTCAGGGATGATGATTTTTGTGTTGAGTATTTAAAAGATGGCGATTTTTGGGTTATTGCGGTTGCAGACGGGGCTGGTAGTTGCAAGCTATCTAGACGCGGTTCGCAAATAGCTTGCGTTGAAGCTGTCCATTCGGTAAAAGCACAATTATTAAAAGTTGGTTATTCTGCTTTTTCTGAAACCGTTTTAAAGTCTCAATCATTAAGTGAAATTGGTTCTATAAAAAATCTTCTATATGATATCTTGGGAAATGCTGCGTTTAATGCATATCAAAAAATTGGGAAACAGGCTGAAGAATTTGGAAAACCAATTAAGGATTTTTCTACAACTCTTAACTTAACTTTATGCAAAAAAATTGCTAGTCAGTGGTTTATTGCAACATATGCAGTTGGAGATGGTGGGGTCGTCGCAATCAAAGCATCTGGAGAAGTCCTTGCATTAAGTGTCCCAGAGGAAGGGGAATATGCTGGGCAAACACATTTTTTAACTGAATCAGGTATTTGGAAAGCTGAAGAAGTTGCTAAAAGAATAAAATATTTTTTAGTGGATGATTTAAAATATATTTTCGCAATGACAGATGGGATCACTGATCCTTATTTTTCAAATACTACCGATTTATCTTCTCGTGAACTTTGGTGTGATTTTATTAATAATATTAAACCATTGGTTTTATTGGAAAAAAACAATTCAAAACTTGATGAAAGTTTGTTGACATGGCTTGATTTTTGGGTACATGGTAATCATGACGACAGGACTGTTGCGGTGTTTGTTCCTTGATTTTTTTTGTTTTCAAAGAATATAAAACCCTTAATTAAATAAATTAATTGTTAAATGGTCGTAACGAAATATTTTTTAAAGAGGTTGTATGTCTAATACAGTAAATCTTAAATCTAAAGAAGGTAAACCATACTGCTTTATTGACAAAATAATTGCTTCTGGTGGAATGAAAGATGTTTATTTTGCACCAGACAAATCTTATGTCGTTGCTTTTTTTAGGGATAAGCAAGATGCAAATTCAAGAGATCGGTTAAGTAACATAGTTGGTCCGTATAGGCAAAAAATTTTTGAAGGTCCCGATGGTGATTATTGGAAGAAACTTTATTGTTGGCCAAGTGACATTGTAGAATTTAACGGAAGACTTGGCGTTATTGTGCCGACATACCAACCTAATTTTTTCTTTCAATTTGGTTCAAAAAATAACGATTCAAATAATATTAAAGGTAAAGAAAAAGAAGGTAAATGGTTTGCATCAGCTTCATTAAGGTCTTCTGTAGTTGATCCGAGAGAATTGGGTGATTGGCGCAAGCATCTTCAGGTTTGTATTAATATTTGTCGTTCCGTGCGAAAAATGCACGCTTCAGGTTTGGCTCATTCTGATCTATCATATAAAAATGTTTTGATTGATCCTACAACTGGGGGGTCATGTATCATTGATATAGATGGCTTAGTGGTTCCAGGTAAATTTCCGCCTGATGTAATTGGCACTCCCGATTTTATTGCACCTGAGGTAGTGTCGACGTTGAACTTAAAATTAAATGATGTTAACAGAAAGTTGCCTAGAAGAGAAACTGACCTTCATGCGTTAGGTGTTTTAATTTATATGTATCTTCTTTATAGGCACCCTTTGCGAGGTAAAAAAGTTCATGATATAGATTGTGATGTAAAAGATGAGAGTTTTCGTATGGGTAGTAAAGCTTTATTTGTGGAACATCCTGCAGACCTTTCGAATCGTGTAAATCCTGCCGAATTGAAAAAAACCGAATTGTTATGGGAGCCAAGTAAAAGACCTTATTCTATATTGGGGCCTTACCTAAAAGATCTTATTGAGCAAACATTTATAAAAGGGTTGCATGCCCCTAATTTGCGGCCAGGGGCTAATGATTGGGAAGTAGCTTTGGTTAAAACAGTTGATTTGCTTCAGCCTTGCTTAAACCCTAATTGCGAACAAAAATGGTATGTATTTGATAATTCTACAAATCCAGTATGTCCATTTTGCTTCACTAAATTTAAAGGGGTATTGCCAATTCTAAATTTGTATTCTTTTAGAAGAGATAAATTTAATAGTGATAATCATCGATTAATGGTTTATCCCGATATGTACATTTTTTCATACCATTTAAACAGGTCTCTTTTTCCCAATGAAAAACTCACGGATGATCAAAAGAAGCCTGTTGGATATTTTAAATTCCACAATAACAAATGGTACTTTGTCAATCAAAAAGTAATCGGAATGTTTGATATGGCTGATAAGAAAAAAGAGATACCTATTGGTGGAAGCGTTGAGATTCGTGACAATCAGCAATTAGTTTTGTCTAAAGAGGAAGGTGGTCGGCTTGTGCATGTTCAAATGGTTTCCGCCTGATCTTTGTCAAATATAATTATTAATCGATCATTAACTTTTTATTTGATTGTTAGCGTTGGTTTGAATGGGTATGTATGTGATTATAAGATGTTTGCTTTTTATTATTTTGATAGAGGCTCTAAAGATGGTTTGACGGTTTAATAAGAAGCTTGGTCAACAGATATAAGATTTATGTTTTAGAAAATTAATTACCAATTAGTTTGGAAGATTTTGTGTAAGTTCCGAATGGCTTATTGCTTTTTTTTCCTTAACCAGAACCAAAGAGCTTATTTCAATTTCCGTAAATTAAAACAATTAATTTAGATTGTAATTTTAATGGGATAGTGTTAATATTTTATGGTTGTGGTCGTGAAAATACTTTTTGGATTATATAAGGATGTTGATATGGGGATTTCTTTAATCAAGGGGCAACGGATTAGCTTGGAAAAAGAAGCGGGTCAAAGACTCTCTCAAGTTGTTATGGGATTAGGTTGGGATACCATTAAGCCGAAGGGTATTTGGGGGTTGTTTTCTGGTCCTAAGGAGATTGACCTTGATGCTTCTTGTTTGCTTTTTGATAATAAAAAGATTTTGGTTGATCAAGTTTGGTTTCGCCAGCTAAAATCAAATGATGGTAGTATTCACCATACTGGGGATAATAGAACTGGTGCTGGAGAAGGTGATGATGAGCAAATTATTGTTGATCTCACTAAGATTTCGCCTAAAGTAGAGAATCTTGTGTTTGTTGTAAACAGTTTTACGGGGCAAAGTTTTTCTGAAATTTCAAATGCATATTGTCGAATTGTAGATAAAAATTCTGGTAAAGAAATCGCTAAATATAATTTGTCTTGCCAAGGCAATCACACTGCCCAAATAATGGCAAAAATTTATCGGCATCAAGGCGAATGGAAAATGCTTGCTATCGGAGATAATTGTAGCGGAAAAACATTTCACGATCTTCTACCGACAATTTTAGTTTCATTGTAAAATAAAAGGAAATCAAGTTTTTTGAGTTTTAAATTTGAGATAATATGTATAAACATTTTTTAGCTATCTTTAAAAGTATATCAATTAATAATTTTAACTGGAATGTTTTTTCTGTTTTTCAGAAAATTATTTTAATAACTTTTTCAGGGGGTGTTTTGTCTTTGTTTTTTTCATGGAAAAATATTTTTCCTTATCCAATTAATGGTTTTCAAACTCATGGGTTTCTATATTTACTTGCCTGGTCGTATTCCCTTCTTTGTATTTTATCAAATCAGCAAATAAACAAAACTACAAATGTTCTTTTTGGGTCATATGGCTTTTTTATGTCGTTTGCGTTTTTGGTGAATTCTTTTCTTTTTATCAGTGGTTATTCAGTTAATATTTCAGGTATCGGTTCCCAGTTGTTTTTTATTTGTGCAGGTATCAATTTGTATTTTGTATTAAAGTCTTAATCAATTAAGTTTTACGCAGTCTAATAAAGGTTTTTTTACACTACCGACTTATATTTTAATATGTTATCGTACGCAGGTGGGAACCTATGAAAAGTCAATGAAGAACAGTTTATTGACTTCCTGATAACTAAGCTTGAAATCGGCGGCAGATTGATTCATATTCAGATGGTTTCCGCATAAAAGGACCTTTAAAAATGAGAAGACTTCCCGTGTACTTTCTATTAGATTGCTCCGAATCGATGATCGGGGATGCGATTCAAGCTGTCGAAGAGGGGGTCAAGAAGCTTCTAAATGAATTAAAAAAAAATCCCAATGCTTTGGAGACCGCCTGTGTGAGCTTCATCACTTACAGTGCCACGGCGAAGCAGGTTGTACCCCTGACTGATCTTCTGACAGTACAGGCTCCTAAACTTTCCGTTCAGTCTGGAACATCCATGGGTGGCGCATTCCAGCTTTTGAAGGAATGCATTTCTAGGGAAGTTCTAAAAACAACCAAGGAGAAAAAGGGTGATTTTAGGCCAATCGTGTTTTTGCTAACCGATGGTCAACCAACCGATGATTCCGTTTCCCTCATCAATTCTATAAAGGCAATTGTGTCGCCCAAAATTGCCAATATTTATTCAATAGGATGCGGTGACGATGTTGACTTCGAAATTCTCCTGCAGGTATCAGACGCAGTGTTCAAGCTTGAAGACATGAAACCCGAAAACCTTGGCAATCTCTTTGTTTGGTTATCTGCATCGGTCCAAAATGCAAGTGCTGGGGTGAGTGAAGGAAACATGACTGACGGAATCGACTTAAAAAAGAAACCGTCAGAAGTTGAGGTTGTTGAAAAGGGCACCAATGTCAGACATGACAAAACCCCGCAGCAGGTTTTCTTGAAGATCAATTGCATCAAGAAAAAAGGCACTTATTTGGTACGCCACAAGCTTAACCCTTCCACGAAAACTTATGAAGCAGTGAAAACTCACAAAATGGAGGATTCACCACAAGAATCGGTCGGTAGTGAATTGACCAAGGTTAATTCGGACAAGATTTCTACAGTCCTTCCCTGTCCATATTGTTCTAATCAATCGTGGGCTTTCTGCCCTTGCGGTTCCTTCATGTGTTGTAATCCATTAAATGGATCGATAACCCTCGTTTGCCCGAAGTGTAATCAGTCAAATGAATTTAAATTTGGCCATAGTTTTGATGTTAATCAATCTGCTGGGTGATTCATACAAATGACAAGTAAACCTCGAAAGGCCTATACCCTGTGTGGTGTTTAAAATTCCTGTAATGGTGATTATATGTTAATTATATATCTTGATATACTAATTATCTGACTAGGGAAATTCGAAATGATCAGGCTCGAGACATTACTATTTTGCCTATTTGGCCCCCATTGAGATTGATTGCCGCTGAAATCAATACCAACATACTTTAGGCAATTTAAAATTGGAATAATTGTTCTCCTTTAAAATTATCACAAAAATTTTAGAGACAATAACTAAAAGCCAACCAAATATAATGATTTAAACAACAACATAACTAACTGTTCAGGTTTCCCAGCCTTGTTAGCTACTAAGTTTTGTGTTTCAAAAACTTTAATCTCGGCCTAGTTACAAGAATTCGTATAACTTCTAGCAATGGTTTTGGCCGCGGTAGCATTATTTCTATCGCACAATATTTAGTTAAGATCGACAACTAAGAATCAATTATAATTTCTACTACTCATTCAATATCAAATCTATATCGAACTTCAGTCTTTGGGTAATTTGACCACGGGTTTTCAGGCGACTTTCCTTGGCTATACTTACCTGTTCTTGCCAGTAAACTGTCCCTGCTTAACTTCAGCGGTGAAGTTCTTGCGGCAGGAATTACAGGAGATAACTTGCCCACCTTGTTGCATAGTAATCTTATAAGTTCCAACCGCACCACATTTAGGACACTGGGTCGCACCACTACCGTAAGACATCGCTATACCCCTTGCTACCGCGAGTTGCGGCAAATGCCGTAATGGTTACAAAATTAACCTAATAACATTGTATAACGATGATAAAACTCCTGTCAAGAAAAAATAAAATTTACGTAACCTTTCAGCGAAATTCCTTCTTGCTGGGCATGTTAGCCTTAGAGTTTTCAATAACTCAAGGGTTCACCCTCAATTTCGATTAGAAGAAATCCCAGAACCGTGCTGGTTGGCTACGCTGACCAAGTTACCCACTACTCCTGCAAATCAACTTCACAACTTTTAATATCATGTAATCAAAAAACCTGATTGGATTTGCTTTTTGGGCACATGTATTTCGCTGAGCGGACACCAAAGAGGCACATTATCAGCGACGGCAAGGATATTCCGCCCGCAGTAATTCAGACCGGGGCCCATGTCCATGACTCTCAACAGGCTATCCCCTTAATTAACGCCATTCCGGCCATCAAAATTCCAGGTGGGGGAAGACGGAAGCCTTCTGAATTGTACGCAGATAAAGCCTACGACGCAGATGCCAAGATCCGCAAGCCGCTCAGGGGCAGGAGAATTATTCTCGGAATTGCGAAGAGGGGTACCCTCAGCGACAGCGGGGACAAAGACCCATCATCGAGAGTGTTTTCGCATGGCTATTCCAGCAAAGGGGGCCGAGAGTCCGCTCTGAAAAACGCAATGACATGCATCAGGCGTTCCTCACCATCGGGTGCATCATGGTTTGCTGGAATCTCCTGAAACAGTTTTGTTAGACCTCCTTAATATTTCCCGGCATTTAATCAATTGCCGAAAATCCTTTGCCTTATTACTACTGTATTCGCCCAGGATTTATGGGTTGATGGCTCAATCATCGAACCATGGCTTCTGTAAACTGCCGGGGCTTCAGCTTTCAGAATGCTTTCAGCTTGGTCAGTCAGATTTTTGTTGACCTGATAGGCCTTGATTATAATATCAATCTGCTTCGGGTGAATAGCAGCTTTGGGTATTAGTCCCCGATCTACATCCTCTTTGGCTTCGATGAATAATCCTTCCATGTCTTCTATTTGTTCGTAAACCACTCCAGCAACCGGTATGCCGTTGCTGATCAATAAATTGCTGGCAATAGTCAAATTGGGTCCAATAGGCCCGGCATAGATGGTTTTACCTGATCCACGGCGGGTTCCCAATAATCCAGCCAGATCATTGCCGCCCATCCGTGCAGCCAGGAGCCGATTTGAATTATCAACAAGAGCATCCAGCATTTTTTCAAGCAGGGAAAAACGGTATACCAGTGCGGTTTCAAGTACGGGCATCAGCCACCCTCCATGCTTTTCGCTGATGTCATTGGCAAGACGCCATGACTCGGGATTGATCTTCGGGATGACATAGCCGGCGAGGTTTTTTGCAACAGGAGAATGCACCAGGCGCTTCAATTGATCCAGATTTCTGGGCCTGCAAAAAATCAACGGAGATTTTTCATTGAAATGTCTGTCTATGGCTTTGAGTAGTGCTAACTCGCATTCCAGGCTTTTTTCAGGCCTTATAGCATCTTCAAGGCAGATAATGACACTGCGGATTTTACTCCCCTGGCTTCCGGCGATGACTTCCATCAAGCGTGGATGATCACCAGGGACATACAGGGGAACACCCAAATCCCACACTGATTCAATTCGTCTCTTCATATGCTTGATTCCTTTAGGATGGCAACTGCTTCATAAGGAATTTCTGAATCCTCGGTCATTTTTACATTTCTTTTTTTTGCAAGATGCAATAAATGTCTAACCTTTGGAGACTGATAATTTCGTACTATAATCTGTTCTGGAACTCTTCTAAGGAGCGACCTGGTTACTTCACCAATGCCAGGTTTGATTCTATTAATTGATTTGCCCCCATATGTCGAACCAAGCCTGAGGGCCAATTTTTCAATGGCATTACGGCCAGATTCCCCATAGCAAAGGCAAAGGGGTATTATACCTTTGCAGGCAACCCTGAATGCTCTTGCCCGTTGGGTTATTTCATCTACAAACCAGCGTGAAATATCGTGCCTGGCATGGTTATCCAAAACCACGCAGCCATGAAAATCAGTTGGCCCGGTTAAATCCTTGTTGAGTATTGAACGACTTACCAGACCTGAAATAATGCCACCAAGAATCGACGAGGGTATTAAATAATCCTCATCAGTGGCGGCCAGCGAAGCCTGCCCGCATATGTCGGCAAGCACAACCAGCCCTGAATCGATCTGGGTGCCTTTTTTTTGGTTATACTCAAGTATGCAACGATGCAATTCGCAAGCCATCGTGCCTTTCCCGGTCCAGCCATCAAAAAAAACAGGCTTGACCTCTGGGTGCAAGGCCATGACATGGTTCAGGGCAACGGTGTCGATTCCACGGTCCCGAATGATGGAAATGGAATAATGAAAGCACGCAACTCCCCGGTCCCGGATTAATCTGGCCAAAACAATTCCCGGAGGAGTACCGGCTCGTGCGAGGGATAATAACAATAGGCCTCGTGGATTCACTCTGGCCAGATGATGGGCCAGCCTTTCAAGATCCCCGGCCATGCGATTGGCATTTTCGTTAAAGGCAATATGAAACAAAGCCAGGTAATCCTGGTCAGGCAGAAGCTCTTCACTAATCATTTCACTATAGTGCCGCTTGCCAGAGAGGATCATCTTCTCCTTCAGGTCAATCGGCGTTGTCATGATTGAAACTGGTTTAAGAAGAAAAATAACATCCTCCGCCAAGTAACTACCTGACAGACCTGCATTCACAGGTCACCCCCTGACTTGAAGTAATTTGATCCAGCTTATTCGCCAATTGTGTATTGGACGGAATAACACGCCAATCACAACAAGCGATAAAGGCAGCATCCGTTTCACTATCCCCAACCCCGATGGAAGTCCATTCGCTCGTATTGAACTCCACATCCATGAGGTGCCGAACGGCGCGTTCCTTCCGTGCAACCTTTGGTAAAATCGCCAAATTATTCCCATTCCGATGGATAAGAAACACAGATGGCAGATGTTCCCGGGAAAATTTCTCAAGGTTGTCGAGGGAGGACGCCACCCCTCTGGTTTGCTTTGCCACAACATAGACATCCAGACCATCATCACCAATAACCCGGATGTGCACATCCGGATCTTGGGACTCCTTTTCAAGATCCAGCCTGAATTGATGCAAGAGGCTTGATAGTGGCTGGAGATCATTTTTTATTATTTGGTTGTATTCATGGTCTGGTGAACCATCAGGGTCATGAATTACGGCGCCAAATGATGTAATCCACCAGGCGCGTACTGGAAGGCGAATGCGAGAGACGGAATCAGTATTTCTGGCAGTAACAAATACTATTTCACCCAAGGACTTCATTCCCATCAGGAAAGCCTTTTGCTTGGTACTCATGAAGGACAATGGTTCGCCATTTATTCGCCAGGCTACTGGCTCAACATCGTCACCAGGCCGGCACTTTCCCGCTGTTTGCAAAAGAGTGTCATCTAGGTCTAGGAATGTAACAAACTGCATGTCCCATCCTCCTGAATGCGCAGAAACGAAATTGTACAACCTGGATTTTCGATCATTGGCGGGCAGGGCGTCTCATGACAGACCACCATCCAGTCAGCTTTGGCCAATTCATGGTTGTAAAGGTAGTAATGGGCTCCATCTCCATAATGATCACTGACAGATCTTACCCCTGAAATCCCGTCACCAACGGCAAGGGGTGATCGACTTGACGATTGGAAAAAGACATCGTGGCCATCCTTTTCCCATTGTAAGCCAATGCGAAGGGGCGCATGCATGAATTCACCTGTTCCTATAATCAGTATCCTTGCCCCATAAGGAATCCCCAATTCCGAAGGATCAGGCGCTTTTATATTTAGTAGTTTGATACAGCCATCTCTTCCATGAGATCGCAAAACTTGCCCATCGAGTTTTTTACAAGTCCCGATTGCATCGGGATAGGGTTCCGGGTGGTAACCCGGATCCGGTTCAAAAAAACAGTTGCCGTAACTGATACTTGCTACCGTTATTCCGGCAGATTCAAATTTTGAAAATCCTTCCTCACCTGACCAATCAGTAAGGCATGCAAAATAAACCTTTTCCAAATTTGGCAGTTTTTTCCGCAAAACTTCTGCAAGTGCCAACAAAGTTGACCCCGTGCTTATTTCATCATCAATAAGAACAAGGCATTTGGCTTCTCGGGCAATTTTATCTGCTTCAGCCATTAGTAAATGGCCTAGGTGATCCGGGGCATGACTGTGGGATTCCAGACTACTGTACCAGGGCTTCTCATCAAACCGATGCCTTGTTGTATGCGTAAATACCACCTTTGCGTTGGGATTATCCGTCAAATAGGCCTCAAAAACACCTTGACCAAGACCAATCGCTGTTTCTGCCAAACCAACAAAAACAGCGCTATCAAAAACAGGAAGCAACTTTGCCAAAGCTTTTTGCTGTTCCAGCACAATTGCCGGCCGCACCGGAATATGCTTTCCAAGCACTTTGCTTAAAAAAACAAAGCCTCTTCGCTTGCTTCGCCTGACTCCAAATTGACACAATGTTTCGATTGCCTGGCTTGAACGGGTAATATTCCAGGATAGTGTTCCAGCCTGAAGACGATTAATACCGTTTTGTATTGTCATGATTTTAAAATCCGATTAACTACACCAACCCTGAAGCCTGTATTTGGAATGGGAATATCCGAAGGCTCAGCGCTTCCCAGTGCCAAACGAACAGCCCAAAGAGGTAAATTAACTCCGGCCTCACAAGACTGAACAAGGCCCCCGGACATTCTCGCATTAATTTCCAAAAATCGGGATTTACCATTCCTGTCTTCCCTGAATTGAATATTGTAAAGGCCCGTAAGTTGAAAATGCCTCGTTAATTCACAGCAATAATCCTGAATTTCCTGATGCTTATCAATCCATTGGCAAGGTTCATCATCGTTTTTTTTCCTGACAACAGCGCATACAAGCTGGCCTCTATGACCAAGACAATCCACACTTCTTTCAATTCCGGGCAAATATTCCATGACAACCATACGGGGGAAACTCTTTTCCGCTTCCAGCGCACGCCTGCAGTCGTCTAATCCCAGGCCGATTGAATCACCTGAAAAAAAACGCCTGAATTTCCCGCCGCTATGGGCGATTTTTTTAAAACCAATGCCATTCAGGGAAACTGATGGCTTTATACAAGCGGTTTTACCTTGGCTAATCACTGCACTATAAGCACTTTCAAATTCTTCTGCGTTTTGGCAACTTTTCCAAAAAGGCACAGGAATAGTCTCTGGGCATGCTTTATATTGCCTTTCCTTGCATTCCAGAATCTCCATGATTTCAGGAGAAGCAGCAACCATTAACTCAACGCCTTTTTCCTGAAAATATTTTCGATTGTGCGCTAACGAAATCCTGTTTTTCCCGGGCATAAACAGATTAATTTTATTAATTGCACAAAAGTTCAATGCATATTTCGAATACTCTGATTTATCTTCAATAGGGGGTTCAATTTCTTGTTGATCGGCCACTAATCCCGCCAAGAAACCAGCTTGAGTATGCGTGCATATTATTTTTATATTTTCAGATGGCTTTTTATTGCGAAGTAATTCAATTACATTAAAGGTATTAGAAAAATTTTTATTAAACCAGATAGTTGCATTCATGGTAGATTTGTTTTTTCTATTTTTCCAAATTAATCCGCTTGCCAAAAAACATACAAATATAGGACTTACGCAGTTGCCGTATCCAGCCTTCGAAACCAAAGTCTTGCCCTGTAGGCCCGGATGGCATCTTCAACGACCATGTCCTTGAGTCTAACCCAGTTTATTCCCGTGTGGAAGCAGTAATTTCAAATACCAGAAAGGCTCGCAAGGTGAGATCAATGTGGGCTCTCAAGCATTGGCTTTGCGGCATTGGCAACCCTCCACATTTGTAACCTACTTCTGTCCCCGATGGTACTCCTAGATTTTCCAGTTTGCCTCGGCAAATTTAAGCCGACCCAGTTCTTCCAGGTGGAGATCGTTGGTGGCCCAGTGTTCCGTTGTTCCGTCCGTGGATAAGATCCGGAATACCTTCACCACGCCTTAATTCTCGAAATTGACAACCGTGCCGGCTGCGGTAATAGCGCATTTACTAATAGGCCGATTGCCACTTCGATCAGGGTTCACCCCCCTGCACTGTTAAAACCACTTTGAAGTATTACAAAATTGCCGAGCCTTCCCATCATCTCAATTTGTGCAATGTATTGTTAAGCAATTTGTTTTGTTGTTTTCTCTAAAAATAAATATTTGTAATCCTTCAGCCGACAGCCGTGATTTTCGGTGGTAAGGGCGGTAGTTTTCCAGAGCGGACATAGGTTTTTAGGGCATCCACCAGGACCTGAACGGGATTGTGTCCGCGCATCTTGAGTGTGCGCAGAATGGACATG
>JBDNHI010000199.1:0-12026 GCA_041694635.1 Gemmataceae bacterium | reverse complement strand
TTTATCTTCAGAAGCCTTTTTCAATTCACCTTCATGCTTTGCAAGGAATACTTTTTCTTTAGTTTTGTTATCATCATCAGCTTTTGCTGCCTCATCCTTTATTTTAGCAACTTCATCGCCCTTGGATTTAGCTTCGGATTCAGCTCGTTTTTTGCCATTTTCTAGTGCAATCACCGCTTCACTTTTATTCATGCGAAATTCTTGGGGGATTTCGATACCAAACTCATAAAGGCCACCAAATATACTTGCACCAAGTATCGTTCCTACCATCGTGCCTACCAATATCCCCCCGCGTTTTCTAGGTGGGGGTGGAACAGGCATTCCTTCCAATTCCGAAACTTTTTTCTGCAATCTCGAATTTTCTTCCCGCAATTTCAAAACTTCTTCCCACAATTCCAAAACTTCTTGTTTGCTAAATTCTAATTCTAATTTCTTGGCTTTTTCTTCCAAACTATCAGCATTTTCCTTTAAATCCTTGGCTTTTTCTTCCAAACTATCAGCATTTTCCTTTAAATCCTTGGCATCTTTTTTCAATTTTTCAGCTTTATCCTCTAATTCTTTGGCCTTCTCCTTTTTTGGACTAGGGATTGTATATCCATTTGGATTTGGTTCGTCTTTGCCCGCGTCCTTTCGTGCTTTTTCAGCTTCTGTTTCCGCATCTTTAGCTTCCCCTATCGCTTTATCAGCTTTTGCTCTAGCTTCTTCAGCTTTTGCTCTCGCTTCTTCAGCTTTTGTTCTCGCTTTTTTAGCTTCCGCTCTCGCTTCTTTAACTTTTGCTCTCGCTTCTTCAGTTTTTGCTCTCGCTTCTTCAGCTTTTGCTCTCGCTTCTTTAACTTTTGCTCTCGCTTCTTCAGCCTTTGCACTCGCTTCTTCAGCTTTTGCTCTCGCTTCTTCAGCTTTTGCTCTCGCTTCCTTAACTTCTTTTTCATTAATATATTTTTCAGCATCTAACTCTGGCTGATTCATGTCTGGATCACTTTTAACAAAGTCACCCTCATCAGAAGTTTGATTTGTTGCTTGGGCCGGATCCTGATCAAATGAAGTGGTAGCACCCTCATCCTCAATGGGTTCTTCAGGATTATATTCATTTGCAGAAGCGGTTGGTTCGCTAGGAACTTCCTCGGTTTCTTCATGGTCAGCTTTAATCTCTGAACCAGCAGGTGCGAATTGCGTATGTTTTGGTTGCTTGGAAGCTAACTGAGTTTTCTTAGGGCCGGGGTTGGAATCTGCATTGGTGCTACGAGGTGCAGTACCAGAATTAGAAGAACCCCCGAGGTCAAGCCCCGCTAAGTTAATACCAGACCCATCGGAATCAAGGTCCAAATTCTTAGCGAGCATGGTTTTCTTAATTTCAGACTGTGCAGGCTTTGGGTCAGGTGTTCCCATATTTTCAATTTCAGAAAAGTCGTTATCGTTTTCTGAAGTAGGTAGTTCCTCACCAGTTTCTTCGAATTTTATTTCTTCGAAAGCATCGGATTCGACCTCTGGGGGATCAAGAGCTTCTATTTTTTCGTACTCATCCCCAATCATTTGGAGGGTGGCATCTAATTCTGGAACAGGGTCAGGAATTTCAATTGCGCCTTCTTCAATAGGAAGAATGAAATCGGGTTCGGTGTTTTTTTCCTTGTTTTTATCAGTCATGGGTCGAATCGCTCCGGAAGAATTTCCTGACCAACCATTTTGAAGAAACCCTCTGATCTCAAAACAAATGGTCGATTTTGTATTAAGATTTCATTGTCACCAGCAAAAACGGGAAGCGCAACATCTTTTCCATCTTTCCCCAAACCCCAAATTCAAACAGATGCTTAATTTTCGTTAAAATCGTTATCTTAGGAAAAACAATCCCTAATCGGATAACAATTCATCTTACCCCAAATAAATGAGGATGCTGAAGAAAACCCTGAATTTTTGTATCCGGAACCAAGAAATCTAGGAAACCAATGCCCAACATTCGAAAAACTGTACACTTAAGGTAATATTAGATTAATTTTTCCCGAAGGGGATGGGACAATGGCTAGTAAATTCGCAATTTACATTTCAGTTAATGCTGATCCTTAACTTTGTTTGCTTTACCAAAAGATTCAAAAGATGTTGCCACCACTACCCCTACTTCTTCAACTTACAAAAAATTTATTCGCAAAAGGTAGTATCTAATGGGCCAGAATAAAATGCAACGCATGCCCGTCCTTGCACATCTATAAATTCGTCATTAAGACAAACACTGCCTTTTGGATCGAGATGATTTGTTACACCATTTTTAAAAATACACCATCTAGCCTCTAGTGAATTATATGTGATATCAAATGGTTTAAGAGCAGCAAAGCCCGGATCGAGCGGAACCTGCTTTAATTCATTAAAAAAAACCAGATTAGGACCGCCCTTACAAAGTTTACCTATTACGAGGGTTTTATTATTTTGCGGAACCGATTTAGAACTCGCCCGCTCGACAAAAACTGCAAAAAATGCATCAAAACCAGTTTTTTCAGAAGTAGAAGCTAATTGGCCTCCAATTGCATTCAAGATTTTCCTAACAAATTCAGTATCCCATTTTTGCTTTAAACTGGCTTTTTCTTGAAAGTGTTTTTGTAGGGCTAACACAAGATTTTCATCATCAATGGCAACAAGTTCACCTCTAGCAATTGAGGATCCTTCCCGATTACCACTAGGAATTTCAAATCCCTTAATAATAAGTGGCAATTGAACCGATTCGCCATTTTTTAGCAAACATTCGATATGGGCGTTTGAATCATTTACCACTGAGTTAGGAATCGTTATAACCAATGGCCCCTGACTAAAATCCCAATTTAATCTGGTAATAGTTTGTTTCTGGAAACTTACCGCAGAAGAGCTAGAAGCTAAAGAAAAAGGGAAATTTGCATTGATTACACACATCTGTTTTTCAGGCGAAACAAGTTGGCGCGTCTCCTTAAATAATTCGGAACTATTTGGTAAGAAAATTTTAGATTCAGGTAACACCTTTTCCCAACGAGGTTGCCTTCCACTGGCTGTTGGAAGCTGCACACCAATCACACTAATATGCGCGGGCAATTTAATCGGATCTGCGTCAAGAAGCTCTCCATCCGTTAAAACGAATACTAATTTTTCTTCCCCCTGCCCTACTCCTAGCTGTGATTCAGTCCAAGACCTATTTTCAATTACTTTTAATGAAAAATGTATGGTACTTCCCCGGTTTTGCCCCGCTCTTTCCCATTTTTGGCGCTCTGGAGATTTTTCTAACTCACAAACTATATTTTCAAGATCGCCAGCGGAATAAGAAGCGCCTTCATCAGGCAACATTTCTCCACCCCCAAGAGTTAAAAATGTCACTAGCCAATTTGAAGGCAACTCCCTCCATAGGGGTTGCAGTTTTCGCAAATGCTCGAACACCTGAATGCAAGAATCCGATAAATCAAGAACTATGAAGACTCTTTTACGCGAAGAGTTTAAAGTGCTTATTTCAAAATCCAGCGTTTCAGATAAACCGGAACCGTTCCGGCCAACATTACGAATTTTAAATTGAGGATTCATAGAATTCCGACTTTTCAAGTTACTTTTTGCGACTTATGGGTAATTTTGGATCCATTTGGAACCCCTTGGTTGCTAGCGCCATTCGAAGCTGATCAGCTACATTTTGGGTGCCGACACCGCTGAATCGCATTTCAGATCCTGAAGCATCAAAGGTAATTTGTATTTCTCGCATTGGTTGGGTTATTTCAGGCAATACAATACGATCGCTAAGACAATGCAATCGCTGATTTGCACTCCCGCGCCAACGATGATGCCCAGCTTCTTCTTGCCGAAACTCGCCATCGATCAGCAGATCAACCTCGTCAAGCAATTCGCCAAATTTATTGCGGTCGGCTTGTAATGCCTCTAAACGATACCCGGTATAAGATACAACTGAAAGCCCTGCATCATGCACCATTCTTGCCAGTGCAGCAAGCGGTTTAATATGTTCGAATGGTTCACCACCAGAGAAACATACTCCATCGATACCAGACATGGTACGGATCTTAGCCCATAATTCTTCGATCAAAACAAAGCGACCTGACTCAAATGATAAATACTCCGGTTGTGAACAACCGGGGCATCTTCGGTGACACCCAGCAACCCAAATAACGAATCGTACCCCAGGGCCAGCAACGAATGATTTAGGCTCGAATGATGCCAATTGTAAACTTTCACTCTGTTTAGCATAATCAGAAAAAGGTTGACCACCAATGATCAAAGGTTTTGAATTCTCCATGGGCATGAATGTTAAATCTAATTTCATTGGTCAATCCACTCATACTTTAAATTGGATACATTAAAAGGTTCTGAAGCGATTTGCGCTGCATCCACTTCGTAATCAATTCTCAGCGTTTGCCCGCGGCGTTGATCCCCACGCACCAACAATTCTGGTGCCAAATGATTCAATACAAATCGATTCAACAAGTTTCTAACACCCCTAGCGCCATTCCTGTCAAAGCCGCTGTGGTGAACCATAAGCAACTTCTTAAAAGCCTGGGTGCAATAAATTTTAACATGGTGTCGCTCTTGCAATACGACCTGCATGTTTTTAATTTGCTGATCCAGAATCTCAATTTTTGCTCCATCATCAGTTAAAAATCTAAAAACAAGAATATTTTCTTCCCCGATACGATTTAAAATTTCAGGCCGGCCAAGCTTCTCTACAAAGAAAAACTTTACCGCTTCACGAAAATGCTCGCAAAGTTCGGGATACGCCAAACTCCTAAGATAATTGTAAGTGCCCGAGGTGCTAGCGATGCCCTTAGAATTGGATGGCAATGGCAAACCCACACTGCCATCGTTAGAGCCAGCAACTGGGGAACGGGAACCCAAGTTCGATGTAAAAATAATAATCGATTCTGTGAAATAAACTGTTTTTCCCATGCCATCGGTAAGTCGACCATCGTCAAGAATCTGAAGAAACTTATCAAGAATTCGGGGGTGAGCCTTCTCGATCTCGTCAAAAAGCACCACGCTAAATGGCTTCTCGCTGATTGCGTTCGTCAATTGCCCACCTTGATCAAAACCAACATATCCAGGAGGCGCACCTACAAGCCTGGCTTGCTGGTGCTCCTCGGAATATTCACTCATATCAAACCTCAGCAGTGATTGTTCATCACCAAATATTAATTCCGCAATTGCTTTGCTAAGTTCTGTTTTGCCAACCCCTGTAGGCCCGACAAAGAAGAAAACACCGCGTGGTTTTGCCGATGTGACTTTCCCTGCTAGATCTGTCATGCCAAGTTTCGCACGGATAAGCACAGGCACAATCTCATTGATAATTTCTGGCTGACCTTTGACACGAACAGTTAACCGTTGCGCCGCGTCTAAAAGGGCAGATGTACTGACATTGGCCCAGGCATTTTCCTGGGTTCCAAACTTGAACCGGGCCAAAAGTAAAGGTAGCTGCTTTGGACTAATTCCCAAATGCTCACTGTGCGAAAGAATTGCCAGGCTAAATAAATCTTGCATCTTCAGCCCATCTGAAAGTTGGGCAGCAAGCTTGCGTTGATCAGCATCCTTTGAAAGGTTGACCGGCGCCTCATTTCCATTATCAAATAATTGATAAAAATCACGAAAGAATGCATCCCGATCCTCAATAGTGGGGGGCGGCACCAATAGCGAACGCGCAAAAGGAAATAGGGTGTTCAACTCCTGCGGAATCTGCCCTTCAACATCAAAAACAAGGATAAGGCGTGAGCCAACCTTAGATTTTAAATTTTGCGGCCAGACCTTCATTGCTGCTTTTTGGATAACTAACGAAATTTGTCTTTCAGGAGCGTCTTGACGGTCAGAAAAAGGCAAATAACGATCAACAAACAAGCAAATTACCCCAACCCGAATATTAGGGTCGTTAAACAAACTATCATGAACAACCTTTAAAAAATCGTAGGGTCTGTATTTAATGTCTAGCGGGGCCATCCACGCCTCGGCATCAGGTTGATTAGTTTGGGCCCGCGGCAGTGAAACCCCAGATTTGACTCCTTGATTTTCCAGGGGACTGGGATTGGCGGGCTGCCCTGATAAAAGCCTTTCAACAAGGGGTTGCATGCTCCCCCGCATGACCCGTAGACCAGAAATGGGATCATAAACTACGATTGCATCTAAACCCATGGCTTCAAGTTCAAGGGCCAGCATCAATTCGATTGTTACCGCAGGGGAATCTGCAATCAGGGTAGGAAGTTTTGATCGTTGATCCGAGTGCAACAAAAATAGGTCCTTGCAATTTCCATGCACCAACAACAAGGGGTCTAGCAAAATCGCATCTCTAAGGTTTGACCTCCATTTGTTGCTCATCATGCATTCCCTTGCTGCGATTTTTTACCACCGGGCAACTCTTCGGCTTTCCCGCCAATAAGCTCTAGCTTATCTCGAAGACCAGGGTTGGTTGGCTCACATTCAAAACCTTTTTCTTTCAGTTTTTCCAAATACTTTTCAAATATTTCGGTACAGGTTTCACTTGGAAACCCACCAAATCGAGATTGAACAACTCCCCCCAAAGGCACGGTAAGGTAAATTATTTCCGAACCCTTCTTTGCAGTAAGTACCGCAGCACTCAAAGGGTTACTTTCATCCTCATTTACTACTGGGCCCACAAAGAAACCGATGCTCTTTAATGATTCAATGGTTGCCTTTAAAAGACTAATTCGAGATTCAGATTCGGCTTCGTGCTTCAAAGCTTGTTCAATTAAGTTATTGCCTGCCTTAATCAAAACCCTGAGGCCATTGGTAGATTGCTCCGGCCCCACCTGCCTAAGTTGAACCTTTGAAAGAATGGACTTTTGCCTCGCATCCCAATCGGATTCCAAATTATTACAAAAAGTGTGGACCGCCTTGCATACTTTCAAATTCGCTGAGATCGATCTTGCTTCTACTTCGGTTTGTGCAAATGTTGATACTACATTAAGATGATTGGCCATCTCTTCTTCCACCGCCGCAATAGTTTTTTCCAAGGCAAGATTTTCTTTCGCAGTTTTACCCATCTGCTGTATTTTTTGAAACTTCTCTTCGAGCACTAAAAGTGAAAAGCGATTGTCTGCCAAACTGTTAAAACTTCGCCAACGAGCTTCAAAAGATCCCATTACAGAAGCAATTAAAACAGCCATGGCGTTTTGTCGATCAAGTTCCTTTTGTTTTAATTCCCTTTGTTTTCTTTCATCTTCTAATCGCAATTTTTCCAATGCTTGCTTTAGGGCAAGAGCGGCTTCCTTTTGTTTTCTTTCCTCTTCTAATCGCAACTTTTCCAATTCTTGCTTTAGAGCCAAGGCCTCCCTTTCCTGCTGAAGTTTACGATTCGATTCCTCTATCGCCTGAAGCGCCCGAAGCGCCTCTGACACGATTTGTTTAGCTTTATAATTTTTAGGTCCACTCATTTCGCTTCCTTCCCTTGAAATTAAGTCTTGTTTTGATGACTGCTCCGAATTGTTATTGCTTTTTGTTCTCGACTAACAGATTAGTTTCAATAGTTTTTGCTGTAGCTAAATAAAGATCTATTTGCAAATTTATAATCGCTTTTGAAAAATAACATGGGTTATCTTTTTCTTTGCCACCTTTCTTAATTCGATCCCACGCAGGCTTAATTATGCTCGGTCCAAGGACAAACCAATTGGAAGCGACATCGAGAATATCTTTTTCAAAATTTGATGTTTCATTTTTCCTAGTAGCATTTTCATGCCAACTGCGGCTAGTGAGCACTGCAATTTCAATTGCTTCAAGAATCGAATCGAGAGATCCTTCGTGTTTTCTGACAATTTCTATAATTTCACGATTTCGATTTGCATTAATGCACGCCTTAGCAAAAGCAGATAATGATGATGAATTTTTTTTAAGGATAACCTCATAATTATTATAAATTTCTTTATAACCGCTTTCTAGCACTTTCGCAAATTCATCTGGCTTTAGATTAATTATTTCTGCATGCTTCCAGATTTCGAGTAATTGATCACATTTATCGTGGTTTTCTAACTTTTTTGCCTTTTCTACTGCACCCTTTACGAAAACCTTTAAAATATTTATTAAACTTTCACGAACAGAAATCTCATTAGAAAAGACTTTTAATTTTTCAATTACATCGCCCAATTTCTCTGAAATCGTAAGTTTTTCATCAGAATGTTCAGTAACCAAATCATCAATCGAACGCTTTAATTCAAGAACTTCGTTTTTGTGTAGACACTTTGGATCTAACCAGTTAAAAACGAATTGTATAAGTCTTGGATTCAGTATAGGATTTTTAGAATTCCAATACTCCAAGGCATAATATTTATAATTTTTATCGACTGCTTCTGCTGCGACTGTTCCAGATACTGGTGCCAGATTGGTTAAATCAAAAAATTCTACCTTGTTTTTATTATTAGATTGCTTCAATGTCTCAAGATAGGGCGCATTAGGATGGGTAAAAACCAAACCTGCATTAATATTATTGTCATTTTTATCCCACACCTGAGATACTGCCACTAAAGAATTTTGAATGCCTTTTGGGAGAAGATACAGAATAATTGCTAACAACCTTGGCACATGTTTTTGCCAACCGTAAGGAATAATTAAAATTGCCATTTTCTTAGTTTCTTCCAAATCAAACAGACGATTTGCCACCCCAACCAAAGCTTCTTTTAGCAGCGATTGCAAATTATTTTCAATCCCCATCTCTTTCAGTAAAGCCTCTGCGGTTAGAATTGCATTCTTGCAAAACTTTAAAGGTTCTAATAATTCTGGATGATTATCCCATTTTTTTGTAAAATTAAAACTAGGATTATAACCGGACAAACCTCCTGCCCATGCCACCATATCGGCTGCATCCATTTTTAAATTTGCAAAATCATTGACTAATATTGCTAAATGGTGCACTATAATCGTTGACCTTCCAAGGTGTTGTTTGCCTGAAGAGTCTGAAACTCTTGAAAAGGTCAAATAATTAGCCTGACCATTTTTTATGGGCATAAATATAAACCTCTCTCCAATTTTATCAGGAAGATTATCTTTCAAAATTTGGGGTAAAGAGTACGACCTTAATTGACTCAACTCTTTTCCAAAATCATGGGGCGTAGATTTAGTTGATGCGACAATTCCTAATCCTTCACGGCCATCAAGCAACTTCGCAGAAGCAGTATAAACCAATTCGATAACACTCGCAGGAACATTACTTTCGCTCATTTTAGGCACCCAAATCAATTTTAATATAAAAGAAAATAGAACAAGAAACCGCCTTGACAAAGGCCCCAATAATTAAGCCCCCGTAATTTGGCTTTTCGTTGGAATTATCACATCCTTTCCATTCCATGGATCCTGCACAAGTAACCCTGCATACTCCCAGTCAAGTTTAATACGGTTTCCAGAAAATTTCACAACAAAACCTTCGCTATCTTTGGAAACTACTTCTGCGGCATTTAAACATTGATTTTTCTTAGATGCAGCTTGAATTAATCCTAATTTTTGCATAAACCACAAAATCGGATCTGTCACCCGAAATGGCTGCAAGTTCCCCGACCGTATCCCAACTTTACCTTCTGAGCCTGATAATTCAGGGGAGCATCCAAATGCACTGACAGAAAAAAACCTGACGGAGGTAAAATCTGCTTCTGCCATGGTAACAAAAGAAGGGCTAATATCGTAAATGAAAGCCCTAATTAACAGGGAATTGCTATTTAATTCTGCAATATCCAAACCAGAGGTGTCAACCGCTTTAATAAACTCGATGGAACTACTATCTATTTTTGCCCATGCTGGAAGTAATTTTCTCCAAACATCAAACTTCTGCACACATACAAGTAGTGGGGGTTTTATTTTTCCTGATTTAGTAAGGTTCCCAAGCCGTTTCGCATTTATAATAACGCTTCGAAGCATCTTGTCCTGCGGCACAATTTTTCCTTTAAGTTCTAAAAAGCCGGGATCCTTGCACCCGTTTTCGATCAATTTCGATTGAGTTTTTTCATCTTGAAGTGGATCAAATACAAACATAATGGCATCGGAAACACCAAGATGTTCAATGGCTCGAAAGGTCGGATCACGATCTACACCTAAATCAAATAATTCACCTGCGTTGTCGTAAAGTGCAAAAGCTTGAAACAAATCCTCTTTCTTGGATCCCTCTTCCCCACTGGTTGAAGTTGGATTCATCGAAAACAAAAATGGTTTGGGTAGAGTAACATCATGTCCATCAAGTTTTACCCTGTTAAAAACCGCCCCTTCCTTAAAGGTTCTATCAATATAAGTCCATTTATCAGCTCCCTGATTAAATAATTTGTCTTCCAAATCAGTAAAAGCTTTTAGTTCATCACTATCGGAGTAGTCTAAAGAGCGGTTGAAATTTGCTGCTAACTGGTGCCGCAAGACATGCAGTAATACTGTAAGAAAGTAAGTTTTACCACCAGCGGTTGGCCCTGTAACCGAAAGAAATATTGGACGCTTTTCAAGCAACTCAACTGGAATCTGCAAATGACAGCGCGGGCAGGCCCTATCTACCACATCCCACCCTTTGGAGTCCTCAAATCTACCTTTCGAGGTAGCCTTTACTTCGGCTGGGGGAATGCGCAGTTTTTCAGTTTTTCCAAGGACGGGATCCCCTCCAGCACTTAAGTCAGGATGGCCAGCAATAAAGAACGCATCTTTAGGGAGAAATTCAAACCAACAATGCGGGCAAATGGCCCTTTCATCTTTTTGCAATGGTTGAGGAGGGCGCTCCTTAAAATCTTTTTCACTTTGGGGCATTTCTTGATTCATATTAACTACCTATTAGTTGTTGGGATCAGATTTTTTGTTCCCAAACTCGACGAAAAATTCTTGGAATCTCAAAACTAAAAATTGGTGCCCGTACTCTGTCAGTAAGGCTTGGAGTTTGCACACTAGAACAACCTCTTGCGGAAACTTCTTCAGGAATGTTTGTTGTGGAGAATCCACCTGATTCAGATTCTTTACCTGACCAGTAACGGGGCGTCCACTGCGAAGAAGTCCATTCTTGAACTATCCCGGCATAGGCAACACATCCGAACGAAGATCGATAAACCTCTTTAACTGAATTTCTATTGGATAATCCTGAATGATTTAAATTTGGAACCAGCCTCCAATCACGCATTGCTATTTCCCATTCAAATTCAGTGGGCAACCGTGCATGAAAGTAATCACAAACCTGACTAGCAAGTTCAAAGGGAAGCCCACATAACGGCTTTTCAGATAATTTCGCGCCATTTCCAAGAAATGAAGTTGTTGGATTTTTGGCAAGGTCCAAAAGATAGCGACATAGGCCATCAATAGAGGGCGGATTTCCAGCAATATTTGCAAACGATGGCGAAGTTACTTTCCGAATGTCAATCACACCTGCTGAAATACTTTCTTCAAAAAGATTCCAGGTCAATGGCCCTGCATCGATCCAAAAGGAATTTTCATTTCGATAACTAATGCGTGGCGATGAATTTAAATTAGCGGAATCTCCAATCCAATATTCACCCGGGGGGATTTCAATAAATCGATTTTGGGAACCAGCAAATTGAGCAGATGCGTTTATCCGCATTGAATTAATTTGTTTCTGCTGTTTAGGACTCACGGGGGCGTTCCAGGGAATTTCAAAAACCAGAATCTTCTCAATGTTAAAATAATAATTCATTACAAACGGTATTCCAAGTGTAATTTCATTCAAAGTTAAAGAATTCACCCTTATCCTCCCAGTGGTAAACCGAATTACCGGTGCAAAAGGCAATCATGAGTCCCCCCGTAACACTTGCAAAAAAAGAATATTATACAAAAAGACAGTTAAAGTAAATTTCAACAATGTTTACTGTATAAACAGGCAGGAAATGATAAAAAAGAAAGAACTGTAGAAGAAATAACTGGATACATTGCCTGTTTATAATAAAAATCGTAGAATAAAAAGCTTAAGGCGATTATTGATTAATTTTTCCCGAAGGGGATTGGACAATGGCTCGTAAATGCGACCTCTGCAGTAAAATACCCGGTCAAGGAAATTCCTACACCTATCGTGGTAAGGAAAAATACCTAGGCGGTGTTGGTCGTAAGGTTACAGGCAA
>JBDNHI010000198.1:0-4339 GCA_041694635.1 Gemmataceae bacterium | reverse complement strand
GTTCCCGCCCAACCCATTCAATGCACTATCCCACCGTGTCGCAGACCCGATCACGAACAACTACCGCTACAAGCTCGCCAAGGCGAAGCTGACCCGCGTGGGCGAATCCCCGTACAAGACCGACCGCCGCTTCATGACCTTCCAAAGGCGGGATTTTGCCGGGCGCTGATAGCACGGTGAACATGTGCTGACCGGCGGCAATCGCAAACCCTGTTGCGACATAGGTTTGTGGCTAATCGAATTTTCGTTGGCTGCCTTGTAATAAATCGCTCGGTCGGACGACTAATCAGCAAACGCATCAAATTGCCGACGGCCACGGTGGCTATCGGTTTTGATCTTGTTCATGTTATTCTCGAAAGGTGTCTGATTTATGAAATCACTTTTGTTGGCGGCCGTTGCCCTGGTTCTAGTTCCGTTTTCCTCATATGCAGCGGAACTCGCGCTGGAGGGCAACTGTGCCGTTTGTCTCGTTGAGGCGGGCAAGTTCGTGCCCGGTTCTGAGAAGCACTCGGTGTCGTTTGACCGGCAGGTCTACTACTTTCCATCCGAAGCAGAAAAAAAGATGTTCGTCGCCAATCCGGCGAAATACGCTCCCGCACTCAGCGGCGACTGTGTTGTCTGCAGGGCCAATATGAGAGCGCGAATGCCCGGCAAGGCGCAGTTCGCAGCGATCCATAATGGCCGCGCCTATCTCTTTCCTTCTGGCAAGGAATTGAAGGAATTCAAGGCTGATCCAAAGCGATATGAGAATGTAGATGTTGCGCTGCGAGGGCACTGCTCGGTATGCCTTGTGATGGCCAAGAAATGCATGCCTGGCAAATCGGAAATCGTCAGCGTGTACGATGGTATGCGTTACTTCTTCCCAAGTGTGGAAGAGAAGAAAGTGTTCGAGGCCGATCCGGCGAAGTTCACTCCCGCCCTGGAAGGCGATTGTGTCGTTTGTTTGAAGGATGGCGACAAGCGGGTCACGGGATCACCTGAATTCTCCGCGTTGCACGAAGGGCGTGTTTATCTCTTCCCCGACAAGGGAGCGCAACAGAAGTTTCTCGCCACCCCCAAAAAGTATGCAACTGTGGACATGGCGAACGGCGGCAACTGTGTCGTCTGCGCCAAGATGGCAAAGAAGGAAATGCCAGGTTCAGCGGAGTTCACATCGGTCTACAAGGGTCAGCGATACCTCTTCCCTTCTGCCAAAGAGCGGCAGATGTTTGACGCCGCGCCTGCTGACTTTGTAAGTAAGACCGCACGCAAGTCGGCGTACTAACGACTGAGTCTATAATTCCGCCCTGCCTGCTGACTTTGTAAGTAAGAACGCACGCACGCAAGTCGGAGGTGGTCCCCGCCGTCGGTATTTGCATCGTCGGTAAGATGGCGTGTGCTGGTTGTGCCTACGGTGTTCGACCGATAACCGATTCCGCTAGCCTCGGAATTGCCGTGGTCACTGGTGACACGGTGTACATCGTCGAAGGGGGTGAAAGGGCTTACCCAGACCTGTTCAAGGCTCGTTTCGATGGAGTGCAAGTCGAACTGAAAGGTGCGATCAAGAAGAAGCAGGGAAAGTTCGTTTGGGTCGAGCCAAGTTCACTGACCAAGTCCCGGTGAGTCGAATCTGGCTTTCCGTCAGAACACATCACTATTTGCCCGAACTCACAAGTTCGGGCATTTTCAACGAAGAAGGTTGAAGAGTGAGATCCGTATTAGTCTGGTATCCCGAGGGGTTCGGTCAATGAGCGAAGATCAAAATGACATCCCGATTCAGCTAACTGATCCAGCCGCCTGGGTGGACCGGCACGGCGATTTGTTGTTCCGGTATGCTATGACCCGGCTGAGCGACCGCCATGTTGCAGAAGATCTTGTTCAAGAAACATTTATGGCCGCATTGAAATCCGGTCAGTTCTCTGGGCAAGCAGACGAACGCACCTGGTTTGTTGGAATTCTAAAGCACAAGATTATCGACCACTATCGTCGCCGAGATCGTGAACGCCCCATGAGTACCATTCAGCAGGAAAAAAAACAGGAAGATCTCTTCGATGAGAAAGGATGGTGGTGCGTCCAACCTGCAAAATGGCCCATCGATGCGAGCAATACGCTCGAGACCGCCGAATTCTGGGAAGCCTTTCGCCACTGCTTGGACGGCCTCCCGCAGCGAATGAGGATGGTGTTTTTACTCCGAGAAATGGAAGAGCACTCTACCGAGCATCTCTGCGAAACGCTGAAAATCTCGGCTGGAAATCTCGGGGTACTGCTCTACCGAGCCCGCATGGGTCTGCGGCGGTGCCTAGAAATCAACTGGTTCTGCACCGAGACGGAGGAGGTATGAAAATGATGTCTTGCAAAGAAGTCAGCCGCTTGGTTTCGGAGTCGCTCGACCGCAAGCTCTCGATTTGGCAGCGAATGCAGGTCATGGTGCACCTCATGATGTGCGGCATGTGCGCTCGCTTTCGGAAGCAAACGCTGTTCTTGCATGCCGCCGCCAAGCGATACTTCGGCATCATGGATGAGGGGGCGGGGGTTCTGAATGACCAGCTTACCACTGAAGCGCATGAACGCATTAAACAATCCTTGAAACTAAACGGTCAATAAAGTTGTGCATGGCATGTAATGAAGCCGTGTGCCAAGCGACTAACCCTTAGTCATATACCTTTTACCTTCAACTAATCTTGTCCCCTCTATTCATCCTTTATTGGTTGCTAAACCAAAGTTCCATGATAAGGTAAATTGAATCTTCCCATTTGTCGCAACCACATTAAAATGCCCAACAAATGAATGTTTCTTGTGGTATAACTCAACTACCGGCTTCCCATTTGGCACACTTATGTTAAAATGCGACGGCACAATCCACTCGCAGAACACTCTCGTTGAGAAAGGTAGATGAATGTCACACCCGAACAAGCCGAATACGCACACCGCGGAAAATTCGGTATACCATCGCTATGCTGCGGCGGCCCAAGCACGCGAAGAAGCGCTTTGTTGCCCGGTCGAATACGCATCGAATTTCCTGTCAATCATTCCCGAAGAAATCATCGAGCGTGACTATGGCTGCGGCGATCCAACCACACATGCCCGCGAAGGAGAAACGGTGCTCGATCTTGGATCGGGGGGCGGCAAGCTATGCTACATTCTGGCCCAGGTCGTGGGCAAGCGAGGCCGCGTGATTGGGGTCGACTGCAATCGCGAAATGCTCGCCTTAGCACGCAAGTACCAGCAGCAAGTTGCCGTGAGTCTAGGTTACGGCAATGTCGATTTTCGCTATGGCTTGATTCAGGATCTGCAACTCGATCTAGATTTGTTGGGGCGGGAGTTAGCGCAACATCCAGTACACGACCCTGCCAGTTGGCTGGTGCTGCGGAATCTGGAAGAACGACTCCGCCGCGAGCAACCCCTGATTGCCAACGATTCGATCGATTGTGTGGTTTCGAATTGCGTTCTTAATCTGGTGCGACAGCAAGATCGCCGCAATTTGTTCGCGGAAATCTTTCGTGTTTTGAAAACCGGAGGGAGGGCGGCGATCAGCGACATCGTTTCAGACGAGGAAGTACCACACGGTTTGCAGGAAGATCCCGAGCTTTGGTCGGGATGCATTTCTGGCGCTTTCCGGGAAGATAAGTTCTTATCCGCATTCGAAGAGGCCGGCTTTCACGGCATCGAGATCGTCAAACGGCAACGAGAACCTTGGCGCACGGTCGAAGGCATCGAGTTTCGCTCCGTGACCGTAGTGGCTCATAAAGGCAAGCAAGGCCCATGCCTAGAGCGCAACCAAGCGGTGATCTATCGCGGACCGTTCAAAAGTGTGCAAGACGACGACGGTCATACATACCAACGAAGCGCTCGCATGGCGGTTTGTGACAAGACATTTCAATTACTCCAGCGTCCACCGTATTCGGGAATGTTCGAGGCGATTGAGCCGAGAGAATCGATCCCCCTATCGGAGGCAAACGCCTTCGATTGTCATCGCAGCAAACTCCGCGATGCCCGCGATAGCAAGGGTGCGAATTACAAACTCACGACAGAAGATGCGGGGCCCTGCTGCGGCACCGACGAGCCTTGTTGCTAACTGAAAGGAACATCAATGACTGAATTAACATTGGCCCGTCGCCAGAGTATTTTGACCGACCCAGCCGAACAAACCCGGATTCTCGAAGGGGCAGTTCATTTGGCACCTTTTGCGGAACCACTTACGCAACATGGTGATTGGCCGTTGATGACCAAAGGCATCGATGTCCTGCAGATCAATGTTGGCAAGGTCTGCAATCAAACCTGTCGACATTGCCATGTGGATGCTGGCCCAGACCGCCGCGAATCCATGACTATCGCAGTGGCGGAGGCCTGCCTTCGGTTG
>JBDNHI010000197.1:0-7856 GCA_041694635.1 Gemmataceae bacterium | reverse complement strand
TTTTCAGGGCAGTCCATTAAAATGCGATTAGGCAACCCAAGTTGAAAACGGGCTTTGGCCCCAAGTGTAATTCTAGCTTGTTCCGCTTCTTTTGCCCTTATTTCTTCAGATCCCCGAGGGGTCGGTTCACCCGTAGTTAGATCAATAATTGCAATATTATAACCTTGGTTTGCAAGCAGGGCCAAAGTGCCCCCACAGGTGATTTCAAGGTCATCTGGGTGGGCTGCCACCGCTACTAGATCCCATTTTTCAATAACTTGAGCCATTATTAACATTCCTCTCAAAGGTTGAAAAATCCCGATAAAAGCAATTCTTCAATTAAAAATACTATTTTTCTCATCTTGTATTCACTACTGATCTGTTATCGAAGATAATACAAATGTATAAGAAATTAAGTGCTAAGGGACCAACCACTTGAAAATTCTCCTTGTTGAAGATCATAAATTGTTAGCTAGGCCTTTAAAACAAGGCTTAGAAGAAGATGGGTTTGCTGTCGACCTTGCTGCTTCAGGAGATGAAGCAGATGCTAAGGCCAGAGTTGGAAACTACGATGTTATCATTTTGGACCTCATGCTTCCCGTGATAAATGGGCTAACTCTTTTAAAAGGTTGGCGCAAAGATGGTTTCACTTTTCACATCCTCATTTTAACTGCAATGGGTTCTTTAACGGACAAGGTTCAAGGTTTGAATCTTGGTGCAGATGATTATCTTTCCAAGCCTTTTGAATTATCCGAGCTTCTTGCAAGAGTAAGAGCTTTAGTGCGAAGGGGGCATCAGGCAAAAGATCCTGTGTTACGAATCCACGACCTAGAAATTGATACCGGGGCAAAAAGTGTGCGTAGGGCAGGCAAAGAAATTTACCTCACCCCCCGAGAGTTTTCCCTTCTACGATTCCTCTGCTATCATCGTGGCAAAGTCGTCAGCAGATCAATGGTATGGGAACACCTCTACGACGAAAATGACGACAACACCTCTAATGTGGTGGATGTTTATATTCGGTATTTGCGTAATAAAATAGATAAACACTTTACACCGCCTTTGATTCTAACCCGTTGGGGCGAAGGCTATATGATAAAAGGTGATTGAAATGCGCTCGATACGATTTTCCCTAACTGTTTGCTTTT
This sequence comes from Gemmataceae bacterium, assembly GCA_041694635.1. Classification (GTDB taxonomy): domain Bacteria; phylum Planctomycetota; class Planctomycetia; order Gemmatales; family Gemmataceae; genus UBA969. The sequence continues at coordinate 6,732 of JBDNHI010000197.1, read as the reverse complement.
TAGGATTGTTAGCCCTTTCACTAGGAGGGGCATCGTTGATGGCATATCGCAGTGCTTCCAGCAATTTAGAAGGCCGCCTTAGTGTGCAAAAAGAATTAGCACAGACACAATACAACGATCGCTGTAGAGATGAAGAAAATAGATTGGATGATGCGCTATTATTTCAGGCTCAAACACTCGCAAGATTAGTTCAATTTCATAGCGAATGGGGCAAATTACGATTTTTAGAACTGCATACGCTTGGGCTATTAACATCTGGCATAGGCCAAAATGCGTATATTTCCGCTCCTCTTTGGACTCTGAATAGCACCAGAAACTTTGCTATGGAATTAATGCGCAGAAATTCTCCAGTCATTAAATTCAACCCCGCTGAATTATTAACCAGACTTGATGGTCAGGTTGCAGAGTTTTTCCAAATCGATACCGCTTGGAATGCTTCATATAAATCAAATTCCCTGAACGACCTCACTTTGCCTATCGATATGGCAACTTTCTCCCCCGAAGAAGTTTTGCATTGGGAATTTGATGATAAAGCGTTATCGGAGAAGGTAAAAGTACGCAGAGTAGTATTAAAAGCATCTCGTTTTTTATTTGGCCCAACCCAGCGCATTCGTACCCCAGGCACTGGCTCAGGTAGACCCGGAGAACCCCCACTTCCACCGCGTAATAATAACCCTCAAGAAGCTGGTTTCCGACCTGCTATCTTCATCCAATGTGCTTACGATTTAAGTAAACGAGACATTTTATTCGCAACTTTTGCTCTCCAACGAGATGAAGATATTCTTGCTTTTGCTCGAGAACATAAAAAAGATCTGAGCGAATTTCGTGGCAGGCTTCTGGCTATCAACCTCATTGCTTTTCTTACTGGGGGTTGCGGTTGTTTCTGGTTGGTTAGGCTTGGACTCGCCCCTTTAAATCTCCTTACTCAAGCTGTTAGCCTTATTAACGAAAATGATTTTCATCTCAATATCTCGCAGCAAGGTTTACCCAACGAATTAAAACCTATTGCTATTAGGTTGGGCCTAACTCTTGATCAATTACAAAAAGCTTTCCTCCGAGAAAAACAAGCTACCGCTGATATTTCCCACGAACTTCGTACTCCTTTAGCTGCTATGCTTGCCACCATCGATTTAGCATTAAGAAAAAATCGAACCCCGGAAGAATACCAAGCTATGCTCGAAGATTGCAGGCAAAGCTGCAAGAATATGAGGGACGATGTCGAACGACTTCTTGCCTTAGCTCGCTTAGATGCAGGCGTTGATCTTTATCGACCTGAACTATTCGATCTTTCTCATTTGGGCGCCGATTGCATTAAGATGATAACACCCCTTGCACAATCCAAGGAAATCGAAATTAAATTTGAATCAGAACCTAACCTAGAATTAAATTCTGACCCAGGCAAACTAAAAGACATTCTCATCAACCTTTTGCATAATGCGGTGCAGTACAACAAACCCCAAGGGACTATTCATCTCAAACTAAGTTCTCGCCCCGGGTCCATAATTGTTTTGGTAGCAGATACAGGGATAGGCATCGAGCCTTCAAAAAAAGGCAAGATCTTTGAACGCTTCTTTAGAATTGATTCCGCAAGGGTTCATGGAGATTCAACCAACTGTGGCCTAGGACTTGCCCTTGTAAAAGGGTATGCAGAATTACTTGGAGCAGTGATTGAAGTGCAAAGTGAACTAGGTCAGGGTTCGGTTTTTAAAGTGATATTTCCTGCGATGCTTGTGAACCAGTCGCTATCTTCAACAGAGGTATAAGCCCACTTGGGGTTATAAGTGAGATTATTTTTTAGAGAAGTCGGGCAATTTTCCCGATGTGACTTCTTTTTCCCATTCGTCGAGTAAAGGCCAAGCGGTGGCACAAGTCCCAAAATCAGCCATGTATTGATAGCCCGTCAATCTTTCTATAGCCTTGTTCAAGATTTTAGGATCTCGTTTAAAAACTGGCCCATGACTAGGCAGTAGAAATTGCGAATCATCTGCCAGAATCCGTTTCAATGATTCGATAAATTCAGGGATGCTTGAGCCGTGATGGGCATCAATTACCCCAACACAACTATCTTTATAAATATTATCGCCACTAAAGAGCAGGTTTCCCATTTTAAAACTGAGCTGACCTTGGGTATGGCCTGGCGTATGCCAAACATTCAGAATCTCGGTTCCAACTTGAATTTTATCACCTTCGTTAAGAACGATATCAATTTTACATTTCGGCATAGGAATTTCTATTCCCTGTGCTTTGATGGTGGCATAAGTAAGGATTTCATCCCCCGTTTCAATCGGCTCGATGCTGGCTGGATGTGCTGCAACTTTTGTCTTTAAGATTTCTTTTGCCTTAGCAGCACCTTGAATATGATCGGCATCGGCGTGGGTTGCAATGATCATCTTGCAATTGGAAAGGTTGAAATCCATCTTACGAAGAAGATCGACAATGATATCTACGGTATCTTCAAAACCAATGTCGATTAAAATAAATTCGGAACCCCCATCGATTAAATAAGTGTTAACTCCTAGCCTACGACCTGCTTGGTAGTTAAGTTCAATCACATTGGGGAACAAGTATTTTCGTTGCAACATATTTTAAATAACCTGAAAGAGATATTGTTATTATTATCTTAGTTGCAAGGGGATAATTATCAAGGGTTAGGCAAACGCCCCTTGCTCGACGCAATCCTTTAACCCTTCGCGATAAGAAGGAAAAGATAAGTGCTGTAGCAGTTCGGATTTCATTTTTAGATTCGAAATACGCCTATGGGTTCCTTCGTGAGGAGAAGCAGGTTTACTGGCATCGGGCAAAATAAAGATAGGTGGATTAGCGCTTAAAAATTGTGCAAGTTGGTTATAAAAGTCACGCCTAAGCGAAGGTTCATCATCACTAACATTGTAGGTTTGATGGTTTTTACCTTGCTTAAGCGCAGCAAGGCAAACCCTAGCGCCATCAGCGACATGGATTAAATTAAGGTAGCGGTCTGCATCGCAAACAATAGGTTCACCGGCAAGGATAGCTTTACCGCGAATAAGTCTTCCAGGGCCATAAATGCCTGAAAAGCGCAGAATAATTGCATTAGAATTAATGGCTCGAAGGCTAGTCTCTGCTTCTAATACCACTTTCCCAGATCCTTCATTTGGCAGGGTTACGCAACTCTCATCGATTAGTTCGCCATCGTTTTGGGAGTAAACACTCGTGCTACTGATGTGTACAAATTTTCCTTGGAATCCTTCATCTTTAAAATGCCTTCCAATATTAGAAAGCCCTTCCACATAAACTTCCTTCATTGATTTGCCCGAACTACGATCCATCCCCACACAATGAACCACGCCATCGACTTGCGGCAGGTTTACAAATGTTTGTGGATTGGTTACATCGCAAATGATTGGAAGAATCCCTTGAGCAGTTAAAAAATCAGGCCGGCTTCGGGTCGTTGCATAAACCTTTATGCCTTGCGCAAGCGCATTCTTGGCAACCACGCTTCCTAAATAACCACATCCTATTATCAACATTGTTTTCATCACGACCCCTTCACCTTGTTTTATTATTCCTACATTCTTAATGTTGTGCTTCTTAGAATGTACTATTTTAAATAATAATTATGCTGTTAAAACCTTGATGCTTCTTTGGTAACCTGCATTCTTTATCCTACTGCATTCTTTATATTATTGGAGATTTTATGAATTCTTCTAACGGTCAAAATCATTCTAATGAAAACCAACTTGTTCCTAACTCGGTGTTCGATTCTTCTGCAACATACCGAATGGCCCTTACTCAGTTAGAAACGGTTGCGGCTTTTTTAAACCTTGATAAAGGTATTTTACAACGACTTTCTATTCCCAAGCGCGCTATGGTCGTTAGTGTTCCGGTGCGAATGGATGATGGTTCAACCAAAGTATTTAACGGCTACCGAGTCCAACATAGCCTTACCAGTGGGCCTTCCAAAGGCGGTCTGCGTTATCATCATTCGGTCGATTTAGGCGAAGTTGCAGCTCTTTCTATGTGGATGTCTTGGAAATGTGGCATTATGAACCTCCCCTTTGGCGGCGCTAAAGGAGGAATTGCTTGCGACCCAGAAAAACTTTCTCTCGGTGAAAAAGAAAGGCTTACCCGCAGATTTACTGAAGAAGTTCTTTCTATCATCGGGCCCCGCATGGATGTTATGGCTCCCGACTTGGGCACCGATGAACAAACAATGGCCTGGATTATGGATACCTACAGTATGAAGGTCGGATACGCCTGCCCAGAAATTGTCACAGGCAAACCTATTGAACTGGGCGGGTGCTTAGGAAGAAGAGAAGCGACGGGTAGGGGAGTCACCTATTGCATTGTTGAAGCTTTGAAAGAATTAAATATTTCGCCGATCGAAGCCACCGCTGTAGTGCAGGGGTTTGGAAATGTGGGTGCCGTAACTTGTACCGAACTTCATAACCTAGGTGTCAAAATCATTGCGGTGGCCGACCGTTATGGGGCAATTCATAATCCTAAAGGTATAAATATTCCTTTACTGCAAGACTTTGTTCAAAAGGGAAATTTGCTCAAAGATTTTCCTGATTGTGAGACTATTAGTGCAGAGGATCTTTTAACTTTAGAATGCACGGTACTCGTGCCCGCAGCTTTAGAGAGAGTTATTCATGTTAAAAATGCTACGAAATTAAAGTGTAAGATTTTAGCAGAAGCCGCTAACGGACCTACCACGCCAGAAGCGGATGCGATTATCAATCAAACCTCAATTTATCTAATTCCTGATATTTTATGCAATGCTGGGGGAGTTACGGTCTCTTATTTTGAATGGGTTCAAGATATTCAGCAATTGTTATGGAGCGAAGAAGTTGTTAATCAAAAACTTTACGAATTAATGATTAAGGCTTTTAGACAAGTTCGGGCTTTATGTATTGCAAAGAAAATAACGATGCGAATGGCAGCCCTTTCTTTAGGAGTTGAAAAAATTGCTCGGGAAAAAGTGAAACGAGGCTTATTTCCCTAAGCTAATATTGAGTACTTATTTATATTGGAGACTAAATGCCCTTACAAATTTCACCCAGCACACTTAAAGATTGGCTTGATCAGGGTACACCCGTTTATCTCGTGGATGTTCGACAACCTTGGGAAAACGAATTTGCAGCCTTGGCAAATAGCGTTTTATTCCCCCTAGGCGAACTTAATGACATCTTGGAAGACGTAAAACCTCCTACGGGGGCCAAGGTCGTTGTCTATTGCCATCACGGCATAAGAAGCCTTTCGGGCGCTTCTATACTCGAAAATGCTGGCTTTTCTCCCGCTTACTCCCTTGCAGGCGGTATTGATGCGTGGTCTACTGACATTGATCCTTCTGTTCCACGATATCGATAAACGAGGTCAATATGACGAATCTTAACCATTTCGATGAACAAGGCGCCAGCAGGATGATCGATACCTCTGACAAAGAGGAAACCCAGCGAATGGCGAGGGCTAGCGCTACTATTCGAATGGAAGAATCGACTGCAAACTTAATACGCAACAAGGAACTTTCCAAAGGGGATGTTTTCGAGGTTGCAAGAATTGCTGGCATTGGTGCTGCTAAAAAAACTTGGGATCTGATTCCTCTTTGCCACCCGCTTGCAATTACTGGCGTTAAGCTCGATTTTTCTTTCTTAGAATCTAATTTGCTGCAAATTACTTCGGTTGTCAAGGTTTTTGGACGCACAGGCGTTGAGATGGAAGCCCTTACCGCGGTTAGTGTTGCGGCTCTTACTGTCTATGATATGTGCAAAGCTGTAGATAAAGTTATGGTTATTGCGGAAATTCGGTTAAACGAGAAGACTGGTGGGAAGAGTGGTTCATTTGTCCGATAAAAATGACACCCCTGATTCCAGTATTTTTGGTTGGAGCAATTATATGAATGCTGCTTTATCTTCCTCTTTGTTTTTTACTCCCGAGCGTATCGATTCGTTGCTTCCTTTGCGTGCCGACCTCGAAGAAGTCGAACGCATCATTGCAAACGAACTTACTTCCAGCCATAAAGAATTTGCCGATATTCTTAATCATATCAGTAACTACAAAGGCAAAAGGCTTCGGCCTGCTTTGCTTTTAGCGTGTGCCCACGCTTGTGGCATTACCAATGAAAACCATTGGGTTTTAGCTGCCGTTGTTGAACTTATTCATACCGCCTCCCTAGTTCACGACGATGTATTAGATGCCTCACAAATGCGTAGGCATTTGCCTGCAGTGCATACCTTATGGGGCACCAAATCTGCCGTCTTACTTGGCGATTGCTTGTTTACCAATGCATTCCATATGGCAAGTAAGCTTGATAACCCTAGGGCCTGCAAGGTGATTGGTCGCAGTGCCAATCGAGTTTGCGAAGGCGAACTTTTACAAGGCTTTCATAGCGGTGATTTACATATTTCTGAAGCCACCTACCTTGATATCATCGACGGTAAAACCGCAGAGATGATTGCAGCTAGTTGTGAGCTGGGTGCGGCTTATGCTGGGGCATCCGAAAAGGTAATCGATTCAATGCAAAGCTTTGGCCGTAACCTAGGTATGGCTTTTCAAATTGCAGATGACATTCTTGATTTAGTAGGAAATGAAAATCAGACGGGTAAGTCCCTTGGGACTGACTTAGAGCAGAAAAAGCTTACGCTTCCTATTATTTACTTACTGCAAAATGGCACTCAAGAAGATAAAAGTTCTATGATCGAACTGCTTTCTAACCCTTCCGATATAAAGCGCAATAAGGTTAAAAAATTGCTCATC
>JBDNHI010000196.1:0-23827 GCA_041694635.1 Gemmataceae bacterium | reverse complement strand
TTGCTTCCTGTGAGTCATGGCCAGATTCCTTTCTAACTGAAGTGTTTTCAGTGAATGGCTAGGAATCTAGTTTTTTTCATATCTGCCGAATCAGCGAAACCCCAGTTTTTTCAGGCTCAAAATGCTTCACAGCGTTGCCTGTAAGCGCATCGATATTATTTGGGTCGAGTTCAAGTGCTTTGGTAAAGTCGATTATGGAAGTGGAATATTTTTTTTGTTCATAGAGGCAATCGCCCCGGCCTATGTAGGACTCGATATGATTAGGATCAAGTTTTAGCGCCTTATCAAAGTCTGTAATAGCTAATGCATAGTTTTTGAATTCGTAGTAAACAAAACCTCTGCCAGAATAACCATCGACAACAGTAGGGTCGATTTCAATTGCTTTAGAATAATCAGCGAAGGCCTCATTAAATTTCTTGAGTTCGTAAAGGCTATCAGCCCGGTAAACATAAGCATCTTCAAATTTAGGGTCTAGGTCAATCGCTTTAGAAAATTCACAATCGCCTTGGCATAATCTTTGGCTTTATAATTACTTAAACCTTTTTCAAAAGCTTTATCGGATTCGCTGGGTGTTTGAGACGATGCAAAAATAAACGAACAAAGAAGCAGAGGAACAACGATGGATAATATTTTCTTGTGCATCTTTTACTCGGCGGAGTTTACAAAATTGCTTCGCACTTTTAATGACTATGACATTTTCAAAGGGGAGAATCAATTAAATACTGCTACTGATTTTTAGGTAGGGGGTATCTTAAAGGTTTGCATTTTTATTCTTGATTTGGTATTGCTAGGTGGATCGATAAAATCAATTTAAGGAGTTAACGATGGCACAAAACCTTGCAACTCAGTTGGGTTCTATTGTAATAGGTGGCACCTTGGGTGCGTTGGTTGGCGTTCCCTTGAGTTATTTTTTTCAAATTGCAGCTTTGCGTGAGGCCAATAGCCTTGGAAAATATGTCGGGGATTTTACTCAGTTTTGGTCGAACCAAGAAAACGGAATTGGTAATACAGTTCGGATCACTGTTCTTGTCAGCGCGGTTGTATTTGTTCTCATTTCTAGTTTTTTAACTTCCCTTATTGCATCTTCTTTACAGGCCAAGGAACAGGATTAATCTTTGTCTAATTTGCTTTTTGTAAGGATTATGCTGGTAGACTTGGTTGTGGTTTCTTCCTAATCAGTGCCTGATCTAGGAAGAGTTAAGCTTGGTGGTTTATAGTTTAATAGGGTTTTACAATAGTACTTGTCTGCTCTAGGGTTCTAGTCAGGAATAGATTCGTTATGATTTTATTTTTACCTAAATTGTTTGATGAACTTCGTTGCATGCAGCTTAATCAGATTGCGATTGATTACAGTACTAAAAAAGCTTTAAACTTTGAAGGCGGCGACCCGCATTATGGCAACTCTTTTGGACTAGCGCGAATACCAGAATTCGAACGCATCCTTCTTGCCCTTACACCTTTAATCAAACAAAAGACGGGATGGAATAATATCGTCCCTGAAAATTCCTACACTAGAATTTATTTCAACGGTTCAGATCTTAAAAAACATATGGACCGACCCGGTCTGGATATCACCCTTAGTGTTTGCACCTACAGTGATATTGATAAACCCTGGCCACTTTGTGTCGAAGATGAAACAGGCAAGGTGCATGTAATTGATATAAACCTAGGCGATGGCGCCCTTATACTAGGGGCCAAGTACAACCATTGGCGTGATCTGCTGGTTATCCCTGAACATCAGAAAGTCATTCAGTCCTTCTATCATTGGAAGTTCAACTAAATCTTTAGTCGAATTGGTAGTATTTAAAACCATTTCTTTAATCGGCCTGTGATAAAGAATTTTACATTTCATTGTTGGGGTGGTATTCTTACACCTTGTATTTAATCCCTTCTAATAGATTTTGTTAAGGCGCTACCATGCAACTTGCAACAGGCGAGACACTAATTTTTAATGGCACTTTGATTGATGGTTTAGGGAATGTGCCTGTTGCTGATGGTGCGTTGTTAGTAAGAGATGGAAAGATAGCTTATGCGGGGAGTGCGAAAAATGCCCCAACTGCAAACCCTCTTGCAAACTGGATTGATGCTTTAGGCGGCACCATTATGCCTGGCTTGGTTGAAGCTCATTTTCATGCTACTTATTTTAATGTCGCTGCTCTTGAAGACCTTGATGTTAAATACCCTGTTGAATATGTAACTTTGCTTGCAGCGGCTAACGCACGGTTGGCATTGGAATGTGGGTACACCGCAGCTCGAAGTGGCGGAAGTTTATTTAACATTGATGTCTGGCTTAAAAAAGCGATCGAGGCTGAAGTTTGTACCGGCCCGAGATTTGTTGCCAGCGGTAGGGAAATTTGTGGCGTTGGGGGCTTGATGGATTGGAACCCAGACTTTCGGAAAATTGGCATGGAGGGATTGGTAATCCTCGTCAACGGCCCAGAGGAAGCCCGCTCTGCTGTTCGAAGACTTGTTAAAGATGGGGTTGAATGGGTCAAAACTTATCCCACCGGGGATGCTGCATCCCCAGATACTAACGATCACCATACCCTTTGTATGACTTTTGAAGAGATGGATGCGGTTGTCGCTACGGCCCATAATCATGGATTGAAAGTTACAGGTCATTGCCGGGCGAATGCGGGAATTAAAAATGCATTACGCGCTGGTTACGATTCGATTGAGCATGGGACCTTTATGGATTCCGAGGCACTTGATTTACTCCTATCGAGGGATGTGCCCTGTGTTCCTGCATTATATTTTGAACAGGCAAGTATTGAGCATGGTAAAGAATTTGGTTTATCTCAGCGGGTTATTGATGGGCATCAAGAAACTCTTGAAGCTGGGGCTGAAAGTGCCCGGATGATATTGAAGGCTGGTGGGCGGTTGGGCATGGGAGGAGACTACGGCTTTGCTTGGAACCCCCATGGGGATTACGCCCGCGAGCTTACTTTCTTTGTCAATTATGTTGGGGTTGATCCTATGACCGTTCTTACTTGTGCTACAAAAGTTGGTGCAGAGATTATGGGCTTTGCTTCTGAAATAGGCACTTTAGAAGTTGGGAAACTGGCTGATGTTTTAGTGGTTGATGGCGATGTCTTAAAAAATATTGCAATTCTTGAAGATCGCAATCGGTTTATTGCAGTGATGCAGGGTGGTGAGATAAAAGCAGGCAGGCTTACTCAAGCTGGTGTGAAAAAATGAGGGCCACTCGAAGATGTGGCCCTCTAAGTTGTTTCTTAACTTTCTAACATTTTACCCAAATGCCAATGAAACATTTCAGGGTCAAATGTTCCATCAGTTCATGGGCAAGCGTTAACCTTTATTTATTTCGGTGCATCTTTTACGCTGATGAGCCGATCCTCTTGCGGAAATGTTGTCAACACAAGTCCTTTGAAGTGCAGTTCCTGTGGTACCGAGTTCGAGTGGAGTTGAAGCCCAATTGGGCCAGCCATTATGCGCTTGGGTTCGGGGTCGAGCCAATCGACGACGGCGTGACCATTGACTGCAAAGCGAACACGGTTGCCCTGAGCCAAAATCTCCATGTCGTTCCAGTCGTGCTGCTTGCCAAATTTTTTGGCTGGTGCGCCGTCCACCTTCAGGCCATTGCGGCCGAACAGGTCATACATTCCCCAGCCCGAGGGGAACATCACCAAATGGCCTGCATAGGTGTACTTGGTACGGTCCTTCTCCGGTTCCTTGCTTACGCTCGGTCGGATTTCGCCCCAGAAGGAAACGCCCGAGTGCATCTCCGATTCCACCAGCTTCGCGGAAAACTCGAGGCGGAAATCGGTGTATTTTTCCTTGGTCAGTAGGTAGGTGCTGAATTTGATGGGTTTGGTATTTTTGGCGACGATCACGCCATCCTTAACCGACCAATGATCTTCAAAACCTTCCCAGCCTGACAGGTCCTTGCCGTTGAACAGCTTGATCGTCTCGGACTTGCCTTTAGCTGGTGGCACGACCGGCGCCTTGTCATTGTCGGCGGCCGATGCGGTCTCCTTATTGGTAGTTAGCAAAACCAATAATCCAGTAACAAACGCCATTGCGAACAGCCAACGCTTCATATCTCGTCTCCTTGCAAAGGTATAAAAAATTTCCCAGAATCAATAAAGCTATCACGAAAAGCGTGCGGAAGCAACAAATCTGTCAGGCGTATAAAGAGAGGCACTCCATTGCTTCTTTTTACAGTCAAAGCGAATTCACCTATGGCTTACGCTATAAGGGTGAGCGGTTTTGGGCGGGTTTTGCGTGTTTGATTTCGCTTACCTCAGATATGAGTTCGAATTCTTTAACCTATTGCGAACTTGGCCCCGATACTCAGCGCAGTATGGTAAGGCAGGTTCTGCAAGGTTTAAGTTGTGGTGCAGGTTTCAAGTTTTAGAATTAAAAACCTGATCACTTCAATTTAAAATGATCAGGTGCTTGTTTGATATATGCTGCTAAACCTGAATTCTACTTCTTTAAATATTCAATCAAGAATGCGGCACTTGAAGGTAGTGTTGTGTTTGGCATATCTTGATGAACCAATACCACTTCCACTCCATTGGATTTTAGTTTTTCTGCCAAGGTGATACCCATAACCGCAGAATGGGTTGGGTCTTTTTGATTGGTTCCAACCTTAGGTGGAGTTTCCTGCTTGGTGAAGTATAAGCCAATAGGAGGGTCATTCTTGGATACATGTTCAATGGGGGAATATTCTTTAATCCAGGGTAGGAGTTTTTCGCGGTCTTCCATCACTTTTTTCAAGGTTGGATAACCGAAGGCGTGAGCCCCGTAACCATAGTTAGGCATCCATTCGAAAAGTTCTTTGGGGTCAAGAGAAGTTTGTGGGCCGTTAACAGCAGCGCAATAAAGGCGGGTAGATTCCCTTGCAATAGGGTCGGAACTATCAGGCTTTGCAAGGTCTTCGTGGAAGGCTAACCAAAGCGAAGAGCATCCACCAGCAGAGCCGCCGGTTGCACCAATGCGTTTTTTATCGATATTCCATTCGGTAGCTTTAGAGCGAACAAATTGCAGGGCCCGGGCCGCGTCTTCGAGAGGTGCTTTTACAGGTGGTTCTACTTTTAGTTCGACTGCTTGTTTGACATACCTGTAATTGATTGCGACAACGGATATCCCAGCATCGAGGAAAGGTTTAGCGTTGAAGTTTTTTTTATCGCCATTTTGCCAGCCACCTCCATGAATATAAAAGACAAGAGGGGTGGGCTTTTCAGATTTTGCTTGGTAGAAGTCAAGGACTTGGCGTTCGTGTGTGCCGTAGGGCACATTCGCTTTGGTTGGTTCGAGAGCAGATTGTTTTTTCTCAGATTTCTTTTCCGTTTTAGTGTCGGTCTTTTTTTCTTGGGCATTTACTTGCAAGCAGACCGTACTAAAAAGTAGGGTTGTGAAAAATAAACTACGGATGATTCGGCTTTTCCAATTCATTCTTTTTCTCCAGACTTAAGGGGAAGAGGTATGCAAACACTGCAGAAAATTCATTTTCCATTACTTTTGGTTAGGATCAAGAAATAAATGCAAATCAAGTTGGAATGCTTGGTCGCAGCGAGGTGAAAGATGAGGCGGGCTAAAAGGTTTAAAGCCTACGCTTTGGTAAAGTTCAATTGCTTCTTTAAGTACGGAAGCAGTTTCTAAGGTAATGTGTGTGAAACCAAGTTCTTTGGCCTGATTTATCAATTTAGTTAGTAAGGTAAGGCCTAACCCTTTGCCACGAATGCTTTTATCAAGATACATTTTACGAAGTTCGCAATAGGTTTTGGAATGGGGCAAGATTCCCCCCGTTCCCAAAATTTCCCTTTGATCATTGATTATAACGAGAAATGTTCCACCTGTTTTGAAGTAGTTGGCTTCGATGTTATTAAGGTCGGCATCGGTAGAATTACTGTCGGGTTCTAATCCATATTCCCTAAGTACTTTAAAGACAAGGTGTTGAATAGCATTGGTATCTGCATTTTGCGCTTTTCTGAAGAGGTTTTCCTGCATAGAAACACCTTTACGCTAAAGCGGAATTTGGTTATGTAAGGGTTATTAAATGTTAAATTTTCTACAATTAAATGATTTTGGGTAAATATTTATCTTTGGGCAACGAATAATGGTTTGTAGCTAGAAAATTGAAATCTAACACAAAGGAGTTTTCACAATTCTGATTTTTTGAATATTACTGCTGTTTGGCTTGATTATCAAGCAATATTAGCTTGTTTTTATACGGCAAATGCAAATAGCCTCGTTCAAAATCCGATCAATTTAAGGAAAATTTATTATGCAAAAGTCTAAAATTACGAAAATACCTCTTGGCACGGTTTCCAAGCGGTTTCAACAATCTAAAGTGCTTGATGGTGCCCTTTCTAGCACTCTTTGCGTTTATCTTTTTCCCCCTTCTATTAAAGGAAAACCTTGGGGACTGGCGGTGGGGCCTAAGGGTGAGGTTCCCAGATTTTTAGCTAACCTTAAAGAAGTTGAAGATGGCGTTCTCGAAAGTGAAAACGAAGCGAGGTGGCAACTTCGCAGGGTTAAACAATTCCCTGAAAAATGCACTTGGGATGTTTACTTTACCGCTTCCAAAGCCTAATCAATTCAAATCCCTCCTTTGACTGATCAAGCCAGCTTTGTCTGGCTTGTTTCGTTTAACCTCCTCTTGACTTTTTTTACCATTTTAAGTGAATATACTTCTTCAGTTTTTTACTTAAGGAGTTGGATTATGATTTCGAAATTGTTTGCTGGTATTTATACCTTACTAGGTTTCATTATGTTTGGTTTAAGTGTCCAAACTATTAAGGCACAGGACGCTTCAGAAAATTCGAAGTTGCAAGGTTCTTGGGAAATTTCTTCCCTAATTGAAAATGGTGAAGTTGTTCCTTCAAAAAGTGTACGCGAAACTATGATTCGCGATGGGGTTCTTATCATCGAGGGTAACATTATGCGCTTTACCAACCCTATAAATAATAAAAAACGCGAAATTGCCTTTGTACTTAAACCTGATCAAAACCCCCGTGCTATCGACCTCACTGCTTCTGATAAAATTGGCTCGAAGGGGATTTATATGATTGATTCAAATAACTTATTGCTTTGCCTTTGTGCTTCGGATTCTACCGAAAGGCCGATCATTTTCGCCTCTACTCCTGCTTCAAAATCTATGCTTTTTAGTTTGCGTAAACTTGTCACTACTACCACACCTGTTTCGGTTGTTACCACCAGTACTACTAAGCCAACACCAACACCAACATTAGTTCAACCTTTCAAAACGCCAACTTCCGATGAGCAAATTCGGAAAGTTTTGGTAGGTACTTGGGGCCATCAAGATGAGGAACGCATCGAAACTTTCACCATGAATTCTGATAACACTTTCAGTTCCACCTGGACTTCCAAAAAATTCTTCCCTAAATTATTTAAGGGCGAAGAAAGATGCAGCGGCACTTGGAAACTCAACGATGGCATTATCATTGCCTATATCACTACCAGTACCGATGACCATATTCGCAATCAGGTTTTTTCCTATCGAGTTTCTTGGTACACCCAGACTGAAATCGCCCTGATTGACCAAAAAGGAAGAATTCATCGCGATTGGAAAATCTCCCCTTAATCCTCAAGATTATAAATACTTGGTTAAAAGGCCAGTATCTTTAAGCAGATGCTGGCCTTTTTCAGTTCTTCAACTTTATTTTAACTTTATTAACCTTAAGGAATTAGGTAATATTATCTTCGCTATGCTTTATCCACACCCCGGTTTCAGGAGACCATTTAATGTCAGGCACCTTCAGTAAACTTTTAGTAAAATTACAACTCAGCGCACTTGGGCTTTCCTTGCTTGTGGCTCCTTTTGCTTTTGCTGAAAACTGGCCCAATTGGCGTGGCCCAAATTACGATGGCATTTCTAAAGAATTGAAGTTGCCTGTTACTTGGTCTGATAAACAAAATATCGCTTGGTCTTTACCTATGCCTGGGATGGGAAGTTCTACTCCCGTTATCTGGGGTAATAAAATGTTCCTCACCAGCGCCGATGGCGATGACCAAGTCCTCCTTTGTATTAGTACCGAAGGCAAGGAACTTTGGAAAAAAGTTTTAGGCAAAGGCAACTCTAAATTTCGCGTTGACGAAGGCAATGGCGCTTCTGCTTCTTGTTCTACCGATGGCAAGTCAGTTTGGGCTTTTGTTGGTTCTGGTGCGCTTGCCTGCTTTGAATTTTCAGGCAAGGAAATTTGGAAGCTCGACCTTCAAAAAGAATATGGGGCTTTCAAAATCCAATTCGGTATTCATTCCACACCTGTCTTACATGAAGACAAGCTTTACCAAATGCTGATTCATGATGGGGGTGCCAAGGTTTTCTGCCTCGATAAAAACACTGGCAAGGAAGTTTGGAAAATCGACCGGCCTAGCGACGGCACCGCAGAATGCAAGCACTCTTACGCTTCACCTACGCTTTGGACTAATGGCAAAGAATCCCAGTTAATCGTGCATGGCAACGATTACACCACCGGGCATTCACTTAAAGAGGGTAAGGAAATCTGGCGTGTGGGCGGTTTAAATCCGAAGGATAAATACAACACCACCCTTCGTTTTGTTGCTTCACCAGTTGCAGTTAGCGATTTAATTATTATTCCTAGCGCCAAGAATGGACCTGTGGTTGGTTTAAAGCCTGGCGCAACCGGAATGATCACTGCGGGCAATAGCAGTGAAGTTTGGCGCAGACCTGCCAACACTCCTGATGTTCCTTCTCCTTTGGTTTATGATGGGCTCGTTTACCTGTGTAGGGAAAATGGCTTCCTCATTTGTATGGATGCAAAAACAGGCAAAGAATATTATAACGAACGAACCCATAATCAAAGGCACCGAGCTTCGCCTGTGTTTG
This sequence comes from Gemmataceae bacterium, assembly GCA_041694635.1. Classification (GTDB taxonomy): domain Bacteria; phylum Planctomycetota; class Planctomycetia; order Gemmatales; family Gemmataceae; genus UBA969. The sequence continues at coordinate 14,988 of JBDNHI010000196.1, read as the reverse complement.
CAGATGGAAAGATTTACCTTGGTGCAAGAGATGGAACAGTCACAGTGGTTAAAGCTGGGCCTAAGTTTGAAGTCCTTGCAACCAATAAACTTCCTTTGCAGCTGACCGCTTCACCAGCCATTTCCAACGGTAGAATTTACATTCGGGGCTTCGAAACTCTCTATGCAATTGAAGCTAAATAGCTTCAATTCTACTGTCATTTGATTTATTAAACCCTTCTCCCCTATTAATTAAAAGAAGGGTTTTTTGATTATTATTTGAATTTACATCAATAATTCATCAAATCTTTCGAACAATAGCTTAGATCGCTGCGTAAGATTAAATAGATAACTTATGTTGCGCATGGATGCGCCAGCCACCTGATATTCAGGAAGGATTGGAACATGCAAGCTACTAACATCCCGATTGTTGAATTATTTCCGAATCTGGTACCGGGCTTAAAAACTAACGCTATCAATTTGGGTTCTATTACTGTTGGCCGACCTAAAAAAAATGTAAAATCAAATATCTTTGTTGATGATCAGTTTCATTTCATCGAAGTTGCTGAGCCAAATGCTTACGCAGATAACTTTTGGAGTACCTCGCACGGTATGCATCCACGCTGCTATCATCGTATGAACCAGAAGGTTTTTGCGGCGTTACTTTGCGAGTTAAAACTTGTGCAAAATCAATCAGATGCAGGAAGTTTGAATACTAATAACTTTAAGGTTTTGTCTGAACGGTTCTTTCTCATAGATGAAAAAGTGGGCAAGGAATATCGGAATGACAAACTTGCTGGTTTGGTCCATAAGCACCCAAAATTCCCCGTGCCATCTATCAACTGGGAATTAGTATGTAGGTGATACTTATTTGCCCTGTAAAATTCGAACCTTGGTAGGGCTTTCTTTCCCGTCTTCAACCTCAATTTTTATTCCTTCAAGTTTTTTGTTTGGCTCTAGCTTTAAAACCACGGTATGAATGCCAGGGGTAACCTTTAGCTCGACATATTTCCCAGGCAATAAAGCAACTGGTTTACCATCTACATAACTTACTATGCCTTCTGTTTCGCTAAATTGTATCTTAACCGTTCCTGCACTGCTGGTCTCAAATCCAAACCTGACAAATGCCATGGAATGCACCGTCTTTTCTAAATTCCGTTTCTGTTGTAATAAAGGCAATTCTGCAATGGGCAGGGTTCCACTTACCATAGAATAGGCACTCGACCATTTTAAATCTTCGATAGGGTTGGCAAATGCATCTTGACCCTTGCGGGCTAAAACCGTGTAGGCGTTTGCATTGGGTTCAAGCGCTTCGTACTTACGCACAACGCTGGGTTTCCCTGGTCCATAGGCACCTACTTTCCCTAGTTCCGATAAAAATCGCACCAGGTCAAGTAATTCTTTCTGCGTCAGTGGGTCAACTAACCCTTCGGGCATTAAAGACTTCCCGTTTTTTTGTTCTTCTATCTTCTTTAGGGAAATGGTAATAAGTTTGTCTTCTGCATCGCGCAAAACAAGTTCTGTATTATCTTGCCTAACTTTTATACCATTAAATACTTTTCCATCATCTGTTGTAACAACGATTGAATGGTAATTTTCCTTGATCACTTTGTTGGGGTTGACCATCGATTCAATCAGATAATCGATCTGGGCACTTGCACCAATGCTGGTCATATCTGGCCCAACAATCCCACCCGACCCAGAAATAGCGTGGCACTTCATACACGAGAGTTCTTTTCTACGATAGACAAGTTCTCCTTGGGCAGCGTCTGCCGATGTTAAGACAGCTTTTGCCATCTCCGCAAGTTTTTCTTTTGGGATATCTCGAGAAACGATGCCAACCTTTCCAGCTTTTTCAAGATTTTTAATTAATTCGGTTACATCACGGCCCGAGGCTTTTGCCTGCCTGATGCCAACTTTGGCTGCATCGGTGGAAATGCTCGCATTTGCAAGCAATTTTGTCAGTGGTAATAAGCCTTCCTTGCGCATTAAAAATGAATTAAAGATTTCAGCAAGTTCATCACTGCTTTGGGGTAAATCAATAACCTTTCCAAATAATTCTGCTGCAGCATTCACATCAAGTGCAGCTAAGGCTGTAAGGGCCCAGCGCTTTGTAGGTAGTGGTTTCGTTGTTGTTTCTGAAAGCATGGTTTTCATTAAGCCGATTGAGGTTTTACTGCCCAAATCTGCAATACTTTCAAACGCAGCTTTACGAGTTATGGGGTCTTGGGTTTCATCTTTTGCAATGCTTTCTAGGGGAGACTGAGCCAAGGTGATTTTCCATAATCCTAAAAGCCTAACCACCGAAATTAATCTTGGGTCACCTTTTTTAGTAAGTATTTCAAGCAGAACTTTCGGTTCTATATCTGCTTTGATTGTGCGTGTTCGAGTTGAATCAATTAATGCTGATAAAATTGCATTACCTGTTTGGGCATCTTTCATTGAAAGTGCTTTGTTTGTAACGATGCCTAATTCTTTAGGCCCGCCTACAGAAGCGAGGTGTAAGAATGCGCCTTCTTCTGCAGATGCTGGAAGTTTTCCCTCTTGAACAAGTTCGCCTAATTTTTTAGCCACATCTGGGGTACCTGCAGCTTTAAGTGCGTAAACTAGGCGTTCAGATTTTCCCCCAAAGGTTAATTCACCTTTACTAAAAGCCTGTAGCCAAGTGTCTTGCAATTCCTGCAAAGTAAGCCAAAGGCTATAATCTAAAAATTTATCTAATGGTTGATCTAGAACTGTAAGTGCAGATTCTACAGATTCGAGCTTAGGGTAAAGGCCCAAGGCCCGAACCGCTTCTAGCCTAACCTGAGGATGCGGGTCTGCGACTTTTTGTTTCACCAGTTCAAGTGTACCGGGCATTTTATTTCTCCACATTTCAGCAACTCGAACCGCAGCAGCCCGAATATTAGGGTTCTTTGCATTCAAAGATATTCCCAATAATTTTTCGTTGGGAATATCTAATGCTTGCCAAGTCCATAAAGCTTCGAGGTTAAGCGCTTCATCGGAAGGTGGTATAGAATTGGTCCAAGTTTTAAGATCTGGGGTTACTTCTGAAAGTTTTCTTTCAACCAGCACCCTGCGTGCCATATGCTTAGTCCACATCTCTGGGTCCTTCATATGGGAGAAAAGTGCAGCATTGGTATCTTCTTCAAGTTTTAAGGTTGGGACTAAAGGTCTGTTTTTAGCTGTCACACGCCAGATCCTTCCGTGAGTTTTATCTCTTCTGGGATCTCTAAAATCTACTTCTCCGTGTTGAATGATGGGGTTGAACCAATCTGCAATGTATATCCCACCATCCGGGCCTTGGCGCACATCGATCGGCCTAAATGCAAGATGATTTGTCTTGATCAATTCAGGTTGTTGACGAGAAATATAACCAGCCCCATCCGGTTCTAAGGTGAACCTGCATACCCGATGCCCACGAAAATCATTCGTAATAAATGACTGTTGCCAATCTTCGGGCAAATGTCTGCCTGAAAGAATTTCTAAACCGCAATGCTTGGGGCTACCAGGATTTAAACCTTGAACCATTCGCTTGGCTCCAACCGCAGTGAAATAATAGCCTCGGGGAATAACATAGTTGATGCCTTCGCCCCCAGCTCCATCGGTTGCAAAAGATTGACCATATTGATCAAAATGGTGCCCCCAACTATTCACCAAGCCACGCATCGTAATTTCAAGTTCGAGATTTTTAGGGCGAAGTTGCCAGATACCACCACCGCCAAGCCGTTTAGGCCCATAAGGAGTTTCCAAATGACTATGAATATAAATTGATTGGTTGAAATAGAGTAAGCCATCCATCCCCCAGCGTAGAGTGTGAACCATATGGTGGGTATCTTCGGTGCCAAACCCAGAAAGAATAACTTTCCGCGTGTCGGCTTTACCATCTCCATCGGTATCGCTAAGGTGAATAAGGTCGGTGCTATCGATTACATAAACGCCACCATCGCCCGGTGCAAGGCCAGTGGGGATGAGTAATCCATCTGCAAAGACGGTGGTTTTGTCGGCTTTGCCATCTCCATCGGTATCTTCGAGAACGATGATTTTATCTTGGTTGGGTTGCCCAGGAAGAACCTGAGGGTAGGTAGAACTGCAGGCAACCCAAAGGCGCCCTTTCGTATCGAAGCACATTTGAATGGGCTTAGCAAGTTGAGGATCGCCCGCAAACAAATTGACTTGAAAGCCATCCGCTACTTGAAAAGACTTGCGTTCATTTTCGGGGTCTAGATCGACCACGAGTGGAGCGTTTTTCTGTGCCTGACAAATTGCATTTGAGAAAAAGAAAACTTGTGAGAAAAGCAAAGCAGTAACAAAGGAAATTATTTTACGGTTCATTATTTGACCTCTATCAGAGAATAAGTTCTAGCAACTGGCTTGTTAAGCTTAAAAATTTCTTCTTCTTTAGCAGCGACAATAGGGTCGAATTTAGGGATTTCTTGAGCGTTTTGACCCTGCTCGTGTTTCCTAAATCCAAGAAGGTAGGTTTCATTTTGAGGGCGCCATCGATGAAAATATTGTCTGTTCTTTTCGTTGATTAACTTCCTTAACATCTCCACCTGATCAAAATCAGGCCCTTTTGAAAGCACCACACCTTTGCTCCATTCTTCCGATCCTTGGTTTGCAACTTCTTTACCATCGATCATAAGTTTGAAAATTCCTTGGGGAAGGTTCTTGATGGTAAGTTTTCTAGGTGCTGGATTTAAATTCATTGCCCCAGTTACTACGGGCCTTGGTAGCATCTTATCATTTACCACCCAATTCAGTTTACCTTCGGTTTTTACTTCGCAACCTAATGCATTAATAGTCCCCTTTGCCATATCAATTGCAACTTCCCAGGCTTCTTCATTAATAGCAAAAGCTTTCGAAAATTCATTGCTCAGAAGATAATAGCCTAAGTTGGTTGGATGGATACCGTTGCTGGTAAGTTTGGTATTTTCGCCAAGTAGTGAATCAAATGAGGATCTACTTCTAAAAAGATCATAAAAACTTGCATGGCTAGTTTTAGCAACCTCCGCGATGGTGGTGCTATAGGTGCCAAGGTTTTGGTTTTGGAGACTGCCATCGGGAAGGGGGGCGCCTAAGTTTTCGTGCCATAAAGGTGATATCAAAACAGACTTTGATTTATTTCCACTTAAATCTTTTAATAGTTTTTCAAATCCTTTTTGAAATGCAACTAATCCAGTTTCGCCATCAAAAGATTCACTAGCACCATAAGCAAAAAGAGTAACATTAGGCTTAACAAAGTTGATGTGTTCGATCATTTTCTTGTAGCCATCTGGGGTGGAACCAAAGCCTGCCCGAGCGTGGCCAAAGACTGTATCGCCACTCCAAGCAAGGTTACGAAAACGCACCTTTTGCCCCGGCATTCTTCTAGTTAACTCGGTTTCCCAGTATCCAGAAATTTGCTCTCGTTCAATCATTGCACCACCCACAAGTGCGACCATATCGCCATCTTTAATTAAGGGCGTAGTTTGGGCAGGAATAAAATTAAACGAAATTAAAAGTAACATCGAATGTACGCACATAGCAAAAACTCCACAGGATGGATCAAAGCACTAAAGGGTATATCTTATCATCAGAGCTTTGTTCAGTCCTGTAGAATTATTATGAATCAGGAATTTCGTTTTCTGCTTTTATTCTTGGGCTTTTCAACAACGGGCGCTATTGGCCCATTGGTTGCAGCAAGAATACCAGGAGCAAGCATCGCCCCTGCAATAACCCCAATAGCTTCCTTAAACTTACTAGATTGCTCGTTCGTGAAAGTAGGTGTTGAGTTATTCAAAAGCGATTCTTCATTAGAAGCACGATCCATAGAAGTAAATGCAATCATAGTTTCCAAATCAGATGAAAGTTCCCTGATGAATACTCCATCTTCAAATAATGGGTTTTCAGTAACTTTATTTTCCTTAAGGGTATCTACCATCGTAATTCCAGTGATGATGAACTCGAATTCAGATTTGATCTTTTCAACTTTATTTTTAGCAGGTTGCTGCAGGGCTGGAAGGTTTTTTGTGATTTTTGCTTGAACTAAATCTGCAAGTGTATTTCCTACTTTGGTAAGTGTGGATTTACCTTCTTCGAGGATTGAACTTGCAGTTTGAGTCAGAATATTCTCAACCGAGTTCTCAAACTCGGTGGGGACAAGTATAGGTAATACTTTGTCAAGAATATGTGCAATTTCTGAAACGACTACTTGTTCCGCATCGAAACTTGTAGTTAAAGCAAGGGAAGAACCCCTAAAGGCTTCAGCAAAGGAAACCATAACAAACGACCCAGCATTTCTAAAGAACTCGGCTTTAGATTTTGCTTCTGGGTTGTTTCTATCATTAATAGCAGCATCATCGGTTCCACCCTGACCTTCTTTAGCAAGGTCGTTAGCAAGTTGTTTTTCATTAACGCCCGAGGTTGCGGCACCGCCACCTGCAATAAGTGCAGATGAAAGGTTGGCAAGTAAAGAATTTGCACCAGTTGCACCAGTTGCGCCAGCACCAGACCCGCCATTAATCAAGGCATTGGCCAAAGATAAAAGGCTGGTTGAGCCACCACCACCGCCAGAAGCAGAAGAGGATGACGATGCGGAGGACGATGCGGAGGACGACGACGAGGACGAGGATGAATCGGAAGACCCACCTGCACCCGGAAGAACGCCAACTTGAGTACCGCCACCAGAACCGCCGCCACCAGAACCGCCACCACCAGAACTGCCACCGAAATTTAATGCCATTGTTAAGCCAGATTTAGGCACGCTTCCACTTGCTATGCCACCGCTGCTATTACCACCTGTTACGGTAGCATTTGTAACCGTGCCATTTGCGGAAACCATAGTAACCCCAGCAAGCACCTGACCACTACCCACGCCGGTAAGCTGAAGGTTATATTGTGAGGCTTGAGCGGTGGGAATAACCACCATATTTAACGCGCCATTAGTTGTTAGGCTGGCAGAAGAATTTTGATTGGTATTACTGCCCCCTTGCGTACCAATAGTTCCGCCTGGTCCTGTGAGAGTGAAGTCAACAGGATCCATCCAGATAATAACATAGCCTTGATCAAGAGTTCCACCCATCGACTTTATAAAGTTGGCTACCAGTTGGTCGGTAATCGCCTGACTCGTGGTGTTGATATTGGTGCCTTCTGCGGCATCTGCAATGGCGTTGGTAAAAGCGTTGCTTAATTCATCTGCTGTACTGGTGATGATCGAATTATCAACTGCTTTGGTGGTATTGATAGTTGTTGACACGGTGTTGGTGATTGATAGGTCGTAAGCGCCTGAGGTATCGTTGGCCCCCGCGATTTGCACAAAGAATTCTTCGGAAGCATTCACTGAAAAACTCAGCGTGACATTCCCCCCAACAGTTTCTGATTTTGTGCTACCTACCTGAAGAATATCCCCATTGCGGTTTACAAATACGGTGACTGCACCATTAAGTGTGATACCTGTTGCGGTCAGGTTTACATTGATGTTACCGCTGATATCTGCAACGCCTTTAAAATAATCAAAATCACCTGCAGCAATGGAAGCATCAGTAACGGAATAAGAACTAGTGTCATCAAAAAGGAAGGCATTGGCTTTATCAGTGGTACTACCGAAATCGTCAACTACAAGTGCGCTAACATAAATGACATCGACAGAATAATTACCAGTTTTATCGCCATACCCTGCAGCTTTAAGGTAAACAGTTTCCCCTTCAGCCAAATTTAAGCTTAAAGAACTATTAGAAGTATTTAAACTACTATCATCGTTCTTGCCAAGTAATTGGCCCTCTGCAGAATATAATGCAAGGGTAGTATCAGCTAATCCATTGGTTGATGTGGCAGAAACATTAAATTGGTACACGCCTGAATGTGAGATAGAGATTTTGTAATAATCAGCATCACCTTTAACCTCAATGGAACCATTAACAGTTGCAAGATTAGTGTTAATTGGGGTTGTATTAGTTACGGTTGTCAGCGCAAGATTAGAAGCATCAGCGATGGAACTGCCCACATCATCAGCAACGGGTGCAATGCTAAGGTAGTAATCGCCAGTAGTGCCCTTAGCCCCAGAAACCTTGAAGTAGTAAGTTTCGCTTTTAACCACTTGGATAGAAATAAAGCTATCGGTGTTTGTGGAGGAACTATTATTATTGTAATCGATAAGTTTTTGGCCTGTAGAATCGTAGGCGAATAGGTATGTATCAACCAAGCTGCCTTCATCTGCAGCGGCAATCACATCGATTGTGCCAGTATAAGTTGCGGTATAAGAAAACACATCGTCATCGGAATTACTGTTGATAGTGCCATACTGAAGAGCGAAGTTTTGATCAACAGTTAATGCAGTAGCAGTAGTGCCTATCAAGTTTGCATAATCATCAACTTCAAGCTTGGCTTTTAAGGTGTAAGAGCCCAAACTAGTACCAACCCCTGCAACCTGCATATAGAAGGTATCACCTGCACTGGCATTAACCGAAACCAAACTATTTAGCCCAGTGCCACTATCGTTATCTTCGGCAATTAATTCTTTGTTTGAATTATAAACTCGCAGGTAACCATCAAGATTGCTATTAGCCCGATCTTCTAAGGTAAAACTAAGAATGCCATCAGATTCAACCGTGATTTTGAATACATCGCGGTCACCCGCGCTAACGACCGTGTCATTAATGCTGGCTTCAAGGTTTGCATTAAGCACTAAAGTGTTTAAAGTGCCAAATGTAGCAGTTGTGATATTGCCAAACCCATCCGCATCATTGGGGGTTAGGTCTTCGAGTGCAATTCCATACTGCCCTGTGGTACTGTTGTTTCCTGTAACGCTGATGAAATAGGTTTGGCCGGCTTTAACTTCAAACACCGCAGCGCTATTAGTTGTAGTGCGGTCTGCATCGTTGTTCGACGCAATCACGCTGCCCGAAGCATCAAGAATTGAAATGGAAGTATCGATAGTGCTACCAGATGTTTTGGTAACAATTGCTTTTACTGGGCCAGTGCGATTTGCAACGAAGCTGAAAACATCAAAGTCGCGCGCAGCTTCAATGTTCATATTAGGGCCATTCAAAGCACCTGCATTAACGCCACTATTTAAAGTGATGACACCCAAAGGCAATGCATTTGATCCGCTATTAAAGGAATTAGCATAAAAATCAATAACGCTTACAGGGGTTTCAACCTTTAAGCTATAATCGCCTTGGGTTCCTGATGAACCTGTAACGCTGATATAAACCAAGTCACCCTTGTTAAGGTAGGGAAGTGCAAAAGAAGACTTCCCTGCTGCAGCAGAGGAAGTGGAAAGCACTGTTTTTCCATCTGCAGCTAACACAACCAAAGTCGGCGCTAAAGTTGGAGCTAAGGGTAAATTTCCGGTAGGCGTAACTGTTACTTCAAACCGGCCTGTGTCAGAAGCAATAAATTTGTATACATCAGCATCTGCAATGCCGGGCATAACATCTTGAATGGTTTTATTGACCCGAGCGGTCTGGGTTGATTTTCCATTGACTACAATCGGTGCATCAAAAGCCAATGGCATAGCCGTTGAGTCAGCTTTATTTGGAGCATCATCGATTGGAAGTGCGCCAGTCTTAAGCGTGTAGCCAATGCCGTTGCCTGTGGTATCGTAAAGTGAACCGGAAACAGTTAAGAAGAAAGTATCTCCAACCGTGCCATCGAGAACGATTAAGCTTCCAAGTCCCTTGCCGCTATCATCATCACTTGCAATAACTTGCCCGCTTAAACTGGTAATAGTAAGCTTTGGATCAAACTTTGCATCATCAGGAGATTCAATCGAGAAAAGGGTTGTGCCTGAGGTGTTTAAAGTCACCTTGAAAACATCAACATCGCCCGAGTAATTTAAAGTCCCCATTGTCGTACTGATGTTATCTTCTGCCAAAAGAACGATTCTGGCGTTGGCAGCATTATTGCCGATATCATCGGTCACCACCCTTGTATTAATGTTGTAGGCACCCGTACTACCTGATGCACCTGATGCTCGGATTAGGAGATTTGGGGTACCTGCATCCACATCAAGTTCAATCAAGGAACCTTTGTTTGTAGCCTGAGTCCAAGTTAATCCGTCATTGGTAGAAAACGACATCCCGGTAAGTAAAGCACTTCCTGGCGCAGCATTCATAAGTATCTGCAACTTTGAAGTATTTGCAGTAAGGTTCTCATAAGAATAACGGAAAAGGTCTGCATCACCAGCAACTTCAATTCTTCCAGCGATGGAAGCATTAACAATAGGAGTTGCAACCGATGCACTATTACTTCCAAAATCATCAGCTTGCGCAGAAACATTATAAGAACCAGTAAACGATCCAGTTTCGCCAACTTTCAGCAGGTAATCTGTCTCAGCGGTTACGGCTACGGTGATGATTTGCTTTGAGCTACCCACGGGCCCGAAGGTCGTCTGACCAACATTAACATTAGTACCAACACTAGATCCATCGGCGTTGTAGATGGAAAAGTTAGGCTGCGAGGTTGCTGCACGATCTTTGTTTTCTACAAGAAAACTTAATAGGCCATTAGAAGTTGCTTTGAATGTGTAAACATCCGTGGTGCCTGAAACGATTCCATTCGATGCTTTTGCAACTCCATCGGTAAAGGTAAGGGAAGATTTTGAAGAAATGGTAAAGGAGTAATCACCACTATCGCCCGCTTCACTCGAAACAATTAAGTAATAAGTTTTTCCAGCTTCAACATTAAAGGTGGTTGCGGTATCTAAAGCAAGCGTGCTGACAGGTGTTGTTGCGGTTGCACTAGAAAAGACAGCCAGTTTGCCTGTTGCTAGAGCACTACTAAGGATGGTGCCCTTTGCAAAAGCAAGGGTGACAGTACCTGCCTGATTAGCAGTGAATCTAAACGAGTCGGTATCTTGGTTGTTTTCGAGGGTACCGTTTTTGGTGAGCAGGCTAGAGCCAACCACGATAGAAGAGGCATTTGCTACCGTGTCACCAAAATCATCGGTAAGTTTTGCGCCGGGCGTAATATCGAGGATGTACTTACCAGCGCCTGTGGTTTTTTGAGCAGCTTCAATTTTGATGAAGTAAGTTTTGCCCGAGGTAACATTAAACTCAAGCTTGCTTGAAGTACCTCCACCATTATTATCATCGGAAACTAGAAGTTTGTAATTTGAACCGTCTTGAACGAAGGCACTACTAAAGGCATCAAACCTACTGCCATCTGCTTTAGTAATTGCACTAATGCTGCCATCTGAACTAGCAACGAACTTGAAAAAATCTGCATCTGTAGTGCTATCTGCAATGCCAGAGGTTGTAGTGGTTCCCAAAGAGTTAATGTCTAAAAGTTTTGCGTTAGAGAAAGAAGAGGAGGCATCAATTCGGATAGCGACAGGTGCAATTGCAGCCGTTTTGTTGTCGGATAATCCGCTATCTTCCGTAGCATTTGCTATTAGCCCAACTGAGAAACTTCCTTCTGTTGCACCAGCGGTTGCAACAACTGTGAATGTCCGGTTTGAATTGGCAACTCTTTGCAGGTTAGAAAGAGTAACCGTGCCCGTGGTGGTAAAATCATCAAATGCCAAGGGGTTCACATCTTCAGTAAACGCAATCAAAAGAGTAATGCTTCCTGAAGGAACAACTTCAGCAGCAGAATTTTGGGGAATAATTTTCCCAACAGGAGATGCAACAATTGCTATCGGCGTAGCCATCACTGCACCAGTTCCTACATTCCCTGCAGCATCCGAAAACCCTGCATAAACTGTCGCCCTTGCATCGTCTGTGGTGATTCCTGATGGAGAAAAGGTTGCGGTATAAACTTTAGGATCTGCGCTAACTAAAAGATTACTTAGCGTTCCACCCGTTGCACCAAGGTCAAAGGAATCAAACCCTTTAGGGGCTTCGGAAAAGGTTATCGTGATCGTTGCTTTATTAGTAGCCCCTAATCTGGGTTTATCAGAGAGAATTGAAACCACCGTTGGTGCAGTGTTATCAATCGTATAGGATTGATTTTCACTTAATGGAGCCGTTGCTGTAAGGGAGTTACCAAAGCTATCTTTAATGCTGGCAGAGTTCTTGAGTCGAATGCCAAGAGTTCCATCTGTTTTAGATATACCACTAATATCTACGGTATAAACATTGCCTGTTCCTGAAACTTGAATCGCATTACTTACGGTAACCCCAGAGCTTAATACAAGTTCGAAATCGGCTGAATCAACATCGGTTACATTTTCTGTAAACCGAACCGTAAATGGCACCGCATTTGCATTCGTATCTTGTGAAGGCTTAGCCCTAGTAATCGAATCCAACCCAGGCAACTTGGTGTCGATTGCAATATCAGTTACTAAGGAAGCTATTGTGCCAGTATTTCCTGCTAGGTCTGAATAAGTGTTTGCAAGTGAGACTTTTCCAACCCCAATAAAATCCACCGCAGGGGTAAAGGTTGCGGTGTAAACCAGTGGGTTGCTAGTTACTGTAACAGCGCTTAAAGTTCCACCAAGAATGGTTAGGTTGCTATTACTAAAGCCTGTTACTTCTTCAGAAAACTTGAAACTAATAGTTGCAGTTTGCCCTGCTGCAAGTTTCTGCGCATTCGAGGTAATGCTTGCCGTAGGTGGCAAAGTATCGATAGCAATTGCTTCGGAAAGCCCGGGTAAACCACCGGTGCCTGCAGAATTCGTGTAGCCATTGCTTACTGCAACAGAACCTTTACCCGAAAAATTACCAGCAGGGGTCAAGGTTGCAGTGTAAACCGTGTTCGTGTTTCTGGTTAAACCACTGATGCTTCCACCAATGGCGGTGATATCCGAAGCATCAAAACCCGTGGGGGCAGTGGAAAAAGTAAAGGTGATGGTTGCAGTTTGACCAGGATTTAATTTATTCGTGCTTGAAGTTACCACCACCGCTGGCGATGAAGTATCAACCGCCCAAGCTACACTTGCACTAGCGCTTAAAGGATTTCCCAGAAGATCGTTAATACCCGATCCATTTGCATTCAAGCTTAGCGCGTAGGTACCTTGAGCACCGGTGCTCAAACCATTAATCGTGTAACTCGAACTTTGTCCTGAAAGCGTGGCACCTGCTAGTGATACCGGATTCCCATTAAAGGTCAGATTAATATCGGAAATATCAAAACCAGTAACGGCTTCAGAAAAGCTAACATCCAAACTGTTCACCGCAGTATTTCTTGGAGTTGAAACTGCTGCAAAAGTTGCAATCGGGGCCCTCGTATCAATCGCAATTTTTAATGCAGATGATACAAGATTTTGGTTGCCCGCTGCATCAGAAAACTTGTTAGCAGCAACACTAATAACCCCTGTTGCAGTGCTTCCTACCGTGGGCGTAAAGGTTGCAGTGTAAACCAAACCCTGACTTGTTAAAGGGGAAAGCATTCCGCCTAAAACTGTAATATCATCATTTGTAAAGTCATTAGAATTCTCACTTAAAGTGAAACTTACGATTGCGGTTTCACCAATTTTTAAGCTTCCAACATTTGCAGCAATTGCAATCGTAGGAACTAAAGTATCAATATTGATTTCAATAGCTGAAGAACCTTCACCTAGGTTGCCTGCTGCATCGGTATAACCATTGGCAGCAATACTGATTACACCCGGTGCGATACTATTTGTTAAAGGGGTAAACTCAAGTGTGTATTGCTTTTTATTTAGAGTGTTTTGCGTAAGCCTGCTTAGAGTTCCACCGCTTACCGTGATACCTGAATAATTAAAGTTAAAAGGAATCTCAGAGAAAGTAACGGTGATGGTTGCAACTTCACCAGCTTTTAAACTAGTTTTGTTGGTTGCAATTTCAGATACAGTTGGTTTAGCAGTATCTAATGTAAATTGTAAATCGGTGCTGACTGCACCGATATTACCAGCCTGATCTATTGCCCTAACCCGGACAAGCTTAGTGCCATCGACTGAAAGAGTAAAAGAACTCCCCGTGGCAGAAATCCAGGAGGTAGTGGCGCCGGTGGTTACCTGATATTCAAAGCCTGCGTTGGCCTCTAACCCTGAAAGAATAATCGTACCATTTGTGGTGATATTATCTGTGTTGTTGTTGCCTGTATCTGCTTGTAAGGCAAGCTTTGGAATTGCTGGCGCTTGAGTATCAAGAGTAAAATGCAACTGTCTAACTAGGCTAAGATTTCCAGCTTCATCGGTCTGCCTTACGAATACAGATTTGTTGCCGTCTGTTTTAAAGTTGAAGATTGGAATTGTACCAGTCCAAGTTACAGTAGAATTCCAAGTGCTCCCATCTTGTGAATATTCAAAAACAGCGTTTGGTTCAATTCCCGTAACCGTAACAATTCCAACCGAAGTAATGCCATCAGAATTACTTAAACCAGTGTCTTGGTTCAAAGTTAAAATAGGAGCAGTTGGAACTGCGGTGTCGATTGCCATCGATTGCACCAAACTTGCCGCAGTGTTGCCATTGCCTGCTCCATCGGTAAACTTGTTCGCAGTTACACTAATAACCCCAAGTGCGGTGCTTGCTGCATTAGGGGTGAAGGTTGCAGTGTAAACCAAACCCTGACTCACTAAAGTGGAAAGTGTGCCACCCGCAACAGTGACATCGCTTGTTTCAAAGTTGGTGGTTAGTTCACTTACAATAAAAGTAATAACCGCTGTTTCCCCAGCCTTGAGCTTAATTTTGCTGGAACTAATGGCGATGGAAGGAGTTTCAGCATCTACCAAGTTCACGGTATAAGTCGCCCGGGTGGTGATTTGTCCATCTGAAACGGTAAGGTTGAAAATTTCAGCAGTGTTACCCGAGAGGCCATTAATAGCTACTTGATTGGGAGTAAAGGTATAAGCACCCGTTGCGGTATCTAAAGTCAAGCTTCCAAATGGCGTAACCTTTGTTGCTTGGCCATTCCCCAAAGAAACATTTTGACCCGCAATGCCATAAACCAAAGTGGTATTCAAATCCACATCGGTTGCGATAACTGTTCCAGTATTATTTTGGAAAGTATCTATCGCATTCGTGTTTGTGTAGGTAACCGATGGCACCGGAATTATAGTAGGAGCTTCATTAACATTGGTGATAGAGATGGCAAATTGTTTATCGAAGGAAAGCCCGCTAGCATC
>JBDNHI010000195.1:0-10901 GCA_041694635.1 Gemmataceae bacterium | reverse complement strand
TCATCTCGTTTAAACCAAGTTTGAATATCTTTTTGAGGTATCCAAGCCTGCCCCCAAATTTCATCGCGCTGTTTTTTAAGTTTTTCTTCTCTTTCACCCCAAGAAGGAAGGAACTTATCGTTTTTGAAATCGTTTAAACCTTTAACAGCTTTTTCCTTTTCGAGGTAAGCTTTTCGTTCTTTTTGTCCAGCACTAAAAGTGATTTGGAAATAAGTAAGAACAAGCAGCAATAAAGAAAGCACCCCAAGCCCGATCCAAAAGCGGAACTTGTTAATTTGCTTCATATCGATTTTTATTTTAGCTTTTGCCATCATATTTCTCTTTAACTAAAGAATGCGAACCTTCAAGACAAAAAAGTTTTAATATTACTCTGACTTAGGGGGCGCAGAAGCAGCGGGTGGATTCCAAAATGGCCTGTTACCGGGCCCCTTGCCCCGAGGCCTTTCCAAAACAGATTTTTTACTAAGATCAATTACTCCACGAGGAAAGCCTTTACCCGGTCCGGTGGATATTAAACCTGCGCCAGCACCCGCGTCCGCTGGTGTAGGAGGAGCAAGCCCGGCCTCTCCTGCTTCCCCAGAAGCCCGCATTGCATCGGAAGGAGTAGGTTCTTTCCAAACAAAGAAGATCACAAATTCAGTCCGAGTATGATTCGACCTAGCCCCAGAAGCAACAGCGGAAGAAGCGGCGCCACCAGATCCAGATTCGCCGGGGCCGCCTCCCATCATTCCACCCGGGCCGCCTCCCATCATTCCACCCCGTGCCGAGCCAGAAGAAGAAGTAGCGCCAACGGGCTGCCAACTATCTCGAGAAGCCCCGCCAGCAGCAGCACCACCACCATCGGAGGAACCCATTCCGGGACCGCCCATTCCGGGACCGCCAGCGCCATCGCCAAAGCCACCTGCTCGAAGAGCATTACCAAGATAACTCTGGCCGATGATTTCGAAGTTAGACCGCTCGTTTGTTTTTTTTGTCAGATATTTGTAGACAAGGATATGGCTAATTTTATTTTTAACGGGTCCAAAATCAGACAAACCAGTAGCACCGGCGGCAGGGTCATTCGCTACCGGAGCCGCTTTTAAATTCGTGCCAAAACGAGACAAGTTTTCAAGCAACACCTCCACGAGAAATTTTTTAGAGTCTGAATGAAAGGTATAGCCACGCAACTCGACAATCCATCCTGAGCCATCAGGGCTTTTTTCCCAATGATCTAAAGGTCGAACATCTTCCTTCACTTTACGCTCTTCGGTTTTTCCACCTGTTTTTACTTGTTGCCAAAATCCCGATAGATTTTCCGTAAACCTACAGTCCACAGATTCAATATTAACTTCTACAAGCTGATCGATATGTTTTCCCAAGGTATCGCCCGGTTCATATCCATCGTTGCCAAACTCATCTTTGGATAAAGTCTGCCTGCGCTCAAGTTCCCTATGAGCAACTTCTCCACCTTTGCCATTTTGCAAGGTTTGCCAGTAGTTTTTGCGTTGTAAATCAGAAAGGTTAACACCGTCAGGGGAAGGAATAGCTTCGTTCAAGAAAGTAAATAATTCGAGCCAATTAAACCTTTCATCTTGCCCCGAGAGCAAGCTTTTGACATTGGATTCTTCCTTGGCAACATTATCCTTGGCCGAGGCAAAGGCTTTTTTGCCAGCAGCGACGGAAGTAATAACTCTTTCGCTATCTTTAATTGATTTTTTAACAGAGGGATCGGTCCACGCACGAGCCTGAAGATGATTTTTTAAAGAATAAGTGCTAAGTCCGATTAAAACGGCGGCGGCGGCGGCAACCGCCCATGGCCTTTTCATTTTTAACTGTCGCTCCGCCATAATTTCGGGTGGCAACAAGTTCGTCGTCATCCTTGATTGCTTTAAGCCTTGTAAAGCAAGACCATAGGAAACTGCAAAACTTAAAAGATTATCGCTAAAATTTTTAGCCTTAACAACCGCATCACCTTGGAGTCTTTCAAACTTACCGGGCTTTCTAATTTCTACACCAAGTTTTTCTTGAAGAAATCGTTGCAACCCGTGCAACTTAAAGCCATTCCCCAAAGCTACCATGTATTCAAATTCAACATTCCTATGACGATTACTGAAGTAGGTAAGCGAGCGCTGCAATTCCCCAACAAAATCTTGAAAGACCGGCTTAATCGCAGTGATAACAGCTTTTAAATCGGGGCCGTCTTTTCCTTGTGCCACTGCCACTGTTCGCTTTAAGTGTTCTGCCTTGGCAAAGGTAAGCTTAAATTCTTTAGAAAGTTCTTTGGTAAAGCGACTGCCACCAATACTTATGGATCGCTGTTCAATGATTTTGCCGCCATCTGTTAAAATAAGGTTACTGACATCAGTGCCGATATCGAGTGCAAGCACTGCTTTTTTGGAATCTTCATCCGATTCAACTGCAGGGGATCCGTCAGGTTTAAAATTTAGGTTCATCACATCAAAAGCAACATAATTGATGATTGATAGTGGTGCCATCTGCACCGAATTAAGTTCAATGTTGACATCACGATAATTTTGCAAAGTCTTTGCAATGAAATCGCGCTTCATTGCGAAAAGACCAATCTCACTATCTAGAGCAAGACCATCGATAACCATACCAGAACCAAGTTTTTGAAAATCCCAGACCACTTCATTAAGGGGAAAGGGGATTTGCTGTTTGGCCTCGAAGCGGACAATTTCCGCTATCATTTTTTCTTCAACTGGTGGCAGTTTAACAAAACGAGCAAGGCCACTTTGGCTAGAAACGGATAGAAGAACCTGATCGCCTCGAACCTTATTTCGTGAAAGAAACTTAAGCAGAGCTTCCTTAATAAATTTATCTTGTTCTTGGAGGACCTCGGGTTGACTTAGGATTTTGGTATGTTCGATGAAGTCAAAATGGGTGGCAACCGGTTTACCATCCTGCATTTCAAGTCGGATGGCTTTCATCGAACAGACGCCCATATCAATGCCCCAAACTCCCAGATTTTTTGCCATAACACCCTCATTATTAGAAACAAAGATAACAAGCTTATCAACGGACTTACGCTGAACCTCGACTGCCCAAGAATACCATTTTTAAAAGGGAAACGCAAATCCTTGGGGCAGCAAAAGTATTCTGCTACCTAGAAACACGCCAAGATAAGAAATGTTGGTAAAAAAGCAAAAGAAATGAAAAAACGAAGCCGTCCAGATTCCTTGGGCAAGGTAATCCGTACGGCTTCATCTCAATTAAGGTACAGTCGTTACAACCGTACTTTACATATTGTCGCGTTTTTCATCGAGCAAGGTCCTAATTCGTTCAGAAAGAAGCGCGGTATCAAAAGGTTTTTTGAATGCTTCGCTGAATCCGAATTGACTGAGCCCATCTGGGTTGGCTTCATCTTCACTTGCCATCGCAATGATGGAGGTGGATTCATAAGTGGGGTTTTTGCGCAAATTCTGAGCAATTTGTAAGCCTTCGCTACGGCCCATCGCAAGGTCAATCACAATAGTATCGGGATGAAAACTTTCAGCCTGGATCCCTGCTTCAAAGCCGCTGCTGGCGATTTCATATTTGAAATCTTCCGCTTCGGGAAGCAATTCTTTAATTCTATCGGTAAAGATTTTTTCAGTACCAATAAGAAGAATTTTGTGCCAACCTTCTTCTTCAAGTTCTCCAAGGGGCATACCGTGTTCTTTAAGAAAACGGATCAGCTGTTCCCGAGGAATGCGGCGGTCTTGACTACCTGGGATACGGTATCCACGAAGTCTGCCTGAATCGAACCACTTGCTTACCGTCCTTGGCGCTACTTTGCAAATCTTCGCGACTTGGCCGGTGGTAAACACCTTCTTCATTTGATATACTCCATTAGCAATAACTGGGTGGCTGGGTCTCTTAATCGGGTTATGCGGAATATTCCCGACCAAGTTCCATCTCTCTCTGTTTCAAAACTCCGGCCCGGCCTTTTTTATTGGCAACAGACCTTGAGATGCTGGCACACACCAACACTCCGCCTTCTACAACGATCCCCGTCCCTGAGATCATTCCAAGCGCGGTTTCCGAAACTAGAGTAAGTCACCAAGGTTAAGATTGAACTCTTAGAACAACCACTCTCCATCCTTGGAGCCCTGGTCAGTTCTAAGGGGTTATTTCTTTTCCACCTTGGTTACTACTTATTTCGGTTAAATTGGTCGTGAAGATGAGAAATAACTTTGCGAGTTAGATAGATTATCCCAATTGGCCTTGCTGCACCTTCTGCCTTACTTACCCCGCCTTGCCTACATACGCCAATTCTTATGCTTATCCCTCTTCTAAGGGTTAAACCATTAAAATTTGTCCTAATACTATAATTTACAAGGAGTTAGGTTTAAAGAAATGAAACTAAAACTTGAAGCCTTGCTTGTTTACGGGGCCCGAATTTTAAAAACCTATTGCACCCCTACATACCCAACTACTAAAATTTTTAAAATTATTTTTATTCTGCTTGAAATGACTTGCGAAACACAACCATATCATCGCCTGCAGCATAAAAATCTCGCATCCGAGCTTCAAGCGAATAGTTATATTTAAGATAAAACTTTCTGGTGGGTTCATATTTTTCTTGGGAAGAAGTCTCAATGAACATAACTCTACCCCCAAGTTCCATTGAATGTTTCTCTACTTTATCAAGCAAAAACCCGCCCAAACCTTGACCTTGAAGGTCATTTCGAACAACTATCCACCATAGTTGCCAGGTGCCCTCGGTCATTGGGGCAGGGGCATAATAAACAAAACCTAGAGTCTGCTTTTTATCGCTTAATAAAGCGGCTTGATGGCCATACTCATAGTTTTCGTTATGAAAATCATCTAAAACTTCTCTTAATGCTTGAACTTCATATTCCTTGAAGAAGCCGGTGGCGGCAGCCATTGCGACAAGTTCGCTTGTATGATCGGGGGTAATAGGAATCAAAAGAAGATCGTGATGATTTAGTTTCATTTTGTGCTTTCAAAAAAGACCGGGCTGGGTTCCATCCGGTTGGATACCTTAGTTTACAAGGTTTTAATGTAGGAACGAAAAGCTAAAGAACAGGGTAAATTACTCCAAAATCAACCAGCTTCTCTATTTTAACCCCAATTATTAACCAACTCTTCCCACAAATAGCCATTGTTACCACGGTAGCAATGTATATAATAATAATGTAACCTAATATTTAAAAACCTTAGGTTCCTGCTAAACCTGCCTTGATTTTGCTTTATGAAAACTAAGATTTAGTCGCTTTAACTTAGGCTCATAAACTTTAAATTCGTGTTTGTTGATTGAAAACTAACCGTCTAATAGTAAGAAGTTGGCCCGTTGCCATTTTTACTATTATATCTTGGAATATATGAATGTTTGGATCTATTCGATCAGTTTTAATGACTGTCCTCCTTTCGGCGATTGCATTGGTAACCCCAACCCTTGCAGGAACAGAAAGTTGGAGTACATTTTTCAGAGATTTACTAGAACTCCCTAATTATGAAGCAATTATTGAAGAAGAGATGCAAGTTACTATTAATTTAAATAAAAGAGGTAAAGCTATTTGGGACAAACTCAATGGAAAGAATTTTATTGTTGACCAACTAGCAGCCAGAAAGATTTCATTTCTTGAAGCAACAGCGTGTTTTTTGTTCTTAAAGAATGAAAATGATGAATTGCCAGATTACAATGACCCATCTATTATGGAACAACCTGCCGAGATTTGTTGCGCTTATAATTTAATCAAATGGGCAAAAACTGGGTCAAGATTACCAGAGGATATGCAGGAAGAGTTTGAGCAGTTTCAAAGGATGGTAAATAAACTCGCATCTGAGAACAAGGATTTAGTTCTACCCCTTCCCCCTGCTAAAATTCTTTCTAACATTATGTTTTAATAAATTTTTGACCAAGGGTAATTTAATAGTTGGTAAAAAAGAAAGCCTCTGCAATTGCAAAGGCTTTGTGATTAAAATAACCTATAGATGGATTTACCAATTATCAGCTTTTTGAACGGCAAGAGCTGCTTCCAACTCAGACTTTTTCGGTTTTAATTCTAGGCCAATGTAATCTTTATAGCCAAGGTCTTTAACGCCCTTAAGCAGTTCAGGGAATTTGATTTCGCCAATTCCTGGCTCATTTCTTCCTGGATGGTCTGCAATTTGAAGATAACCAACGCAATCAAGCCCTGCCTTAAGATTTTCTAGCAAGTTAGCTTCTGTAATATACATATGATAAAGGTCCCAGTTTAACTTAACCTTAGGGCTATTCACCGCTCGGATGATTTTAGTTGCTGGCGCACTGCCATAAAGGCAATGGCCCTTGTGATCGACTTTAATATTCATTGGTTCGAGAATAAGCATAATGCCGTGTTTTTCAGCAATGGGCGCAGCTTTTTTCAAAGCTTCGATAATGTTTTCGTGCATTTTTTCTTGGCTAACGCCGGCAATATCATTGCCTCCCACCACGGTCATCATCTTGCAATCCAGCTTTTTTGCTGTTTCGCAGGAAGCTTCAATTTCCTCGAGAAACTTTGAATGGTTTTTAGGATCGTTCATTCCTGGGGTAAATCCCCAAGCAGTGAATTGAGTAATAGTAATGCCAACTTTTTTGCAGGTTTCGATGACAGCGGGGATATTTTTGTTGCGCCAAGGCCAGAACTCGACGGCTTTAAAGCCCAAAGCCGCTGCGTTTTCTAATCTTTTGGTAAATTCTTTTTCTTTAGACCACCACATTTCAACATTAACTGCGAACTTGGTGTTTTTTGTTTGCCCAGGAAGGGGGTCTGCAGCCCTAGAAACACCTGTTATAATTGTGCTTGCTGCGATTGCTGAAAACTGTCTGCGGTTCATTGCCATTACTCTATTTCCTTTATCTTATTTCTTATTTTCGTAAACCGTTGGGAAGGTTGGACTGGTTTTCACTTCTAAATTATCACCTTTTTTCCGAACTACCCTACAGGAAATGCCAGATAATTTATCTACTATTTCCATTCCCTTTTCTTGCCCAAGGACACTGACCACCTTGGTTAGCGAATCTGAGTCTATACCATTTGGGGCAATAATGGTAACTGAAATTCTCTGCGTTAAGCCTAAACCTGTTTTAGGATCGACTAGATGGGAATACCTTTTGCCATTAAGTTCGACATATTGTTCTGTATCGCCTGAAGTTGAAACAGCACAATTAGCCAGAATCAAAAACCTGCTTGCAGCGTCCCCTTCTTCCAAAACCGGAGCAATTCCGACTTTCCAACCTTTTTGATTTGGGGGTGCATTTCCAATAGCAACATCGCCGCCCAAGGCGACTAAAGCCGAGTTTATTCCCATTTTCTTTAGGACTAAAAGTGCTTCTTCGGCGGCATACCCCTTGGCAATTCCCCCAAGGTCAAGAAGCATACCTGGAGATTTGAGTCGTGCTGTTTTTTTTTCTGAATCAAGTTCTATCAAGCGATAATCAACTAATTTTTTTGCAACTTCAAGCTCATTATTATCCGGCATTTGAATACTTTTTCGGGCCCTACGCCAAAGTTTAACCACGGGGCCAACTGTTATATCAAACGCTCCTTCTGAAATTACCGAGACTTTCTGAGCGTGAGATAAAACCTTAAACAGGTCTGCACTTACCTCCACTGCTTCTTTTCCGGATCTTGCACACAATTTCCTCAATTCACTTTCAGCGTCATAGTCCGACATAATTAGATTTAACTGCTTGATCCTTTGAAAAGCGGCGTTTACTGCACGACTTGCTTCCTCCTGATTCATAGAATAAACTAAGATCTGGCAATTAGTACCCATATGAGGTTGGCTGTATTTATAACGGGTGGGTTCTAGGTTCGCTTGAAGCGGTATTGCCAGCAGTAATAATGTGGTAGAAGTAAGGTTCATCCTAAAATTTCCAATTGATTAAGGGTTCCATTGATGACATTTAGTTTAACAAAAAACAAACGCCTTTCACAGTTTGCTTGGCTTCTTTGCGGAGTTTTTCTTGCGGGAGGCCTTGCCTTTTTTCCTACTACTACAAAGATCCTTCAGGCTCAAACAGCTAAAGAGCCTGCAGATTTCAAACCTTATTCCGAAAAGTTTATACCTGCTAATGTCTCCTTCGAGATGCTTCCTATAAAAGGTGGCGAATTTTTAATGGGCAGCCCTGATTCTGAAAAAGGACGCCTTGACGATGAGGGGCCACAACACCGCATTAGTGTCAATTCCTTTTGGATGGGAAAATGTGAGGTCACTTGGGATGAATACGACCAATATTGGAAAACAGAAGACCAACCCAAATTGAATGGCAACGATGTCGATCCTAAAGGCGTGGACGCAATCACCCGACCTACTCCTCCCTATGCTGATGAAACCTTCGGGCACGGTCGTGATGGTCAGGCTGTTATTTGCATCACACACCACGCTGCAATGGAATATTGCAGATGGCTTAGTAGGAAAATGGGTAAGAATTATCGGCTGCCTACTGAAGCAGAATGGGAATATGCTTGTAAAGCAGGGACTACCACTGCTTATTCTTATGGCGATGATCCTAGCAAAAGTGGAGATTTTGCTTGGTTTGCTGCTAACTCGGAAGAGGTTTCACATAAAGTTGCTCAGAAAAAACCCAATCCTTGGGGCCTTTATGATATGCACGGCAATGTTTCTGAATGGTGCATCGACCAATATAAAAAAGATTCTTATGCCAGCTTTCCTAAAGATCGTGTTACATTATCTCCGGTGTTAATTCCTGGACCGAACCGCTTTTCCCATGTGGCAAAAGGTGGTTCTTGGGCAGATCAACCGGTAGGTTTACGCAGTGCAAGCCGAAGGGGATCTGATAAAACTTGGATCAAGCTTGACCCTCAGCGGCCCCAAAGCATTTGGTGGCTTACTAGTGCGGAGTTCGTTGGATTTAGGATTGTTAGGCCCGTTGAAGAACAAGAAAACCTTGTCAACCTTCGTTCCAAGATCACCAAACAAAGCGATTGATTTGATGTCTTTTTTGTGTTCCGTTAATAGTTCAACCTTTCCCCATTGGAGTTTTAAATGACTAAGAAGAACCTTGCTTCGGGTAGAAGAGATTTCCTTAAAACAAGCACCCTTGCTGCTGCGGGTGGAATTGCTTTGAATGCAATTCTTCCTTCTGGCGCCTATGCCCAAGGCAGCGATGAAATTCGCGTTGGGGTTATTGGGTGTGGCGGTCGTGGAAGTGGAGCTGCGCATAATGTTTTAAATTCTGCACGCAATGTTACCATCCACGCCGTTGCTGATGCATTTGAATCAGCAGCTCAGGGGTTACAAGCAAGACTTAAGAAAATCGCACTTGATGACCCTAAAGTTAAAGAACTTAACAACAAGGTCGAAATCGCTGATGACCGAGTTTACGGCGGTATCGATGCGTACCAGAAGATTATGAATGATCCCAAGGTTAATTATGTAATCTTGGCAACTCCCCCGGGCTTCCGCTCGATTCATATTCAAGCTGCTGTTAAAGCTAAGAAAAACATCTTCACAGAAAAACCTGTTTGCGTAGACGGGCCCACTGCTCGTGATTGTTTTGAAGCTTACGACGCTGCAAACGCTAGCAACCTTGGTATTGCTGCTGGTACCCAACGCAGACATCAAGCTGCCTACATTGAAACCATTAAGCAACTTCACGAAGGTGCGATCGGCGATATCGTTGCTGGCCGTTGCTATTGGAACCAAGGCATTCTTTGGAGCAGAGACCCTAAACCAGGTATGACTCCTGCCGAAGCTCAACTTAACAACTGGTACAACTACACCTACCTTTGTGGCGATCATATTGTTGAACAACATGTTCATAACCTCGATGTTATGAACTGGGTATTTCGTAGCCATCCTATCAAGGCTGTTGGTATGGGCCATCGCACCCGCAACGATCCTAAGTATGGCATCATCTTTGACTTCTTTGCCATCGATTATGAATATCCTAACGGCGCTCATATGCTTTCCATGGCAAGGCAGATCAGCAATTGTGCTAACAGTGTTTCTGAAGCGGTCGTTGGCACTAAAGGCAACTGTCAGGTCAACACTTACACCATCAATGGCAAAGTGGTTGTCAACCGAGCAGGTGCCCGTAGCATTGACCCTTATGTTCAGGAACATACCGACCTGATCGAAAGTATTCGTGCAGGCAAGCCGATCAACGAACTCAAGCAAGTTACTGAAAGTTCACTTACTGCTGTTCTTGGTCGTATGTCGGCTTATACTGGTAAGGAAATCTCTTGGGATCAAGCTTTAAATTCCAAGCAAAGGCTTATGCCTGCTAACTTCAACAAGGACACCGTCCTTCCCGAATGGACTGTTGCAGTTCCGGGGAAGACCCCACTTATCTAATTGCTAAAGGCAAACAGATTAAAAAGAAATTGGGGTCAGGGTCGAATGCTATGAAGTTAAGCCATAAAGTTTTATGAGCTTTATGGTTGCTTCGCAGCGTATTTGGGGTTTCAAAAAACCTTGGCCTTCCGTCAGACCGGTGTTGTTCACCACACCGGTCCCCACAGGAGGCCAAGGATATCTCTTATTATCACCGAAGCCATAGCCCAATCAAGTCAGATGTTGCGCAATTGCTGACACTCGATTCCATTCGAACCCTTTGTCGCAGAGTCGGCCATTCCCAGCGCGAACGACTCCTCAACCTATGAGGGAGCGCCGGACATCAAGCATGCACACCTGAGCGAAGCGATCGGCTATCGCAGCCGGGAGCGCAAGCTGTGGGCAAGCTGAGAATATCTCGATATATTCTCAAAACCATGCTTGACGCAGCCACATGCGTGGTATTAGGATCGGTAAAGTTGTTGCGGCCGTATGTCACATAACAACAAGCGAAGCGCCTCATGTTCGACTTCAATTTCCGTACCGGGCTTCGTAAATGTTTCTCCGGTAATAGGGGTAAGCGTACTCCGCTCGTGAAGCAGCACAGGCAGCGCTTCACCCGCCTGTGCGTG
>JBDNHI010000194.1:0-15024 GCA_041694635.1 Gemmataceae bacterium | reverse complement strand
TCTGGCGAGATAAAAAACGAAGAATAAAAGATACTTGGAGTATTAAATCTCAAAAAAAAACGGATGCAAGTAAAATAATGCGGATTATTCCAAATCTTCTCAATTTACAAATAAATCCCTATTCTCTTAATGCTCCCAATTTGTTTAATTTAACAAGAGGTTTATTAATTAATAAAACTAAAAAAAGGCTTTAGTTATAGTTTTTATTGATTTTTTTGAGCCGTAACTATGGCAAAGCATTTACAACCTCTAAAGCCCTTAAACCGCCAAAAAAGGGGGTGAAAATATTTTTATAATAATTTAGGTTATTTGTGAGATTTGGATAGATTTAGGTGTTGGCTGATCGTTTAATTTGATTTTGGTTCGTTTGCAGCTGACATAGTAATAGAGTATTTTTATCTAAAAAGAGGGTGCAGGTAGCAGATAACTAAAGTCCATCGACGGTTAAAAAGGTGCAATCAAAGCCCACCAACTGCGGTTTAACTTCCATTTACAAGTCCACCGACTGCGTTCGCTGGGTATTCTTCTGTTTGTGTGGGTTTATGAATAAAAGAATTAGAAAGGCAGCCCCACCCACCGCAGTGGGTGGGCTTTGGGGCAACAAAATAAAATCAAGCAGCAAGTCGAATGGTACCCGGAACCTTAACTTTTGCATCAGAAGATTCATCAAACACAACCGCAAGCAGCTTTTCCAATTCCAGAGTTAATTGCTCAATACGCCTTTCAAACTGGAGATTTTTCAACTCCAATAGCTTCATGGAATTAAATAGTTTGATTTTTTCTTGAAGTTCATCAGCTTTTTGATTATCAAATTCGAATAGAGTTCGTTCAAAGTCGCCAATTTTTAATTCAAGATTGCTATCCTTAAGAGAAGAACTTTGAACCAAAGAATTTAAAGAATTGATTTCATTTTGCAGAAAAGCTCGAGCTTCTGAAATTTGCTTTTTTTCTTCTAAAAAGCGCTGCTCAATGTTCTTACGCATTTTTTCAAGCTTGCGCTCGCCCCTAGGTATCTGAGGGCTATTGCTAACTTCTAATGTTAACCTGCTGATCGCAAGTTCTTGAATAGCTAACGATTGCTTTTGAAGTTCAAGTTGCAGAACCTTAGCTTGATAATCGCGCCAAGTGGAATGGCAAGCCAAGCGCATTTCTTCTAACTGATCACGATCTTTTTGCAGAATCAAACGGTCGTTTAATCTAATTTGCAGAAGTTCCCTACGAGAATCTTGATTCATTTTTGAAAAATGATCCGCGGTTAGCTTATAAAGCTCGAGTTCTTGAAGGAGCAGAACCTTTTCGGTAGTGAAAGTTTGCAACTGGGAATTAAAAAGAGCCTTATCAGCTACAAGAATTTTACGCTGTTGAGAAAGATCAAGAGATAGTGCAGAAAGTTGATCATCCCAAATGTTGCAGTTACGCTCTTGGTTTTGGAGTAAATACTGTTTTGAATCAAGTTCCTTTGCAGCAGATTCTAACTGAGCAAGAACTTGCTGCTGTTGTTTTTCCCAGTCCAATTTATTTTGTTCGATATTATGCCAAGCTTCTAAAAGGCGAAGGCGCTGATCGTCCAGATGGCTTGCCATCCCCTCAAGTTCAGCCATCAGAGCCGGCGCATCTTTAGGGATGTTGTAAAGAGGCAGGAAAGGATTAGGAATAGTGTCAGTAGAAATAGGCCAATTTTGAGCGGGCAGTTTATCGCGGAGGTTAAGAATTCTGCGTTCGAGGCCTTGTTCTTCGAATTTAAGTTGAGCGAGGTAAGATTGCCAAAGTTGTTGCTCTAAGAATAAGATATGCTGATTTTCTGCAAGTGCAGATTCACGAAGTAAAAGGGAATTTTCTTGCTGTAAAATCGCTGCTTCACGATCTTCGCTTTTGTAAGATCGTGCTTGAGTTTCTTCATCTAGCTGAGCAAAAGCTGCTGAAAGCTTTTGTCGTTCTTGATCGCATTGGGAATCGAAAAGAAGTTGTGCATTGGCGATTGATTTTCGTTCTTTTTGAATTCGAATGGTTTCTTTTTCAAGGGCAGCGTTTGCAAGTCCGATGCCTTTTTGTATATCAGCAACCTTGTTAAGTTGTTTACGAGCAATAATTTTCCAGCGTGATTTTAGTTTATTACGAAGCTGAACATAACGAAGCTGGGTAGCATTTGCAGCGTTAGTTTGCAGCAGCAATTCATCTTGCTGTTGTTTAAGCAGAACGGTGATAGAGGTTTCTTGCTGCTTAAGTTTAAGGAAGCGTAATTTTAGGTTACGCTGAATTTGAACTTGCCTAAGATGTTTATCTTGGAAGTGTAGGCCAAGTTGCTTTTCTTTTTCGGAAAAGATTTTTTGATTATCAAGAAGTTTAACTTCTTCTTCTAGAATTGCAGAATGTTGTGCAGCAACGCCCGCAGCTTGAACGCGTAAGGCTTGTCTTTCGTCATCGAGGTGGTCTAGTGGAGATAACTTAGATTGTGAAGATAAGCCGGGCTCTGCGTACTGAACGAGGAATGAAAAAGGGCCAATACTAAGTTCGTCGCCAGTATTTAAAAAGCCTTGCTCGACAGGTTCGCCATTGATTTTAATTTTATCGCAATCGTACAAATTCCGAACAAGGAACCCTTGAGGAGATTCCACGATAACGCATTGAAGTTGTTCAATGAGGGGGGAATTTAGGCGAATGTCGCAGCCTTTATCTTCGCCTAAAAGAGTAACCGGGCTAGTTAAAGGCTTGAGGGTGCCCTGATGCTTACCGTAAAGCACTTTAAGAATACATTGCCCAGGCCGACCAAAGCTATCAGTTGGGTTTAAGTCACCAACCCGTTGCGAATTCATTCTAAATCTCTGAGAATAAAAACCAAGTAAGGGGGTAGCCATACCATCCGAAGTGGAAGTTGTGAAGGTTAAAAAAAGTGGTTAAAAGGATGGGTAAAATTTGGAAGTTGTGAAGGGAAGGTAAACTGGTGAAAGGAAAAGAGTTAAGTTTTAGCTTAACCCTTTTTCAAAATTGAGAAGATAGGAAAAGAAAGCAGGTTTAGTGCTTGGGGTGTGCCCCATCACTTAAAAACAAGGCGTTCTTCGGATCACCCTTCGCAAGAATATAAGCTAAGAGATCAATAATTTCATCACGGGTCATTTTATCAAGCATACCTTTAGGCATAAGGGAAATGGGAGATTTAGTCTTGGTTTCGATTTCAGATTTTTTGATTTCGAGAGGAAGAGATTTAGCAAGTGGGTTCTCGATGATATTAAAGGAGTTGGGAAGATCCGCAAGAATCATACCGGTGAAAGTTTTGCCCGACTTAGTTTCGAAGATATAGGTTTGATATTTTTCATCGATTTTAAGAGAAGGTTCAAGGATATGTTTAAGGAGATCAAGCTTGGTCATTTTAGGATCAAGCTTGGTAAGGTCAGGCCCGAATTCTTGGCCCGCACCTTCCATTTTATGGCAAGAGATACAAGCCGAAACGGTGAACATCTGCTTGCCTGTGCCAAAAGATCTGCCGTGCTTCATTTCTTCGATAGAGGCGGAAAGATCGGAATACTTCCATTCGGTACGCGGTCTGCGATCTTTAAGAAGTTCGTCCTCAATTTTAAGAGGGTTTGAAGCAAGGTAAGCATCGGGGTTGGCCTGATAAGCTTCAAGATCATTAACGACATAGAGGGCGCCATACATTCTGCGCCAATGGCCGGGATAGGTACATACATAAGGGTAAACGCCTGGCTTGGTGGGTGCGATGAAGCTAATGCGCTGAACATCGCGAGGTTGTAGCAAGCCACTTTTAACTAAAACTTTAGTAGAATTGGGAACGAACATTCGAGCTTGAGCCTCGGGGAGGTTGGCTTCATTTTCAGCTTGCATACCAAGTGCTTCGAGGCTACCGGGAGCAACAATGACAAAGTTATGAGGCATCAGGTCGGAATTTTCGAAGATGATTTCGACAGGTTTGCCTGCTTTAACCACAAGAGTTTCTTTATCGTATGCCATTCGTTCGAGTAGAGATCCAAGGCGAATAACCTTAACGCCAAGTTCTGCCAGTTCTGCGCGGACTTTTTTAGCCTGATCGTCTGGAAGTAAAGAAGTAAGCGATTCAGTAAATTCGATGCTTTCAAGAACCGATTGCTTAGACCGTTCAGCAGCAGGCACCTTACGAATATTTTCGAGAAGGGATAGAACCAAGGGGTTGGCTTCTTCCTTAACCCAAGAGGAACGAGGAATGCGTTGCAAGGCATTGATAGCCGAGTTTCGGTCGATGTTATCTTTAACAAACTTAGCCAAGGTGTTAAAGGTTTTAACTTCTTCGCCCCGCACCGATGCAAGCGCAAGCATAGCAGCTTTTCGGACTAAGGAAGCTGGGTCAACTGCAATCATTTCGATAGCAAGCTTGGGTGAAGGAGCAGGAATATTAACCTTAGAGAAAACTTCTTTATTATCTTTATCAAGAACTTTGAGAGTGAAGTTGTTAAGTCTGGAACCAAGGTTGCCATCAGCGCGGTTAAAAATAAGGATAGATTCGATAGGAGCTTCGGTGCCTAGATCAAGGAGCCACCAAGGGTTATCGGTACCTTCAGCAGAATGGGTTTGCCCGCCGTTGGCGAAGGAATCGCTTTTATTGCCATCGATGGCTTTATCAGCAGAGCCACCATTGGAGGTGGAAGATTGAGTAGCTTTACCCGAGCGGGCGATATTTTTCCCATCGCTAAAGACTTCGACTTCAGCAAGAGTAAGGGTTCGTTGTTTGCCCGGAAGTTCGATGCGAACAAAGCGCCCTAAGCCAGCTTTTTTTGCATTGGAACTAAGGTCGGAAGGAAGGGAAGTAAGAAGTGGTTCGATATTACCATAGAACTTAGCCCTTAAAAGAGAATCAGGAATTAGAGGAATAGCAGCAAGTACATCACGCAAAGCAGGAACAGATTTAGCAGCAAGGGCCCAAACTTTAGCTTCGGATTGATCGATATTTACTAAAGCAACAAATCCGATTTGTCGTAATAGAGGAGTCTTGGAAGTAAGGGCGATTTTTTCAAGATCAGAACGAACCAAGCTTAATTCCCCACTACTTCTTCCTCCTAACATCCGAATCATATCAAACAACACACCCTGATCTGCTTGATCTTCCTTGGCATCAACCGAGGCGAAAGTATCAAGAAGAACCCGAACTTCAGGCTTTGCTTCGAGTGCTGCTAAAGAGCGAAGCGCTTCTCTGCGTTGCTCATCTCTTACGCCTGGCCTGTTGATGATTTCAAGGCAAACAGGTTTGGTCTTCTCCATTGTGATAAGCTTGTCGGTAGGTAAGCTTCGAAGTAAAAACTTAGCACCTGCAACGGAGTCGATCTTAATGGTCTTGCCCTTGGCAAGAGCATCTTTCCAAATAGGATCAAGCATTTTAAGAGTTTCGCCCCGGACATAATTAAGGTAGATGTCGGAGGGTTTGTCTTGTGCGATGAAAACAATTTCCATAGCTTCTGGTTCAGAGAAATAACTAGCAGCCCGAACAGCTTCTAATCGAACCCTAGCGTGTTCATCGCCCGCCATTACTTTAAGTTTAGAAAGAGGGTCGGAAACTTTATTGCGCCATTGTAGAAGAACCCGGGTAGCACAAGCCCGAGCGTTGGGCTCTTTAGAATTTAACATCCGAAGAAGCATAGGTTCATTAACAAGGTTATGTCGTTGATAAATCCAAAGAGCTTCCATAAGTTGATGTTCGAGATCGGGGTCTGTTTTATCTAAAGAGGTAACCCACTTAGCAAGTTCAGCTTCGACTAGGGAAGATTTATGTGTATCAAGTTCGATGCGGGTGCGGTATCGAACGCGATCTTCTTTAGATTTGAGAAGGTTAAGAAGGTTGGCGGTAGGTTCTTTGAAAATAGAAGGTGACTTAGAAAGAGGTCGGCCTTCGTAAGTGACGCGGTAGATGCGTCCGTGAAGCCGATCTCGGCTAGGGTCACGAAGGTTATGTTGCATATGACCGATGA
The DNA here is from genome assembly GCA_041694635.1 of Gemmataceae bacterium. Classification (GTDB taxonomy): domain Bacteria; phylum Planctomycetota; class Planctomycetia; order Gemmatales; family Gemmataceae; genus UBA969. The sequence goes on along the minus strand of JBDNHI010000194.1, from coordinate 9,073 downwards.
TAGGGTTTTGCCAATCAATAAACCAAAGGGCGCCATCAGGGCCGGTTTCGAGATCGGTAGGTCGGAAGCTAGGGTCGGAAGAAGAAAGAAGAGGTTCAAGTTCGGTGCCTTTGAAGCTACCGCCATCTTCATCGATTTTATAACGAAGGATGCCTTGAAAGCCAATAACATTAGCGACAAGGTAGTTATTTTGAAACTCGTCAGGGAAGTGAGAGGAGGTTAAAAATTCGGTAGAAGAGCAGGGCCTAGTTCGTTGTCTGTAAACGGTAGGAGGCCCAGAATGCTTGGCAGGGAAATCGAGCTTGCCAGAAAAGAGAGCGCCATCGTAAGGAACAGCACCAGTACCATCGGTAACGATTTGCCTAGCCCAGCGGTCAAAAGCGTGGCCGTGTGGGTTTGCGAAACCATAAGAGGCATAAACATCAAAAAGTTGTTGGCGTGGGTCGTAGCGAAAAACACCAGCGTTGGCACATCGCCTAGGAGGGCCATAGGGGCTTTCGACCTGAGTGTGATGGAAAGTACCTTCCTGGAAAAAAAGTCCGCCGCCTGGTTCATAAGCAAAGCTACTTAAAGCGTGATGTGTATCCGCAGAGTCGATGCCGTGCAAAACGCGTTCACGAACATCAGCAACATCATCGCCATCAGTATCTTTGAGGAAAAGAAGATCGGGTTGATGGCCAACGAGAAGTCCACCATTATAGAATTCGAGCCCCGAAGGCACCTGAAGTCCATCCGCAAAGACTTTGCAAGAATCAGCTTTGCCATCGCCATCGGTATCTTCCAAGATGAGAATTTTATCGTTCATTTTCTCATTAGGTTTCCAATGAGGGTAGGAAGGCATAACAGCAACCCAAAGTCTACCACGCGTATCAAAAGCCATTTGAACAGGGTTAGCAAGGTCTGGGAAATCTTTTTCGGAAGCGAAGAGTTGCACCTTAATCCCTTTGGCCACGGTCATTTTGGAAATACTATCGTTAGGGTCGATAAAAAGATGCTTCCCGCCCGGAAGAGGCCCAGGTTTGTTAGTTACAACTTCAAGAAAAGGGGAAGTGTTAGAATCGTCGACAGCAAGGTCTTTCCCCTGAGCAAGAGCAAAAATTCTTTTATCACGGTTGGCAGTCATTTCATCAAGGATTTGCATTTCCCTTGCCATCACCACGCGGTTGGTTTGTCCAGCAACAAAACGCAGGTCAGCGCGCCCGCCATAAATGGAATAACCATCAACAGTGCGATAACGATTAAACCAGTAGAAATCTTTATTTTGAACGCCAGCCCGAAGTTTATCAAGGTAAGTAGCATCTTTTTTGTCAGAATCTTTATCAAACAACTTCTTCTCGATGATCTGCGCCACCATCTTATCGCCATATTCATTTAAGTGAATGCCATTGATGGTAAGAGGTTTGTCAGAAACGGAATAAAGTGCGAGTGTGGGGGTAAAAAGATCGACGAAGAAAACTTTGTTAGAAATAGCGACATTAGCCATAGCTTTAGTGTAAATAGAAAGTCTGGAGTTATTATTAGTACCGTTGGGCAGGTTAGGGTCTTTGAGGTTTTCATGAGCAATAGGAGAAAAAAGTACAACCCTAGGATTGTTTTTAGAATCAAATTTTTTATCAAGCAGGTTCTTAAGGAAAGTATCAAGGTCTTTTTCAAACTTTGGTAAGCCGGGTTCGCCCGCAAATGATTCGTTGTATCCAAAAAAAGCGAAAACAACATTCGTATTCGTAAGTTTTAACCAGTCTTCAGGTGACCCAAAACCAGATGAGCGAAGTCGAAGTGTAAGTTCATCGCCCGAATAACCTAAGTTTCGGAAAGATAATTCGTGGTTTGGCAGGCGTGAATGAATCAGTGTTTCCATCCAGCTTGAATGTTGCATTCTTTCAGCAAGGGTGTTGCCCAGAATACTAATATGATCCGATTTTTGAAAAGGGAAGGAGTCTGCTTGGGCAAAAGTGAAGCTTGTAAGAACCAGTGAAATTGCAAGAATGCGAATCATAGTAAGTCACCTAAGGTTGGGAGAAACAAAAAACCAAGGTATGTAAAAAGAAGTTAAACAAGGTGAGAGTATAAGCAGAAGGAAAAAAGAATGCGAATAAAAATGGTGCAGGATAAATAAAAAATTCTGGGGTAAGAATACCCCAGAATGAAGCAGTAAACCTTAAAGATTAAACGCTAAGTTGTTTGTTAAGCATATTAACATAAACAATTTCGGGGCTAACCCCTACGGTGCGATCGACAGGTTGGTCGCTGCCTTTGAAAATGAGAATAGCGGGAATGGAAGAAATACCATACTTGATAGCAATTTCTTGGCTTTCATCGGTATTGAGTTTCCCGACCTTGGCCCGGCCTACGAATTGGTCCGCAATTTTTTCGATGGTTGGGGTTAAGGCTCTACAAGGCCCACACCAAGCTGCCCAAAAATCAACTAAAACCGGAACCTTACTGTTTACCACTTCTGCTTCCCAGTTTTCGGTTGTAAGAACAATAACATTTTCACTAGCCATATATCTCCCCATCGTTCAAGGAACGAAGCAAAAGGATCAAAAAATAACATTATTGGTAGTGGTTAAATCGGGCAGACTTAACCGCTACTATAATTTTAGTACGAAGACTGAAAATTTCAATTAGGAAGAGAAGCCTAGAGAAAAGAATTTATTTGTAATCTCGATCGTGGGAAGGGCCAAGGTCTTCAAGTTCATCTTCGACATCAGGGATATACCTGCCTTGGGGCGTAGAACCGGAAGGCGTATTGGCAGGTGTGCCAATGGGTTCGGTGCGAAGATTTTCGAATTTGTTAAAAAGAGGGCGTAAATCGATGACATGGTTGACGGAACCGCGTAAATCGCTGCTAACATTTTGCTCGATAGCTGCAAGTTCGACGCGAATCCCTTTGCGACGAAGAGAAAGTGCCATGTGACCAAAATCTGGGTCAGCGGTGACTAAAATAACAACATCGGGCTTAGATTCAGCACACATTTCCATACCATCAACTGCCATAAGAAGATCAATACTGGCTTTGTAATAGCCATCGCCAGTAGGAGCGCCATCGCGAGTCATAACCATAAACCCGTGAGTTTTAAGCCAATGACAAAAGCGAAGTTTTTTGGTTCGTTGTTCCTGATATTCTGCGTGACTAGAAGGTGGTAAGCCTACATAAACCACTGATTCGCCAAAACGGCCAAGAGATTCTTCGATAAGGAAGGTGCGAATAGCTAACCAATCGAGACTGCGATTACAAGCCCTAGCTGCTGCTAATAAAGCAGATTCATCAATGAAAGCAATGGTCCTAATAGTTTCAGCATTGGAATGGGCAGAAGAGTGAGATGACATAACCTAATTTCCTGAATAAAATGGGAGGGTTAAAATTCTATTTTTCTCATTAAATTAACAAAACTCATATTTTCAATAATATAGCAAGAAGAGTATCCTTAGACTTCCTACATTAATGAGCATAACATTATATTTTATAACTTTCTACATAAAATGGATTTATAAGTCGAGTTTTTCAGAAAATGAGGTTTTGTCTTACTGCAAACGAGAGGCCCAATGGAATTAGCTCGAAACCTTAAAGTAGAAAGTGTGGTTAGGTTAAAGCCTACCGAAGATTATCGTTTAGCAACAAACGCAACGGTAAGTGATGCGATAAGTTTAATGAGGGAGAAAAAAATAGGCTGTATCTTAATTTGCAAAAAAGATCATCTGCTTGGCCTATTTACAGAACGAGATTTAATGCGCAGAGTCCTTGCTAGAAGGCTTCCCCTCGAAACCCCAATCGATCAGGTGATGACGCCAAACCCTGTCGTGATATCGCCTTCAGATTCAATAAGCACAGCGATATGGAAAATGCAAGAAGGTGGGTACAGACACTTGCCCGTGTTAGATAGTTATGGCAAGCCAACGGGAATATTATCGGTAAAAAGGATAGTGCACTATTTAGCAGAACATTTTCCAACGGTGGTGCTGAATTTACCACCGGACCCAATGCAATACCCCCCCTGTGCGGAAGGTGCTTAAATAAAAAGAAGCAAACCCCGATGGCAGAAAAAGAACCAGACCAGAAAACCGCCCCTTTAGCTTCTTCGTTGCCTTTGCCACATGCCATTCGATTGACGGGAGATGCGCACGATGGAATGGCAATGCTCTCGCATTTATTTGCAATAGCAGCGGGATCGCAAGGTTATCAAATTTTTATAGTACCAGAATACCCTGCTGAAATTCGCTCGCCTGCCAATACCTTAGCAGGGGTTTATACTTCAAGTATTTACTTTGGCCCTTTAAATGAAGCGATGGAAGATCGCACTAGTTTTTTACTTGCGATGAACCCCGCAGGTTTAAAGTTACACGAAAGCTGCTTAGAAAAAGATGGCATCTTGCTTGCAAACTCCGATTCCTTCGGCAACGATGAACTTATCTGCGCTGGTTATCAAGAAAATCCTCTTGTCGGAAAGAATCAACTTTTTCACCGTACCTTGTCAGTTCCGATGGCGCAGTTAACCAACCGAGCGATCAATCATTCACGAGTAGGGGATAAAGGAGCACTGTTATCATTTCGTGAAGTGGATAGGTGCAAGAATCTGTTCGCTTTGGGAATGGTGCTTTGGTATTATTCGATTCCAATCGAGCCCGTGTTACGCTGGTTAAAGCAAAAGTTTTCGATCAATCCATCTATTTTGGAAGCGTCGCAAAAAGCATTTAAAGCAGGCTTCACCTATGCAGAAACTGCCTCGGTGTTTCCTCAAATGCCCGTGAGCCATTTTGCCAATGCATTCAATGCAAAAGGAAAAAAAATTCGAATGATAAGTGGTAACGAAGCCACCGTTCTTGCTCTCCAACACATTGCAAGTAAAACCAGCAGAACGGTTTTACTTGCCTCGACTTCCAGGCCCCCTTCACACGAAATAAGTTCCCTTGCTGCCCAAGCAACGAGCGCGGGCTTTTCCTTTTTACTTGCAGATGATGAGTTGGCAGCCGCTTCCACCGCCTTGGGCGTTTCTTATGGCGGGGGGCTTGGGTGTACCGCTGTTTCTGGTATTGGTTTCCCTCATCAATCTGAAATCGTTAGCCTTGCAACAGCAGCCGAACTGCCTTTGCTTATTTTAGAATATCAGCGGGCGGGAATCTCTATTGGCTTGCCTCAGCGTTTAGCTCAATCTGATTTAGGAATGGCGGTGATGGGAAGAAATGGCGAAGCGCCCCTTGTGGTACTTGCGCCCGAATCGCCTGCTGATTGTTTTGAAACAACTTTGCTTGCTGCTCGAATCGCATTAAGGTTTCTAGCGCCTGTTTGTATTTTGCACGATGGGTTAAATGCAAGGGCTTCCCAAACTTGGCAAATCCCCGATACTTCATTACTTAAGGAATTTGAATTCCCACACTTTGCCTCTGACTCGCCTTCTGGGCCTTACGAATGCGATGACCACCTAGCACGGCCTTGGATAACGCCTGGGACCCCAGGCAAGGAACATCGCCTAGGGGGAAACGAGAGGAAACTTAACAGCCCGCAGGTAAGTTTTTTGCCTCAAGATCATCAGGCAATGAATCGTCACCGGGCAGCAAGAATGCAAAGGATAGCAGAATATTTAGGGTTTCTAGCGGTGGATGTTCCCGGAAATGTCGAGGTGTTGGTGCTAGGTTGGGGAGGAACAAGAAGTGTGTTAGAATCGGCTTGTAAAAGGGCCAGAAAAAAAGGGGTCAAAGTTGCATTCGCCCAACTTCGCTGGCTCAATCCACTCCCTAAAAATATGGCCCAAATTCTTAACTCATCTAGTAAAACTTTGGTCGCAGAATTAAATTCAGGCAGGCTCTTTGCTATGCTTAAAGAAAAATTCGAGTTCGATGGCTTTAGCCTTACCCGACAAGATGGCCTTAATTTCGTTATTGATCAAGTAGAAGAAACAATTTTACAACTTGCAAAAGGTGAACCTACTTGAGTAACAATAACAATTCAATTGGTTTTGCTTCAGATCAAGAAGTGCGCTGGTGCCCGGGGTGTGGCGACTTCGCTATTTTGGCTCAAGTTAAAAAAGTGCTATCAGAATTACCAATCCCAAGAGAACAGCAAGTTTTCCTATCTGGCATAGGTTGTGCTTCTCGAATGCCTAACTACCTTAATACTTACGGTTTTCGTGGTCTGCACGGTGGGGGGGTTTGCGCTGCTATGGGCCTTAAAATCGCTCGGCCCGAACTTACTGTCTGGCTTATTTTAGGCGACGGCGAAGGCTTTGGGCCTGCTACACACCATCTCCTTCACGCCGCTAGACGCAATGTCGATGTCAAGGTGCTATTCATTAATAACGAAATTAGAGGGCTTTCGCGTGGCCAAGAAAGTGCTACCACTCGCCTTGGTACTCTTACCGCTACTTCACCTGAAGGCACTTCCGATGCCGTTTGGCACCCTTGTGCTATGGCTATTGCTTCGGGGGCAACTTTCGTCGCTAGATCCCTAGATGTAGATGTCGATCACCTAGGAATGGTTTTAAATCGCGCTGCATTACACCGAGGTTTTGCTTTTATCGAAATTTTACAAAACTGCAAAGTTTATAACGATCTTGTCTTCGATAACCTTGCGGGTCAACACGACCGACCTGAACATTTAATTTACCTCGAACATAACAAACCATTGGTTTATGGCGTGCAGAATCGCAATGGCTTAAAGTTCGAAGATGCTTCAATCTCGTTGGCACCACCAAACAACAGTAACAACCACGCCTCGATTCATAATGAGTCTTCTCCTAATCCTTATCCTTGCCAAATGTTGGCTTCACTCGAAAACCCTGATTTTCCCGAATGTATTGGCGTCTTTCGTTCGATCGAAAAACCTACTCATCACCATTCGTATTACCGTGGAACTTCTAATTTTAAGCTTGACCTTGAAGGCGCTGATCCCTTTTTTGTGGAATAATTTATGATCTGCCCGCATTGTAATCACGGCAACTACCCTGGAAATGATTCCTGCATTAATTGCAAGCTTGATCTTTCTAATTTTGATGTTCCTGCGCCTCAAGACCGGGTCGAACGCAGCTTAATGGAAGACCCCGTTGGCGTTCTTAAAGCGCCTACCCCTATTTGCCTTCACGAATCTACCACCGTTTCTCAAGCGCTTGATATTATGCTCGACCAAAATATTGGCGCCCTTCTTGTCGTCGATAGTTCTAATAAAATGCTTGGTATTTTTAGTGAAAGAGATTTACTCAACCGCGTTCTTGACGACCCTAACGAATATCCTGATCGACCTATTTCAGACTATATGACTGCAGACCCCGAAACCGTTCGGTCAAACGATCGGCTTGCCTTTGTATTGCATAAAATGGATAACGGGGGTTATAGGCATTTGCCTGTTTTAAAAGATGGCAAACCCATTGCGATGATCTCGGTTCGTGATATGCTTCAACATATTTTAAAACTTTGCAAGGATCATTAGAAACTTGCAAAGATTACTTACTTTTTAATTGAAAATCGTGGCGCAAGCTATTGGCTTTAATATCAACTTTAAGGGCTGATTCAGAACCATACTTCACTGGAATTATCTGGATGACTTCTTCTGATTCTTGGCCTGGGCCTGCAACTTTGCTTTTAAGTGTCTTCCCTGTTTTTTTGTTCCAAGTGACAGAAACTTTATAATTCCCTTCGGTTAGCTTGGCTAAATACTGACCGTTATTAATAAAACTTTCGGAACTATTTCCTGTCGCACCCGTGGTTTCAAAGCGAATTACCGCATCATCTTTACCACCTACGGGGTTTCCATCGAGTGTAACCGCGCCTGCAACGGGAAATATTTTAGGCCCGCTTTCACACGCAGATGTAAAAAGGAGTAAAAAAAGGAAAAGCGAAATTCGTTTCATAGTTTGCCTATTAAGTTAATAGTTGGGATCAAATACTTCGGAACCATTCATACTGCTTATAGCCTGCCAGGTTAAAAGTGGGATCGAGTTCGCAATAAAACGGATGGAACCATCGCAAAAACCAGCATTGACCCCACCCGTGTGTTTGCTGCGGGCTGCTAGTTTGTGATTCCCATTTGCAGTACAAGGTAGACCTTTCGCTGGGTCATTCCTGCACCAACCTCCTATATCATCGATTCCACTGTTGGGCGTATCAATAGTCATAAACCTGCCACACCCATTGTCATCATTAATAAAATCGCCACGAAAATCGGGAGCAGCAATATCATCGTGCATAAGAACTTCAGAAAATGCGAGGGTATTAGATGAGCCATCAGTTATATGAGTCAGCTTGGTAATTCGAGGGAGGGTACGGGTTGCAAAATCCGTAAAGCCCCAAGGAGACCACGCGGTGGGTGCTGCGCCTAAAACCGGCATACGCACATTTCCCCAGTTAATCGCATAGTTCCCACGAGCGCGGAAATAGGTATCACCTTGCCATATTGGAGGGGCACCATTTGAACCACATACATAAATTTTGGATGAAGTTGAACAAATCCCATTATGAGTATTTTGGATGGTATTGTTTGGCTGCCAAAAACCTAATGTATAATTATATTGTTTTGCTGCATTTTCCATTTCTACATAGGGCCATAGGGTAATAGGCCACGATATGCGTGGTATATCTTTGGCTGCAGGCATAAAACTGCCAAAAGTCCCATGATAATTATGAAGTGCAAGCGACCACTGTTTAATATTATTGCTACAAGTAGCACGAGCAGCGGCTTCTCGAACTTTTTGCACCGCGGGAAGCAATAAACCAATCAAGATTGCAATGATTGCAATCACAACCAGCAATTCGATCAGAGTAAAGCCGGTAGCTTTTCCTCTTTGCGAATAGCTTTTTAGGCTAAATGAAGACATAGTAATAATCCTTAAAAAAAATCGAAAAAAAAGAATGGTGTATGTATATCGTACATAAGCAATGAATATAATTAAAGAAAATTCTTAAAGAAGCATTAGAAATGTTAAATTGCACCTCTAAATTCGGGGCAGCGACCTCTTGATTGCTAACAATAGCCGCTGGGGGCGGCTTGTTTCTGCTGTTTTCTTCCGAAATCTCGCATTATATGAAGCCCCCAAAGCCCAGCGACCTCTTGATTGATAACAGTAGCGCTGGGACTGTATTTCTT
>JBDNHI010000193.1:0-6160 GCA_041694635.1 Gemmataceae bacterium | reverse complement strand
TCCACGGTTGTAGTAAGCCCTTGCGCTATAAAAATTATCATACATAAAATACATTGCTATCAAGCCAAGAACCAAATAAAAATATTTTGATTTTAAAAACTTGAATGAGAAGTAATTAGATTTTTCCGCCGTATCAAATGTTTCCTCTGAAATAATTTTGACCATCTTTTCTATATGATTCGTTTCATTTTCTTCTACTAAATTTTTATTAATTATAGTAAAAATAGAGTCAATACTAAATCTTTCTGACGGATCTTGCTCCATCATTCCTAAAAGAATACCATCAAACCATTTTGGAACAGTATTATTTAAACTCGAAGGTTTTTTGACATTACCGCGAGGCATAAAAGATGTCAAAGCTTTATAAAAAACAAGACCAGTAGAATATATATCGCATCGAAAATTACAATTAAGTCCGGTGAACTGTTCTGGCGCCATATATTCAAAAGTACCAATACCCCCTAAGGAGGTTTGAGCCATAGTTTGGGCGTCAGCAGAAAAATTCTTTGATATACCAAGGTCAACTAATTTAAGATCTCCGGTTAAAGAAATGATTAAATTTTGAGGTTTTAAATCTCGATGAACAATACCCAGTAAATGCATAACTCTTAAAGCAGAACACAATTGCTTGAAAATCTTCAATACAAAATTAAATGGTAAAGCACTACCAGACCCTACACTATTAATCACACTTTCAAGATTTTCGCCTGTAACATACTCCATAACCAAATATGGAAAAATTCCTTCAGTTCCTTCATCTAAAAATTTAACGACAAATTGGTTATTAAGTAGTTTTAAGTTATTAATTTCATTCAAAAACCTTGCCCCATCATTATGCAATGATAAAAATTCTTTAGTCGGAAATTTTATTGCTACAACATCCCCATTCCTTACATCAATTCCTTTAAAAACTCTGCCCATGCCACCTTCCCCAATAAGTTCAATAATCTTATAATTATTAATTTTACCTGGATATATTTCCCCAACTTTGTTTCTATTAACTAGCCCAAAGAGAATACGATTGCATCCAGAACAGCCAAAAGAACCAGTCTCTTTCTCGAAAATTTGCTTTAAACCACAATAAGAACACATTGCTGATGAAACATTATTTTTGCCTTTATCTGATTCGCTTGCAGTCAACGAACTTTGTTCAGACTTTGTTTCAAATTGGTTTTCAATAAAATTCTTAGTTCTCGAACCGGTTTCTGCTTGAGATATGTCTTCTTTTTCATCATTCCTAGTTACAATTGAACTAGAATTTACACTTACCCTTAAAGGCTTAAAAATTACTTTGCAAAAAGGGCAGACGAGGTTAACCCCCATATTATCAGACTTTATTTTTGTAGCTTTGTTACAACTAGGACAAGGGTAGTTTTCAAATGAACTAGAATTTACACTTACCTTTAAAGGCTTAAAAATTACTTTGCAAAAAGGGCAAACAAGGTTAACCCCCATATTATCAGACTTTATTTTTGTAGCTTTGTTACAACTAGGACAAGGGTATATTTCAAACATTTTTAAAACCAAAATTTAAAGTTCTTCTTACATAATCCTTTTATGTAACTCCAATTATATTTGATCTCACGACCATCAATCCAATGTTTTTCTTTGATTTGAAAAATAATAGCAAGCAAACTTGCTGTAAAAAACAACAGAAATAACAAATGAACCCAATCAACTGAATAAATTAAAACTGGATTTTTTGAAGAACTATGAGTTTTAAACAAAGAAAAACTAGGTCTTGAATAAATTGCCAATGAGAATAATTCAAGAAGCCAACCGCAAAAACCTCGGGTAGAATCTTCGGTTCCATTTAAAATTACTGCAACAGAACTAAGGCTACCGTCCCTAGATTCTTTAAGACCTGCAGCAATTGTTGATAATAAAAGTTGGGGCAAGACTAAGATTGGCACCACGGCAATTGCCGTTTCTTCAGAATTTGCGAGCGTTGAAATTATAAAACCTAACAAAAGCGATGCAATATAGGTAACTGTAAACACGAGGGTGATATAAGAAAACCAATGAACCTTCAATCCGACTTTCTCTTCCTCGGTTAACATATTTAGAAAATATAAAATAAAAACTAAAATTAGTATCTGAAAAAAGCCAACTATTGAAAAAAGTAAGGTTTTACCAACAAGATAGCCTTCAGGTGTAACCCCTGCAAATCTTTCTCGAACATAAATAACACGATCACGAATAATTTCCCCTGCAGAATTATTAAGTCCTAACCAAATAGCAGTTACCAACCCAAATAAAAATATAGAATCAATTTCATTGCTCTTACTTGGATTAGCTTGAGAAATATTAATAAGAAAACCGATAAAAACTGGTTGAATTATAAGAAGAATACAAAACCAATGATCAGCTAATAATACTTTTACCCCTCGTTCAATTAATACAACAACCTGGGTTATAAAAGGGGATCTTTCAATTGTAGATTCAAAATTAATTGAAACCTGTTTAACCGATGAATTTTCATCAATTGGAATCGAGCAAGATAAAGTATTGATTGGCACAAGCGGTTGCCCACCTAATATTTTATCGATAAATGATCCGGGATTTGTACCTCTCTCGGTAGAAATTGGAAATGAGTCATCTAATTTATTTTTAATAGTCACCAAATCTTCGTCACCAAGAATATGTTTAAGAAAGTTCTTGTTGTTTGGCTGAATTATTACAGGTGAATCTTTTTTGCTATAATCATAGGATTCTAAATGGGTATATAATTCAGCATAATTATTAATTTTAAAATGCTTTAACATCCCAGAAGGATGATCACTATAAACAACAGTTTTATTAGCAACAACTATCAATTGGTCAAAGAGATGTAAGTTTTCCATTATATGCGTGCTGCAAATTATGGTTGTTCCTTTGGATGCTAACTGTTTAAGCATTTCCATAATTTTTGTTTCAGAGGCTGGGTCCAATCCTGAAGTAGGCTCATCTAAAAAAAGAATTTTTGGCTTCTTTAATAAATCAAGGCCCACATTAACTCTTTTCCTCTGGCCACCACTTAAGATTCGTACTGGTTTGTCAATATGCTCTTGTAATCCTAAGTTTTCAACAACTCGGTCAATTATTTCAGTCCGTTCTCGTTTATTTAAATCACCAGATAACCGTATTCTTAAAGCATAATCAAAATTTTGCCTACCAGTAAGATTTAAGAAAACAACATCTTCTTGAGGAACATAACCAACAATGGACCTATAAAAATCTAAATTTTGATTAAGATCGAGGTCATCAAAAAAAATTGAACCAGAAGAAGGAAATAAAAAGCTTGCCAAACATTTAATAAGAGTCGATTTTCCTGAACCACTTGGTCCTAATACCCCAACAAACTGATTAGGCTTAACATCAACACAAACATTTTCTAATAATTTCCGATTACCTCGCTCAACAATTAGGTTGTTTGCTTTTAGAGAGGCACCAAGCTCGTTTTTTATAAGGTGTAAACAATTCCCAACTAACTCATATGGAATTGGACCAAATTCAATCCTATCTCCTTTTTTTAATACTTGGCCTTTTATTCGTTTTCCATTTACCCTAGTACCAAACCTACTCCCTAAGTCAGATAATAAATAATTATTTAACGAATAACTGATTTTAGCATGTTTTTTAGATACACCGGGGTGTGTTAATAGAATTTGGGAGTCAGGCGAACGACCAATAAAAGCTGAACCTTGGCTTAAAATATTAAGATCTATTTTTTCTGGGCCCCATAATATTTGGCCACTGGTTGGCATTTATAATATCCAATTATTTCTTTGGTTCTAAAATCCCACATGTATAACTAATATCTAATTCTGGTAAAAACGACATTCTAGCTTCAAACAGTAAATGATCCTTAGAAAACTGTTCAAATTTTGCTTTACCTTTAAGCTTCCCTTTAATAAAAATCTGTTGATCAGGTGAAAAGTATAAAGTTCCAGTAGGGTCGAAATATCCTATTTTACCGGTATCAGAACTGGAACCATCTAATTCCAAACGGCCCGAAACAATTTTAATCAAATTGCAATTTTTACCGCCAAAAGTTTCGTCTTCCTCTCGTCTTAATTTTATTTCACCACCGACCCGAGCTTTTAAGGAAGGGTCTATCATTCCACCAAAATTACTACCATCAACCTTCCATTCGGTTCCAATTTTTACTTGTGGATTTTCAAAAATAAGTGAATCTGAAATTAAAACACTGGTTAAATGAAAATCTCGTTCTTCGGGTGTCATATCCCCTTTTATTGGAACAATTGCAGTTATTCCTTGCCCATCTTTATAAGTCAGTTTTACAGTTTTTCCAGAAAGACTATCGAGTTTAAAAAAAGCTTTAGTCTTATTTGAACTTTCTAACAATTTGTCTTTATCTATCCCGATCCATTTAAGATTATTAATAATAGGGTCAAGAGAAACACCTTCGATTATTTTCTTTGTAATGTTAAAGGCACCTCCATATTCTGGATACAAGGTATCAATTACATCTAGGTAAGGATCAATATCTTTTCCTATACTTAATCTTACACCTTCTAATTTTGACCCTATTTTAATTGAACTTATTTTTTTAAAATGTCTGTTTTCAACAATCGTTTCACCATCATTGCTAACTATTTCTCTTTCAATAATTGCTTCAAAACCATAATTAATTGTAAGCCGGACTTCAATTCCCCAGTCTTTATCCGTACCGCGAACATTCATAGTTCCTTTGGAATGTGCAAAATAAGTTTTGCCAGGAACAAGGTTTTGTTTTATACGGTCTGGTTTACCCACTATGTGTGGCTTTGGACCTTTAACTGTTGAAGGATCAACCGTCACCTGAGTTCCAGGAGGAATAGATGGCTCTGGCAGTTTCGTCCCATTAGGCACATTTGGTCCATTGCACCCTTTAATGATAATGAACAATAATAAAAAACATAATGACAGTAATCCACATATACCTAACAGCCATTTTATAATTTTCGAATTCATAACCACCTCTAATGTATAAAAATAGTATTCTCTTATTAGCAATTAAATTAGGAGTTACGCAGTTGGAACTAAATCGCCGAATGGACACCTAATTATTTTCCAATTGTTTTAAAATTTAAGTGAAACAATTACTTCTTTTGACCAGTTCCATTGCAAGAACCACATTTTTGAAAACCTTTTCCATTGCAAAAGAAACATTTTAAACCACTTTTATCTTTGCCTGACCCTTTACAAAATGTACATTGGAAGACCCCTGTCCCAGATCCATCACAAGTCGTACATACCGCTGAAAATGCATATTTTGCAGTACCAAATAAACAAAATAGCAGCTAGTGCGTTCTTAACTAACAACCGACGACTAATGCTCTTCATACTTTTCTCCCTTTTCAAAAAATAAATTAATTACCATCTGACACCTAAATTAATTAACGCTACTGTAATCATTTTTATGCCAAAATAAACAAAATAATTTAAGATTCTTAATTTATGCCCCATGTTTTCATTGAACGGTTATAAAACTCCAAGACAAACAGACCTCGCAAAAAGGGTTTTTACCGGACGGTTACAATATGGTTATGTTCGGGGTGATTTTCCTCCCCCGACTAGCCACATCCGTTTAACCGTACGCTTGAAAAATCTGTAGGAGATTAGATCAAAGACCATTTAACACAATACAAAACCTTTAGACAAGAACCAACAGATTGCCTATTCCTTTAAAGTTTTGCCTTAACCAAAGTTAGCTAAATAGTGGTAATCATATAAAGAGAATCGAGCCGGTCTTATTTTTTAACAGGTGCAATTGGTTGCTGCAATCCAGCGATAACAACTTCCATATATTCACGGGCCCTTCTTGCCAAAACATCGATTCCCTCTGGAGTAACTGGTCGTGGAACCAAAGGCGCAAATATATTTTCGTAAGCAAGAGGCATTTTCAATCCCGTGAAAAGCATTGGCTCCAAAAGTTTATAATGATCGATTTCGCCAAATCCGGGACCGCAGTCTTCATCTTTGGGCCAGTCTCTGTGATCCTTGATACAAAAACTTCTAACAGTTGTTGCGCATTTTCGAATATCAGGAATCGGATCTTGGTTTAAATAGTCCATAACATTTCCCGCATCATAATTTACGAATACACCTAAATCATTTACCTCGTTAATAATTTCAGCACAAGCTACACCCGTACCGGTGGACCCGCCATGCTGCT
>JBDNHI010000192.1:0-2315 GCA_041694635.1 Gemmataceae bacterium | reverse complement strand
CCTATAAGAAAGAATCGCACTAATGCCCGAGATAAAAGACTTTACCGGAAAAACCCTAAGTAACCGCTACGAGATCCTGCGCCCATTGGGTGAAGGAGGCATGGGGAAGGTCTATCTTGCGAAGGATAAAAGGTTTGGCAAACAAGTTGTAGTAAAAGTGCCAACGATGGAGGTTGGTGATAAGGATTTTAAAGCCCGCTTCATGCGCGAAATAGCTTCTATTGCTACCTTGGAACACGCCTATATTGTACCCACCATTGATTGGGGCGAAATGGAAGGTATCCCTTTTCTGGTTCTCCGATACCTAAGTGGTGGCAGTTTGCGAAACCGAATCACGGATGCTCAAGGCAATTCCAAACGGATGCCGATTGAAGGTTTAAATCAATGGTTACCCCAAATAGCATCTGCCCTAGATTACATTCATTCTAAGAATTGGATCCATCGAGATTTAAAGCCAGATAATATTTTGTTTGACGAAGCTGGTAATCCGTATCTTGCAGATTTTGGTATTGCTAAAACTTTAGTAGGCTCTGCAATGGGCGTGAAAACTTCCTTAGGGTCGGTAACTGGTACCCCTCAATATATGGCGCCCGAAATGCATTTAGGTAAGGGAATTGGCCCAAGGGCCGATCAATTTGGTTTAGCTGTTTTAGTTTATGAAGCCCTTGCAGGGAAAGTTCCTTTTCAAGCAACTACTTCTACCGCAATCTTTGTGGAAATTATGCAGGGAAATGTAAAGCCGATAGTCGAAATAATTTCAAATATCCCTTTGAAAAAATCAAAAGCCCTTTTGCGTGGTATGGCAAAAGAAGCAAAAGACCGTTTTGAAAATTGTGTCGAAATGTCTAACGCAATTACGGGTGGTAAATTGGTAGCTGTTATGCCTAAAGTAGCTCCGGTAATAATTGATACAATTTCAAATAGCCAAGTTAATACTTTGCAAGGTGAGTTGCAAAAACCATCTATACTTCCAACAAGGGTGGAATTACCTGGGCAAGTAAATGAAACTAAAACAAATAACTTAGCTTCAAAAAGCGCTCAAGGTTCAGTTGACCCACCGATATTTAAAACAATGATTGAATCAAATAAAATATCGAATTTAAATTCAGAATTATCACCTCCGTCAAAATTAGAAAGTTCAATTAAAAACAATGATGGATCTGAAAACTTTTTAAAACCCCCCGGCCATCAAAATTTAGAATTTAATAATCCGCCACCTTTGCCACCATCTTTAGGGCAATCTAATCTTTTGATGCTTTTAAATAATTTGAATAAGGTGATTGATTCTGCAAAAAATCTTATTCAATCCGATAAAACAAAAGAAAAGGTTGCCCAAATAAAAACACATTGGGATCGAAGCAGTAAGCCTATTAAATTTGCTGTCATAGGCGTTTCTAGTTTTTTGGCTTTACTTGTTGTTTGGTCTGTTTTTAGTTGGATGTTTGGCTCTAAGTTTGAAATGGTGCTTATTCCATCGGGCAAGTTTATGATGGGATCGCCCAAAAGGGAAAAAGACCGAGATAGTGATGAAGATCAGCACGAAGTAACCATAACCAAACCATTTTATATGGGTAAGTATGAAGTAACGCAGGAACAATGGGAATCGGTGATGGGCAAAAACCCTAGTGAAACAAAGGGGGTAAAATTGCCAGTAACGGATGTATCGTGGGATGATTGTCAGGAGTTTATCAAGAAGTTGAATGATAAAACTAAAGGCGGATACAGATTACCAACGGAAGCAGAGTGGGAGTATGCTTGTAGGGCAGGAACTAAAACAGCGTACTCTTTTGGTGATACTATTACACCAAAGGATGCGAACTGGAATCATAATTTTATAAGTATTAAAGAGATAAGAAACCAATATGAACAGGGTAAGATTAAGCCAGTAGCAGTAGGAAGCTATAAACCAAACGCATTTGGATTGTATGATATGCACGGGAATGTATATGAATGGTGTGAGGACTGGAAAGCAGATTACCCCAAAGGTTCTGTAACCAACCCCAAGGGCGCAGATTCTGGAGAACGGCGTGTGTTGCGTGGTGGGTCTTTCGGCTTTAGTGCTAGGTATTCCCGCTCGGCATTCCGCAACGACATCTCGCCTGATGACCGGAACTTCGTTGTTGGGTTCCGTCTTGTGAGGACTCCGTAATTACTGCTTGGTTCTTTACTGCTTTACACCTTGTGATTTATGCCTTTTGTATTTGTCTTCGTTTAGGGTGAAACAGCACCCCCGACTTTTCACTTGATTTTAGAACCTAATCAATTCAAATACCTTAATAGTTTTTTGGTTAATTTAAGAAAGAATCGCCCTGATG
>JBDNHI010000191.1:0-46417 GCA_041694635.1 Gemmataceae bacterium | reverse complement strand
GAGTTGATTAACTTTTAGAGTTGATTAACTTTTAGAGTTGATTAACTTTTAGAGTTGATAAGTTTTTTAAGTTGATTAACTTTTTCAAGTAGATTAGGTTTTAGAAAGTATAAAGCTTTTCTAATACTAACAAGTTCGGCGGATCTACTTTATGAGTGATTCAAACGAGAAACCTCGGGGTTCTTTTCAAAAGATTTCTGCATTTCCTAGCGAATCTTCTGCGGTTGATCCTCTATCCACGGATCAAGATTATGGCTATAAGCCTTTATCGATACTTGCAATATTTGGTGCAGTTCTGGGTGGATTATTTGTTATTACAATGGTGGTTGGTTTTTCAGCGGCATTTATATTTGGTACCCCTTGGATTATGCCTCCTTGGATTGTTGTTTGGCCCGCGGCATCTATTCTTTTAAGTTTTCTGGCTTATACCCAAATCAAGGCTTCGGAAAATACCCTTGGGGGTGAAAAGCTTTCTCTTTGGGCGATACGAATAACTGCTTTATTTATTCTTTGTTATCTTGCGAATTATGCGGGTACATATTTTGCTGTTAGGAATCAGGCAGGTACTTTTGCAAAGCAATGGCTAGAAATTGTTGCAAAAGGTGAGACCGATAAAGCTTTTCTACTGACTTTAAAACCGCCACGGCCTTCCGAAGATTCAAACCTCCGAACGACTTTTGAAATAACATATAACATTGCAAGTGATCCACTTTCGAAAGGTGCTTATTCTTCTTTTAAATCCAAGGATTTTATCAGGCTTGTACAATCTGGCTCTGAAAATACTACGAAGTTTGTGCTGAAATCTTCTAGCTCACCCATTTATGAAATGGGTGGGTATTTGGTAAGGCTTATTTATCAAGTTGATATTCCAGATGGCACCTTGGAGGTTGCTTTAACAGCACTTGGGGTAGAAAGTCCTACTGGGGCTTTTAAAGGCAGGCAATGGCAAATAATTCTAGATGGCTCTGGCTTACAAGGGAAATTAAAGCCTAACCCAGAGTCTATTAAAAAGTTTGAACTTTCTCTTTCTGCCATCGAATTTGTATCAAAATGGTGTATGGCAGTTTCTAATAAAATTTGGGATCCGGCTGTTTTTGGGGTTATTCCTCTTGATGCCCGACAACCATTATTAAATGGTGCAGCTCCAACTCTTCCTTTGGGTTTGAGTTTGGTTGGTGGGGCTTTGGCCCAAGCTGCAGAATCTAACGAACACAAGTTATTTCTTCAGGCTTGCCAAATACTTTTCGATGGAAAATTTGTTAAAGTGAGTGATAATTTCTGGTCGGATCCAACTATGAAGCCTGCTATTTTAGCGGCAGTTTCTCGCGCTTTTAATCCCCTCGCTGATCATACTCCCACTCAGCAAATTTCAGGAAATTCTGAATGGCTACAAGTGGAGAGCGGTGTGATTCCTCGTTTCAAACGCACGGGTAATAAGGTGGAGTTTGAGTTTGATTGCAAGCTTTTGCTTTTCCCCAAATATTTAGTTCAAGCAAGCTTAATTGTTGAATCTGAGAACACAGACGATGCTAAATTAGCCTTAACACAGTGGCATGTCCGAGATATTATTCTTCAGCGAGGGGGATCTATGCCTGTTCCTGGGCCTAAACCTGGCCGCTAAAGTTTTCTACTTAGATTCAGGGTTTGGCTCGATTTGATCTAGAAGATGACCAAGCTTGGTTTTCTTAGTTTCTAAATAACGCCTGTTATTATCGTTGGGAACTATCTGGATAGGGATTCGTTCGGTTATTCGGAGCCCATAGCCATCGAGTCCGACCACTTTTTTTGGATTATTTGTGAGCAGTTTGATATCTCGGATGCCTAGGTCATTTAATATTTGAGCCCCGATTCCGTAATGCCTTAAGTCTGCACCAAATCCAAGTTTTTGATTGGCTTCCACGGTATCTAAACCTTCTTCTTGCTGTAATTTGTATGCTTTCAGCTTAGAAAGAAGACCAATTCCTCTGCCTTCTTGGCGCATATAAAGCAAAACTCCTTTTCCAGTTTTTTCGATTTGATGCATTGCGTGATGCAACTGGGAACCACAATCACATAACAAACTTTCAAAAATATCGCCTGTGAGGCATTGGCTATGAATGCGCACTAGAATGGGTTCTTCTTGGATAGGGATTTGGCCATTTTTGGGAATACCTATGCCACCCATACAAAGGGCAAGATGGGGTTCGGCATCGACAACGGAGGAGTAGGCAATGAGATCGAAGTTACCCATTTTTGTGGGGAGTTTTAACAGCAGTTCGCGTTGAATTAATTTTTCTCTTTGCCTGCGATATTTGATTAAATCTTCGATTGTGCACATTTTTAAACCGTGTTTTTTGCAGTAGGGAATAAGGTCTACTATTCGGGCCATACCTCCATCGGGGTTGACCACTTCGCAAATAACCGCTGCTTCTTTGAGGCCTGCAAGTCGGGCAAGATCAACGCTTCCCTCGGTATGCCCAGCGCGAACCAGTACCCCGCCATCGCGGGCTCTTAATCCAGGGACATGTCCTTTTCCCCTAACTAAATCGCTCGAGTTTGAGGCATCATCGATGGCAACTTGTACGGTTCGAGATCTATCAAAAGCCGAGGTACCGGTGGTTATTCCGGTGCGGGCATCGATATTTGGAGTAAATGGCGTTCCCATACTATCTGAAATTGCGGAGGGGAGAACCTCGAGGCCAAGGCGATTGCAAATAGCGGTTGACATAGCTAGGCAAACAAGCCCGCAACCATTGCGCATCATAAAATTAATAGCTTCTGGTGTGGCTTTTTCGGCGGCGATTACTAAATCACCTTCATTTTCTCGGTTAAGGTCATCTACAACCACAAGCAAACGCCCTTGCCGAATTTCTTCGAGGGCTTCTTCAATGGAACAAAATACTGGGTCATTTTCTGGCATACTTGGCTCCACCCTTTAAATTTCTACCATTCATTTTTATTATAGTAGGCAAAACATTATAGCATATCATTTATAGTGCTTGCCCTAAGACCATCTGCTTCTGATAATAGAAATTATATTAATGGAATTACATGGCAGGTTGTTACATTTACTATCCTTCCACCGCTTGATTTGAGTAATCTTGGAGCTAATTAAAATGAATAATAAAAAAGTAGGCCTTTGGTTAATAGGGGCTTGTGGTGGCGTTGGTACGACCGCTGCCCTAGGCCTAGCTGCTATCAAGAATAAACTTTCTGATACCACTTCGTTGGTTACTGAATTGCCTTTATTTGCAAGTCTTAAGCTTGATGCGTTAGAATCATTTGTTGTGGGAGGCCACGAAATTCGAAAGGGGTCTTTTGGTGAATCAGCAAATGATTTGCACCATAAGGCTAGGATTTTTGATGCTGCAATGCTTGCTGGGTCTGAAAGAGATCTTGCGGAATGGAGTAAGAATATTAAACCAGGTTCTGCTGTTGATTCAGGGCCTACGATTGCAAAAATGGCTGACCTCGATAAAGCCAATAGTCAAGAAACTCATCGTCAAACAATCGAGCGCATTCAAAATGATTTGAAAAATTTTCAGAAAACTAACGATCTTGAATTAGTCGTAGTTATTAATGTTTCCTCTACCGAACCCCCTTTTCAAACAGGGGCTATGCACGAAACTCTTAAAGCAATGAACGCTGCACTTGATGCCAATGAGAAATGCCTACCTACAAGTTCACTTTATGCCTGGGCTTCTGTCGAACTTGGTATGCCTTTTGTCAATTTTACTCCTTCAATGGGTGCATCCTTCCCTGCCATACAAGAACTTGCCAAAATTAAAAATGCTCCTCTTGCTGGGCAGGACGGTAAAACAGGCGAAACTCTTATGAAGTCGGTTCTTGCACCAATGTTTGCACTTCGTAACTGGAAAATTCTTAGTTGGGTTGGACATAATATCTTTGGTAATCGCGACGGTATCGTCTTGGATGACCCTTCCAACAAAGCTTCTAAAATCAAAACCAAGGATCAGGTCATTTCCTCTATCGTTGGCTACAAGCCCCAAACTTTGGTTACCATTGAATACATTCCTTCTATGGACGATTGGAAAACCGCTTGGAATCATATTCATTATCAGGGCTTTCTTGGTACACCGATGATTCTTCAGTTCATTTGGCAAGGGTGTGATTCGGTTCTTGCTGCTCCTCTTGTCATCGACCTTGCAAGGTTTGCATTGCTTGCAAAACGACGGGGTGAATCAGGTATAATGAAACATCTTTCTTGCTTCTTCAAGGGGCCGATGGGCGAAACCAATCACGATTTCTTCCAACAATTTGAAATGTTACGAGACTATGTTGAAGCTGTGGGAGAAAAGTCATGAAGTTAGCTTTTAGTAGTAATGCCTACCTTCGTTTTTCTTTTGACCAAGCTGCCCATAAGATTAGCAATCTTGGTTATCAAGGCATCGAAATTATGGCTGATGTTCCTCACGCTTGGCCTGCTTTTATGCTGGATGAACACAAGCAAGCTCTTCGTAATTCTTTGAAATCAAGTAATCTGGCTATCTCTAACATCAATGCTTTTATGATGCACGCGGTTAATGACCCTAGGCAGCGTTACTGGTACCCATCTTGGATTGAGCCAGATAAACATTACCGTCAAATCCGTATCGATCATACTATGCGTTGTTTGACCTTGGCAAAAGAGTTAGGTTCGCCTTGCATTACAACAGAACCGGGTGGCCCAGTTGAACCAGGTGGTTCTTGGAAAGCAGGGCTTAAACTTTTTGTCGAGATGCTTAAACCTGTAATAGAACATGCAGAAAAAGAAGGCGTATTGTTACTCATCGAGCCAGAGCCTGGTTTATTGATTGAAACTGCAGATCAGTTTCTTGAATTTATTGGCTATATTGATTCCCCTTCGGTAGGGTGCAATTTTGATATCGGTCATTCGTATTGTGTGGGTGATGACCCTGCTACTACCATTCCTAGGCTTGCGAAGTACATCCGCCATTTTCATTTAGAAGATATTGCTGCAACCCGTGTTCATCACCATCTTATTCCGGGTGATGGGGTGATTGATTTTAAAGCTGCTATCAATGCTATTAAAGCGATTGGTTATAAAGAATGGGTTACCATCGAGCTTTATCCCTATGTAGAAGACCCAGATCAGGCTGCACGGTTGGCACGAGAAAGAATTGCGCCTCTACTTGCTTAATTCTTTGGCTAAGATCGAACTCGTAAATTAATCATCTCTACTGTGAAGGAAAATCCCATCGCAAAGTAGATGTATCCTTTGTCGATATGCTGGCCCATTCCTTCTGCAACTAAAACCATACCTATAAGAATTAGGAAACTAAGGGCCAATACTTTAAGAGTCGGATGCTTTTCCACGAAATTACTTACGGACCTTGCAAAACAAAGCATTATTAATACGGTTAGCACCATTGCTACAACGATTACACCAAGGTGTTGAACCATACCTACTGCGGTGATAACCGAATCTAGGGAAAAAATGATGTCCAGAATCGCTATTTGAATTAATACCATTAAAAATTTTGATTTGCCATTCTTCTCTGCTTCGTTATCTGGTTGTTCTTTAGAATGGTCTTCAAGTTTATGATGGATTTCAAAAGTACTCTTGGCAATCAGGAACATACCCCCTGCGATCAGGATGAGATCCTTCCAAGAAATTTCCCTACTTTCCTCGGTTTTTAAAGTCCATCCAGGAAGTGTGAACACTATTTGATGAAGACTTAATACCCATTGGATACTAAATAAAAGTAGTAGCCGGGTGCCCAATGCGAGGATAAGGCCTATTTGTCTGGCTTTTGCCCGTTGCTCTATAGGAAGCCTGCCCGCAAGTATCGCTAAGAAAATGATGTTATCGATTCCTAGCACCACTTCCATTGCGGTTAAGGTTATTAAAGGAATAAACAAATCCATAGCTTCCTGCCTCAATTAAATCTTTTTTCCAGAGGTACAAATGACCCCTAGGGTATTATCATAACATAGATTAGTTTATTGAAAGCAAGTAGGGTCAAAAATGCAATACTTTATTTTTGTCTCTTGATAGGAGAATGATCCAATGGAATTCTGGATTTTTTTAGGCAATATCTATTCTGCCCTTGGTCTGGGTTTGCTTATTGGCCTAGAAAGAGAATTCAGGCAGCACCCCGCTAGCTTAAGGACTAATGCTCTCGTTTGTGTTGGTTCTGCTTTATTTATGGCGCTAACCCCTTTATTAAATGACGAGATCAAAGGTGGTGATCCAACTCGAATAGCCCACGGCATTATTACCGGTATTGGTTTTCTGGGTGGTGGGGTTATTCTCAAACAAGGGCTTAATATTCGAGGTTTGAATACTGCTGCTACTTTATGGTGTACGGCTGCGGTAGGCACACTTTGCGGCGCTGGTTACTGGAACCTTGGCTTGGCAGGCACCGTTACTATCTTGCTTGTGCATTTTATTTTCCGGCCTATTTCTGACTGGATTAGCCATCTAGGAAAATATTCTGAACAAGATTTTAGCTTTTCTATAACCGTTGTTTCTACCAGTGAATCGGACAGCAATATTCGCATTGCCCTCAACAAGTTCTTAGATTCTAATCCTAAACTTTCTTTAGGTTCTATCCTTACTACAAAGTTTGGGGATTTAAGGGAATTTGAAATCGTTGCTAAAATTTTTTCCCCAACTAATCAAAAAGATGTTATCGATTCTTTTTTGAATACTCTTAATAAAGAATCGGGCGTTAGAGTGGTTCGCTGGGAAAAAGATCCCAGATTTACTGACTGACTTGGTGTTTCGCACCGGTTGAATTTATTTGTGATTTACTAAGGATTTAAAAGTAAAATGACTATGCAAATTAATGGCGGTTCTAATGGCGTTGCTTGGAACCTTAACGATCTTTACCTAAGTATTGACGACCCTCAGTTGAACCGTGATATCGAGGGATCTTTACAGTTGGCTAAGGACTTTGAAGAAAAGCACCGAGACAAAATCAAAAATATTAAAGCCAACGATGCTACTTATCTTCTTTTTGCTATTCAGCAGATTGAAGCTATTTATGAAAAAATGGACCGACCTGCTATTTTTGCTTCACTTCTTCACTCTGCTAAAACTGATGATCCAACCCACGGGGCTCTTGTTGCAAAAACTAGGGAGGCTCGTTCTAAAACGAACCAGCACCTTCTTTTTTTTGACTTAGAACTTATTCTTATTCCTGAAGAAGATGCAAAAAGCTTAGCTGCGAATCCTTTGCTTTCTCGGTATCCACATTTCTTAGAGCAAAAACGGGCTTGGAAACTTCATTTTCTTTCCGAAGCTGAAGAAAAAGTTCTTGATGTTAAATCCTTAACTGGTAGGTCGGCCTTTGTTCGGCTTTTTGATGAAACTGTTGCCTCTATTTCCTACCCCTTTATTTTTGATGGGGTTGAAAAAAAACTTACTTTTCAAGAAATCAATTCCAAGCTTTATGACCCAGATCGCAATATTCGAAAAGCCGGCGCTGAAGGCATCACCCTTGGCCTTAAAGACCATAATAAACTTCTTGTCTATCTTTTTAACACCCTTGTTCTTGATCATCAAAACGATTATGAAATGCGCAGATTCCACGACCCTATGGCTTCGAGGCACCTTGCAAACGAAACTTCTTCGCAAATGGTTCAGGCTTTGATGAGTTCTGTTGAAAAGTACGGCTCTACCGTTCAGCGTTATTATAAACTTAAAAAGCGATTGCTTGGTTTGCCCGCGCTTGAAGATTATGATCGTTACGCCCCTATCCAAGGAGAAATGCCACAAGTTTCTTGGCAAGAAGCTTCGAAGTTGGTGCGTGATAGTTACCATACTTTTTCTCCAGAAGCAGGTAAAATTATCGATCAATTTTTTGATGATAATTGGATTGATGCAGAACTCAGGCCGGGCAAAAGAGGCGGAGCTTTTTCTTCCAGTGCTGTTCCTTCTGCTCACCCGTTTATCCTTATGAGTTACACGGGAAGAATGCGTGATGTTGCAACCCTTGCCCACGAACTAGGGCACGGCCTTCATCAATTTCTTTCCCGAAAAGTTGGATATATGCAATGCGATACACCATTGACCACCGCAGAAACTGCCAGCGTTTTTGGGGAAATGCTCGTCTTTAAAAAACTTCTCGAAGAATATCAAGATCCTAAAGTTAAACTTGCTCTGTTGTGTGGCAAACTGGAAGACAGCTTCGCCACCGTTTTTAGACAAGTTGTTCTTACTCGTTTCGAACAGAAAATGCATAAGGCTCGAAAAGAGGAAGGCGAACTTTCTTCTGATAGGCTTAATGAGCTTTGGATGGAAGCTAACAGACCAATGTTTGGCGACTCGGTTAATTTAGGTGAGCATTATGGTTACTGGTGGTCTTATATTGGCCATTTTATTCATGTACCTTTTTATTGTTATGCTTATTCCTTTGGTGAATTACTTGTGCTTGCCTTGGTTCAAAAATATGATCAGGAAAAAGAATCCTTTGTTCCAAAGTACCTCGACTTGCTTTCGAGAGGGGGTTCTGAATCCCCTGTAAACTTATTAGCTAGACTTGGTATTAATTTAAATGATCCAACTTTTTGGGAACTTGGGTTGAAGCTTTTGGATCGTATGGTTACCGATGTTGAAAACCTTGCAACCCAATTGGGGAAATGAGCCTGTGAAACAAGAATTGGTTGATGTGCTTAATTCGGTTGGTGAAGTGGTAGGAATTGCGACCAGAAAAGAAATGAGGCTGTGCCGGTTGCCTCATCGTTGCGTCTATATTTTGGTTTTTAATAGTGAGGGTGAGATTTTTATTCATTTGCGCACTGCAACCAAAGATATATTTTCATCGCACTGGGATGTTTGTGCAGGTGGAGTAGTTGCAGCAGGTGAGGATTTTAAAATGGGTGCTCATAGAGAATTACAAGAAGAATTAGGGGTTAATGTTGAGCCCGAATTTTTGTTTCCTTTTCGTTATGAAGATGAATTAACCATTGTATTTGCAGAAGTTTTTAGGTGTTTCCACGAGGGGCCTTTTGTTTTGCAGAAAGAAGAAGTGGTAAGGGGGGAATTTATTTCTCTAAAACGACTAGAAAACCTTGTTTTAACCCATAGCTTCTGCCCAGATGGGTTACAAGTTCTTCAACAAGCTAAAACTCTTAATCTTGTTTAAGCTTACCAATTACTGTAACTTATTTGTTATTAACTGGAAGTGCCCTTGCTTGGTGACTAATCTTTCAGATAATTAATACTATACGCTCGTGAATTGCTTCTCAAGAATATGGAATTACAATGGCTGCAGATAGAACCGACTTATCGAATAAAGATTTTTCTATGCAAGATTTATCCTTCACTACTTTAGCTGGAGCATTGCTAGTGAATACTAGTTTTCAGCAGGCTAATTTGTATGAAGCTAATTTTTCAAAGACGGATCTGACTGGAAGTAATTTTGTTAATGCCAATCTTTTTGGTTGCAAGCTGATTCAGGCAATTATGAAAGATGCCAAGATGAAGGGTGTAAACCTTGTTGGTGCAAATTTATCTTCAGCTAATTTAACCGGGGCAGATCTTTCTGATGCTGATTTAAGGCGGGCAAATTTGTTTCGGGCCAATCTTACAGGCGCTGATCTTACCGGTGCACAATTAGATCAGGCAGATCTTTCTGAATGCAATTTAACTGATACAAAACTTCCTCATGGATTTAAAATTAAAACTTTCTAATTTTTACTATAGTTTTTACCTCTTTAATTACTTTAGTGATATTCTTCTTTGTTTCATTTCCAATTGCAAAAGAGCAGTTTTGATGGGTTGATTAATTAAATGATTCTATTTTCTACGAAACTGCTGATTGATCTTGGTGTCTAGTTGTGCAAACTACTTAATAATCTTTATGAAAAAAGAATTATAGAACATTTTTATGTGCGACCCTAAATTTTTCCTCTTGGTGTGATCGCCTTTTAAAAGGTAAATCCTGCACAACCTATTTCCCCTTTGGCGATGTGTTTGCGTTACCTTGGCCTTTTAATAATTTATAAGTTCAAGCGATCTGCAATAGTATTTCAAGGAAATTTAGTTCGGCTGAACTTATTAAAAGCAATTATATTATATTATGTCTGCACATAATTAGTATTTAAGTGCCATTATTTTGTTTTGCTAAAATAAGCATCTAGGTTATTTTTTGATTGCTAAAAATATTTTACACTTTATTGTAAATTTATCTTCCCTACATTTTATCTCCACGGTGGCTTATGAATTCTACAAATGCGTCAGAGAATTCAGTTGAAATTAGTAAGGGTTTAATTTTGCGTATGATGCGCATCCCTTCTGGAACATTTTTAATGGGTTCTCCAGAAGTAGATGGGTTTCATTACAAGGATGAGTTTCAACACAAAGTTACTATTTCTCGAGATTTTTATATGAGTAATTTTACGGTTACTCAGGAGCAGTGGGAAGCTTTGATGGGCAAGAATCCAAGTGAAAATTCAGAGCCGAATTTTCCTGTTACAGATATTAATTGGGAGGACTGTCAGGACTTCATTACCATATTAAACAGCAAAACCAGTGGAGGTTTTCGATTGCCTACAGAAGCGGAGTGGGAATATTCTTGTAGGGCAGGTACAACAACTTCTTATTATTTTGGTGAAGTGGTGCAGTCTTTAGATGCAAATTTTAGTGGTATTAGTAAACCCGTTCCCGTGGGAAGTTATAAACCTAATGCTTTTGGTTTGTATGATATGCACGGTAATGTTTGGGAGTGGTGTAGCGATTGGTATGGAATATATAGCAAGGGTGATTCTACAGATCCGCAGGGGCCAAATAATGGCAGTTCTAAAGTACTTAGGGGTGGTTGCTTTGGAGTTAATGCCTCGGTTGTTCGTTCTGCAAACCGCGGTTCTGTAACCCCTACTCTCCGCTTTGATCTTTTTGGATTGCGATTGGCAAGGACAAGTGGATTCTAACTTTTTTCGTTTATGAATTAAAGGGTATTAGTTGTCTGTTTGGCGTTCGTTCGGTGAAGTACTAGTGCCAAAAAGTGAATTCAATCAGGTTTTTTAATTACTTGCTTGGCCAAAGCGTGTGAAGTTAATTTGCAGGAGTAGTTGGTGATTTAGTCAGCATATCCGCCAGCGTGGTTATGTTCTGGGATTTCTTCTAATTGACACTGATTCTTTCCCCTCGAGTTATTGAAAACTCGAAGGTTAACATGCCCCGCAAAAAGGGTTTTCACCAAACAGTTACCGTTATTTTCTCTAGGCAAGGATAAGATCAATTCAAGGAAAAGGTGCGAATACTTTTAGTGAATTAAATTTGCAAGCCGCCTTCTATTTTTCTTTTGCTGTATTGAAATGAAATTCTCCAAAGTCATTTGGGTCATCAAGGATTTTGGTGCTGGAACTAAAAGACCACTGGGAAGTTTCTAGTTGGTCTTTGTTTTCAATTCGAATCCTACTTACATTTCCACGCCAAAGAGATGCTTGGGCAGGTTGTTCAACACCAATGGTTTTAAAAGGAATGGTGAGTAAACCAACCCATTGCGAGTTGTTAAGATCAAGCTTTGTAGCATAAGCCCAGTCGCCATTCCAATCGGGATCAAAGCGACCAAACCGGGGGTCAAGCGGATTTTTTATAAATCCTTTTGCTGCATCCTGTTTTAAATCTTGAAGGAAATTGACGGTGAAACGATAAACGATATCGCCCCCAGCATTTGGTTCTAGAAAAAGAGTCAGGGTGTCATTTTTGGCTAGATCAGTGGTTGGCTTTTTTAGTTGTTCCTTGGGAAGCTGGTTTTCTATCAAAACATAAAGATTGGCCTGATCAACTAGGATTTTAAATGCTGATTTTTGATTTAATTCTTGTTGATGTGAGATTGAATTCAAATTGTTTTTTTCTACAAGATTCCATCCTTGAGAGTCCAAGGTGATAGAAGATGGTACTTTTGTGCTTGTAATGAAAAGCTTTTTTGCGCCAGGCAATGTTGCGTTTCTCATAGCCTTGGTATCCCAGTTCATAGGTGAACTTGAATACGGTTCCTGATAACCATCGTAGGCCAGTTTAAGGTGCTTTGCATCATGGCCAACAGGTGGAAACATGACATAGGCCCAACCTCCGAAAGTTTTTGGGTTTTTACCATTGTTGTTGAAGTAGGAATCGATGAGGGTGTTTCTTTCATCGATGGAATCAAGCAAACGGTTGCGAGAATTAATGTCTGGGCGGATTTGAAAAGCATGAGTGAGGTGGACTACCTGGGCAAAAGCTTTAAGGTAATCAAATTCTCTACGGACTACTACGAGCCTAGTGTTCGCTTTTTCAGAGTCTGCAATTTTTTCAGCGCTCAAAAGTTGGGTTTCCATAGATGCCAGAAGATTTGGTGTGTATAGAAACCCCATTAGTTGAAATGGATCTGTCAGATGTTTTCTTCGCTGGCCGTAAATATTGTGATAAACCCAAGCTGGTGCCCTAGTGCCTAGATAATCTGAATACAATTCAATCGCATGATAAAGTTGGTCATAAAATTGATTCATAGGCAGGGACGCCTTGCCAAAAGAGGCATTGCAGAATTCCTTGACTAGAAGGTTGGCGTTAAGATTAATGGAGTCATCAAACATTCTTCCCATGGTGTAATAAACAGGACCTTCAAGTCCATACAGATCACCTGGGCCATCACGATAAACCGAAGCAATACGATTACGAACTAACCTACGAACTTGAGATTCCACAAAAAGTGGTGTTCGCATTGGGGTGTAGCGGGTGCCAAGGTTTGGGCACCAGTTGTAAATGTATGATGAAAAACCTGCAGGAACCTGATAATCCTTCCAGGGTGCGAAATCTTCCTCGTTTGTTCCAGTTAAAAGAATGCGGGTATTTTTAGGAAATGATTTAAACGACTTTGGGGGATTTTCAGTCTGAATGTAAGACATAATTGTGACACGGGTTCCTGGTTTTTCGACCTCAATTTTTTCAGCAAGTGATTGATGAAAGAGCCATAGTTTTTCACTCCAATCTTTGCCGGTGTTGTATAGTTTTTCGCAGTTTTCACATTGGCACGCACGAAAACCATCAGGTTGGCCAATGTCAACCGCCTTAAATCCATTGTTAATGGAGTTGATCATGTCTTCATAAATCAGTTTTTGGACATTAGGGTTGGAAATGCAATACTGTGCGTTTCCAGGTGCGGTTGCAGTTCGTTGGCCGTTGATGAGTGCGAAATACTCCGGATGTGTCTCGCTATATTTTTCTCGGGGTATCGCCCTTTCGTAAGTATGTCCTCCAAAAAGTGTGTCAACCATGGGAAAGCGGTTGTGGGCGATGTCGTAAAAACTTCCTCTGCCGGGATGGGCGGTGTTGAACTCCAAGGATGGTATTTTAATAATGTCGAGGTTTGCTGGAACGGTGATGGAAGAGATTTTCAGATATTCAATTGCAGGAGTTTTCAGCAGGTCAATTCTAGCGGTAGCTGAAATTGCCTGTGAGGGGCCAAGGTCGGGATAAAGAAAGCGTGTGCCTACATATTTTTGCAGAAAATCAACGACACCTTTTGCGGTACCAAATCTATCCCAGGAAGGGCGGCGTGGCTCAATGGGTTTTGATGGTGCAGGTTCATCGCGTCCCGCAATGATCACATTATTTGCAATTGCTTTGTGAATATATCCCCACCCATGTAGCTTTGAAATATCAACATTTTGATCTTTTGCATAACTTGTGTTTCCAAGATAGATTGCAGGTTTTGTGGTGTCATGAGAGCCTTCCGTGGTTATGGGGATAATAAACCCATTTGCTTGAAATGCGGCCTGCATTAATTTTGCGGTTTGTTGTAATCCTTCACCTATGGAGGGCGAGGCGCTTACTTTTGGAATTACAATTTGATAATCGCTTTTGTTGGATGATGCCAGAACAAGTTCTGCACCAAAACCTTGGCCACCTACAATAAACACTATCAGGATGGTTAAAATTGCAATTTGTATTGTTTGAATTACTTTTAGTGCAGAATTCATTTTGATTTCCTGTTAACGATTCTTAATCGTATGAAAAAGTTGGGTCTATTGCTTAAGTAGGCTTTGTATGGAAAGTACCGCTTCTGAAATCATTTTTTCGCCAGCGTCGGCGGCAAGAAAACTGCATTCTGTTGCGCCATACCCACCCTCTTTAACGGCTTGCACGGTTGGAATGTACACAACAAATGGGGAGCCTTTCCCATGGTATGCCAACCCCAAAATCAAAGTGTTCTTTATAGGGGATTTTGCAGTCAATTCGATTTGGTGGCTGATGAATGGTTCACCTGGAATCGCAACCAATGCCAAGTCGTTGTTAATAACAACGGTAAGAATTCCAACCTTGCTGGTATTGGTGCCATTGCGGTACGCAAGTACAAGGAGACTTTCCTTAACTCGTAGGGTGTCGATTTCTGTTTTTTGAATTGATTTCAAGGTGGATGAAATCTTTAGTGCCCCTTTTGCCAAAGATATTCCAGCCATACGAACAATGTTGAATCTATTTTCCCCTTTTAGATTGTGAAGGTCAAATGGATCAAGATCGCCTTGGGCCCCTTGAAGAAACATCCCCATGCAATTTTCACCTAGCTCCTGTTCGATATGGTCAACCATTGCGCCTGGAAAATCTCGTGACACCATACCTGCGCTCATTGTAGTAACGGGGTGGCATGCATATTGAACCATGAGGGCCCTGGGTTTACCTGCAAGGTCGTCAATGCGGATGACACCCACAGTTGGGTCAACAGGTTTTGTGTGGCGCCTATCGGGGTTTTCCCACATAGCAACGACGCTTCCATCATCGCGGACAAGTCGCCTATTGTGGGCCATGTAAGCGCTTTCAAATGCCCCTTTGCCTGAAATAAGTCTGGCTTTGAATAGGTTCTTCGTTGCCTTGCCAATGGCTGTTATTATTTTGTCTTCCGTGTCTGCATACCATGGGTCGGAAGATAAAGCTGGCCAATCGATCGTGGTTCCCGGGTCTTTCCCATTTCTGGTCCAATCGGGAGAAAAGGGAGGTTTGATCAAAAGTCCCCGGGGAGCCATAGCTGCATGCGTATGTGTTGCACAAAGAATTACATGGTCAATGCCCCATTTTTTTTGGGCTTCCAAAATGACTTTTTGTGAAGAAAACACAATCAAATCTACAGAAACAATAGCCAACGAGACCTTTTGATCCTTAAGCACAACAACCCTTGCATAAAGAGAATCTCTTTTTCGCAGGGGCTGGCCTGTTAAATTAACTGCATCTTTTTCGGGTGGCGTAATATCAATCTTCGAGGTGCCAGCCAATAAGTTTGGAGTATCATCGTTGCCATATGTTTTTGGTGTCGCACCAAGTGCCACAAAAGAAAATAAAAGGGCAAAGAGTAGATTAAAGTTTTTCATCAAGGGTTCCATTATTTTTTAAGATTGTTTGCTGTTTCGTTATACTGTGCCCAGGCAGTTTCTTGTAAATTTTTGGCGACATCTGCAGGGATGGCTTCAGGAAAGGCAAGTCCAACTGGTGTTCGCCGTGTTAAAACACTATAAATTCCACACGAATAAAGATAAGACCCCCATAACCCCGGGTGCGCTTTGTCTTTTGCGAAAAGGCTTTCCATTTTTTCCTTGGATGGGTTGGGGCCAAAGTATTTGATGTAAGCTTCGCTCGAATCAACAACCGAGACGCCTAGTTCCTTGCCCATGTTCATATGCAATCGATGCTGGCGTTCAAATCCTTTGGGAAAGTCGCTAAGTATGGAGGCTGTTCCAAACAATATTGTTTGCTTGCCTGTTTTTTTTATCAAGTCATTGAAAAGGCGGGCATAGGGTTGAAAAGCCGGTTCTTGAACATTGTAAATGTCCTGCAATACGATGAAATCCCAGTTGCCACTTCCAATCATTTCACGGGCAGAACCTGTGATTGTGCCAGCCTCCCAATGTGATTTCAATGATGCGCCACCCTTGATGCATCCACCTACTTTGATGGAGGTGGCGCCTTTATCGGAAGTTGCAAGCTTTTCGAGCAATTGATTTGCGATAATCGTGGGACACTGACTGTTGCCCACCAATAATACTTTCAAAGGTTTATGTGATTCTTTGGATGCTGGGGATTGGGGCTCTCCCTTGATGGTGTTGATTATCATGCCAGTCATTAAAAAGAATGCCACGAATCTGAATAAGATTAACTTCATCAGGTTATTACCTTTTTAAATTTCAAAGGAAGTTTTTAATATCCTTTGCTTTATTTTTTTGTTTCGAGTTGTAACGCCTCACGGAATTTTTCTAGAGATTTTTTTTCTTTTCCTTGTGCTGCATAAGCGTGACCGTAAGCACGCAAAACTTTGATACGCCATACTGGTGCCATTGTCATATTGTCCGCATATTGATCAAGTACAGCCAAAGCTTCGTCTATTTTAACTTGATCGGTTAGTATTCTCGCAATGGCAAGAGTACTGCTAATTGGTAACCACCCGTTTGTTTTTCCAGTATGGGAAATGATTTTTCGATAGGCGACAAGCGCCTGTTCCTCATCATTGAGATTGTTGGCATAATTGTCGGCCAGCGTGAGCAAAAGCAGTTCGTTCTTGGGATCAAGCGCTAGCCCTGCTTTGCAATCAATTTCTGCATCTTTTCCATTTTTGGTAAAGTAATAGGCTTGGGCTCGCAAATAATAAGCTTCACTTTTGATGGTGGGTGTTTCGTCACTCCAGTTATTGAAATTCTCCATTGAGAATTGTTCGGTGAGATCTTTCCACTTTCGATCCTGGGCCAGTGCCTTCATCCTCTTGAGGCCAAGTTGTTTGTCTACGGTATATTCATTGTATCTCTCAACGACTTTTGCAATCTTTGAGTCGCCATGGTGGAAATAAAAGCGATGGCGTAAATTAATGCTTGTGCCTGCAGGAATTAAATGGTCGCCACTGTGCGAGGCGCAAGCAGGGCAATTGTTTCCGGAAGGACTGCAGGATAGGGTTTTATGATCATTGTAATTCCCTTTAAAGTGGTCAGTTCCAAAACGGTTGGCAGTTAGAAGCCCGTAAGTTCGAGCATGCCAGTGTGTGGGGAATCTAAGGTTTCCTGGATGGTCAAACATGGCGATGCCGACTGTTTTGCCGGTAGTATCGGGGCCAAAATAATCAACCCATTCTGCTCGTTTGCCCCAGGTATCTCTGTTCTTGTCTCCTCGACTGTTGATGATTGTGCCATCGAACTTTGTTCCTTTTTCGTCCTCCACTTTCATGGTGCCTGCAACTCTCACCAAAAGGCCGCCATCGCGTTTGTCGCCAAGTAAAACTGCTTTGTTGGGTGCGTGAAGTTCGATGTCGAAATCCATCAGGAGTTGTCGGTTATCAAGAGGGATAAAGTAAAGCCGAACTTTCTCACGCAACACCAATTTCCCATCGCCAAGCCATTGATTCCAGAAAATCATCTCGCCAGTTTTGCCTGAGGTTAATGCTTCGATTTTTTCCAGTTTGACTTCTGCAGTATGCCCTGCCTTTTCTTTTCCAGGGGCCCACCAGAAATTGAATCCATTTACATCGCTGTGGGAAAACCGGATCGAACGATGCCAAGGATGGTCAGGCTCTTCGCCTTTTGCTCCAAGTTTCATGGGGAAATGGCGTGTGATATTTTCCCCATTAGGTCCTATGACAGGGTAAAGGTAAGGTGAAGCCCATTCTTTGTGGCGCCATTCTGTGAAAACCTCGCCATCGATTTTTACCTCAATGCGGTCTTTTAATTCGGTGATCAAGACATCTGCTTGAAGCCAAGAATTAATGGCAAGTAAAAGAATGAATGAAATGATTAAAATATTCTTCATAAGAGGTTGCTTCATTTTAGGAAGCTAGTCAAAACCACAATCGGCTTTTTGTTGATTCAACTAACTATAGGAGAGTAAAATAGCCACATTGCAGATTAAATTGTCAGAGTTTATGGGTGTGGTGTCAAATTAATAATAATTAGAATTTTTTGAAAAGTATCAGGCAAGTTCTGACTCTAATATTTAGGATTTTGAATTACTCTATAGTCAAAAGTATGTGGAACTTCTCTGCAAGAATAATGAAAAACTTGGTCAGCATATCCCGACAGGGTTGCTCTATTCTGAGATTTCTTCTAACTGACACTGCTTGTTCTCACTTGAGTTATTGAAAACTTCAAGGCTAACATGCCCCGCAAGAAGAGTTTTCACCGAACGGTTACATAAATTCAGTGCCAATGCCTTACTGGATTTCAGCTACTTCAGTACGACTCCTCGTTGTTTCAGTGCGGCTTCCAAAACCGGTTTTTGTGTTTTTTGTGGGTCGATTAATGCAGTGATTCGACCTGCCTTAAAACTGCTAGTAGCTTGTTCTACCCCTTCGATTTTCGCCACAATTTCATAAGCCGCTAAACAACAAGCTTTGCAATCTAACCCAGCTACTAGGATTTCAACTTGGATTAGCTTTTCTCTTGGGGTGGTTGAAACGGGCTTAATTCCAAAAGTGCCTTGAGTAAGAGAACGCATTTTTTCATCAAGCCGAGTTAACACTTGATCTGGTGTTGCTTTTTGAAACAATTTTACTGAATCAAAGGTTAGCACCGCTTCTGCATAATTAAAATCAAGGTTTGTAAGTTTGATATCTGGCCATTGTTCCATAATTTGGCGTAAATCAAGTTCGCGTTCTGGAGAAAAAAGACCTGTAATCCGAACCTTTACTTTTTGATCTTCTGCAAAAGCTTTATTAGCCGGTATAGCTAGTAATAAAATAATAAGTAAACTTTTTATTATTAATGTTTGCCTAGGTGCAAAAAGAAAAGTAATCATCGTTATCATACGGAGGCTCGATTATCGGGTTTGAAAAAGTGGACTTTGTATAAGTTCATGCAGGAGGGTTCGAACCCCTCCACCGGTCTTCTTCGTGTTATTAACAATGAACGCAATGGAATCTTGGTCGGAGAAAGCAACGGGGCGACCCGTACTATAAATAGCTAATTGGCTAATCAGATTTTTTGCTAACCGATCTGGATCAGCAGCAAGCAAATCTTGAAATCCACGGATGTCTTTAAAGTTTTTATCTTCGGTGTAGATGCCTGATGCATCAACGGGTGGCCCTAGCTTAAACGAAATACCAATAAACGGATCAATTACGCCTCTTTGAGCAGGGTCACCTTGTCCGATAGAGCGATAGCGCAGACGATACCCGCCAATGACATCATACGATTCAAGTGCGAATCCGGGTGGATCAATCTTTGCGTGGCACGAAGCGCAGCTTGCATCTGATCGGTGTTTTGCAAGTTGTTCTCGAATGGTGCTAGTGCCTCGCACATCGGGTTCAACTGCGGGTATGTTAGGGGGAGGTGGATCTGGGCGGTCGCCTAGAATGCGTTCAAGAACAAAGGCACCCCGTGGAACGGGAGAAGTGGTGGTGCCATTTGCAGTAACTTTTAAAACAGCAGCTTGGGTAAGAAATCCGCCCCTTGGGCAATCTTTGGGAAGTGGAACTTTTCGAATTTGAGAGCCGCTTACACCGTCGATTCCATAATGCTTTGCAAGCTTTTCGTTGATCATAACGAAATCAGAACGAACAAGATTGCTTGCCGCAAAATTTTTCTCAATAAGTTCTTTAAAGTAGCTGCGAGTTTCCGCAACCATCGAGTCTTGTAAATAGGGATTGAATTCTGGATAAAGTTGCCGGTCTGGGTCATTGGTAGCAATCTGTCTGATCTTTAGCCATTGACCGACAAAATCGTCAATAAAGCGCTGTGATTTTGAATCTTTTAATAAGCGTTCAACTTGGGCATGAAGAACTTCGGGGGAATTTAATTTGCCTGTATCTGCAAGTGTTGTCAGGGTTGTGTCTGGTAACGAATTCCAGAAAAAGTATGAAAGCCTGTTTGCAAGAGAGTGATTATCAAGTTTGTTTTCTGGTTCGAAGTGATAAAGAAAATCAGGCGAACACAAAGCCGCTCGATAGGCCCAGAGCATAGCAGTTTCAAAACAATCGCCCGCTTTAAGGCGTTCATCAACTTTGGCAACATAAGCCTTGCGAATGGATTCATTAATAGGTCTGCGAAAAGCCTTGGGAAGGAAGTTTGCTAGAAGTTGGTAGGCATCAGTAAGGGGTGCTTTGCTTAGGACTGTATAAAGGCCAGTGATTGGGTCGGGCCGATTCATCCCTCCCCCTAACTGCCTTACTTGTTTTCTTTGAGGAGGTTTTATTCCGGTTTGTTCAGCACCCTTGAATTCTGTCAAAGGAAGATTGCTGAATAAAGTTTTGTGGCTTTGTGGTGGCCAAGTGGAATGTAATGGCCCTTCAATATCGAGCCAATCACAGGCAATGCCTGGCCCTGTGAATGCCAAAGCCCTTCCTTTTCTGGAATAGTTTGCAACGGGTGCTAAGGATGCGGTGTTGAACCCGATCAGTTCATTTCGGTTAAGCCAAGTGGTCAGTTCGTGTTCCTTGGCCTCCATAGATGGGGCATCATAATAACCTAGGACATAGCTGGGATGTTGCCCGCCTCGGC
Source organism: Gemmataceae bacterium (assembly GCA_041694635.1). Classification (GTDB taxonomy): domain Bacteria; phylum Planctomycetota; class Planctomycetia; order Gemmatales; family Gemmataceae; genus UBA969. The sequence goes on along the minus strand of JBDNHI010000191.1, from coordinate 26,023 downwards.
CATCGCCTGTAAGTTGTACGACAGAAAGTCTGGCAGCTTCGGTGCCACGAGCAGGAAGGACGGTTCCTTTGTCCCATTGAAAGCTCCAGAGGGAAGTGCGCACCCGATAGAGGCCGGGGTAAATCGTTACATGATCCATAAAATAAGGGTTCATAGATTCGTCTTCGTGTCGGAAAAGCCCAACGGTACTGCCTGTAGAAAAAGAACCCATTCGTTCGTGAGCGCCTTGGTCGAGGTGGTTTTGTTCCCCTGCAGGAGGAAAATTGGGATCAGGTTTTTTATCTTTTAGTAGAACGCCGTCGCCGTTCAAAATTACATGGGCTACGAACCCGCCACGATTGGCAAGTGAGATGCGCCTTTTTTGTACCGTTGGGGTTATTGGCTGTGTAGCGATGGCAAGCTCGAGGGTAAGATTAGCAGCCTCATCATACTTTGCCAAATTCACATGAGAGATATCTAGGGCATCGCTGTTTTTATCGAACCCGTGAGCCGAGCCATCTGCGGGCAGTAACCCTTGTAAAGCGATGCCTGGCATATCGAATAAATCTCGGATGGTATTTTCGTATTCGATACGGGTTAATCGCCTAAGCGGGGTCCTTCCAGAGTTAAGGAATTTTTCCTGTTCAAACTTAACCAAAGAACTGCTCAATTGCTTTAAGAAGTCGTTCTGTTCTTTTTCTGGCGGTCGCACTTTGCTTTTTGGTGGCATCTCGCCATTCTGAATTCGGTTATGGATCTTTACCCAGCGGGAAAAAGTTTCCTCTTCCTTCAGGTCAGACTTTAAGTCAGTTATATCTAGGCCACCTTTTTTGCTAGATTTATTGTGGCAAGTGGTACAGTGCTTTTCTAAAAAAGCCTGACTTGGTTGATCGAATCCAAATGATTGCCCACACCAGACTAGTACAATTCCCAAAACTATAAGTTGCCAAAAATCCTTTTTGCTAAGTATCACACCAGCTCCAATCCGGTCATAGTGCTTTTGGATGTGGAGAATTCTTTTGCCTGAATTCCCATTCGGTGCAGCATAGAAAGATACAGATTACTCAAGGGGTAATTGTTCTTTGTGTCAAACGCAAGATGTTGCCCGTGTTTGAACCCGCCACCTGCAAGCAAAACTGGCAGGTTTGTATTTGCGTGGGAATTAGCACTACCCATACAAGTTCCATAAAGCACCATACTGCGTTGAAGTAAGGATTGTCCTTCTTCCTGAGTGGTACTTAATGAGGTAAGGAAACTGTTTAGGGCATCGAACTGGCCTTCTTCCTTTGACCTTAATTCTGCAATTACTTCGGGACGGTTTCCGTGGTGGGTGATGTTATGAATTACCGTTGTGTCAATAAAAACGGAAACGATGCGCGAGGAATCTGTCTCTAGTGCCAGTTTGATTACATCAAACATATGCCTAGTTTTCTTGACAAATTCTTTGGCATCGTCGATGTCTTCCGGCGGATTAGCATTCACTTTAGGCTTGGGTTTATATTCCCATTCTTCAGAGCTATGCAGCCTTTGTTCTAATTCACGAACTGAAGAAAGATACTGATCCATACGGGCCTGATCAGGTTTTGAAAGGGAGCGACTCAGGCGTTTTGATTGGTCACCTACAAAATCTAGCATACTGCGACCTTGCTTGATCGCTTCTATATTTGCAGCAACTTCTTCTTTCTTACCTTGGAAAAAAAGTGTTTGAAATAGTTTCTTTGGGCTTCGTTCAGCAGAAATGGGAGCACCACTTCGGGTGAAGCTTAAAGTCTGATTTCCCTCACTGCTGATAGCAAGTACAAGGGAAGGATATCGGGTTTGATTGCCTAATTGTTCTGCTGCAAATTGGTCGAGAGATACCCAATTGCGAAACCCTCCTCGTTCGGGGTGTGGCGTTCCTGTGAGGAAACATTTTTCTGCAGCGTGAGATCCGGTTACGCCAGGCAAACTTACACCAGAAAAAATAGTCATTTCCTTGCGATGCTTAGACAAGCGTTCTAAGTAAGGTGATGCAACATAGTCTTTGCCTGCTTTTTCGGGAAAGAAAAATTGAGGTAGGATTCCCATATTGGTTTCAATAGCTACCATTCGGCGAGGAATGGCCTTTTCTTTTTCTAGGCTGGTTGCTTTAATTTCCATCGCTTCCAACATTGGCAAAGCAAGCGTCATTCCTGCAGCACGAAAAAAAGTGCGTCGATTTAATCTTTTGCTCATAGTGTGCCTTATTTAGGTGTAGAATATTTGTTGGCGGGACCTCATCTTTATTTTAATCCCTTATTCTAACATTATCAAGAACAATAAATGCTTGGGATTAGACCGTAACTTAGGTCTGGCCTTAAAGCCTTATAATTTCTATTTATCAGAATTGGGTTTTGATTTTAAACCATAAAAACGATAACCTTTAAACATACTTACTACTTGATAAGGTGTCGGTTTATGCGAGCACAGTTTAAAATTCTTTGCGGAATGCTAATTACCTTTGCTTATTGTTTTATTGCAATGGCTGCAACCAAGGAAGAACTTGTTCCCAAGCTTTTTAATCCCCCCACAGGCTATAAGGAAATCATTCAACCCTTTGTTACTAAGCATTGCCTTAGTTGTCATGGTGAAAAGAGTGCCAAGTCGGGTTTTCGAATTGACCAGCTAAGCAGTGATTTTTCTGTGGCTAAAGTGGCAGATCATTGGAAAGAAGTCATCGACCGAATCAATGCTGCTGAGATGCCCCCCAAAGGTATGATTAAACCAGATGCAAATGAGGCAACTAAATTTGTTGATTGGGTGAACCTTCAACTTCGAGACACCGAGTTGCGGGCGAAAAATGCGGGCGGGCGAATTCCTATGCGGAGGCTAAATCGCGACGAGTATGCCAACACCGTTCGCGACCTTCTTAAAATTGATGAAAACATTCTTCGCCCACTTGTTGAAGAACTTCCCGGGGATGGCAAAGCAGAGGGATTTGATAGGCTTGGAGTTGCACTTTTCTTTGACCAAACTCAAATTGAACGCAGCCTTGATGTTGCTGCAAAGATTGCTAATCGGGCGATTGTTACTCAGGAACCTAAAGTTAATCGCCTTCTAGAAAAGTTCGGTGTTCTCAGGGCGAAACCTCCAAAGCCTATAATTGAAGCTTTCCCCGAATCAAAGCATTTCATTCCCCGTGGTGCTGAAGATCGATTTATTAAACCTGACTTCATCGAATTTCTGCAGGGCGGACCCACTTACGAAAAAGAATCTGATGGCTGGGGGGTCATCCATCATTTCGCCATTAGTCAGGTTGTCAAAGAAGATGGTGATTATCGTTTCCGTATTAAAGCCAAGGTTGATGATCGAGGGCGAACTGAAAAAAATAAGTTTCGATTGCGCTATGCGATGAAGTCGCCCATTCAAGCTATAACCGAAGTAGAACTTGACCCATCAGGAACAACCGAAGTGGTAATGTTTCTACACGGTCCATCGAATGGAGAGGTGAAGGGGCCGCAAGTTTTTAATTTGCTTTGGAATCATAATGAAAAATCAGTGATTCACGAGCCCGATTATTTAAAGGTCTTCTTCCAGCGTACAGGTTTGGCAAGTAAACTAGAAAGGGCTGTTACTGCTCGTGCGCCCCAAGCCGAGCTTAATTCACTTCGAAAAGAACTCGATGCTGTTTTGCATAAGCTTAATACTTGGGAAGGCCCTTCTTATATTTACAACCCAGCGATGGAAATTGAAAAGCTTCCTAGGTTGCAGATAACTTCGATTGAAATAGAAGGCCCGATTCAAAAAGTTTGGCCACCCCTAAGTCATAACTTGCTGTTCTTTGATGGAGATAAACGGCAAGACCTTATCTATATAAGAGAAATATTCACTCGATTTCTGCTGCGGGCTTATCGTCGCCCTGTAACTAAAGATGAAATTGATTCGATTGTAAGCGTTGCCGAGAAATGTCTAACCGAAGGGAAGCTTTCCTTTGCGGATGCAATGCGGGTTGGAATACAACGGGTGTTATCTGCTCCAGGTTTTTTATTTCTTGAAGAACCTTCTGGGGCACAATTAAAACCAAGGCAACTGAACGATTATGAATTTGCTTCTCGCTTGTCTTATTTTATCTGGAGCACTATGCCAGATGACGAATTATTTGCACTTGCTGCAAAGGGAAAGTTGAACGACCCTGCAATTGTGAAATCTCAAGTTCAGCGTATGTTAAGCGATCCCAAGGCGGGGCAGTTTGTAAAGAATTTCGGTGGTCAGTGGTTAGGGGTTCGGGAGTATGGTTCTATTCAACCTGCTGCGGGTTATAAAAATTATGATAAGGCGCTTGAGGTTGCTTCACAACAAGAACCTTATGCGTTTTTTTCTGAAGTGCTAAATAAAAACCTTTCGATAACCTCATTTCTCAATAGCGATTTTTTGGTTATCAATGAACGACTTGCAAAACATTACGAAATTGAAGGCGTGTCGGGCCCAGAGTTTCGTAAAGTTGCTATTACTCTTGAACATCATCGGGGCGGAGTTTTAGGAATGGCAGGCTTAATGACCTTTCTTTCCGATGGCACACGAACTCTACCTATGAAGCGTGGCTCTTGGGTTCTTCGTGAATTTTTTAATGAGCTTCCCAATAATCCTCCTCCAAACGCAGGTGAGATTCAGCCTAATACTTCGGGGAAAAATTTAACCGTTCGGCAGAGGTTAGAACTTCATCGTAACGATGCGATTTGTGCATCCTGCCATCAGAAGATCGATCCTTATGGTCTTGCGTTAGAGAATTATGATGCTATCGGCCAATGGCGTGAAAAAGCTAATGGTGAAGGCTTTCGTGCTAATCAGGCCCCTATTCTTGATGTTAGTGGTATTTTTCCCGATGGTTCAAAATTCAATAACCTCGAACAATATAAAGCTGGGCTTTTGGCCAAGAAGGAAAAGTTCGCTCGATCTTTTAGTATCAAACTTTTGACCTACGCATTAGGTAGGCCCGTAGGGTATCCTGATACTAAGCTGATCGATTCTTTTGTCGAAACATTAAAGAATAACGATTACAAAATTCAGCCCTTGATACACGCCATAGCTTTAAGTGAAGCATTTAATACGAAATAGAGATGCTTATGAATATTCTTAAATACCAGCCTATTCCTCGCCGAACATTTCTTAAAGGTGTGGGGGTTTCTCTTGCCCTTCCTTGGCTTGACGCTATGCGGGTTCGGGGTGACCAGATTAAACTGGGAACTGTTCCTAGTCGTTCTGTTTTTTGTTTTTTTGGCCTTGGGCTTAATGGTCGTGATTTCACTCCCTCAGATACCGGCGTTAATTATACGACTACCCCCATCTTGAAACCCCTCGATTCCCTTCGTTCCGATTTTACTGTTATTTCTGGGTTAAAATTGACCTACGGCGGCGGACATACAGGCGACCGAACTTTCCTAACGGGCACTAATGTGCGCAGTGCTGGTGCTAAACTTCGTGCCTCTTGCGATCAGGAGCTTGCTTATGCTGTTGGCAAACAAACTCGGTTTCAATCTCTGATTCTTGGTATCAAGCGTGGTACAGGCTTTGGAGGAAATCAGGATCAAACGCTTTCTTGGAGCCCAAATGGTACTCCATTACCATCTGAAAATCGGCCCCATATTGTTTTCGATTTACTCTTCCGCCCAGATACCGAACAAACTTTATTGCAGCGAGAGGCAGATTTTCTGCGTAGAACCAGTGTGCTAGATTCCCTCCGTGATGAAGCTCGTGGATTAAATATCTCTTTGGGTGCAGATGATAAACAAAAATTAGATGAATACCTCACTGGGATTCGCGATCTTGAACGCCGTATGCAGGAAGAAAAAAGCTGGCTTCGCAAACCCAAACCTAAAGTTGAAGCCGTTGCTTTTGGTAAAGAGCAGGGCCTCGATCCTGATAAGGCCGGCCTTGAATATCGACGCTACCAGCGACTTATGTTCGATGTCATCACTCTTGCCCTTCAGTCCGATAGCACTCGAGTTGTTTCCTATATGGCTCGAATGGATGGACAAGATGGCACAGGTGCTTGGCGCGATTTGGGCAACCCTTATAACTACCACGAAATGACCCATCATGGTGAAGATCCCGATAAACTAAAATGGTTCACCAAAGCTGATATTTGGTATATGGAGGAATGGGCCTATTTCCTTAATAAACTCAAGAATATTAAGGAAGCCGATGGATCCCTCCTCGATAACACTCTTGTATCTTATGGCAGCAGTAATGGTTCTGTTAACGCTCATCTTAATACAGATTTGCCCACTATGATTGCAGGTGGATCTGGTCTTGGTGTAAAACATCAGGGGCATATTATTAAAAAAAATGTTCGCTTGGGAAATCTCTGGAGCACTGTTTTTAACCGGATGAATGTTCCTCTTCCCAAAGATTTTCAGGGTGGTGAAGCTGATGGTATTATCAAGGAGATTCTCTAATATGCTTCGTTCCTTTCTTTTAATTGCCTTAGTGTTTGTTGCTGGAAACTTTCTTCCTGCTGCAGATAATTTATTCCTTGCGGTTGGGCACGGCGGACATCGTATGTTTTCCCGCGATGGTTTAACTTGGGAAAATCATCAGGAATGGAGTAAGCCTGGGCACGACCAAAATGATTTGAATGTCGCTATAAATTATAACGGAACTTTTTATGCTGCGGGTGGTTATTTTAGCGGCCACATTACCGCTACTCGCGATGGCAAGCAGTGGTCCGAAGGTGTTATCCCGGGAAGCTCGCCTATCTTTGGGTTTGAAATCCTTGAGGATCAGCTTTTTGCAATCGACCTTCGTGGTAATGTTTTTAAAACAGTTGATGGCGAAAAATGGCCTCTTATCTCAAAATCGGAAATGCCTTCCAAGACCCATTGGATTCGTGCTAGTGATAAAGGAAATGGTCTGATTCTTGCTTCAGGCGACTTTGGCCCCGTTGTTGCATTTGATCCTAAGACCGAAAAAATTACAGTTACTCAGATGGCTGGGCAGATCGAAAAATTCCCAGGGCTTAAACGCGTTGCCTTTGGTAACGGGCTCTTTGTCATCGGGGGACAGGCAGGTTTACTTGCTGTTACTAAAGATGGTATCAAGTTCCAAAACAATGAAGTAAAGCCAGAGCGTGGCGATATTCAATGTGTTGCATTTGTTGGAAAAGAATTTATCGCTACCACCTCTAAAGGTGCTTTCCATTCTGCTGATGGATTAACTTGGCTGGCCCAAACTAACCCGGTCCCTAGGCAGATTCGCAAGGTGGAAAATTGGTACTATGGATATACAGGTGCGCCTACAAAAATTTCTCGCAGTGCAGATGGCATCAAATGGGATCTAGTTCCAAATGAAAAGGAATGGCAAGCAAAGAACTATGCCTATGGTTCTTTAAGTGGTGGTGCCCCGCCGGTGCTACCAAAACCGCCAGAAAAAAAGTGATTCTTGCTGTAGTAAAATTAAACAAAGAAATGCCTAGAGCTTAATGCAGGGTGAAAACATTTTGAACAATGACTGTCTATAAAGCACTCTTAGATATCTTCTAAAGGTGTAGGTTTGTTTTGAGAATGGCTTGTTTGCCTTAATATCTTCTTAATGCTGAATCGATTTTTAATTAGGTTTGTCTTTTAGTTGAGGAAATGATTTTCTCCACTGTAGCACTTGAGCGCTAAGTTTGCTGGCAATTAAAGTTTCCTTCGAGGCAAGGTTTGTCGTTTCATTTGGATCGTTAACAAGATTATAGAGTTCGCTATTGGTGCCATCAGCATTAATAAGAAATTTCCAATCGCCATCGCGGATTGCTAGATTTGGACTACGATCTTTTTGGGTTGGATAACTGAACGCCTGATTATTTCTACCATATTCCCAGAAAAGAGGTTGGCTGCGTTTGGGCATAGGATTACCAAGCATAGCTTTACTGAGGTCAAGTCCATCGAATTTGAAGTTGCTTGGCAATTTGACACCAGCAAGGGATAGAAGCGAGGGAAGAAAATCGACTGCAGAGATAAGAGTAGTAGAATCGATCCGACCTGCAGGGATTTTTTTTGGCCAATGAACCACGCAGGGCAAACGGATTCCACCTTCATACAGGCTTAGCTTACTGCCACGCATTCCTAAAGTGCGAGATTGGTTGAAGGTGGGCAAAGGGCCGTTATCACTAAGGAAAATAACCAAGGTTTTATCTTCGATTTTCAGATCGCGAAGCCCCGAGAATAATCTTCCAATTTGACGGTCATTTTCTTCGAGCACTGCTTTTAAGTTTGCTTGGGTCTCACCTTTTTTTATTTCAGCGCTAGGAATCCAAGGCGTATGCGGATCATCTAACCAAAGGTTGATGAAGCAGGGTCTGTTATTTCGTTTTAGGAAATCGAGTGATTTATTGACAAAAAAGGCGCTACGATTCCATCGTTTTACTTTGTCTTCGGGGGACCAGATCCAGTTGGTTGCGGTGATATCGGGGTGAGGTTCTGGGCTTTCCCACGTGCCTGCATTTTCATCATAGCCAAAAGATGCGAATTTTGGGGCGTTAGTAACATCGCGTCCGCCTCCTAGATGCCATTTACCAAAATGAGCGCAGCGGTATCCACCTTGTTGAAGAATTCTTGGGAGAGAAGGTGCAATGGGGTCAAGGAAATCGGCTTGCTCACAATCGCGGTTGCCTTTTTTTGTTTGGAGATAACTGGTGATTTGCCAGCGAGCAGGGAAACAACCTGTGATTAACCCGGTTCGGGATGGAGAACAAATAGTAGCAGCGGAATAGTAGTGGTTGAATCGGAGTCCGTTTTTTGCCATCAGGTCTAGGTTTGGAGTCTTGGCGATGATTCCTCCTGAAAAACCTAGGTCACCTGGCCCAAGGTCATCTGCCAGAATCAAAATAATATTTGGTTTTAGATCATCAGCTTTGCAAAGTGGTAGGTAATAAGAAAGTAGAACCACCATAGAAAGTAGGAATGCACGGGCCATAAGTTTAGTTCTTCAAAGGTTTATGTTAGAAAATAATACTGCTCCTAATACTTAATGTTATAGTGAAGTAGTTTTGGGTGATTACTTAAATTTCTTTTTCATTAGGAACGATAAAAGGTTTGCGATATTCACGGGTTAACATAGCGTTTGCCTTGGGGTTTTAGTCTTTGGGCAACTCCGCTTGGCACGGTCAATCAGGTAAACAAAACCCGACTTTTATTCGCTTTGGCACTTACCCTCGGCCGAAAATCTTCTCAGCCTGCTACCAGGGTGGTATCAGATTGACACCTAGGGGATAGCAAATTACTGCTTCCATCTATCTAATTAAAGAACCTATTTATGCGATTTACTAAAAGAAAAGTAAAAATAAACCCCGACAAATCTCTGCCCTCATTGACTATTCCGAGAACGCCTGATTTTGCGTGCTGGCAGCCGCATTCAAGTCTACCGCCAAATGGGGAGAAATGCCTTGATCTCCGACGCACTTCACGCAGATGCCACTTATTGTGGAACAAGATGAACCGGGTCATCCAATCGATATACGCCCTCTGTCCGTTTCGAGGAGTGCAACAAGCTTACCTTCGCCGCGACCTGATCAAGCAACTTCAAAAGTTGACTCCTATCTGCGAATCTATTTGATTTTTCCTAGCAATTGCGCCGCTCACGATTAAAATCCATATACTTAAGAGAAGCGGAATTTCTTCCTTTCCGGCGATATGCTATTCCTGATTAGCAAGAAAGAAATGCCGAGTTAGATAGAATTAATTCCATCTAATCATTGTTCGGCACATCCCGAAGGGTAATTATGCAGCTTAGTATTCTGATCGCTGAGGCCATATTCTTAAATGACGGCGCACACTCCATTCAGCTTGCGTTGGCACCGGTCTTCTTGCTTACCGGCATCGCCGGCCTGCTCAACGTGATGACAGGGCGTCTCGGCCGCATTATCGACCGGACCCGCCAATTGACGGAAATGTCGCAGGAAAACCTCGCACTCCTGCCGCACGAGCGTATGATAGAGCTTCGCCCGCTGGAGCGGCGGCGTCACCTTGCGAGCGTAGCCATAACGACTTGCACGCTTGCGGCACTTCTCACTTGCCTGGTGATTGTCCTCCTGTTTGCGGAAGTCGAGCTTGGCCTGCCCCTGAAGTGGCTCGAAGGGATACTGTTCACGAGCGCAACGGGCGCCTTAGTCGTTGGTTTGACCTATTTTCTTTGCGAGGTGCATCTTGCCACTCAGACGTTGCGGATCGAGATGAAGTCGACAATACCGAAGCCGTCGGGAACGGCCGAACCAGATGCTGCACCGGACCCGCGCGGCGCATAGGTTATCCTAAGGTACAAAAGAGGTTGCGGTGGCCCCGACTGCTGAACTGGGGCACTCCGCCACCCGAATCAACTTCTTCACGCCTGATAACCGGTTCGTCAATAATGGGTTCCGTCTTGCGAGGACTCCGTAATTACAGCTTGGTTCTTTACTGTTTTACACCTTGTGATTTATGCCTTTTGTATTTGTCTTTTAAGAGCTTCCACGAATTGGAAAAAATTTAAAAACAGGGTGCTAATACCGATGGGTTCCGTTTGGCAAAACCCCTTTAATTACTACTTTGGTTTTAGTTAAAAAAGCAACTCTAGGACGCACAACTTTTAAGTTTCAGAAGAGTAAACTAGTTTACTCTTAGAAGTAGATGCCTACCAAAAATAAAAAACTCTAAATAATAACAAGCCTAGAAGAGCCAGAACTTTTTAAATGGGACCAACTGGATTCGAACCAGTAACCAAGTCGTTATGAGCAACCTGCTCTGCCGTTGAGCTATGGTCCCTTAATCTTTAATATCATAATATTATTGATTTTATGGTGCTACATATAGATGGTAAAGTTTGGTAATTTTAGAAAGGTTCAAAATAGTCAACTTTGTCGGGCTAAAAAGCCAATAGGCTAAATTTAAAACGATTATTAGCATAAGTATTCTAAGTATAACCAAAAGCATAACCTTTGAATCGAAGGTGAAAAATAGGGTTTTGCTTGGAAAAGAGTGCTAGATTTTTACAGTAGGGCTGTTTTTTACACATAAATGCCTCAGAATCTTTAGCTTATATGTTTTTGAAGGAGTAATAAGGTTGTTACCAATCGTAGGAATCGGAGAAATACTGTGGGACTTATTGCCCTCGGGTAAAAAGCCAGGCGGGGCACCCTTTAATTTTACCTTTCATTGCCATCAGTTGGGGTGGCCTTCCATTATGGTAAGCAGAATGGGTTCCGATATACTTGGGGAAGAACTTAAAGCAAAAGTGTTAGAACTGGGCTTGGGGCTTGAATATTTGCAAGCGGATAAGACCAATCCAACCGGAACCGTGCAGGTAGAAATTGATTCGATGGGCCAAGCGAATTACGAAATTACTAAGGGCGTTGCTTGGGATTATTTGGAATATAACGGCACATTAGAACAGTTGGCAAAGAAGTGTGGGGCGGTTTGCTTTGGCACTTTATGCCAGCGTAATAGCGTTAGCGGGTCTACCCTGATGAAGTTTTTGCAAGCGTGTCCGAAAAAAACCATCAAGGTATTTGATATTAATCTTAGGCAAAAGTATTACGACCGCGAGACCTTGGAAGCAAGTTTAAAAGTTGCTAACTGGGTCAAGGTGAATGAGCAGGAATTAGAAATATTGACTGATTTATTAGGGTTAAAGGGCGATGACCTTTCAGAGTCGTTGGAAATACTAAGGCGCAGATATTCCTTGGATTTGGCGGCTTTAACTTTGGGCCAAAATGGTTGTCTTGTTCATTCAAAAAAGGAAAAGATTTATTTGCAGGGACATCGTATCGAGGTGGTGGATACGATCGGTGCGGGCGATTCGTTCACCGCGGGTCTGCTGGTTGGAATAATGAAAGGGAAATCGCTAAGGGCGGCAATTACAATGGCAAATTTATTGGCATCCAAAGTGGCGTCGAAAGAGAGCGGGACGCCTCGGGTCGAGATGAACGAAAAAGGGGAATTGCTGTAAAAGTAAGAATGTTAAAGGTTTAGAACAAGCGGGCTTTCCTAATATTTATCCCATTCTGCCTATCTTTTCTGATTTTTACAAAAAGTTAAATGTCATACAATCGTTAAATTGTCTCTAAATATCCAATCCTTTTTAATTTTTTCAATTTAATTTCTTGCCTAGTGCTAATATCTTCTCTAGCTTATGTGAACTGGTGCGGTGTGTGTTCATCTACTGTTTTACTTTCTGGGAGTTTTATTATGAAGAAGTTTATCGTCTCTATCGCTTTCGTGGCGATTGCTGGCTTGGCGATGTTGCCTGCCAATGCAAAGGCTTTTGGTGGCCGTAAGTGCAAGGACTCTTGCGCTCAACCTTGTGAAGTTACTTGGGAAGAACGCAAGGTAACTTGCTACAAGAATGTAACCAAGGAAAAAGAAATCGAAGTCACGGTCTGCAAGGCAGAATATCGTGACGAAGTTCGCAAAAAAACCTGCGTGGTTTGCGTTCCAGTTTGGACCGAACAAAAGAAAACTTGCACTACTTATAAAAGAGTAGCCAAGGAAGTTGAACGAGAAGTAACCAAGTGCGTTCGCGTGCCAGTTACTACTTGTGATCCTTGCACAGGTCGTACCCGCACTTGCTGCCAAAGGCAGATGGTTACCGAAAAGGTAAAGTGTACTGTTTACGAGTGTGTACCTGAAACCAAGGAAGTTATGGTAAAGGTTTGCTCCTACAAGAAGGAAGAAAAGACTACTGAATACAAAGTTCGCGTTTGCGAAATGAAGCAAGTTAAAGAAATGCGCAAAGTTCAGTATTGTGAAAAAGTTCCTTACGAAACCACCATCAAGGTTTGCGTTCGTAAGCCAGTTGCTGCAAAACCAGCAGAAACTAAAGTTGTAGATTGCAAGCCAACTTGCGAAAAGAAATGCGGCCGTGGTTTGAATCTTGGTAGCCGTATGTCAAGCCGTAAAACTTGCTGCAGCTAAATAGCGCGATTTAGTGAAAATTCTGGTTAGTAAAATTTTGAAAACAGGGGGGTGAATTTCACTCTCCTGTTTTTTTATTTAAATAAGCATCTAAATTACAACCTACTTTTCTTGCAACAAGAGTTTAAAATCAAATAGAATAATATTATGTTCCAATAAAAACTTACACTGTATCTGCCAAAGCTTTATTAAAATTTTATTTATGACCCCTGAAAAATCTAAAGAAAATGATTCTGATATTAATGAAACCAAATCTTTGGAACTGGATGATTCTGAAAATGTAATGAAAACGCGCCTAGTTGAAAACCTAATCCCTTTAGATAAAAACTTAGTTCCGTTTCCTAAACCCAAAACCGAAAATATATTTCTTGACAGGTTTGTAGTCATTAAGATGCTTGGCGAAGGGGCCTTTGGTAAAGTTTACCTTGCTAAGGACGAACGACTAGACCGCTTGGTTGCGGTAAAAATTTCTAAACAGCCAATTTCTGACCAAAAACAACTGCATTTATTCCTTAGTGAAGCTCGAATGCTTGCTAAGCTTGACCACCCTAACATTGTTCCCGTTTATGATGTGGTTAACTCAGAAACAGAAGGTGTTTTTATCATCTCGAAATTTATCGAGGGGGGAAGTCTATCCGAGATTATTTTAACCGCTGCTTATAACTCCACCAAGGTTGTAAAGTGGATTGCAAACCTTGCAGATGCACTTCACCATGCTCATATTCGTGGTTTAGTTCACCGAGATATCAAACCCGATAATATTCTTGTCGACCAGCAGAGTAATCTTTTTATTACCGATTATGGCCTTGCACTTAGCGAAGATTTGTTTGGCAAGGGAACAGGAATACTGGGAACACCAGCCTATATGAGCCCCGAGCAAGCTTCGGGTCAAGCTAGTTTAGTGGATGGTAGGTCAGACCTATTCAGCCTAGGAATTATTTTTTATGAGATGCTGACCGGGCGCAGGCCCTTTGAAGCAAAAACGGTTTCCCTTACCCTTCAACAAATTATTCGGGTTGAAGCTAAACCTTTAAGGCAAATTAAAGATAATATTGCAAAGGAATTAGAGCGAATTTGCCTTAAGGCACTTAGTAAAAATTTAAACGAACGATACCTGACTGGGCTCGATTTTGCAGAAGATTTAAATAACTACATTAAGAGCCTTGAATTAGTTTCTAAGCCTTCCTCAGGATCGGTCTATGAAAGTTCTACTGTTTCAGGCTCAAAGGATTCGGCCTTGGGTATTTCTGCTGGTCAAATGAAATCGGAAAATTTAAAGGTAGCGCAAATTCCTGGAATGGATAGCGTTAATAAGGTTTTAGATTCGAGAGGTTTAAATCTACAGGCCGCACTAGAATCTTCCGACAAAGATTTTTCACACACTCGCCCTATTTTACAACAACAACTCTACGACCTGAAAGGTGATCCGATTGCCAAAACTAACGTAATGTTGGCTTTGCTCCCTTCAGATCCATCGTATGCCATAACTTTGCTTAGTCCGTTTGTGTCTGCAAAGCCGCAAGATTTTTTGGTGATGAAAAACCGATTGCAGCCTTATGCAGAAACCCTTGTGCCACAATTAGAAAAAAAGGCAGCGGAAGTTTCTTCACAGAATCCGCTAATTCAATTACGGATTGCAGGGGCTCTAGCTCATTGGCAACCGCAATCTGCAGTGTTGGATAAGTTGATGCAAGGAATTGTTATGAGTTTAGCAGGTCAAGACCTGATTTATTTACAAGAATGGGTAGAGATTTTTCGCCCGGTTCAAAAACTTCTTCTTCATAAACTCGTTTCGTTTGCTCAAGATTCAAATAACCCACCCATCCATCGGAATTTCGCCAATGGGATGGCACTTGAATACGCCTTAGACAACGAGCGTATTCTTTTCCATTTGTTTGCCATTGCTGACCCTTCAACCGCCCGAAAAATCTTTGTCAAAATCCTTCCTCTTAAAGAAAAAATGAAGGGATATTTGCAAAGGTTTCGCTCAGCTTCAATCGTTGCAACCAATCATCTTGATAAAACCAATGGCGAAATTCGCAAAGGTATGGCCGCTGCTTTACAAATTGCTCTTGATGACCCCGAGGGTTTTTCGGTTTTTTTAAACTCTCAAGATGCAACCGCAAGAACTCACACCAGGCTTCTATTAGGAAACCTTGGCGTTAACCCAGCGTTAGTTTTTGAAAAAATTCGCATTGAACCTGATGTTGGCACTGCAGCATCCCTTGTTCTTGCCCTAGGCAATCTTAATCTTGATCTGGTTTCTGAAAATATTAAAAAACAGTGGAGTGATTTTTTTCTCGAACAATATAAAAATCATCCCGATGCTGGTTTGCATAGCGCCTTAGAGTGGTTCTTGAAGCAACGCCTAGGGCTTTCTCAAGTTTGTGACCAAGTAATCCGAACCTTGGAAAATCCGCAAGATCCTTCTAAAAACTGGTTTGTCAATCCTTTGGGCCTTACCTTTATTCGCATCCCGGGCCCGGTTAAATTTATTATGGGTTCGCCCTTAGATGAACCTAATCGAATCACCAATGAACAGTTGCACGAAGTTACTATTCCAAGGTCTTTTGTCATTGCGCAAAAAATGGTTACCATTAAACATTATCTCAATTTTAACCCCGGTTTTCAGCCCGATCGCAAAAATATCAAAACGAATGATTGCCCCGTTAATGATATTTCTTGGTACAAAGCTGCTGAATATTGTAATTGGCTAAGTGCGCAAGAAAATATCCCTCGACAGGAGTGGTGTTATCTTCCAAATGAAAAGGGAGTTTTTGCTGCTGGGATGCGACTTGCAAACGATTTTTTGAACCGAAAAGGGTACCGCTTGCCTACCGAAGCAGAATGGGAATATTGCGCGCGGGCGGGAACAAAAACCGCTTGGTACTTTGGGTCTGATGTAACGCAACTCGAATTTTTTGCCCATTATCAAAAAAATTCTAATAATCAAATCTCTCCAGTCGCTCAACTTCTTCCCAATAATTTTGGTTTATTTGATATGGCAGGCAACCTCTACCAATGGACCCAAGATATTTTACATCCCTACCCAGATTCCCTTTCCTCTGCTGATGCTAAAGCTGATGCTAAAGCTGATTTAAGGCCACTTGACGATATGACTTTTCGTGTTTTACGAGGCGGAGCTTTTTATTACCCAGGCGAGGTTCTTCGTTCTGCCCACCGTGGTGGTTTAAAACCAGATCATTGCAGCGATGGTAGTGGATTTAGGCCCGTTCGTACTTTATAGAGTTTATTTGTCTTGTTTTAAACCACTTAGGCGGCTTGATTTATTCGCTGTTTGTTATTTAGTATGCGGGATACTTCTTCCATCATTCCAGTTTGAAAATTCTTTTCATTAAAAGTAAGCGCAAATTTTCGTGCTGCAACGCTGCTTATGGAACTTCGTTCTCTTTCAAATTTAAGTATGGCATCAATCAAAGAATCTACCGTAGATTCGGGGAAGAAAAGTCCGGTTGCTTCTTTTTCGATTCCTAAACCTAAAATGGTTTCAGTCGACCCACCTTTTCCTAGTGCAATAACAGGTGTTCCACACGCCTGAGCTTCTACAGGAACAATCCCAAAGTCTTCAAAGCCTGGGAAAAGCAGTGCCCGACACTTTTGTAAATGATTTCGAATCGAATCATCACTTTGCCAACCTAGGAAAGTGGTGTTTGCACCTGCCAAGGATTTTAGATTATCTTCATCCTGCCCAGTTCCAATGACTATAAGTTTCTTTCCAAGCTTTTTACAGGCTTCGATTGCTAAGTCGATTCTCTTATAGGGAGCAAATGCTGATACTACGAGGTAAAAATTTTCTCGCTGGGTATCACTAGGGGAGTAAAAATCAGTATCAACGGGGGGATAAACTACCGAACTGTCTCTGCCATAACAATCGTTAATTCGTTCCTTGATGGTCTTACTAATTGCGACAAAATGGCTGACCCTATCAGAAGAATTTTTATCCCAAATTTTGATTCTATTTAAAATAGGTGCAGCAAGCTTTTTCTTTAAGCTTTGCTTCTGGCCTGCGCCAAAGTATTCATCTCGTAAATGCCAAGCGTATCTCACAGGGGTAAAACAATAGCATAAGTGAGGAACATTTGCAGGTGGCCTGATTCCCTTGGCAACACAATGGCTTAAACTTACTACCAAATCGCAATCAGGAATCTTAATCGATTCAATTGCGGAGGGCATCAAAGGAAGCAAGTATCGATAATATTGGCTCACCCCGGGAAGTTTACCCAGCCAAGAAGTTTTTGGGTTTAGCTTTTCGATTGCGGGGCTAAGAGATCCTTTTTTATGTAGGAGTGTGTAGAGTTCAGAACCGGGGTATAATTTACAGAGCGACTCAAGACATTTTTCGCCTCCCCTCATTCCCGTTAACCAGTCGTGAACAAAAACAATTCGTGGCTTTAGCATAATACCCTTAATAAAAACCCTTGCTCTTATGTAAGAAAAAGATTTCACTATGGTATCGGTGGGCCAAAATTTACGCTAGATGAACTAGATTAAATAGAAGTTCAACTTAGCGTTAATCTTGCCTAATCTTTCTATTTGTTTGTTTGAGGTGAATGTTGGCAGTTGAAGGTCAGGTATTTCACAGATTTTTGCGTTGAAAAACTGTTATTTGACTGCTTTGTTTAAACTTTTTAGGTAAGCAAAAAGATTACCAATTTCATCATCTGTTGCTTGATCAATTAACCCGGCAGGCATAATCGACCGTTGCGTTTGCAATCGCCCTGCAATTTCATCACCTGAAAGTCGAGTTTGTTCGCCGTTGGAAGATTGTAAAAGCACCCCATCCGCTGATTCATAAACCACTAGGCCAAGTACAATTTGCCCTTTTTTTGTGGTGTAGGCAATGGCCCGGTATCGATTAGGGACATCCTTGTCTGGATTAATAATTGCAGTTAATAAATCTGCTTGGGAAAACCTTTGTGCAACTCCCTCGAGAGAAGGGCCAAGGGTCTGGGTACCAGAATGACACGAAGCACATTTGAATTGGGTGAAAAGTTTCTGCCCTTTTTTGATCTCCCCCTTTTCCAAATTTATTTTTAACAAACGAGTTTGCCAATCGTCTAGGCTGATAGATCCAGAATGATTCATAGAAGAAGCAAGGGTAAGATCATTGGTTTTTGCCCATAGAACCCAAGGTTTGATTAGATTCTCAGTAGGTGCCAAGGGCCATTGCTTTCTTAGAAGTCCAAAGATTTGGACCTGCAGATTTTTATACTTGGGGTCAGTAGGTAATGCAGGAAGTTTTTGAGCGAGTTTGTAATAATCTTGCACTTTAAGCGGAAAAAGTTTTTCAATGCTATCAAGGATTAAAGGTAAGTCATCGTTAGAGACCTGCCTTAAAATACTAATAAACTTAGGAAGATCTTCTTTAGCTGGATTTTTTGTTAAAATTTTGATAATGATTTCATCTAGGCCGTGCTCGCCCCATAATGCCCTTAAAGCAGGGAAAGATTGATCAGAAGGAAGGTTTTCTAGCAATCTTATGGATTGAGAATTCCAAGAAAGCTCTGGGTTTTTAAGCATAGTTTCTGCAAATTTCTGCGCTGCTTTTTTCTTTTCGTCCCCCATACTTCGGGCGTAAATCGTATGGTCGGGCAACCCAAACGAATTATCTTGTACTAAAAACTTACTCAAGTTTTTATCGCAACTAGCTAAATCAGAATAAATCTCTTCTAAGCGTAAAGGCCAGTTCCGGTCGCGTTTCATTCCTTTTGATTCTAAATCAGTCCCTAGATTTAGAAGTGTTTTTACAATGATTTTTGATTGATCCGCTTCCATTAAATTCCCAGTTTGCGCTATCGATGCAAGAAGATGAATTTTTCGAACCGGATCGGTTGTAATTAAAAGTGATTCAATCATTTTGCCCATAGTCTTTGCATCTTTAAATTTTGTCAGGCTAAATGTTTTTTCTAGTTCAAAGTCTAACAACGAGTCTCCAGATGGATAACACTCCGCAATAGATTTTAAATCTTCTTCCGAGGGCAACAGCGAACTTTTTAAAACCTTTACTGAATAACCTTCACGATAATTCCCACGCTTTTCTGGATTAGGTAATACCCCTAACGACATTTGCAATATTCGCAATGCATCAAGCCGAACAGAAGTTCCCAACGATTTATTGACGATGATTTTGATTGCATTTAAGCCTGGCTTAACCGGATTTGTTTTTACTTCAGCCAAGCTTATCGTGTTTAACGATACTGGGTCCGTTGTTGCCGTAATGGCAAAATGGTTGTTTGCTTCGATTAATTTTGTGGTTGCAAATCGTATTAAAGGATCGGGATGGTTAGCATTTTTTGTTACCACCTTGTTGAAATCGAGTTCATTTAAGGTTTTATCAAACCGCATAAATTCAAGGGCTTTTCGCCTTTCTAATAGATCCGTTCCCGCAAGGGCGGTTGCTAAAGTGGCTTGGGTTTTTTCTTCATAGGGCAGGGTGGTATTAGAAAGCGCATTGTTCTGATGTCGGATTTTAAATACCGATCCCTTCGTACCCCGGCCCCCGATCGAGACAAAAAGTTCGCCTGTAATCGGATGGGTTGCAAGGCCTGTTGGAGCAAAGCCAGAGCTACCTATGGGCTCGAGAAAAATTTTGGGTGTGGTGCTGTAGGTCGATCCCTTGTGTTGTAGATTACATTGTAAGATTCTGCCAAAAGTCCAATCGAGAATAAAAAGTGAACCTTGATATTCTTTTGGAAAGTGGGTTCCCCTGTAGCAAAGAACGCCTGTGGGGGAACCTCTGCCTGCAGTTGCGATAGGTGCAATAATATCTGCGTGCCACGGGGGAGAGCGCCAAGTTTCCGACTGCTGCGGGTTCCACCAACCGTATCTGCCTCCTGGAATTAAATGGTAGATTCGTGTGTGCTCATACCAAGGAAGAGAAATGCAGCGTTCGTTATCCGAGTCGAAGGTAAAAAGTTCGCCATCAAGGTTGAAGTCAAAAGAATAGGGATTACGCAATCCATCCGCAATGACCTGAGATTTTTTTGTTTGGGGATCATACCGGATGACGGTACCACCGATAGGATTTTTAATAGGAGAAGCTTGCTCCATCGCCAGAGATGAGCCCACCCCCGTATTGTTGCCACATAGGATATAAATCAAATTGTCAGGGCCTCTGCGAATAGCGTGGGCTTCGTGCTCGCCCCCTGTTTTTAAATGAAGATGTTTGACGGGTAGTGAAGCTGCAGAAATACCATCTTCTTTGATAGCAACCTGCCAAAGGCCGTTGTTTCCCGTGAACCACAAGGATTCTTTTTCAAAGAGAAGGCCGGTTGCTCCATCTTGTGGAGCATAACCAAAATCTTGAAATCGATCTGCTTTTCCATCGTTATTAGAATCAATCAATATTCGTAGATAACCCTTGCCTGATGCCATCACCTTGCCGCTTGGGCTTATAGCCAAAGTATAAATGTCGGGTGCAATCGTATCGTTTGCAAAGGGAAGAATTTGGAACCCAGAAGGAAGATTAACCTTGGGAAGGTCCTCAGAAAATTGTGAGGATGTAAGCGCAAATACAAAGAGTATAATTGATAGATTCATTTATCCTGCACGCAACGAAATCCGGTGTGAGAGAGGCCTGTATCTTCAGCCCCGTGCATTCTTAGGCCAACCCGATAACGAACACAATAGTTTAAACTACAAAGGAAAGACCCTCCGCGTTGCACACGAACTTTAGATTCGTTGCCGTGAGGGTCGATGGGTGAAGCGGGTCCCTTGGGGTTAAGAAGTGGGATGTCGACAGCACTAGCATCAAGGCCACGGTATAAAAGGGAATAAGCATCGGGTCGGTACCAATCTGCACACCACTCCCAAACATTGCCACTGACATCATAAAGTCCATAGCCATTGGGTTCGAAACTTCCAACGGGTGCGGACTCTAAAAACCCATCAGTTTTGTCATTGCGATTTGGGAAAGGTCCTTGCCAAATATTAGCCTTAGGCTTGCCTTCAAAAGGCGAAGCATTGCCCCAAGAATAAGCTTGTTTATCGAGTCCGCCACGGGCAGCATATTCCCATTCTGCTTCGGTGGGTAATCTTTTTTTAGCCCACTTGCAATAAGCGTCGGCATCTTCCCAAGCGACATAAACCACGGGGTGTTTATCTTTTCCTTCGAGAGAACTTTTAGGCCCGCTTGGTTTGTTCCAGCAAACCCCTTCTTCATATCTCCACCACTGGTTGCATTCGGAGCAGTCGACAACTTCTTGCTGTGGAGGAGAAAAAACCCCAGCCCCTGGAACAAGTTTTTCTAGGGGTACATCGGGGAAATCTTTGGGATCTAAGGGGCGTTCTGCTACCGTTTTGTAGCTGGTTGCATCAATAAAAGCTTTGAATTGTGCATTTGTAACTTCGGTTTTGTCGATGTAAAAGCCGTCAAGCCTGACTTTATGAACCGGGGAAGCATCTGCGTATTTTTTTAGATCCGATTCATCGCCCATCCAGAATTCACCCGCAGGTATCCAAACCATTCCTTCGGGTGATTTTGCTGGATCTAATACAAGATATATTATTACAAGTAAAGTAATAGATAGGGCTATCCCAAAGCTATGAATCCGTTGAATTGGGAAAATATTTTTAATAATAGGTGTTTTTTGCATAATAATTCGCTTTAGTTTCACTTTTCTTTTTACGCTTACTTTAATATTTCATTTCTCTACTTATTTTAATATTATCGTATTTTTCTTCAAAGTTTTCATTACTTTTGTAGAATTACTAAGCTTTCTTAAATATAGGATGTAAAAAATTACCATTTCAGTTATAATTCTTTTAACTTCTTTTAATTTTAGTTTACTATTATTTAAGATTGTTAGGTTTTGTCGATGTTTGATCGCTCTCTCATCAGGGGCCATAAGGCTTGAATTCGAACTCTGCTTTCAGTGAAGCCCAAGATTCTTCTCTTACCCGCAAGGTTCTTGTGGTGGATGACTCGGCAGTTGATCGCCATTTGGTGGCTGGTTTGGTAAATGCACAACCAGGCTGGCAGGTTTTTTTCTCACAAAGCGGCTCCGAAGCCATTCAATTTCTTGAAACCTTTCTTCCAGATGTTATTCTTACCGATTTATTTATGCCCGATATGGATGGCGTGGAACTCGTCCAAAAAGTACATAAGAAATTCTCTAAAATTCCCATCGTTCTTATGACTGCTCACGGTAATGAAGAACTTGCCGTTCGCGTTTTGCAGGCAGGCGCTTCTAGTTATGTCCCTAAAAAATTACTCTCTAAAGAACTTCACTCTACCCTTGAAGAAGTTCTCTCGAATGCCCGCACCAAACAAAGTCAACTTGTGGTTCAAAATGCACTTGCATTCCACGAAGTGCATTTCATCCTAAGTAACGATATTTCTCATGTCTCACCTATGGTTACCCATATCGAACACCTTGTAAGCCAGTTTAATGCTTGCGAGGCTAATGCTATGATGCTTGTAGGCGTTGCGCTGCACGAAGCTCTTACCAATGCAATGTTGCACGGAAACCTAGAACTCGATTCAAAACTTCGTGATCAAGATGAAGAATTTTTCTACAAAGCTGCGGACGAAAGGAAAAGACTATATCCTTACGATAACCGCAAGGTCTTTTTCACTGCACGACTTTCAAGAGAAGAATTAAAATTCACAATTCGCGATGAAGGCCCAGGCTTTAACCCAAAGGATTTACCCAACCCTTTCGAACCTGAAAACCTCAACAAAGTCAGTGGCCGGGGTATGCTTCTTATTAAAACCTTTATGGATCAGGTCGAACATAACCACTTAGGTAATGAAATTATTATGGTTAAAAAGAATTTAAGTTCTTAGCCGTTACTCTTCTTCACAGGCTTTTCTGAAAAATAAACTTCCCACTTCTTTAAAGCAATCAAACGGTGTTCTATCGAACTGAAGCCAAGGGTGTAAGGATTAAAATGCATCGTTTGGTTGGCCCGAGCGAAACTAAAGCCGTAATCCTTGTGCGATTGTCCTGCCATATGAACCAGCATCGCCAAAGCGACATCTCGAACTTGGGTGTTTCCTTTTTGCTGGTTAGGTAATTGAAAGTTTCCAACAACGGTCTCATCATTAAGAAAACTTCGTAATAGACCAGAATCTTCAGGTGTGCCCATTTTTCCAAGAATGGTCATTGCTACAGTCTTGGTATAAACTGGCATTGATTTTTCTGAAACAGCCCGGCGTGCCAAGTCTAACCCTTCGGTCATATTCAAATTTTGAGATAGGTACAAGTGCTGGGCGATTATATTTGGGTCTGATTGCTGTAGCATCCAAGTGACTAACAATTTTCGAAATGGACCGTTTCCAGTTGACCCGGTGATCGTTTGCCTGACCGTAGGCTGATAAAGCAAATTGGTAATGTTGTAGATTGCTTCTTGGGGTAGTTCAACAGAAGGTAAAGTGGCTGCAAAAACAATAGCGCCAATATCGGCCATTTCTAAACTGTTGGTTTTTCCCCCGATAGGGTTCAAAACACTATTATGTAACCATTGAGCTTTATCAGAAATGATTACCTTTCCTATAGCGTTATCGGACTCCGATTCTTCGATCATACTGGGGTCAGATTTATACAACTGCCCATAAAAAGTCCTTGAAGATAGGTCGTTCCCTACTAGTTTCCCAAAGCGTTCCCAACCAGGAAGTACCGTCTTTTTTGAACCATCTTTATCTTCTAAAAATGCTGTTAAACGCGATTTCTTCTCGGCTTCCCTTATCAAACTTATTAATATTCTCGACCTCCTTACCACCTCGAAGTCATTACTGGTCAACCCTTCCTCCAACACACGCATCGACCTACTACCTTGCAACAAAATCGTTTCACTTGCCTGTTCTCTGGAAACAAACGATTCTGAACCCAATTGTTTTATAAGCTCACGAAGTTGGATTTCGTTTAATTGTAAAGGTTTGTCTGCAGCGAATAGAATCCCTATTCCTAGGGCAACTGCCGAGGCGAAAAATGTCTTTATTAGCATTGAACCCATTGTTCTTCCCTGAGATAAGCCAAGAGCAAACAATTCAGCCTTCAAATTAAACTAGGTTTTCCCAAATCGCAACCATAACCTCAAATTCTTTTGATTTATGAAGGCAAACCTTGACGATTAATCCAACCGTATCGACAAAATGCAACCTAGAGATTATGATTGTTTACTTAAATTCAAATTTTGAAAGGGTAGTAAAATGCTGGATAAAGACCTTTGTAAAAAACGCCGCGAAGCTTTTATCGCTTCTATGGATAATCCAACCAACCCTTTGGTTCTTGCTGATCCTAACCACTTAAGGTGGCTTGCTGGTTTTCATATCGATCCGTTTAGCCTTGGTTCTGGGTTTGGCGGTTTGCTAGTGCTTAAGCCCGACGCAACCTGCATTGTTTTTCACGATAATCGCCTTCCCGATTCCATCAGCCATTGTGTCGCAGAAGAATCTGAGAAAATCAATTGGTACGATGGTTTATCTTTTCCTAAAAGCCCCCGCTCGCTGGCTCTTTTAAACTCCGTCGAAAAACAATTCCCGGGCGCCTTTATTCACGACCGTATCGATACCGGTCAAGGCTGTGACATTCATAAAAGTATCACAAAACTGCGAAGGAAAAAATATCCCGATGAAATCGCCCTTATTAAACGCTCTGCCCAAATCGCTTCTAAAGCTCACCATTGGGTAAGAAATAATATCGCTGCTGGGATGACCGAACTGGATGTCTACGCCGAGGTTCAGAAAATTTGTACCCTCGAAGCTGGGCAACCAGTAATAGTCTATGGCGACTTCGCTGTCTCACCCGGGCCCGAACGAACAGGCGGACCCCCAACTCACCGCATTCTCAAAAATAATGATTTGTTTATACTCGATTTTTCTGTCGTGGTCTTTGGTTATCGAAGTGATTTTACCAACACCCTTGTCGTTGGTGGCAACCCCTCCAAATCTCAACAACAACTTATGGATTTAGCTCTTAAAGCCTTGCAAGAAGGTGAAAATAATCTTCTAGATGGCGTTTATTCTAACCGTGTTTATCAAAGTATTATGAATGTCTTTTTGAACGCTGGCCTAGCCGATCATTTCCCCCATCACGCTGGGCACGGCTTAGGACTTTCTCATCCAGAGGCGCCTTTTATTGTTCCAGGTTCCGACGAAATTCTTGCCTCTGGCGATGTGATTACTCTTGAACCGGGCCTATATGTACCCGGCGTTGGTGGGTTGCGCATCGAACGCAATTATCTAATAACCGACTCCAGCTTCGAATGCCTAACCCACCACGATATCAGCCTTGTTTAATTACCACAATTAAGGCAACTGTTTTAGTCTAATGTTGCGGAAGTGGACTTCTGATTGTTCTGATTGAAACCCAATTGGGCCATTGGTTAGTACGCTTTTACATTCACTTACTTGAACTCCATTTACTTTTACATTAACCACGCCATCTGCTTGGCAAGTAACTTCTGTTTTGCTCCATTCGCCCATAGGTTTAAGTTGCTTGGTTAACAGTTCTTGGTCAAATTTGTTGTAAGTTACTTCTTCTTTACCCAATCCAATGGGGAAAATTTTCCCGTGGTTTAAGTATCGACCTTGGGGTTCAAGGCTGCGTGGGAAGTTCTTATTAAAAGGTTCTTGCATATGGACTAAGCAGCCAGAATTACTTTCGGGTTTGCTACCAGCGGGGAAGCGCCATTCGTATTCCAGAATATAATTTTTGAAAGATTTTTCGGTGTAGAAAAAACCGGTGGGTTTGCCCGAGCAAATAATTGCCCCATTCGTAACAGTACAATTTTTAAAAGTATCGATATCTTTGGAAGCTTTGGGATCGAAGAAAAATTTCCATCCTTCCATATTTTTCCCGTTAAAAATAGGCGTATATCCATCATTATCTGCTGCTATCAGAGAGCCTATGAAAATGAAACTAAAAGAAATTGCTAAGTAAACTTTCGGAACGAAATTGAATATCATCGCAGGTTTGTCCTTCCTTTTGGTGGGGTTTCATCACGAACTGCCGATTGTAACGCCTTATTTTTTTGAAGCAACTAAGAACTTATTATGGCATTTAATTGACGCAAAGCCTTAACTCCACTAAACTTTATGTATAGCTCGGAGAGGTGGCAGAGCGGCCGATTGTGCAGCACTGGAAATGCTGTGTGGGGGCAACCTTACCGGGGGTTCGAATCCCCCCCTCTCCGCT
>JBDNHI010000190.1:0-13167 GCA_041694635.1 Gemmataceae bacterium | reverse complement strand
GCTAAGCCAATTGATGATGACGAGGATGATAACCAACGCTACGGAATAAAAGAATCTGCTAACCCAGAAGCAGATAAAAAAGCCAAGCCTAAGATAAATTATGGCCCCGATACTTCGGTGAAAGATATTCGTGGCCCGGTTCAAGCAGCCTTGCTTGGCCCTTCTAATAAAATAATGGCTCGTAGTATGTTTTGTTGTGCCCTTTGCATTTTTAGCTTTGGTGCGGGGGTTTGGGATTTCGTTTTTTCTGAAGATATCTTGGACTACCGCGATACGCTTAAAGCTTATTTTAAAAATGAACAAGATAATAAAGCTCTTAGCGCAGAAGAAAAGAAACGAATAGCTAAGCGTGGAAGTGATATTGCAAAAGATAATAAGAATGAAATTCTTGCTCGCAATGTATACCCCGAGGTTGTAGAACGGGAAAAAAAATTGGGGCTTAAAGATTTAGATCCTGGAATTACTCTTGAACTACCAGAACAAAAATTTATTAAGGAAATTCGGGTCAAGCAAATTCCTTACCGCATTGCCTGGATCATTTTTTCCTTGCTTATTCTTATTTACAACGCAGTTCAGGCCATGGCATCTGTCAAAATGCAAAGCCTCGAATCCTACAAATGGTCTATCGCTTGTGCGGTTATGGGCATTATTCCTTTTAACTGCATCGGTCTTTTTACCAAAATCTGGTCTGCCGATGTGCAGCCCGACCCTATGTTATTTGTCCCCGATGAAGGCTTTGACCTTCTGCAGTTATTTACCCACCCTTTATTTCTGCTTTGTTTAGAATATGTTGGCTCGCTGGGAATGGGGATTATGGCGTTACAGGTTCTTTTGAGAGAAGAAGTAAAAGCTGGATTTAAGTACAAGGGTGAAATTTAGTTTTACTTTTTACTTTTACCTGAGGTTACAATTTTCAACCAGCCTCGAATTTTCCCTATAAAACTTCCCGAATGCAGTGCTTCTAGCATACCTTCTAACACAGGTATAGAGTTTGCAGCCTTTGGCGTTGGAAGGTCATAATGTGGCCTAAATCCACCGGATACCGTTGATACCGTAAGCGGGCGGGTCATCTCGAGTAAGCCTTCTTCTCCTTGAGTGACTCCCCAACCACTTAACCCAATCCCTCCAAAAGGGGTAGCAGGGTGTGCGTGTGGAATAATTACATCATTAATTGCGACACTGCCAACTTTTAATTGCAAGGCAATTTCCTTCCCAAGTTTAATATTTGCAGTGAAAAGGCTAGCACAAAGGCCAAAAGCAGAATCATTTGATAATTGAATAGCCTCGTTTAGGGTTTTGTAAGAAATCACTGTAAGGACTGGGGCAAAAATTGCTTCCTGACAAAGTTGCATTTGATTATTCACATTGCTCACAATGCAAGAATCAAAAAAACTCGCAGAGAAAATCTTAGACCTGTTATTTGGCCAAAGTAGCTTGGCACCATTATTCAAGGCATTATCAATAAAAGGTAGAACGGCGTTAGCCTGAGACTCTAATAGGATTTTGCGAGGTTTATATTCTTGGGCAAGTTCGACCAATTTTTCTTCAACTTTTGCTACCAAAGTTTCGGGCACAAAAAACCTTCTGCTTGCCATACAAGTCTGACCTGCATTAAGATTGCTTGCAAACCACGCTGCCCTTACAGCAAGGTCGATGTTGCCATCTTCTAAAAGAATAAGGGAGTCGATGCCCGAAAGTTCAAGTGTAGATGGAATAAGTTTCTCAGCAAGTTTTTTTGCGACAGCTTTTCCCGTTGTTACCGAACCAGTCATAATTAAAAAATCGATGTTAGCCTCGATGAGGAGCGGGCCATTTTCACGAGTTGGAGAAAGAATTTTCAGCAAGGCTGATGAAAAGCCGGCGCTTAACAAAAGTTCAACTAAAACTTTAGAAGTTTCAATTGCATTTTCTGAAGGCTTCCAGCAAACAGCATTTCCCGCAACTAAAGCCTGAATAATTTGCACCCCATTTAATACTAACGGGTAGTTCCAAGTTCCTAAAATGCCAATAATTCCTCGAGCCTTACGGTGCACCACGGATTTTTGAAAGAACATCCATAAGGGTGTGTCTCGGCCTAAAACTTTTCGTTCTTTAAGTATTTTAATTGCATTTCTCTCGAGGAACTTACAGGCCTCTGCAAGCGGAAGTAGTTCTGCCCCTAAGCATTCTTCCAACGGTTTGCCCGAATCAAGAAAAAGGGCCTGAGAAATCTTATGCTTATGCTCTACAAGGAGGTGCCTAAACAGCTTTACTTTGCGCAATCTTTCAACAAGGGGTGTACTTTCCCAAAGAGTTTGTGCGGTGCGAGCTGTTTTTATTTCTTCAGCAATCTCGTGATTATTCATAAATTGAATGTTCATAAAGGTATCTTAGTTGAGAATTGCTTCGAGATCACGAAAGTTTTAAAAAGGAACCATCCTAATGTTAGATATTCTGAACATAAAAGCACTGCCGTTAGCTACGGAAGGTTTGGAACCAGTAAAGGGAGAAATAAAATCGTTGCCCGAAGATTTTGTGGTAGAAGAAATTCCCGCTTATGAACCAGAAGGAGAGGGTGATTTTGTCTACCTTTGGATCGAAAAACGCGATCTTTCTAGTCCCTTTCTTGCCAGAAGTATTGCTAAGATTCTTTCCATCCCTTCTATGGAAGTGGGCCTTGCTGGTTACAAAGATCGAAGAGCGGTTGCCAGGCAGTGGATCAGTTTGCCAGGTCATATGGAAAGTCAGGTCGAAAAAATCGAAATCGAGGGGTTTAAAGTATTAAAAAAGACCCGACACAAAAATAAACTCCGCACTGGACACCTGCACGGCAATAAATTCAACATCCTTCTTAGAACTAAATCCGATGAGCAAACCAAACAAAGGGTAGGGGACTTGGTGCAAAGAATTTCCACCTCTGGACTTTGGAACTTTTATGGTGAACAAAGGTTCGGTAATAATCAAGAAACACTTAAGCTTGGGCTTGAATTACTAAAGAACAATCAAGAAGCTTCTAGGAAACCGTTTTATCTTAGAAAACTTGCTTTGTCTGCGGTTCAGTCTGCTTTATTTAATGAAGTTTTAAGGCAAAGAATTAGTGCTAATGTTCATAAAAAAGTACTTCCAGGCGATGTCCTTTGTATGCTTCCACAAGAATCTAAATGTATGACCCGAGATTTAAAAGAAGACCAAGATCGTGTAGACCAAGGGTTAATGGGAATTACCGGGCCTATGCAAGGGTGGAAGATGTACCCTAAACCTCAGGAAGAAGCTTTGTTTTTAGAAAATCAGGTAATGGAATCTTTTGGGTTCAAGCAAGAGTTATGGAAAGGGTTTGGAAAATTTTTAATCGGGGCAAGGCGCTGCCTCGTTTATCCTATCTCCGATTTAAATCTTTCCTTTGAACAGGATGGCATTAGGCTTGCCTTTTCTCTTCCCGCTGGGGCTTATGCAACTCAATTACTTAGAGAAATAACACAGCACGAAACCATTGAAGAACCAGAATGTTAAAAGATGTAAAATACAAATGTTGGGTTGATAATTCGGGGGCCAGCAATTTACCTCACGGAACTTTATGAACTTTATAAAATTTTACTTGATGTATTCTTTAACTAGTGGTGGAATGTTTTTACCAGCGCAGTCCCTAGAAGTTTCAGGATTCAAATGGCAAACAAAGTTATCTCGATTGAAGATTGTACCGTTCCAGAAAAAATACTTCTCGCAGCTAATCAGCTTGAAGAGGCTGGTCAAACCCCTTTCAGTGCAGAAGCTCTGATTGTTATAGCTTGGCAGAAGTACCCCAGAACTTTTGGGCTCAAAGGTTTTGTTGAATTACACCCAGACTCTAACAAAATCCTTGCAAGTATTATGGGGGAAAAAGGCCTTGCCCGTAGGGGTTGGCTCGTCAAGACTGGCCTTAAAATGTACGCACTTACTAAAGATGGTCAACTTGTGATTAAGCGCATCCTTCAGGGTGAAGATAGGCCTGCTTCTAGGCAATCTACAATTCGAACTAACAAAGAAACCGATCGCATTTTACTTGCCATTATGGATTCTGATGTTGTTATAAAGTTCGAAGATGGGCGTAAACAGGAAGTTTCTTTTTCTGATGCTTGTAAGTTTTGGACTATCCAAGATGGTATGAACGCTGAACAAATCGAGTTTCGAATTCATACGGTAAAAAAGTGCTTGCAAAATGTAGAGCACCAAATCGGTCTAGGTAATGCCGTGTTAAGTACCGGTCAGAGTGTTGCTATGGTTGATGTGGTTCGTGTTGCTGAAATTCATAAACATCTTGAAGAAAAATTTTCAAGGCACATTAACCTTCTTAAAGTTCGGGCAGCGAAATAGTTTAGCTTTTGTAACTTACTAGGCAGGCTTCTTTGTCCTGCCTTTGTTTTTTATTTCAAAGCCTACTCCCAATTTTGGATTTTCAAATCGCAATACCGAACTTTCTACATACTCTTCATTGATTTCAAAGCTTACCCATTTGCGGTCAAGTTTTTCACAAACGGCTCCTGTCATATTGCTACCTGAAAAAGGATCGAGTACTAAGTCACCCGGGCTTGTCAAAAATTGTACGAAAAATTCAGGCAAAGGTTCAGGAAATCGAGCCGGGTGGATCGTCTTTCCTTCCAATTTGCAGCGACGAATATAGGTGTCGGCAGACCTGCAATTAGGGATGGAAAGGAGATTAGGTGGAATGGCTCCACCATTATCTTTTTGAAAGTTAGGGCCTATCTCGTGTTGGGATGGTCGCATTGCTGTTTCATAACCATCGCGCAACAAACGCTGCATTGATTTACTGTAAGGCTTTAAAACTCGCCTGTTATCTGCTTGGGGCTCTTCTGTTTTAGAAAGCCACCAAACCATATTGACTGCGTCTTTAACTCTGGTACGGCGAATGGTGACCCATTCTGCAGGTGTGGGTAACTTGCTGGGGTTGTACCAGTAGAATTCTTGGGCGAGATGAAATCGCTGGCATAGCTTAAGAATTAATTCGTATTGAAATAAAGACCGTGTTCCTTTTTTCGGATTCCACGCCCCTGCAAGATCCATTACAAACGAGCCATCTGGTTTTAAGATGCGGTGAATTTCCCAAGCAAAGGGCAATATCCAATCTACATAGGCGGATGCATCTACATTCCCGTATGCTTTTTGCCTGCGTAATGCAAATGGTGGAGAAGTTAGCACTAAAGAAATAGAATTATCTTTTACCTTTTTCAAAAGCTCGAGAGAATCTCCAAGGTAACATTTACCAAGCGAAGTTTCGTAAGAGGGGTAAAGCTTATTCATTGCCATTTGGAAGTCCTGCGCTAAGTTGCCTTATCTGCCTGAATTAACAGGACTGGCTTGAAAAGAATCCAAGCCGGCGGGGGAATATAGCGCGAACTTTTTTCCTGTCTAGTGCGATCTGCTTACCAATGAGAAATCGGCCCAGATGGAACTTGTACTGGGCATTCTAATTCCGGCCAGTTTGGCTCCGGCCTGCTTGATACTTGTTCTTCCACTTGATTAGCTAACTCTTCAAAATGAATGGGGGATTCTAGCATCATCAGTTGTTGTTGGATTTGATGTCCTGGTTTTAGAACTCTACAATACCAATTTGCAACCTTGCGAAATGCCAAACACGAAAATCGTTCACCTTTATGTTCGACTAATAACCGAAAGTGCCTGCGCATAAAATTTAGACGCTCCATCCATCCAGCGTGGGGCGATGGTTCGCCTGTTAGTTCCCAATTAGTTAATTGTTTGAAGATCCAAGGGTTAAGTAAAGCACCACGGCCTATAGCGATGCCCGCACAACCAGTAAACTCAAACATTTTTTTAGCATCGGAAATCCCTTTGACATCACCATTGCCAATAATGGGGATTTTTTCGACTGCCTCTACCACACTTCTAATTCCTTCTAAGTCAACATTACCAGAAAAGCCTTGTTCTCTGGTCCTGCCGTGAATCGTGATTCCTGCAACACCAACTTTTTCAAATTCGCGGGCAAACCAAGGGCCCGATAAATTATCCTTATCCCAACCCAAGCGCATCTTTACCGTAACAGGTATCTTTACCGATTTAACAATATTTTCAACAAGAGGCACCGCATTAGAACCCTCGCAGAGTAGGGCAGAACCACCCCCACTGCGTGTAACTTTTCGTACCGGACAACCCATATTAATATCAACACTCGAGACCCCGTAATCTTGAAGCCACTTTGCTGCTGCAACCATATCTTCAATTATATGCCCGTACAATTGCACCGCAAAAGGGCGGTCTTGGGGTGAGGTATGAATAAGATCCATAGTTTTTCTGCAGGTTCGTAGCAAGGCTTTTGCATTCACTAAGTCGGTGGTCGCATGCCCCAAGCCACCTTGTTCCCTTATAGCAGTACGAAAAGCAAGGTTGGTATAGCCCGCAAGTGGGGCAAGCCAAAACCTACCAGGAAGAGAAACCGAACCAAGTTGCAAGGTCGCCATTTTGTTTGTGCCAATCACTAAGTTTCGTCGTAATAAATTAGGAATTACCCTGAATAAATTTGTTTGGGATGCCTGTTAAAGGTGAACCAGACTCCGGTTTCCAGAGTACCGAAGAATCAATTTTTGAAGCAAGTTCAAAGTCTTTGTCGGTAATACCACCTTGATCGTGAGTTTTTAATTTCACCCAAACCTTTGCCCAAGTGACATTCAAGTCTGCGTGGTGCCAAGCCGCTTCGCAAACGAAACCTATTTGATTAACTAACATAAGCGTTGTTTGCCAACCTGCCGTTGTATATTTTCTTTTGAGCCATCCTTCTTCAAAATACCATCCTGTAAGATTACGGGTGTTAATTTCTGATAGAATTTCCGATTCTGAGTAAACCTTAAGTTTTATCTTGTCCATATCTCACCTAATTTCACTAGTTTGTAGTTTTAGGGCTTCACATTATTATTGTATTAACCTAGGCGAATGTAATCTCACTTGACGTAATTGCCCAATCTCCTTCATACTTAAATCTACCGGAGGATAAAACTATGAAAAGATTGATTTATACCCTATTGGCACTAACAATTATGATGCTGTCGGGGTGTGGTAAACAAGATAAAGAAATTCTTGCAACGATAGGCAAAAAAATAACATTAAGATTTGAAAGTGCCGTAACTCCAACTCGAAAAAAATTGGAGGTAGGTATTCAAGCTATGAAGGGAGAAATGCTCGAGTCTTCTTTGGTAGACACGGTTCTGTTTCGAATCCGCACGGATAAAAATCTCAAAGATCACAAAATCGAAGTTGTTTCAACTCAAGATGGAGTAATAACCTTAAAGGGTAATGTGCCGGATGAACCATCAAAAGTCCGTGCTATTGAAGTTGCAGAAAGCACTAAAGGTGTGACCAAGGTTGAATCGGAGTTAATTGAAAAACCATTAGAAGATCCATCGAAAAAAACAATTGAAGCAAAAGATTCAGACGAGCTTAAAAAAGAACCTAGTACCCAGAAGCAGGAACCTACAAAAGAGATGACTGATCCTGTCAAGGTTCCTGAAAAGCCCAAAGTCCTATTTGAACCTTTTGATCCAAATAAACCAAATGAAAAGGAAGAGCAGGAAAAACCCGCTCCCCCTCTTAAATAAACTGTTAACCTGACTAATCATTTGTTGTTTGAATGGATATTAAAAGTCTTTATGATTCGTTGAGGTCAATAAAAAAGGGAGCAGGATAAACCTGCTCCCTTTTTTTATTTAAATAAACCTTAGTACATATCGTCGCCACCAGGTCCAGCAGCTTTCTTTTCTTCCTTGGGCATATCAGCAACAAGTGCGTCGCTAGTAAGCAGCAGGGTTGAAACACTGGCGCCATTCTGCAGTGCGGAACGAACTACCTTAGTTGGATCAATAATGCCTTCCTTAACCATATCCACATAGCAATCATTGCGAGCATCGTAGCCAAAGTTAAAGTCTTTGTTTTCAAGAACTTTATTCATAACTACTGCGCCGTCCATACCAGCATTGTTAGCGATTTGCTGGATGGGCGCTTTGCATGCACGCACAACAATATTATAGCCTGTGAGTTCATCGTCAGAAAGTCCCTTGCCTTTAAGGCCATCAGCAGCACGAAGAAGGGCTACACCACCACCTGGCAGAATACCTTCTTGAGCAGCAGCGCGTGTAGCGTGCATAGCATCTTCAACACGAGCTTTCTTTTCTTTCATTTCACTTTCGGTCGCAGCGCCAACATTAATCTTGGCAACGCCACCAGAAAGCTTAGCAATGCGTTCGCTAAGTTTTTCTTTATCGTAATCACTGGTAGATTTTTCGAGTTCGCGCTGAATGCTTGCAACGCGAGCCTTGATTTCATCTCTCTTGCCAGCACCTTCAATAATGATGGTGTTATCCTTGTCGATCTTAACCTTCTTGGCTCTGCCAAGTTGTTTTAATTCGACAGCTTCAAGTTGAATGCCAAGGTCTTCGAAGATTGCAGTTCCACCAGTAAGCTTAGCAATATCTTCAAGCATAGCTTTCCTGCGGTCGCCATAGCCAGGAGCTTTAACAGCAGCACACTTAAAGGTGCCACGCAGCCGGTTGATAACCAAAGTCGCAAGGGCTTCGCCTTCAACTTCTTCAGCAATAATAAGAATAGGCTTGCTGGTACTCAAAACTTTTTCAAGTAAAGGTACTAAGTCTTTATTGCTTGAGATTTTCTTTTCATAAATCAAGATGTAAGGATCATCAAGTTCGCATTCCATTTTCTGCTGATCGGTAACAAAGTAAGGAGAAAGGTAACCACGATCGAATTGCATACCTTCAACAAACTCGTGAGAAGTCTGAAGCGCCTTGCCTTCTTCAACGGTGATAACGCCATCTTTGCCAACTTTATCGAAAGCTTCAGCAATAATGGAACCGATTTCCTCATCGTCATTAGAAGCAACAGTGGCAACGCTTTGAAGGTCTTTCTTCAATTTGATAGGTTTGCTTTGTTCGTGAAGGCGGGCAATAATCTCTTCAACAGCTTTTTCAATACCACGCTTCATAAGCATAGGGTTTGCACCTGCAACCACAGCCTTGAGGCCTTCGTTGAAAATGGCTTCTGCCATTACGGTGGCAGTGGTTGTACCATCGCCAGCGACATCGCTAGTTTTGCTAGCAACTTCGCGCACCATACGAGCGCCCATATTTTCGTATTTGTCTTCAAGTTCAATTTCCTTGGCAACGGTCACACCATCTTTGGTGACAGTCGGTGAGCCAAAGCTCTTTTGAATGATTACATTTCGACCCTTAGGCCCAAGAGTAACCTTGACAGCTTTTGCAAGCTTGTAAATACCCCTGCGTAACGCTTCGCGGGCTTCTTGATCAAATGCAATCTGCTTTGCTGACATCTTAATATCCCCTTAAAGTTCTTTAGAAAAACATAATCATTAAAGTTGAAAAGAGTGTAACCGATTAATCCACAATTGCGAGAACATCACTTTCCCTGAGGAGAAGAATGTTTTCGCCGTGACTTTCCTTGAATTCATCGCCTGCCCAGTTGGTGAAGAGAACGATATCCCCAATTTTCACCTGAAGGGCTTGTCTTTTGCCATCACCAAGAAGACGGCCTGGTCCAACGGCTTGGACTTTGCCTTTTTGTGGCTTTTGTTTTGCGCTGTCTGGTAGAATAATTCCACCAGCACTTTTATCGCTTGCTTCAACGCGTTTGATAACCAGTCGATCACCAAGTGGCTGAATTTTCATAACACTACTCCTTTGAAAAGCAAATCTAACGCCAAGATTTCATTAGGATTAAGATGTAGCAAGTTCCGTGCCTGTTTTGTTTAATTGATCTATCTCGTTATTTGTTATAGGCTTATGGTTTGTGTAGGGCTAAGAATGAATCAGCCACCCTGCCAACTTTGCTAGGATTGTTCCTGTTGTCTGTCTGTTTGGCAGGGGAAAGTGATTAGCTTTGACCCCCTAACCCGCCATTAATTTTTACCTTTATATTGTGAAGATCTATTTCTTCCCTTTTCCTTGACCTAAACCTCCTTAAAATAAAATAAGTACCAAAACTGGAGATTCTATCTTGCAAATTCTTCCGGCTTCTCTTGCTCTCAAACTTATTAACACCATCAAAGCTATGGAAGAGGTGGTGGTAGCCCTAAGCGGCGGGGTCGATAGTGCCGTCGTTGCCAAGGCAGCTCTTTTAGCCTTAGGCGACCGCGCCCTTGCTATGACCGCCGATAGCCCAAGCGTTCCTCGCCATGATATAGAAGCAGCAAAAAGGTTGGCAACTTCAATAGGATTAAGACATGAAATTGTAGCGACTGCTGAGTTTGATAATCCCGATTATTTAAAAAACGCTGGGGACCGCTGTTACTTTTGTAAAAGTGAATTGTATGAAACTATATTAAAACGCTTATCCAACCTCCAAGGTCCAATCGTTTGTAGCGGTGCTAACCTTGATGACCTAGGCGATTATAGGCCTGGCTTGCAAGCCGCTAAAGAAAAAGGTATCAGGCACCCATTGCAGGAAGCTGGCTTAGGTAAAAAAGAAGTCCGTGAACTGGCCCATTATTGGAACCTTGAAGTTTGGGATAAACCAGCTTCACCTTGCCTTTCGAGCAGGATAGCCCCGGGCGTTGCTGTGAGTGCCGAGCGAACTGCTCGTATAGAAAAAGCCGAAATATACCTTAAAGAGCTGGGAATCAAAGATTGCAGGGTTAGGCTGCATCAGGATGAATTGGCTCGAATCGAGCTACCTTTAGGGGAAATGAGCCGGTTCGCAAGTGATGAATTTCGCAAAAATCTCTCAGAATATTTTCAAGCTTTGGGATTCCGATTCATTACACTAGATTTAAACGGATTAAAATCAGGCAGCTTGAATTCTCTGGTGCCCTTGGAAGTAATGAAAAGGTATCAGGCTAAAGAATAGGAGAACAAAAACGATGGCATCTAAAGTTAAAGCCGTCCCCGCACCAAAGGTGCTAGAAAATAATTTTCTCGAAGCAAGAAGTAAACTATTGGACATCGCTGCAATATTAGACCGAATCGGTCGTGGCGAAGCAGCAGAGGGAGTGCAAAAAGATTTAAAAATTAGTCGTATTATGGAAGCTCTAAAAATTCTCGAAGGAAAGGCCCCTAATAAAGCAGAACTTATTCAGCAACTATTTTCCCTTCCTTATGACGCGAATTGGAATATCCCTACTCCCCGCTACTAATCCGCTCACGAAAAACTTATAAAATTTCATTTTGTAAAGGTTCAATAATGCAGTACATCGACCCGCATATTCATATGATTTCTCGCGTTACCGATGATTATCACCGTATGGCTCAATGTGGATGCGTTGCAATTACCGAGCCTGCTTTTTGGGCAGGTTTCGACCGCGGTACAGTAGAAGGCTTCCGCGATTATTTTCATCACCTAGTTGAGATTGAACCCAATCGTGCTGCACAATTTGGCATCCGCCATTTTTCTTGGCTTTGCATCAACGCCAAGGAAGCTGAAAATGT
Organism: Gemmataceae bacterium; assembly: GCA_041694635.1. Lineage (GTDB taxonomy): Bacteria > Planctomycetota > Planctomycetia > Gemmatales > Gemmataceae > UBA969. The sequence continues at coordinate 1,735 of JBDNHI010000190.1, read as the reverse complement.
CTCCCTCTCGCGGGAAGTTATTGCAATGATCCCTCAGTTCCTTAATCGTCCTAATGTGCTTGGAATAGGCGAAATCGGGCTTAATAAAAATACTAAAAATGAAGCAACAGTTTTTCAAGAACATATGGATCTCGCTGCTAAAACTAACGAGCTAATCCTTATTCATACACCTCACCTTGAAGATAAATTCAAAGGCACTCGTATGATTATCGATATGCTAAAAAATGATTCACGAGTTAAACCCGATCGCGTTTGTGTTGACCATGTCGAAGAACATACGGTACGCCTTGCGCTCGATAATGGCTTTTGGTGTGGTATGACCTTGTACCCGACAACCAAATGTACTCCTGCTCGTGCTGTTGATATCATCGAAATGGTGGGAACGGAAAGGATAATGGCAAACAGTGCAGGGGACTGGGGCAAGTCAGATCCCCTAGCAGTTCCTGAATTAATTCTGGAAATGCGCAGGCGAGGTCACCCAGAATCTGCAATCCGAAAAGTAGTATTCGAAAACCCACTTGAGTTCTTTAAAAAATCAGTTCGATGGAACGATTCTTTCTCGCTGTTAAACCATAGCTAATCACCAACATTTTCTCGCAGGGCCACCTTTATGAAACGGTCCTTTTTTATAGGTATTGAAACTTCTTGTGATGAAACTGCGGTCGCAATCTTTGACGACCATCTTGTCATCCTTGCCAATGTAATTGCTTCACAAACAAAATGGCACGAGAAATTTGGTGGCGTGGTGCCCGAAGTCGCTGCCCGTGTTCATATGGAACTTCTTAATAACTCGATCCTTCAAGCTTTACAGGAAGCCAAGGTTTCACTTTCAGAAATCTCTGCAGTTGCGATTCATAATGGACCGGGCTTAGCGGGGGCCTTGCTCGTTGGCCTTAGTGCTGCAAAAATGATCGCCCTAGGCCTTAATATTCCTCTTATCGCTGTCAACCATGTGCATTCTCATCTCTTTGCTTGCAGAATGTCTGCTGGGTTCGATATCTTTCCCTGCATTGGTTTGGTGGTTAGTGGCGGGCACAGCATCTTATTCGAATGTAAAAGCGCATTAGAAATGAATCGACTTGGTGGTACCATCGATGATGCTGCTGGCGAAGCGTTTGACAAAGTGGCAGCGTTGTTAGAACTTGGATTTCCCGGAGGCCCCGCAGTCGAACGCCAAGCACTAGAGGGCAATCCTAACTCTTATCGCTATCCTAGGTCTTTTCTGCACGAAGAGCGGCTAGATTTCAGTTTTAGTGGCTTAAAAACCGCAGTTTTATACACCATTGCTCCACCGGGTCAACCTAAATTGCCCCCCCTCGAAGTAGCAAAATTTAAAGCAAATATTGCTGCATCTTTCCAAAAAGCGGTGGTTGATATTCTTGTCGCAAAGGCGCTTCAAGCCCTAAAGAAAACCGGTTTAAAAAGGCTTGCTGTGGGCGGCGGGGTTATCGCAAATAAGGTCTTGCGATCTCATTTGATAAATGAAACTAAAGCGATTGGCGTCGACCTTTTTCTCCCCAGTAATCATTTATGTACCGATAATGCCGCGATGAGTGCTCTTTCCGTTGAAGCTTGGAAGAAAGGTCTTTTTTCAAATCTCAATATTGATATCAAACCCACCGTATTCTAGTGGAACAATACTTTAATCAAAGTTTTAAAATTATCGATAAACTTTTAATTTAGAAGGCGTTATCTCGGTTAGGAAAATTGATTCTTTCTTTATAAAAATGCTGCT
>JBDNHI010000189.1:0-6272 GCA_041694635.1 Gemmataceae bacterium | reverse complement strand
TAGTGCCAGCAGCAACAGTTCGTCCTACAATACGAATCCTGATGCTGCCGGGATCGGCTCGCCTAGCGTCCCCGCGCTGGCGCCTGCCATCGTGCCGTATTTCCTGCTCGGCGCTGTTCTCGCTGTCGCTCAACTCCCGACGCCGACACCGCAGCTCCCCACGAATGCGACGGATCCGAGTGCCCTTTGCCTATTGTTAAGCCCAGCGGTAGGCCCAGCGGTCATAGCGGGAGGACCGGTTGTATGGGTAGTAGCCGGCGGAGCGGCATTAACTTTAGGTTCCTATTACATCGCTGGTCCGTGGATAGGGGAGCAGATCGGCAACTGGTATTATCCGCCAGAAGGCGGGCGTCCGCAATATTGGAGGGCGCGCATTCAATACGCCGGTGTCTTGGAGAGCTGTCCAGTATATGTTTATGGTTTTGGACCGACAGCAGCAGCCGCGATAAGTAATGCACGTGACAGGGTGCCTAAAGGTTGTGGAGACGCTGGCAACTACCATCATCCTCGTACTTGGCGACTTAGATAAAGGATGTTAATAGCATGAACGACCTGTACGATATTTGGAAAACTCTTGATAAGAACAATATAGCTACTGACGCTAGAACGCGGTCCGAGATTAGTAATTTCATTCAGGCGGCAAAATCGAGGAAAATACAGAATTTCTCGGATCTCTTGGCCCGATTCTCTGAATTCACAAATAAGCAAAGAAACCTCGGTATTTGGCTCTTTGGAAGATTAAGAAACAGAAAAGCGGTGCCATTACTGTTAACGCTGTTGAACGACGAAAACAACGAGGCTTGGGAAATTTGTTCGTCATTAGGTTTATTAGGTGGAAAAAAGGCATTACAGGGACTCAAGGACAAGCTTGAAAAAGAAAAAAACGCCGATACTCGGAGAGCTATCGTTCATGTATTTTCGTTTGTTGGTTTTGACAAGAGTATTGCGGAAACGCTTATTCACTTGGCGGGAAATAGACGAGAATCTTCAAGTATTAGAGCACTGGCCGCTGAAGGGATCGGTTTGATTTTCCAAGGATCTAAGGACGAGCCTGCTGCATTGTACAGAGATGCCCATAAATGCCTTCTTGGCTTACGCAAGAACAAGGACCCCGAGATACGTTTCAATGCATATTTCGCACTTTATTACCTGAGAAGAATGGAAAAGGATTGCGAACAAAGATCTCGACAAGGGAAAACAGGGGGAAGAAAGGGAAATGAAAGGGGACATTCTAATATGCCATGAAGTTAAGCTACAATTCTTTATGTTTTCATGCGTTTATTGCGCACCTTCAAGTTCTGCCTGAGGATCACACAATCCGCACAAACAATGACGGCGTTAGGTTGCGATGTACCGCCTTTAAGGATGCAAATCCGGGCAGCACCGACGCCAGCGGTGGCTCAACCTTCGTTACCGGCAGCAGCAGCGCCTCCAACTCCACATCCACCGGCGAGGGCTACAGTTCGCAGTCCATCAGCGACTGGTCCGACGCGACGAACGCCCAAAACAACTACATCTCCGCCGCAAGTTGGTCGGATGGCTACGACGCCGCCAGCGTCTTGACCAGCATGTTCAGCGACAACAACCACGCCTGGGGCAGTTCCAGCAATAGCGGGTCGAGCTACTGGTTCAACAGCTGGACCCCGCAGGGTGGCGTCACGACCTCCGCCAGCGCCAGCAGTGCCAGCAGCAACAGTTCGTCCTACAATACAAATTCTGATGCTGCCGGGACCGGCTCGCCTAGCGTCCCTGCGCTGGCGCCTGCCATCGTGCCGTATTTCCTGCTCGGCGCTGGTCTCGCTGTCGCTCAACTCCCGACGCCAATTGCGCCGACACCAACACCGAGCGGGGTTGCATGGTGGGATTGGATTCCATTTGCCCCTGTGATTACTCTCCCATATGAAATCATTGGTTATGCCAAAACCAGATACTTGGGAGTCAGGTTAGACGAACTGAGGGCGGCCAGAGATACGAGCGACCCGCTCAGCAACATAATGCGGATGCCTGGTTCCCCAAACGCCACGGTTGGTCAGTTCAACGCGGCGTACGATCCGACTTTCCGAGAACGGACACAGCTGGCTGGGGAGCTTGCCACGGTTGGAGCGAATGTAGCAATCGTTTGGGCGTCATCAGCAGGCGTGTTCGTTGCCGGCAGCCAATTCACCTTCAACATGAGCACAGGCCGCTGGATGGCGGGCGACCGCGTTGCAACGGCTGCCGAGGCGCTGGCCGCCCAGACCGCCGCGCTGGTGGGAACACGCGGAAGTCGCGGCATCTGGGATCTCGGCTGGTCAGCCCGGGGTTTCGCGATCGAGCAGCGATTAGGCGGAAATCTTCCGGCTGGTTTCTAAACCATTGACCGCTTCCAGAATGGAATCGCGACGAGCATCAAGAGTATGGACATGGTGGCCCAGAACGGTGGACCCACGGCGATGCAATACATAATGTCACAGGGACAACGTTACATCGACGCAGTTGCGGCGTTCAACGGTGCGCGGCGCAGTACGATCAACATAACTTCCGGACAGATAACTGGACGCGCATTGGATCTTGCCGTACCGCAGGGCGCGACCCAAGCGCAACAAACTGCTCTCAATGCGTTGGTTGAATACGGGCGTCAACGATCCGTAACCGTAAACATCATTGTGGTCCCACATTAATGGATCACTAGCACCGACGACACACGAGAGAATTGCAAATGAAACAAGCACAAGTTTTTAAGCGGAAGAAAAATCTGTTTGTCCTTCCTTCTTCCCAAACCACTATGGGTTTGTGGGTTGGAACCGATCCAGTCGTTAAGTTAGAAGAAAATGTATCGCAGGAAGAGCAAGGAGAAGCCATTCTTCATGCTCTTTCTTTGTCCAAGCACGGCGTTCCTCATCCGTCGGATTGGAATATTCCCACGAACTCCCTTCTTCAAGTAGCAGGCGCAAGATCCTGGAACGAATTCGAAGGCAATGCGAAATCGATAGTTATCGAGTTAGATGACGAATGCCTGCACATCATGCCTTCTCGCAACCTAGGCTCCGGTAACGGCTTTGAACCGCTTACACCAAACAAGGACATCGAGTTGCCCGCGCCTGCGACGACAAGGGAAATCGGGGCAGCGCTGGCAGAGGCTTTGAAACGCTGTCAGTGATGCTTGGATGCCCTTCTGCAAACTGCAAACCACCGTCGTCATGCGCTACATCCTCGACGGCAGAATTAGAAGGCTTCAGAACCAGATCAATGATTATCAAAACCAATACGATGAATGCCGGAGGATTCACCCATGAACATTAGCATGAATGACTTGCAACAGATACTGTCCAAGCTGTTGAGGCTGTTATCGAAACTCGATTAGTATCCGAAGTCGATCTAAAAAAGGATTACTATTGGGTGGTGCCGGAAGACAGCATATACAATATGCATCTTAACCCTGGCAATATTCAAAACTCGCTTGAGGTCGGAAGCTTGGTTCAGGCCAGCAACAGGAGAGACGTTGCACCCCAACTTAACGCATCCTGCTCCTATCGGGCCGCATTGGGAATGGCGTGCGCCTGATAAGACATTTTGGCGCATTTTCCCAGACGGAACGGTAGTAATCAGGCTGTGAGAAATGAAAGAGGAACACCTAAAACGGAGATCGATGCTATGGAGCAAGAGAAGGATTGGCGCTTGACAGATCAAGAACCCTACCTAATGGGCAAAATGTTGGTGCGGAAGACCTATGTTCCTCCCCGCCCTGATTGGGACCACGACCATTGTGCGTTTTGTTGGGCAACGCTTATGCAAAACGGAGAAGCGGGCACTTACAAAGAAGGCTATGTTACAGAAGACAATCAATGCTGGTGGATTTGTCCACCGTGCTTTGCGGGCTTCAAGGACAAGTTTGAGTGGACGGTTAAAGAGGAATGACTGCCGCTTATCATCAATGGTGGAACACGGCGGTCGGCACTGTTCTCGCTGTCGCTCAACTCCCGACGCCAATTGTGCCTCCACCTATTCCAACGCCGACACCGAGTGGGCTTGCGTGGACGGCTTATTGGCAACCAAAAGCGTTCTTTGGCTCCATCTTCGGCGATATCTATGACGGCGGCAGGGCGCAGATTGGGCACCAAAAGCTGACTACCATCGGCGAAGCTTTGTCGGGCGATCCTTCGGGAAACACTCAAGGATAAATTGTCTTGGGTCAACCGGCAGGTGACAGAGTTTTCCAGATCCAGCGAACTGGGTATACAAAAACTGGGGTTGGCCTGAATTTACAAAAGTCTAGTCATAACTTTTAAAAGCTTATTTTCGCAACACCCGGACTCGGTGGTTTTCACTGTCGCCAATGAAAACAGAATCATCTGCATCGATAAAAATCCCATGAGGTCTAGCAAGCCTGCACTTAAGCGGGTCGCCATCGGGGCCATCTGCTTTTTTGCCATCCCCGATTAAAAGTTCAAGCGTTCCTTTTTTTATATCAATCATTCTGATTGTGTGAGATTCAGTATCTGCAAGGTAGATATTACCTTTTGAATCAAGACTAACCCCCTTGGGGCCGGAAAGGGTTGCAAGCTTTGCTGGCCCAGCGTTGCCTGAGAATCCAGATTTTCCCGTACCTGCAATATGATTAATAATGCCCGACTTGGGATCAAGCTTTAACACTGAATTGCCTTCACGCAAAGCCAGCCAAAAAATGCCATCAGGAGCAATGCTAAGGGCCCTTGGACCATTAAGGGTTGAGCCTTCAATCTTAGCACCGTCGGCAGAGGTCTTTTTTTCGCCGTTGCCTGCATAAGTGGTAATGATCCCCGTTTGCATATCGATTTTGCGAAGTCGATGGTTGATGATATCGCACACAAAAATATTATCAGCAGCATCGATAGCCAAACTGTGTGGCGCATTAAGCAGGGCTTGGTTAGCTGGGCCATTATCGCCTGAAAATCCAGCTTTTCCTGTACCCGCAATCGTGCTGATGATTTGTGTTTTAGCATCGACCCTACGAACCACATGATTACCAATTTCCACGAAGTAAAGATTGCCCACTTTATCCCAGGCGATTTCATAAGGCTGGTTAAGTGATGCGGAAGTAGCGGGCCCGCCATCACCTGCGTAGCCTTTCTTAGCACTTCCCGCAACCGTGGTAATAGTCCCATCCTTGGCAACTTTACGAACCCGATGGTTATCGACATCACAAATAAAAAGCGAGCCATCTGGGCCACGAGCGATATGAAAGGGATTGTTGAGTTGTGCTTTATTAGCAGGGCCATTATCACCTGAAAAACCTTTAACCCCTGTGCCTGCAAAAGTTTGAACTTCAGCAGCTTTAGCCATTGAAGTAATTAAAAGGGCACAGAGAAGAACAGGAAAGAAACGATGCATAAAAGGCTCCATCGGTTGGTAATAAACTCGAATATGATTCTATCAAAGGCAATTGAGAAACTTAAAGATATACTAAAAAATAAACTTCTTTCCAACTTATCTTTTGTAATATCGTTATGGCACTTGTTTTATAAAAACTTAAGCTCTTTTGGTTTTCTTTACTTCGAATAAACCAAACTGCTTGACCAAGCGTAGAAGAATTTGATCGAGTTTAGAAGGGGGAGCTAAACCATTTTGCAACCGGATATCTTCCCACAGAATAGCCCGTTCGATTTCTAATTCTTTTCTTTTTTTAATCTGGTCGCGCCAAGTTGGGTTCTTCGTAAAATATTCTCTACTTCCCATCATAGGTCGGTCTAAATGATCTCGATTATTCATAAAACGCCAGCCTTCTTTGCAACTGCACCAAACCCCTACGGTTCGATTCCCAATCCAGACGCCATCCACAACTTCACTTAATTGCGGCACCGAAACCAAACCAAAATTGTTGCAATCAGAACAAAGGATAAGTGATGAAGTTGAAGTAGTAAGCTTATGCTTAAGGTTAGCATTTCGAATAATTCTAGCGTGTTGCTCTAAAGCGTTTAAATGCTGCTCGTGATTAAAGGGTGCAATTTCTTGAGCTGCAACTTTTTCGGTTGCAGCCATCATTTCACAAGGAGTAAATCCCACCTTGCGAAATAATCCGATCCAAGAGGTAATCATTTGGCCATCAGTTTCAGAACGCCAGCCAAAAAGCAAGCGGTGGAAGTTGGCCCACTTCATCCAAGCCTCTTTTTCGTTAAGATCTTTGCTAAGTTTTGGCAGAGGGTTTTTATTGATTAATTCCATAAGCCACCTCCAAAAGTTCGCGTTGTTTAGGGTCAGCCATCATCGCATCATAAATTTCTTCGGTAGATTTTCCTGCAGTGTTTAGCCTAGTT
>JBDNHI010000188.1:0-4173 GCA_041694635.1 Gemmataceae bacterium | reverse complement strand
TTCAAAATGCTTTGATAAGAACCAAATATCAAAGTAATCTTTCATGCGACTATTATAAATCCCAAGCCTTATCATGATCTCGAATTTTTCAGCAATTACAGTTTCCCTAGGATAGCTGAGAATTTCAGGTGCAGGAAACTCAAGTATGGTTGGGAACCCAATTGTCTTTGGGTTTGGGGTGACAACATCACCAAACCCAATATCTATTTGAATACTAATTCTAACATTACTTAGGGCGCCTTCCAGAGTTATTCGAAGTCCATGGTATTCCACCTCTTCCTGAATTAAACAGGCTTGCACAGTTTTTGGATTAAAAACCCAGCCATCTGGCTCCACAATTTCAGCACAGATTTCACGGAATAGCATTTCCATCTTTTGCAAATCATTTTCAATACGAGCAAGAAAATCAATGTCCTTGGTTGGCCGGGATCTGGGAAAACCCCACGCCGAGAATAATAATGCCCCTTTCAGGATAAAATGGTGCTTATGCTTGGATTGCGACACTCTGTAAAGGAACCTTTCCATAGCATGCCTTTGCAGAATTTCCTGAAAAGACATACCGTTGGCTTTTGCAACATTCGCAAGTTTTTGTCGCACCGAAGCACCTAAATCTTTTTTCACAGCAGTGATTCCAGATAAGGTTTTGCAACCTGGGTAACCCTGCATATTTCCAAAAACTGCATGATTTGATTTGTACGAACCTTGCCCTGACTTTTGTAGGTTCGAATAGCTTCGATGATGCTATCGGTACCTACTAAGTTTCTATGCTTAAAACAGTCAGCGATTGTTTTTTCTCTGCTATAAACCTTAATGGAGAACCCGTTAATTTTATGAATTTCAATACCATTATCGTAGGCTTCTGGAACTACTCGCATTGAATGAATGGGGGGATATTCAAGCCTGCTTGGTTCTGTATTTCGCGGAATTGCAATCCATACTTCATGTGGAATCTGCGTGGTCATTTTGTGAAAAGAGAGGGCTGAAAAAAGATAAAGAACAGCCTTTGGAATCTTGCAAGCCACGGCAACTAGATCTGGAACCTGGAATGGCTTTAAATCCGATAGCTGATAAAGGCCACGGGAAACCAAACAAACCACCTTTTCCTGTACCATTTTGTAAAGGGTGCTTCTTGTTATGCCTTTTCGAAGGGCATCAGACATGCGCATTACGCCCCCATGCTTGCGAAAAATTGTTATCGCAGGTTTAAATTTCTCAGAAAGATTAACTGCGCGGCTGGCGAAAACTTAACACCTCCACATTTAAACATATGGTAGTATTATGATTCATTTAACAAGGTCTGTCAATTGATTTCTCTCGAAAAATGGCTGAGATTGCCAGAATGCCGCAAAGTTGCCTTCAGCAATCCTTAATAATGCGTGTCCGTTCGGTGAAAACCCCTCTTGCGAGAAATAATTGCCTTGGAGTTTTCAATAACTCGAGGGAGAGCAAGCAATGTCGACTAGAAGAAATCCCAGAACAGAACAACGCTGGTGGAATACACTGACCAAGGTTACCCGCTATTCGTGCAGATCCTCCACCAATGAATAGTCTACTACGAGCATGGTCACTCTTTCTGCTGTTTATTCTTGATTTTACCAACCAAAGAAGACTTTCCCTTGCTCTTAAGTTCTATATTCTCAAAATCCTTACAAACGAAGGAAACCTTGGCACGCCACCATCCGTAAGTTCTTGATAACGGAAAGTAACTATAGTTCCGATTGCGGGGGGATTTACCCGTTCTTTATCTGAAAAACCTGTTCCCAGCGAAAAACTTGTGCCATCTTCAAGCTTCATTAGAAGTGCCCCAAGTTTTCCCTTGTGCTTGCCTTTGCCGGACTGATGGCCCACTACCTCGGCCTCGGCATCATGAAAAGTTTTTACCTTAAGAAGCGTTGTGGAACGACCAACTTCATAGGTGGAGCCAGGCTGCCTAAGCATCAGGCCTTCGCCACCCATTTTCTCAACCTGTGCCAGTTGCTCTTTCAGGTGGACTATCCCCTTGCACTTCACATGTTCATGAAGCTCAATGAATTCAAGACTGTGGGATTTGAGGAATTGTTCAATGAACTCAAGCCTTTTCTCAAATATGCCATCAATGGCAGGTGCGTCAAACAAGCGAAGATGGATGCAGCGCCACTGGTCGCCACAATCCTGCCTGCGAACTATGCTCACCGTTTTTTGAAACATCTTTCTGTCTATCCAAAGCTCACCATCTAGGGGTTCGGAAGGTAGTCCCCTAGTGAACCAGTCCGGTGCGTAAATCTTGGAACCAAGCCTGCTTAACAGTTGTTTACCATCCCAATAGGCGCGCATACCATCCAGTTTTTCGCTCATCCACCAATCGGTAGGGTCAAGAATGTTGTCCCAGGAATGAGCCAAGAGAAGTGGCGGGGCCTTTTTGTTATCTTCCGCAGTGCCAATTTCCCTAGTTTTATCTGCATCATTGATATCAACTTTTGAAGTAGTGGCGTTTAGGGTGCGGGCTTTTTCAACTTCTGCGCCAAGCAGTTTAATGAGATGCTTGCAGGTACGGCGTTCGATGGCAAGAGACTGGTTTCGCCAAGCGGGGCAACTGCAGGAAAATACGCCACCCGTGTTTTTCAAGATGTAGGGTTTAACGCCCGACCCTTGCATTTCGGTAAATTCGCCATCTTTTAATTCTTTAAAGGGCATATACTTTTCCAAATAAAAAGAGGATGTCAAAAATGTTTACAGAGGTCTCCCGATTTTTTAAGTCGTAAAGATCCCTTATAGCCGGAGTTCACAAACCACCCGAAATCCAAAATCGCCTATGAACTCAAACCTGGCTTTGGCGTTTGGAAATGGCCCATCTGAGGGTGACTCGCCCCTGGTTGCAGAACGGCATTCGAAGGACTGAACCGAGGCGGAGCCACCCCTTAGCACATGATGAGTTCCCTTGGCTGGTCCTTTCGGATCAACCTGCGGGGATTCCGAATAAAATTCCAATCCATACCAATCGCTGCACCATTCCCACACATTCCCGTGCATATCGCATAAGCCCCAACTATTGGGTGGATACATTCCCACTGGCATGGTTGGCTGGGGAACAGAAACATGTTCCTCGCAAAAGTTTGCCTGAAGCTGTGTCAATTCACCGCCAAAGGCAAATGCGGTTTCGGTTCCCGCACGGCACGCAAATTCCCATTCCGCTTCGGTTGGTAAACGGTAACCCCGGCCAGCAGCTTTTTCCCCTGGCATGCCCGAGAGCCTTTTGCAAAATTCAACCGACTGTTTCCAAGTCACATGCTCAACTGGCCTAGTTTTACCATGGAACACGCTTGGGTTTACACCCATCACCTTCACATAATCAGACTGTGTCACTGGGAACATACCCATCAAAAATAGCTTTGTTATTTGAACAGGATGAAGTTCTTCTTCTTCCTGAGAGTAACCTTCTTCCCCATCCCTACCCCCCATCATAAATTTTCCGGGTTTGATGGGGACAAACTTCATGCCAAGGCTGTTTATCACTGTTTCCGGTGGGTCTACAATCTCGCACTCGCTAAACCTAACCCTGTGTATGGGAAGAATTTCTCTCTCAACATCGCCTGATTCCTCGTTTTCATTTTCATCTTCCTCATCATCATTGTCTTCCTCATCATCATTGTCTTCCTCATCATCATTGTCTTCATCTTCATTGTTGTCATCTTCGTCGCTGTCATCTTCGTCGCTGTCATCTTCGTCGCTGTCATCTTCGTCGCTGTCATCTTCGTCGCTGTCATCTTCGTCGCTGTCATCTTCTTCATCTTCATCATCATCGTTGTCATCTTCATCGTTATCATCTTCACCTTTGTCCTCATCATTGTCATCGTTGTCTTCTTCATCACTGTCATCTTCACCTTCGTCGCTGTTTTCCTTTTCCTCCTCTTCTGTTTCCTCATTCCGGAATTGGGCCTCTGCATCTCCCTGTTCTGCCGCAAGTCGAAACCAACGAGCAGCTTCCTTTTTGTCCTCTTTGACTCCTGCGCCATTGTCATAGCAAACTCCAAGCCGGAATTGGGCATCTGCATCTCCCTGCTCTGCCGCAAGTCGAAACCACCGAACAGCTTCCTTTTTATCTTCTTTTATCCCTGCGCCATTGGCATAGCAAACTCCAAGGTTGTATTGGGCACGGGCGTTCCCCTGCTCTGCCGCTAGCAGATATAAGCGAAC
>JBDNHI010000187.1:0-4393 GCA_041694635.1 Gemmataceae bacterium | reverse complement strand
GCTTGTTATTCGTACCCACCCAGTGAAAGCCCTTCTTGCGAGGTATGTTAGCCTTGGAGTTTTCAATAACTCGAGGTGGAACAAATAATGTCGATTAGAAGAAAACCCAGAACAGAATAACGCTGGCGGAATATTATCAAGGATTGCTAGGTTGCTGCGTTACCATAAAGAAAAAGTCAGCCTGGAAGGCATTAATAAGTAACAGAAAAGTGATTAATTAAAAATTTGTATTCTTGCAACATTAAAGCCTAAAACAGCTTTATTTCAATTACAAATCCCCTTTTCTTTTAACTCTGTTTCAACAATATAAAAATAATTCCAAAATTTTATGCAATTAAAATTGGTTTCATACGACTAATTTACTCTGGCTAATTTTCGAACGGCTTTAAACCACTTTATAGGAGGCAAATTATGGCAGGCAATTTCGTGATCCTTAATGATTCAAAGATTTGCAGAGATTGTGGGGGCACACTAACCATACTTGACAAAGCTATGCGTTGTTGCAAAAACACCCCTGAAAATGGAGACCAACAAGATCCACACATTATTTGCAACCCATTAACTAGAAATAACAGGATGTTTTGTGAACATTGCGGGTTTCGAGTTAATGGTGATACTAATTGCCAAAATTGTAACCAAGAGGCATTTTACCCTTAATTGTAATCTGTTTCATTTACTAGATTTCCTGCGCAATTAACTACTAAACTTAACAATCTCCTAGGGCACAAAACCTAGGAGGATGTTTTTACTAAACCATTTTATCCAAGGAGTTTTACAATGAGAATATTTGATGACCTAGGCAGATGTTTATTTGAAAATGACTTTGATCGTTTCTTACAGTTGCTTAGCAAGAAATCCACTTGCTGGTACCCAAGTGCAGGTAAAGATTTTATCGACATTCTGTATTGGAATCGACTTCGGATTTTTGGAATTCCAGAACCTGATTTGTATATTCATACGGATTGTGATTCCGGAATAAGCTTTAACGAAGGTGAAATCATTTACAGCGATAAAGAAACTCATATTTCGGTAGCTAAGATGGAGGAAGTTTTTCTTTATAACCAAGAAGTTGATTACAATGTGCGCCGTGACTATTTCAGCTATGTTTTTTCCGCCGACCCGTCTCCCAAAGTTACTTTGCTTGAAATTAAAATTGAAAGTACCATTTTGGGTACATTTACAAAACCAGTTTTATTCTTCCACTTTGAAAATTATAACTGGTTTGAAGAATTCGCTATTAAGCAAGGCTTAAAGATTTCACATATGTTTAAGGTTCGTGAAGGATGCGGGTTTGGTGGAAATTTAAAAAGCATTTCCTCCATTTATGGCCTATTAAACTTCATAGGTTGCAAATACCTAATAGCAGATCAAGAGGTCCACTTTGATGCAGATTTAGCAGAAAATTTAAGAAACTTGGCAAATGTAAGGCGAAGAGTTATACCTTTTAATCTTGAAACCTTCGGTAAGCTGGGCCAAATTCGTGGGTGGAATATGCTAATACATAAGATTAATACATTACCAAGGCAACAAGGAATAGGTTGGCTAAATCAGGTATTAAGAACCATTACGGTGGGCGATTGTTGGGAACGAGATCAATGGGTATCAGAAGAAATTTATCAACAAATTCGCCGGTAAAATAAGCTTTTAAATAAATACAAACTATTTAATTTGACTTTTAAGAATTATATGTTAGGATGATAAGTGCATTAAGAGTTGGTCTGGTTCTCAGACTACAGCAACCTGGTTGAGATAACCGAAGGTGCTAGGAAGTTTCCGATGCGCGGCATAGGCCGAACTAAGTATCTCGTGTTTATTCGCGCATCTCACTTTTTTCTCTTTTGCAAGTTTGGCAGTTACTAGGCGACTTACTCGTTTATTGTTGTTTTATTTGAAAGGAGGTTGTTTTTTATATCCCGCTGTCTGCCAAGCCTTTTTCTGCTTGTTAACTCTAAGGTTTTTAATTCATTAACTTTATCTAAGGAGTAGACGAAATGGACATGATTGCAACAAAATTTTGTCAGTTATCTGATAATGGTAATGTCGCAGAAGCGAATGAAGTGTTTAATGAAATCGACAAAGAACTAAGGCCGGATTTAAAAAATACGGTTTTAGCAATGATAAGTAAAAAGGAATTCAGGAAGTACAGTGAAGATATTGTGCAAGAAATTATTTTCAGTATCTTCAAATCACTCAAAGATCCCAACAAAAGATGGGTTGCTAATAGGTTAATAAATGGAAATCAGCCTGCAATTTTCAAAACTTGGGCTTACAGTTTTATTCGGTTTAAATCGATTGATAGTTTTAGAAAAGAAAAACGCCATTTCGAAAATCCCATAGCTTTTGAAATTTTAGTTTCAAAAAAAGTAGCAAAAGGAATGTCACCGCTAGATATCGTAGTTTGCAACGAATCGATCGAGCGAATTTACAAGGTGATTGGGATACTGCCTGAAGGGAAGTTACTGATAAGAAGGCTAGATGGGTTTAAGGGTGTAGAAACTGCAAGAGAATATGGAATGACGCCAGTACAGGTCAGCCGGGCTGAAAAAGCAGTAAGAAAAATTCTCGGGGAAAGAATCTTTTAGTTGGCAAGAAAGAAAAGGCCCCTTTTAATTGTGACCTGTTTCACTTACTAGATTTCCTGCGCACTTAACTACTAAACTCAACAGCCTCCTGGGGGCACAAACCTCAGGAGGCTGTTTATTACTAAACCATTTTATCCAAGGAGTTTTACAATGAGCCTATTTGATAACCTAAGCAGAAGTTTATTTGTTAAAAATGACTTTGGTCGTTTCTTACATTTGCTAAGCAACGAATCCATTTGCTGGTACCCAAGTGCCGGTAAAGATTTTTCTAACATCCTGTATTGGAATCGACTTCGGAATTTTGGAATTCCAGAACCTGATTTGTATATTCATACGGGTTGTGATTCCACAATAAACTTAAACGAAGGTAAAATCATTTACAAAGATAATAAGACTATTATTTCAGTAGATAGGATGGAGGAAGTTTCTCTTGATAACCCAGTTCTCAAAGTTACTTTACTTGAAATTAAAATTCAAAGCACCATTTTGGGGACATTTACAAAACCAGTTTTGTTCTTCCACTTTGAGAATTCTAATTGGTTTGAAGAATTCGCTATTAGGAAAGGTTTAAAGATTTCGCATCTGTTTAAAGTCAATGAAGGATGTGCGGTTGGTGGAAATTTACAAGGCATTTCCTCCATTTACGATTTATTAAACTTCATAGGTTGCAAATACCTTATAGCAGATAAGGAGGTCCACTTTGATCCAACCTTAGCGGAAACTTTGAGTGAAATTGAAACGCTTGGCAAATTCCACCACAGAAATAAATCTGTTTTTGCTCATCAAATTAAACATTTTACGGTAACAAATAAAAAAACCTTTACAACATCAAAAAGAAACTACGAATGGGCTCTTATAAACAACAAAGGTGACAATTACAAGCTATGGCCAAACGGCGAAGCACAAATAGCCACAGACCCATATTATGCTTACTTGTATGCTCGTGATTGTATTGAGGGTCGCTGGGTCGGACCATCAAAAAAAGTAGCAGAAGCCAACATAGCTACATTCCCACAGTATGCTTATTTATATGCTGCTGATTGTATTAAGGGTCGTTGGGGCGGGGGTGAAGCGGGAATAAAAACAGCCGAAGCCAATAAAACTTGTCATTGGTTACGACGGAGCAAGCAACACTGGGGCGAACGATTACAAGCCACAACCGAAAAAAGAATAGCTATAAACCCACAGTATGCTTATTTATATGCTGCTGATTGTATTAAAGGTCGTTGGGATGGACCATTAAAAGCCCGAGCTGAAAAAGCCATAGCCACAGATACACACAGTGCTTACAAGTATGCTCGTGATTGTATTGAGGGTCCCTGGGATGGACCATCAAAAGAAAAAGCAGAAGCAAGAATAGCCACACACCCAGAATACAACAAAGAATACCTATTATTCATCATACAATCATTTTATGATGACTCAGATTTTGATGAGTTAACTGATATTGCAAAAGCCCATCCGGAACATATTGTGCCGTTATGTCGTCTCGTTGGTAAAACCTGGAAAACTGGTCATAACATTTTAATGCGTCAAAGACACGATGACCGCTACCAGTACGACAAAGAAATACTAAACAAATTCCCAGATGACATCGAAGAAACACAAACAACAACAGAATGAACCGATGGCGTCTCCTAGGAATAAAAATGTAATGCGGTCTTTTGATTTGGAGGATTGTTTAAAATTTTGTGGTGCGTTTTGTTTAAGTTGTGTGATCCTAATGAAAAAACCCAAGTAATATAAAGGGATTAGCGTTGCCTGTTACGAATGTATCGTGGGATGACTGTCAGGTGTTTATCAAGAAGTTG
>JBDNHI010000186.1:0-7145 GCA_041694635.1 Gemmataceae bacterium | reverse complement strand
TGACACCCTCATCGAGCAAGCCGAGCAGGGGGTCGATTACTTCACCATCCACGCTGGGGTATTGCTCGCCTATATCCCTATGTGTGCCAAGCGTATGACCGGCATCGTTTCGCGCGGCGGTTCGATTATGGCCAAGTGGTGCATGACACATAACAAGGAATCATTCCTGTACACCCATTTCGAAGACATTTGCGAGATCATGAAGGCGTATGATGTCAGCTTTAGTCTGGGTGATGGTCTGCGTCCCGGTTCGATCTATGATGCCAATGACGAAGCGCAGTTCAGCGAATTGAAAACGCTGGGCGAACTGACCCAAATTGCCTGGAAGCACGATGTGCAAGTCATGATCGAAGGCCCCGGTCATGTGCCGATGCACATGATCAAAGAAAACATGGAATTGCAGTTGGAACAGTGCTACGAAGCTCCTTTCTACACACTCGGGCCGCTGACTACTGACATCGCACCCGGCTATGACCACATCACCTCTGGCATCGGCGCGGCGATAATCGGCTGGTATGGCACCGCCATGCTGTGCTATGTCACGCCCAAGGAACACCTCGGCCTGCCGAACAAAGACGATGTCAAGACGGGTGTCATCACCTACAAGATTGCGGCCCATGCGGCCGACCTTGCCAAGGGGCACCCCGGCGCTCAAATCCGCGACAACGCCTTGTCCAAGGCACGCTTCGAGTTCGCTGGCACGACCAGTTCAATCTCGGTCTCGATCCGGACACAGCGCGCGAATTCCATGATGAAACGCTGCCGGCGGAAGCCGCCAAGTCCTCGCATTTTTGCGCGATGTGCGGCCCCCATTTCTGTTCGATGAAGATATCGCAGGACGTACGCGTGTACGCCGAGAAGGCTCGACAAACCCAGAGCGAACGAGTTCCGCTAGTCGAGTTGAATGCCAGCTTAAAGCAGCGATCGTTGAGCCAAGGAAATGCAGAATGAAGATCGGTGACCGAAAAGCGGAGATTTCCAAGCCAGGCACATTCCCGCCGTATGCCTTCGTCCCTGGCCGCTTCCCGCACCCGATCAGCGATCCGGCCGGACACAGCTTTGGCGCGGAGCCGCATCAGGCAGCCCCCCTCGACTCGGCGAACTGGCAAGCTTCCGCCGAGTACCTGCACGGCATCGAACTTTTCGACCACGGGTACTACTGGGAATCTCACGAAGTCTGGGAATCCCTCTGGCACGCAGCGGGCCGAACGGGACTGATCGCCGATTTCCTCAAGGGCCTCATTGCGCTCGCCGCCGCCGGCGTGAAGGTGCGACAGGGCAATGCCGCTGGTGTAGCGTCTCATGCGCACCGCGCTGGGCGACTGTTTTGCCAAGTGGCTGATTCGCTGTCGGCTCATCCAGACAGTGCGGATTGGCTGGGTTGGAATCTGACACGACTGATCCGATTCGCCAATGCAGTGGCCGACGAACCGCCAAGGATTGAACACGACGAGCCGATGCCACCTGTCGAAATCGTCTTTCCCTCGTGCCCGATCCCCCAAGCCAGGAGAAAACTAAAATGACTAAAATGACTAAAATGTCGAATAAGTGTCAGGAACATGTCAGGCATCGTTTATTAACCCGCATCAAAGACATCGGTTTCTGACACCTTTGTTTCTGACTTTGTTTTTTCGATCCTCAACCAACTTGAACTGGAACCTTGACTATGAATACTCTGAACTGGAACAGTCGGCAACTGACTCACGGGTGGCAACGGGGGGTGACGGCATTCTTCCACGGCCTCGGGATGACCGAGGCCGACTTCGACAAGCCGCAAGTGGGGATCGGCATTCCGCTGCTCGAAGGCAACTTGTGCAACCTGCACGCTTACGAGTTGGGCCGCAAGGTGGCGGAAGGCTGTCGCGCGGCCGGGATGCTTGGTTTCCCGTTCGGGACTCCCGCCATCAGCGACAATCTGGTGCAGGGCCTGGAAGGCGGCGGGGCGAGTCTCGTCTCGCGAAACCTGATTGCGAATTCCGCCGAGTGCATGGTGACGGCTCACTGCTACGACGCGATGGTGGGACTGCACCACTGCGACAAGAACGGCCCCGGCTTCGCCATGGCTTTGGCGCGGATGAACTATCCCGGCTTGATCCTCAGCGGCGGCAGCATTCAGCCCGGCCGTTATCGCGGGCGGGATGTCACGATTCTGGATGTGTACGACTCGCAGGCGGCGGCCTCAGTCGGAGCGCTCCCGCAGTCGGAAGCCGACGAGATCTGTCGCGTGGCGTGTCCGGGGCCGGGAGGCTGTGGGATCGCCGCATCGTTCAACACTTGGGGCCTTGCGATGGAAGCGATCGGGTTGATGCCGCCGCAAAGCAGTTCGATCCCCGCTATCGACGATGCCAAGCGCGAGGACTGCCTGAATGCCGGACCACTCGTTCGCAACCTGCTCGAACGACAGATCCGAACGCGAGACATCCTGACACGCCGAGCTTTCGAGAACGCAGCCGCCACAGTCGCAGCGGCTGGTGGTTCGACGAACGCGGTGTTGCATCTGCTCGCTTTGGCGCACGAAGCGGAAATCGATTTCACGCTCAAAGACCTGCAAGTCCTGTTGAAGAAGACGCCGGTGCTGTGCAGTTTTGCTCCGCGCGGCACGAAGACGATGGTCGATCTGCACAAGCTGGGTGGAACCTCCGTGTTGCTGAAGCATCTGATTCGAGCGGGCGTTCTCGATGGCAGTTGCCTGACGGTGACCGGCCGTTCCATTGCCGAGAATGTGGCCAGTGCGAGTGATGTGCCCGCCGACCAAGACTTGCTCGCGCCGCTGGATGCGCCGTTCAAGAGCTTCGCCGACATGCAGGTCTGCTTCGGCAACCTCGCTCCTGATGGCATCGTCTTCAAAGTGTCGAGCCTCAGTGAGCCACGCTTCCGTGGCCCAGCGATCTGCTTCCAGAGCGGCCGAGAAGTCTCCGCAGCGGTCGAACAACGGCGAATTCGCCCCGGCAATGTGATCGTGCTGAGGTATCAAGGCCCGGTCGCAGCCGGGATGCCCGAGGTCGTCTTGGCGGCGGCGGCGCTGTCCGTTCCCGAACTAAATGGCAAAGTCGCATTGATCTCCGACACACGAGTCTCAGGCATCTCGCACGGTGCGATGGGAATTCACTGTGCTCCCGAGGCGGCCGTGGGTGGCCCAATTGCGCTGGTCCACGACGGCGACGAGATCAGCTTCGACTTGCTGCCCGGAACCATCACGCTGCATGTGAGCGATGAAGTCCTTGGCCGACGCCGACAAGCATGGCAAGCTCCCACGATCAAACACGCACGCGGTTACCTGGCCGATTTCGCCGCCACAGTCGCTCAAGCCAACCATGGTTGCGTCAGCAAGGCGTTTTATCCGCACCTGCGGTAATTCTGGGGCGCCTCACCGAGAAGCTGCTGACCTATGCGATTGGCCGTGGATTTAGTTGGAGGCTGGTAGGTTTAAAACACCGAGAAGCTGCTGACCTATGCGATTAGCTGAGGACTCGAATACTACAACCGCTACGCCGGCGATAAGATCCTTGCGGCCCACGCCGGCGATGGCTACTGGTTCTCGACGCTGATCTCGCAAATCGTTCTCAGCGAACCGTTTCACCAATAAAGCTCAGGCGAGTTTACTGCCCTTGCTACAATAATGTACGGCATCGCTTGAGAACAGAAGGCGAAGAGCGGAAAACAAACCCCCAAGCGGTTAAGCTCAGAGTTCGCAGTGGTTTGCAGGGGGATAGAAAACCCGGTGCAGGGGGTAAAGTACCTTCTCGCCAAGTTTCAAAAAATTATACAAATTTTAAGTGCTTTTAAAATAGTTGTACAAAAAAATGACTTAGAGTTAATAATGCAAACACAAGGAGTAAAAGAATGATTGAAATAAAAGATGACGACGGTAAAGTGCTTAAAGTAGTTGGCCAAGAAACCTTGGCAGGAGCTAATTTAAGTGAAGCTAATTTAAGTGGAGCGGATTTAAATGATGCTAATTTAAGTGGAGCTGTATTATGGGGAGTTAATTTAAGTGGGGCGGATTTAAATGATGCTAATTTAAGTAGAGCGGATTTAAATGATGCTAATTTAAGTGGAGCGGATTTAAATGATGCTAATTTAAGTGAAGCTGATTTAAATAGAGCGGATTTAAATAAAGCTCATTTAAGCGGAGCTAAATTAAGGGGAGCTGATTTATGTGATGCTAAATTAACTAACGCTGGATTAAGTGAAACTGATTTAAGTGATGCTAATTTAACTAATGCTGATTTAAGTGATGCTAATTTAACTAATGCTGATTTAAGTAATGCTACTTTAAAATGGGCTAATTTAATCGGAGCTGATTTAAGCAATGCTACTTTAAAATTGGCTGATTTAAGTGGGGCTAATTTAAGTGGAGCTAATTTAAGTGGAGCTAATTTAAGTGATGCTAATTTAAGTGGAGCTGATTTAAGCAATGCTACTTTAAAATTGGCTGATTTAAGTGGGGCTAATTTAAGTGGAGCTAATTTAAGTGGAGTTAATTTAAGTAAAGCTGATTTAAGTCATGCTAATTTAACCGGAGCTAAAGGGTTATAAGAGTGGTCGTAGCAAAAACAAACCCTCCGAGAGTTTAATTTCTTAGGGGTTTTGTTGTTTTATCACAATATTCTTTAACCCAGCACATACATAAACTAAGCTAAGCTTAGGAGTGATATTAAAAGGATAAACCCCCAGAGGTGAAGAATGGAAGTGGAAATAATTGATTTAAGTGATGGCGTTAAGTTAGAGATGGTACTTATTCCTGCGGGCAAGTTTTTGATGGGATCGCCTAGTGGTTGGTGGGGCATAGGCGGAGAAAAAGACCGTAGTGTTGATGAAGATCAGCACGAGGTAACTATAACGAAGCCATTTTATATGGGTAAGTTTGAAGTGACGCAGGAGCAATGGGAAGGAATGATGGGAACGAACCCAAGTGCTTATAAGGGCGCAAAGTTACCCGTAATGGGTGTATCGTGGGATGATTGTCAGAAGTTTATCAAGAAGCTAAATGGAAAAACTAAGGGCGGATATAGGCTTCCAACAGAAGCTGAGAGGGAATATGCGTGTAGGGCAGGAACAACCACAGCATATTGGTTTGGAAATACTATTACCCCAAAGCATGCGAACTATGCTGAATCAAAGATTGGTAAGCCAGTAGCAGTAGGAAGTTATAAGGCCAATGCGTTTGGGTTGTATGATATGCACGGAAATGTATATGAGTGGTGCGAGGATTGGTATGTAGGATATCCCAAGGGGCCCGTAACTGACCCAAAAGGTCCAGATTTAGGAGAGATCCGTGTGGTGCGTGGCGGGTCTTTCGGCGGTGATGCTAGGAGTTCTCGCTCGGCCTACCGCCTTAGCTTCTTGCCTGTTAACCGGATCTTCGTTTTTGGATTCCGCCTCGTAATGGCTCCGTAAATTACTGCTGGGTTATTTACAACATCACTGCTTATGGGTTTTGATTTTGTTTGCCCCGAGATTAATCTTTCGGGGTTTTGTTTTTATCATAATATTCTTTAGCCCAGCACCTACACTAAGCTTAGGTAAGTGATATTAGAGGTATAAATCCCCAGAGGTGAAGAATGGAAGTGGAAGTAATTGATTTAAGTGGTGGCGTTAAGTTAGAGATGGTGTTAATTCTTGCGGGGGAGTTTGTGATGGGATCGCCCGTAGGGGAAAAAGACCGGAGTGTTGATGAAGAGCAGCACGAGGTAACAATTTCCAAGTCATTTTATATGGGTAAGTATGAAGTAACGCAGGAGGAATGGGAATCGGTGATGGGGAGCAATCCTAGTAGAGATAAAGGAGCAAAGTTTCCCGTAACAAATGTATCGTGGGATGATTGCCAGGATTTTATCAAGAAGTTGAACGAGAAGACTAAAGGCGAATATAGGTTACCAACAGAAGCAGAATGGGAATATGCTGCTAGGGCCGGTATAAAAACATCTTACTCCTTTGGAGATACTCTTACGCCTCAGGATGCAAATTACAAAGAGTCAGGAATAGGTAAGCCAGTAGCAGTAGGGAGTTATAAGCCGAATGCGTTTGAATTGTATGATATACACGGGAATGTATTTGAATGGTGTGAGGATTGGAAAGGGGATTATCCCAAAGGGCCCATAACTGACCCCAAGGGCCCAGCTTTGGGGGAGCGCCGTGTGTTGCGTGGCGGGTCTTTCGTCAATTATGCTAGGTTTGCTCGCTTGGCCGTCCGCAACCGCAGTTCGCCTGATGACCAGAGCGACCTTTTTGGGTTCCGTCTTGCGAGGACTCCTTAATTACCACTTGGTTATTTACAGCATTACTGCTTACGGTTTTGCTTTTGTTAGCCCCGAGATTAATCTCTCGGGGTTTTGTTGTTTTAATATTCTTTAACCCAGCACTTATATAAACTAAGCTTAGGTAAGTGATATTAGAGGTATAAACCCCCAGAGGTGAAGCATGGAAGTGGAAGTAGGCGGTTTAGGTGATGGTGTTAAATTAGAGATGGTACTTATTCCAGCGGGCAAGTTCTTGATGGGGGCAACGAAAGAAGCAGTAGAAGCAGCCCTTAAAGTTGATGCATTTTTCAAAGAATTTATTAAGGATAAGGAAGAAGCAGAGGTAAGTGAGATAGTAGGGGAGATCGTTGAGTCAGAGAGACAGCACGAGGTAACAATTTCCAAGCCATTTTATATGGGCAAGTATGAGGTGACGCAGGAGGAATGGAAAAGTGTGATGGTTGTAAACCGGAGTGACAAAAAGGGGGCAAAGTTACCAGTAACTCAAATATCGTGGAATGATTGTCAGGAATTTATCAAGAAGTTGAATGAGAAGACTAAAGGTGGATATAGGTTACCAACAGAAGCAGAGTGGGAATATTCTTGTAGGGCAGGAACCACCACGGAATATTCATTTGGAGATAGTATCACCCCTAAGGATGCGAATTATAATCATAATTTTATTAGTTTTGCAGGGTTAGGAAACCAATTACAACAGGGTAAGATTAAGCTAGTAGCAGTAGGAAGTTATAAGTCAAATGAATTTGGGTTGTATGATATGCACGGAAATGTATGGGAGTGGTGTGAGGATTGGAAAGGGGAGTATCTAAAAGGGCCTGTAACTGACCCTAAAGGCCCAGATTCTGGAAAACGCCGCGTGTTGCGTGGCGGGTCTTTCGACAT
>JBDNHI010000185.1:0-4538 GCA_041694635.1 Gemmataceae bacterium | reverse complement strand
GAACCCCTGATGACTTTGAGCTTTTTCTTGAAGGTATTTTGGAAGCCCCACGAGGCCCTAGAAAAGTTGTTCAAAATCGCAAGTATATTCCTGCTTTCAAAAATGCTAAACCTTTAGATGCGGAAGCAGGAGAATCTAGGGTTCCAGGAAATATTACTTTCCCAACTAAAAAGGAAGCAGAGATTAAACCTTTAGAAATGCCTAAAATTGAATCGGTCCCTATGCCAGTTTTGGAAGTTCCTAGTGTCAAAAGAACCCAGACCGAAACTTTTATCCCAGTTAAAAATGTTCGAAGTTCGGTTCAACCTTCGCTTATTCAGGCACCCAACAAAACTTCTCTTCCATTTAAAAAAACAGAATCTATTCCCCAAATACCTTCGTTACCGGAACTGTCTAAGGTAAAATAGCCATAGCATTATGCGTTCCTAATTTTTTACAGGCAATCGAATCATGGCTCAGTCAGACCGAAACAATAAACCCGCTACAGGTGATAACCTTCTTAGGTTGGTCATTCTAGATCCTTCTGAAAAAGGCAGGGAAGGGTTGCGCAATCAGTTTCTTGGCATACCTTGGATTTGGCTGCAGGCCGAATGCACCAAATACGAATTTCTACAGGAAGTTATTGCCAACCAACCGTCACCTCACATTGTTGTTATTGCCATTGATTCTGACTTAGATAAAGCTTGTTCTGCAATTTCTAGGCTTGCAAACGAAATGCCTTCTGTAGGAATACTTGCGGTCAGTATTCGAGATGATGGGCAAGCTATATTGAAAGCACTTAGGGCAGGGGCCAAGGAATTTCTTACTTTGCCTTGTGGCGTGGAAGAACTTTCCGAGGCGCTTAAGAAGCTTGAAAAAATCAGTTTAGGTTTTGTTAATATTGTCCGCGGGGTTGCACCCGTAAAAAAACAAAAAACCATCACGGTTTCTTTCTTAGGATCTCGGGGCGGGGTTGGTTGCACCAGTTTAGCTGTTAACACCTCGGCTACTCTTGCTGCTGACCCTAATAACAAAGTGGTTTTGATCGACCTAGACCTAGCGCTAGGTGATGCTGATATTGCTTTAGATTTAGTGGCGGACTACACCCTAGGTGACCTTGCTGCAAACATTAACCGTTTGGATATGACTTTTTTAAATCGATCCTTGAGCAAGCATTCTACTGGAATGGCTCTTTTACCTCACCCGATTAATGTTGATGAAGCTACTCAAATAACTGAAGAGCATTTAGAAAGAATCATTGCGCTTTTAAGGGCCAGCCATACCCATCTGGTTTTAGATTTAAGCAAAGGGTTTCGATCTACAGATATTTGTGCTTTAAAAATGTCTGATCTTATTTTTCTGGTGGTGCAGTTAGAAATCACTAGTATTAGAAACACGATCCGTTTGCTTTCTACCCTTGATGCTGACTCTTTACTTGGGCCCAAGGTCAGGTTAGTTCTTAATCGTGTAGGAATGGTAACGGATATCACCAAAGAAAAAGCTGTAGATCTTCTGGGGCGGCCTTTCTTTTGGGAAGTGCCTAACGATCACAAGGTGATGATGGAATCTCGGAACACCGGAACTCCAATGGTTCGCAGTGCTCCTTCGAGTAAGATTCAACTAAACATTGTTGATTTTGCAAATGCCATATGTGGGAAGTCAAAAACCAATGCTGAACCCAAATCATTCTGGCAATCCCTGTTCAATAACAAACCTTGATGAGAACACACCATGTCTAGACTACAACGAGGATTATCAGGAATTAACCCAGGGTTAGGTACTAACAACCCGGGTGGACAATCTGCACAAGGTAAATCTTTTGACGAACTCAAACGCTTAATCCACGGCAAACTTGTTGACAAGCTAGATCTTTCTAAAGTCAGTGAACTTGCAGGTGATACGCTTCGCAAAGAAATTCGGATGGTTGTTGAAAGGCTTTGCGATACTGAAAACCCTCTTTTAAACCGGGTTGAAAGAGAAAAGCTTATAGATGAAGTTCTTGATGAAACTTTAGGATTTGGGCCCCTTGAAATTCTTCTTAAAGATCCAACTATCAGCGATATTCTTATCAATGGTCCTCATAAAATTTTTGTCGAACGCAGGGGGAAGATGACTTTATCCGAGGTTAAGTTTCGCGATAACGAACATCTACTTCAGATTATTGATCGCATTGTTTCCAAAATGGGTAGGCGCGTTGATGAAACCTCACCTATGGTGGATGCCCGATTGCCCGATGGCTCACGATTTAATGCCATCATTCCTCCTCTTGCACTTGATGGCCCTACCGTAAGTATTAGGCGCTTTGGAACTAAACCCTTGATGCTGGAAGACCTCCTTCAGTTCAATGCTTTTACCCCCGAGATGGCAACTTTTATGGAAGCCTGCATTAAGGCTAGGCTAAATATTATCATCTCGGGCGGAACTGGTTGCGGCAAAACTACTCTCCTTAATACCCTTTCCAGTTTTATTGGGAATGATGAACGAGTTATCACCATTGAAGATGCTGCTGAACTTCAGCTTCAGCAAGAACATATTGTAAGGTTAGAAACTCGCCCTGCAAATATTGAAGGCAAAGGCGCTATTTTAGCCCGGGATCTGGTTCGGAACGCCTTGCGTATGCGACCCGAACGCATCATTATTGGTGAATGCAGGGGCGGCGAAACTCTTGATATGCTTCAAGCTATGAATACTGGACACGCCGGGTCTATGACCACCATTCACGCTAATACTCCTCGAGATGCTCAGGCTAGAATTGAAACTTTAGTAATGATGGCAGGGCTTGAACTTCCCATCAAGGCAATGCGCCAGCAGATTTCTTCTGCCGTGGATTTAATTATTCAGGCTAATCGACTTCAGGGTGGGCCTCGAAAAATTACCCACATTACAGAAGTTATGAATATGGAGCAGGATATGATCATTATGCAGGATATTTTCCTGTATAAACAGCATGGGGTTGATGCCAATGGCAAAGCTGTTGGCCAGTTTGAAGCCACTGGGGTTAGACCTAGTTTTGTTCCACGGTTGGAAGCCGCTGGAATCAAGTTACCATCCAATTTATTTCAAGAACGGGTTTTACTTAAGGATTAAGCATCTTGGAACCTTTGATTATTGCTTTTCTGGCTTTCTTTGCAGTCGCTGCTTTAGTGATGTCGGTGTTTATGTTTTCTACCAAACAACCCAATAAGATTTTAGAAACTAGGCTCGATATTCTTGCGGGCAAAATTACCAAAGAGGAAAGCAGACAGACAGACATTCTGCGTAAGACTTACTCAGATACCGACCGTAATTCTATTATTCAAGCTTTCATACCTAAGATGTTTTCACTCGATAGGATTTTTGAACAGGCAGAGTGCAATATCAGCCCTTCCACACTCATTAGTATTTCTCTGATTTTAGGGCTTTTAGGCTTGGCAATTCCGATGGCTGCACAACTCCCTATTTATTTAATTGCTATTTCCATTCCTTTAGCTGCATTGCCTTGGGTCTGGTTGTTTCAAAAGCGGAGTGCTCGAATTGCTAAGTTCACCCAACAATTTCCCGAGGCTCTTGAGTTGCTTGCTCGGGCTCTGCGCTCGGGCCAAAGCCTTGCTGCTGGTCTTCAGGTTATTTCTCAAGAGATGAAAGAACCCCTTGGCCTCGAATTCAGTAAGTCTTATGAAAGGCAAAAGCTTGGGCTTCCTATTGAAGATTCCCTTAAGGAGATGTGTAACCGTGTTCCGAGTTTAGATCTTAAATTCTTTGCGACTTCGGTTGCGATTCAGAAGCAGACTGGGGGCGACCTTGCTGAAATCTTGGATAAAATTGGTCATATTGTCCGAGAGAGGTTTAAGATTTTAGGCCAGGTCCAGGCTCTTACTGGCGAAGGCCGAATGAGCGGCACCGTTCTATTAGCCCTGCCTATCGCATTATTTATTTATCTGAAAGTTACAAATCCAGAATACATTGAGCCACTTTGGACCACAGATATTGGCCAAAAAATGCTTGCTGCTATGATTGTTATGCAGATCTTGGGCGCCCTTGCCATCCGCCATATTGTCAACATTAAGGTTTAGAAAGGAGGAAGATATTAACATGCCTGATTTTCTTTTAGATTTGTTCCCGGTTTTAATCTTCTTCCTCGTTGTCGGGGGCATTTGGAGTTTGTTGAGTTTGTTCTCTTCCCAGGCTTCGGATCAGGCCGATCGATTAAAAAAGTTGTCTTCTTTGAAAGAAGAAAATGTTGTCGCAGTGAATAAACCCAGAGAAAACACTTTTAAAGTTTTGCTTAATGCTGCCAAGGCGATGGCAGCACCTATGATGCCTGCTTCCGAAGGTGAACAGACTGCAATTCGTATGGAACTTTCCGCCGCTGGGTTTCGAAGTGAAAACGCTGTTCCTATTTTTCAAGGCTTTCGCTTTATTACCTTAATGTTGTTTATGATACCGGCTGTTGCCTATTACCTACCCACTTATGGCTTAACTTATGCTGGCCTTAAGTATGTGATTATTTTCTCTGCGATGGGGATGTATCTTCCCAAAATTGGCCTTTGGTATTTACGGTCTACTAGGCAGCAAGAAAT
>JBDNHI010000184.1:0-8470 GCA_041694635.1 Gemmataceae bacterium | reverse complement strand
TCCCGCCTTCTCCGCTTTGGGTATTCGTACACACCTGCACCAACTCGCAAGAATCAGCATAAACCTCTATCACATCACTACTTAAGTTAGAATTTGCGTCCAATTGGTTACTGGGTGCAAACCCCTGCTCCGCCTCTTTTTCCGCCACATCTACGCCGGATTCTACGCCACTTGAGAGCAGTTTAAAATCCACCTACCAGACTTGTTCAAATGATTTAATCAAAAAGCCGCCTAACACTTCACTTAATACTTTTTTAGCTTACAAAACATTCATCAAATCCAACTCTCGGCCAACCACACCAACTTTAATAGGGAAACAGACTCGAGTTCGAGCAAACAGCGTAAGTCCTAAATTCTTAAAATCTAAAATGATCTTTCAGATTTAGGACTTACGCAGTTGCTTATGATTTGGTTGTTTGGGCAGTTTTTATCTTTTACCAATCATCCTGCCTTCTCCAAACTCTACCCGAATAGGGGCGATTTAGTTCCAACTGAGTAACTCCTAAGATTATCCATTAATAATTTTGGTAACCACATTGCCAGCAACATCGGTCAGTCGAAAATCACGGCCCGCAAAACGATAAGTAAGTTTTTCGTGATTAATCCCCATCAGATGCAAAATCGTAGCGTGTAAATCGTGAATATGAACCTTGTTTTCAACAGCCTTAAACCCAAAATCATCTGTGGCACCATAAGCTTGCCCACCCTTGATGCCACCCCCCGCCATAAACATAGAAAACCCCCAGGGGTTATGGTCACGGCCATCACTATTTTCAGTAGTAGGGGTTCTACCAAACTCGCCACCCCAAACCACAAGTGTTTCGTCAAAAAGTCCACGGTTTTTCAGATCTTGCAAAAGTGCTGCAATCGGTTGATCGATATCCTTGCACAAATTACGAGTTCCAGCATTATGGCCGCTATGGGTATCCCAAGGCTGGCCATTACCATAATAAAGCTGAACAAACCGGACGCCCCGCTCCGTTAATCTTCGTGCTAAAAGACAACCATTTGCAAAATGCCCTTTGCCATACATTTCTCGCACTTTATTAGGTTCGAGTTGAATATCAAAAGCATCGGAAGCACTAATCTGCATTCGGTAAGCAGTTTCCATGGAACGGATTCGGGCTTCAAGGGCAAAATCACCATTGCGCTCTGCACTATGTTCTTTATTAAGCAAGCGCAAAAGCTGAAGTTGTTTTAACTGAGCATCAGGCTTGAGCATTGTATTTTCTAAAAAAGGAATCATCTTTTTTGGGTCGAGGTTGGAATGATTGATGTAAGTTCCCTGATGCTGTGCAGGCAGAAAACCATTAGACCAAAGTTCAGCAAACCTCACAGGGCGGCCTGGGCAAAGCACAACAAAGCCGGGCAGGTTTTCATTTTCACTGCCAAGCCCGTAAGAAAGCCAAGCACCCAAAGTCGGGCGAGTGGGGGTGATTGAACCATTATTCATCAAAAACAAAGCAGGCCCATGGTTGGGATTATCAGTATGCATAGAACGAATCACAGCAAGGTCATCAGCAAAGCGGGAAAGGTTTGGTAAAAGTTCGCTGATGGGCAAACCAGATTGGCCGTGTTGGGAAAACTTGTAAGGCACCGCCATTAGTGCACCGGTTGGCCTCTCCGTACGAAGATCAGCGCCAGGAGGTTTTTGCCCAGCGAAGCGATTCAATTCAGGTTTGGGGTCAAAAAGGTCGCATTGAAAAGGCCCGCCATTCATAAATAAATGAATAATCCGTTTAGCCTTTGGAGCAAAATGAGGAACACTAGAATTAGAAGAAGCAGGACAAAGTGGGGCCAAGGCTAAAGCGCCAAACCCACCGCCAAGCGCTTGAACCATCTGTCTACGGGTAAAAGGAAAATCCATAAAACAACCTCAAATCGTTAAGATATTATTTTGCAATAAAATTAATCAAGGAATAAAAATTCGTTACTTGCAAGAAGCGCTTGAGTATATTGGGACCAAACCAAACCACCTAGCTTAACAAATTCCAATCCTATTTCTAATTGTTTTGAAGAAGGAGGCCTGCCAAATAACAAAAGATATAACCCATTAATTTTAGCAGAATTGCTTTCGGGATAATCTCGCTTTAATCGCTCTGCTAAAATCTCAGACTGTTTTTGCATAAATGGACTGTTAAGCGTGTATAATTGTTGGAGCGGGGTTGTGGTTGAAACTCGATTTGGGCTATGGGTGACTGGGTCGGGAAAATCATTAAGCCGAAGAAGGTCGCTAAGTTCTCGCCTTCTAACAACACCATAAATAGTACGCTTATTATTTTTAGCATCGTTCAGTTCTAATGCGGGCCCTCCAAGAGATAAATCAAGGTTTCCACAAACAGAAAGTATTGCATCTCGCCAAGCTTCAACTTCAAGCTTTTTGTGCGACATACGGGCAAGGTAACGGTTGGAGGGGTCGATGGAAGAAGCGGGGGAAACTTGTTGTCGGTAAGCTTTTGATAAAACGATTTCAGAATGAAGCCATTTCATAGACCAACCGTTTTCAATAAACCGACTTGCCAAATCGTCGAGTAATTCGGGATGGGATGGTTTGTCTCCTTGTACGCCAAAATCACTAGGGGTTTCAACAAGTCCAACGCCAAAGTGATGCTTCCAAATTCGATTAACAATAACTCGAGAAGAAAGAGCTTGGGCTTCTTGAAAAAGAGCCCGGGCAAACTCAAGACGACCACTGCCATTTTCAAACGGCTTGGTGGCAGGTGAAGAAAAAACCGTGGGGAAGCGCCTTGGTATAACAGTGCCAAGATTATTAGGATTACCACGAATATGAACTGCAAGGTTTTGTGGCTGATTTGTTTTGTAATTTAATTTAGTTTTATTTGGCCCATCTGCAACAACATAAAGGCTAGCATCCTGAATACCAACCGCAAAGGGAGCGTCGTAATTTGGCGTTTTTTTCTTGATCTCTACGATCTGGTTTTCTAGCTCCTTTATTTTCTCAGGGGTTTCTGGGGGCTTTTTCCCTTTTAACTTTTGAACCTCGGCTTCCAGCAAAACAACTTTCTGCCTTGCTTGTAACACAACTTTCGTTGCAGCTTCTTCCAGCAAAGAAAGGTCCACGGGCCGAGTGCTTGAAACCATCCCTGCTAAGGCGTAATAATCCTGAGTTGTAATTGGATCAAACTTATGATCGTGACACCTTGCGCAAGCAAAGTTCAAACCTAAAAAAGTGCTTGTAAGCGTATGAATTCGCTCTTCCCATTCTTCCGCGACTACAGTTTTGATAATATCCACCGGGAGTTGCAACTCTTTCCAATAGGATGGACTCAAGCCCATTAATCCAAGTGCAGCCTGATCAGGAACTGGGGCATTCAATTGATCCGCAGCAAGTTGTAAAATTGAAAACTGATCAAAAGGCAAATCGTTATTAATTGCATTTACAACCCAGTCGCGATAAAGATACGAATGCCCTTTAGTATCGGCCCAAGATTCGGGAATATCTGCATAGCGAACCAAATCGAGCCAAAAACGACCCCAACGTTCACCATAGTTGGGGGAAGCAAGTAATTTATCAACAAGTTTTTTATAATCAGCGGGGGTAGGATTTTTGAAAGCTTCAAAATCGGATGGCGTCGGGGGCAATCCAACAAGATCAAAATAGATTCTGCGTAAAAATTGTGAGGGGGAAGAATCGGGGGAAGGTTTTAATCCATTTTTTTCCTGTTCCGCCAACAAAAAGTAATCGATACGCCTAAGCGGCCAATCTTTATGATTTACCTTAGGTTGATCTTTTTTAGAAAGAGGAAGAAGAGACCAAAATTTTCTCCCTTGAACAAAATCAATCGTGCGCTTATTTACCACCTTAACTTCAGCACTCGGAAAATACGCCCCCCTTCTGATCCATTCTGTTAATACCGCTATTTCCTTTACAGGAAGTTTTCCCTTAGGGGGCATCTGTAAAGTTTCATTATTTTGATATTGAACAGCTTTAAAAATTAAGCTTTTTTCAGGATCACCAGGAATCAACGATGGGCCTGTATCTCCACCTTTTAAAATTGATTCGTGGCTATCGATCCGCAAACCACCCTTGGTTTTTTTCGATTCCACGGAATGGCATTGGTAACAATGCTCGACAAGAAGTGGCCTTACTTTTTGTTCAAAGAACTCGCGATCAGAAGCGGAAGTTTGCCCGAAAACTGAAGAAAAATTATAAACCATCAAAATGAACACAAATCTAAACTTCATAATGTTGTCACCAAAAGAAAGAATACCAACATAATTATACATCATCCATAATAACTTTAAAAGTTCATTCTTGCACTTGTTTTGCTTGCATAAACCTATCAAATCATCAATGAAAGCAATATTTTAATACTTATATAGATGGCAAACTCCTGTAATTAAATGCACACAGCTTGTTGATTCAACACCGTCGGCGTTTATATCTCACTTTCAACTAGGCATTTATTCGAAATATAAAACAATCTAATCATCCACTGACTCGAACCTGCTATTTAAAATTTCCAAGGATAAAAGCTTTTGCATTATGTATTGTTAAGCGTTTGCTAGCAGATCCTATCCCATCAATTAAAATTGGTAAAGGAGAATCGACTTCTACTTTTCAGTAAGGAACCGAAAAAAAACCTGCCGGATGAATCATCAATTTGTGGGTTCAAGATCGTCGAATAGGGTTCGCTGATGGGGTGCGGGTGGCTTGGCTGATTTACGTGGCCGAGTACGGGAAGAACGATTTGGCTTTCGCGAGCCATGTTTAGCATAAACTGCAGGAGTCTCTGTGCGTGCCTTTTCGGTTTTACGAATACGGTAAAGAGTATCAGCCATGGTGCGGGCCCTTGGGGCGAATTGCACCACGGGCTCTGGATAATCTAGGAGAAGGCCCCCTTCAAGGATTTTTTCAGCAGCAACATCTCGCAACTCTGGAATCCACTTCTTAGTAAACCGACAATTCGCATCCCAGTCGTTAAGCTGTTTCGATGGGTTGTAAATCCGAATTGCATTCCAGCCAACCACACCCGCTTGCATTTGAAGTTGCGGTAGGTGGATCCCAGGATCATAGTCACGAAAGATGCCAGCCAAATGCGGATGAATCAACCGCCAATCGAGATGCAGCACATGACAGGCGAAACTAACCACCATGGCCCTCATCCGAAAGTTGACGAACCCCGTGGCGGCAAGGCAGCGCATCACTGCATCAACGAGTGGGTACCCGGTAAGGCCTTCACGCCACGCTAATAATAGGCGCGGGTCATTTTCATAGGGAATATCACGGTAGCTGGGATGAGGACTGGCAAACTCAATCTCAGGTTCTGATTCAAGCCTTTGGCTGAAGTGATCGCGCCACGCTAACCGAGAAATAAATGCAGACAGGCTAGAGCGCCAGCGTGGAGTGGCCGGATCACGGGGATCAAGCTCCGCGAGTCGCTGCTGAACATCATGCCACGCTTGCCTACCGGTGAGTGTTCCCCAAGCAAGATGAACGCTAAGTCGAGAACCAGATTCGAACGCAGTATTGGGCGAACTAATACCGCCGCGATAAAGCTTCCCTCGATGGTGGAGGAAATCGTTGAGGGTATGAATGGCATCTTTCTCCGAGACAGGTTCCCAATTACTGTTTTGACAAAGGGCCTGAAGTTCAGGGAACCCACTCGATGCGGCAATTGCCCGTAAGGGTTCTGATTGATGGATTTCTGGAACTACTAATGGGGGTGAAGCGATACGCGATAACCAGAATTTCCGAAACCGATTGCGATTGATACCGCCACGGCGTACCCCCGACTGGGGGAATTCTCGGTACTCCACGCCATTGGCCCTGCACCATTTAGCAACGGCTAAATCACGCTGATAGGTAATACCATTTCCCACTTCTTGATGAGAAAACAAATGCGTAAAAGAAATGCGAGTGCGTAGCTTGGCTAACTTTTCTACGACCTCACCGTGGGCGATTAGTATATCTGCCTTGCGCTCCCTCAAGCAGCAACGCAACGAAGAAACCGCTTGCCATATCGCCTGCGTGTGCATTGCAGAATTATCAGCCGCCGCCATAAGAGATGGCTCTAGGCAAAAAAAAGGTAGAACATCAAACCCGAGCGCATTGGCTTCTGTCAGGCAGGTATTATCTGCCATTCTTGCATCGCGCTTCACCAACCAGACGGCAATCGGTCGATTCACCTGTATCACCTTTCACTTCTTGATGCTTGCCAAATTCAAATCAACCGCAGTTAGATCTTTTCTTGATAATAGATAAATCGTCATGCTTATTTATTATAGTAGTTCGATTAAGGCATCCGACACTCCACCATATAAAACCTTACGCTAAACCATTTAGCAACCCCGGACAGGAGTTGTAGAACTAACAATTCTTAATTCAAAGAGGTCAAACTTTTACTTAAAGAATTTATGAACTAAAGCGAAAGTTTGCACCAAAACTGAATAACAAGATCAAGCCATCAAAATAAACATAACTTATTTTATATCGACCTTAATGAAGTTAAAGTTTATTTTCAAGCTTGTTTACTTTGCATAAGCAAATTAAGTCGTTACTTATCAATAAAAGTTTTTCATAGCATAACTATTTAACTAAGTTGGGCCATAAATATTGTTAAAGATGGAAAACCAGCCATTACTATGATGATTTCAATTACCCTGAAACAAACAAAACAAGACTTCACAAAAAAACCTCAAGCAAAGTATTCTCAAATGGCAACACTTTCAGAATTAAGATAAAACAATAAGTCTTTAATTCCCTTGCAGACACTTTAATTCAAAGTTAAAATCCAAATCTGATTATCCTACCAATAAAAAGAGATTTCCTAATGTCTCACCATACAACTATCTTCCTTTCTGGTATTACAAGCTTTGTTCTAATGTTTCCTATACTTGCACAGGAACAAAAAAAACTCTACCTTGAACCAATCAACACAGTCATCCCACATATATCAACCGACAAAACCATCAAATACAATTACGACATTATTTATGTCCGTGCTCGAAGGATGGGCGATCAGACACACAAGCGCTTCTATACTGACTTCTCTTCGCCCATAACAATGGAACCGGGTGCAGACTTAATGCTTCTACACCCAGATGGCAAGGAAGAAATTCTTGTTAGGGGTGGGGATGGCTCAATCACCGACCCTATGGTTTCTTTTGATGGCCAATGGGTTTATTACTCCCACCTTTATAATCTTGTTAAGGCAAGCCAGTGGTCGCCACCAAAGCAAGGTGCAGATTTATTTAAAATCCATGTGTCCAGTAGAAAAATAATCCGGCTAACGAACCAGAAATATTCTCCCAACACCGGGGCTGCTAATTGGTCGAAAGACTTTCGATTATCGGAACCGGGGAAAAGTCATTTAGAATCTGGCGTTTTTAATATGAACCCTTGCCCTTTACCCGGAGGAAGAATCACTTTCACCAGCAATCGAGATGGGCACCGACCAGCCAAGGGGTATCCCGCAGTTGCGTTGCAACTTTTCGTTATGGATGATCGGGATACCAGCATTGGAGAACTAGATGATCCTATAAACCTTGATAAAATTGGGCACTTTAATTTATCAGGGGCGCTGCACCCCGTGGTACTTAAAGATGGGCGCATTATGTTTAGCACCCTCGAATCCCAAGGCAGTCGAAGTGATATTCTTTGGGGGATCTGGACTATGAATCCAGATGGTACAAATTGGAACCCCCTTGTCAGTGCATTTGATCCGGGCGGGGCTCCTAATGGGTTTCATTTCCAGACGCAGCTAAGCGATGGCTCTATTATCTTTGAACAGTACTATAACCAAAATAACAGTGGCTTTGGTTCTTACATAAAAATGCCGGCCAGTACTTCGGATGAATATCCTGCATTTGGCCCCGCATATATAAACGACTCGAGAAATGTACCCTGGCGCCAAGGCAGATTCGACAACGGAAAACCAAAACTTTACCGGATGCCATTCATGCCGGCAAATTCGATTTCCTTAACTCCCTTTGCCCTTGGAGGCGAAGGCCCCGCTGATCGTTCCATCATTAAAGATAAAAACTCCCCTGCTGTAGGAAAGGTTACGCACCCATCGGGTGCCCCTAATAATAATCTGCTTACGGTTTATTCTCCGGGGCCCGTAAACCATCAATACACTTATTTACCTCAATTAGATGGCGGTATATATCTGCTTAAAAATGGTGAAATTGCAGAAGAGCCAGCACAACTATTACTCATTAAAAATGATCCCAATTACAATGAAAGTTGGCCCCGAGCCTTAGTCCCATACGAGCAAATCTACGGTATAAAAGAACCCAAACATATTTTACCGCAACCTAATAATGGCAAGGCCTCTGTTCATTTACCCCAAGGCACTCCCTTTGCTCTTGTAGGCACTTCAAGTTTTTACAAAAGAGAAACCTACCCAAACGGCGTGGTCCCATCCGATAAAGTAACCTCCACCTATGCGGGTGGGAATGACCGATGGAAAGGTCTAGACCAATTCACCAGTCATGGAAATGGGGC
>JBDNHI010000183.1:0-9887 GCA_041694635.1 Gemmataceae bacterium | reverse complement strand
TAGCGCAGGGCCGCCCTTCAGTGTTTGTTTGATGGGGCTTATTTGATAGAATTTATAGTTACCCGGGGTTGCGCTTTGCTCCACCCCGGGCTACTTTTGGCCGCACCTTCGGCGCTCTGGTTCGTAGTCCCGACGGGACGATATGGTGTAGCCATGGGCGTTAGCCCGTGGTCAGCGTCCCGAAAGCGACAAGCCCCAAACGGGGCGAAATGAATGCCTGGTGCCTCGTGTCGTCCCGTCGGCGCTCAAACCCAAGATGCCATCTCGAAACCATAGGCTCACGCCCATGGCTACAACTTGCCGCCGCGTTGCGGCTAAACGGCAACCATTCGGTCAAAACCCTTCTTGCGAGGCATATCTAGCCTTGGAGTTTTCAATAACTCGAGGGGGATCAACTTCACTCGCTTTTGCCAAGCAAGTAATCAAAACACCTGATTGAATTCGCTGGTAACTGTGCTCATTTATGCGACCTAACAGCGAAAGTTAGACCGGCAGCGGCCAAGAACCTTTGATTTCAGAATCCGCTCGATTCATCGCTCGGGTTGACCGCCTTGTTCGGCACTCCTGCGTAGGATACCGTGCGGCGGTTCGACAGTTTCTGCCTCCGCCTTGCGTCTTCGGTGATGGCGCTAATGTCGCCGCCGAAAGCATCGGAGATGCGCTCGCGCGTCCTGTGAATATCGGCCACCGTCGAATCGTTGTGCTTACGACTGGTCGTCATCTAACATCTCCTCTGGTGTGCATATAATCGGAACGAAACTATTCCTGTCGGAAAGCACGCCATGAATTCTCGGAAGAATCCGAGCATTTGCAATGTGAGTGCAATTCCAAGTCAGTAAATAATCGATCCGATGATGAGCAGCGGTAGCAATGTGCAGCGCATCAATTTGCGCCTTCGGTGGCAGAATCGCACGCGAAATGATCTCACGGGCGATCGCATCAATGTCGGGCCCCAACTGTAACAGCGGAATGTCCTCCAGCGATTCGAGCCGTTCTTGGGCAAGTATCGAATCACCGTCGGCTGCTTCGTCAAGAACATACTGCGAAGTCACGAGTTCAAAGTTGAATCGCTCGTTCTCCCACCAGCGACGAGTCAGTAGTTGGCGCGCAGCACTGACGACCTGGCCACTGGGACGCTGCCGCAAATAGCTGACGATCGAAGTTTCAATGTAAACTCGCGGCATCAATAATCCTAGTTATTACCGAACGCAAACCGTAACTCGGCGGCGGCCATCTTCACTGGAACCTTCTCGCTCATTAGATCTCCATTAGGGTTGACTCCCCTAATGCACTCTGCATGGGCGAGAGGTTGAAGCCTAACAATGATTGGATGGAATTAATTCCCTCTATCTCGGCTTTTCATTCTATCTAATCAGGATTCTATCTAATCCGGAATAGTATGTCGCCGGAACGGAAGAGATCCCGCCTCTCTTCACACTGTAGTATTTTAACAGGCAAGCGGCTTGATCACAAAGAAAAATCAACTGGATTTGCCACAGAAGCCGTATTCAATCGCCGAAGTTGCCCGATCAAGTTGCGGCGAAGAAGCGCTTGTTGCACTACTCGAAATGCACGGAGAGCGCCTATATCGATTGGGATGACTTGGTTTCTCTTGTTCCACAATAAACGGCATCCGCGTGAGCTGGCGGGGAAGAACCGGAAAGCCGCCGATTGCAAAAGGAGGCGCCTCATTTCAAGATCTCTCGCATCAATTCGTCTGGGGTCGTAGGCGAACAATGCCCTTCGGCGAACTCTTGGCGAGCTTCCTGGACCTCCGCTACGAGCCGCTGGCGAGCCGCTTGAGCCAACCGGCGGTGCAAGATGGAAATCAGTTCTTCCTGCTCATCGTGAGACAGATGGTCCGCTGCTTCCAAAACCTCACCAAATGGCAACACATGCGTCATACATCCCCCGATTTCAGATGGTAACTGCTTTTTATGATACCAGATCTTGGCAATGCGCCAAGCAACTTTACCGCCCCGCCGCCACACTAACCTAACAATGATTGGATGGAATTAATTCCCTCTATCTCGGCTTTTCATTCTTGCCAATCCGGAATAGTATGTTGCCGGAACGGAAGAGATTTCGCCCCTCTTCACACTTTAGTATTCTAACCGGCGCGCGGCTCGATTACAAGAAAAAATCATGGATTCGCCACAGAAGTCAGTTCAGTTGCAGAGCCTGCCGAAGCGAGCCGCATCATTCGCCTTTGCGATTCAGTCCCGACGGGACGATATGCTGTAGCCATGGGCGTAAGTCCATGGTCAGCGTCCCGACAGCGACAAGCCCCCTGCGATTCAGTCTCAAACGGGGCGAAATGAATGCCTGGTGCCTCATGTCGTCCCGTCGGGACTCAAACGCAAGATGCCATCTCGAAACCATAGGCTCACGCCCATGGCTACAACTTGCCGCCGCGTTGCGGCTAAAGGCATCGCACTTGTCAAAACCATCGGCTTACGCCCGTGGCTCCAACTTGCCGCCGCGTTGCGGCTAAAGGCATCGCAATTGTCAAAACCATCGGCTTACGCCATTGGCTACAACTTGCCGCCGCGTTGCGGCTAAAGGCATCGCACTTGTCAAAACCATAGGCTCGCGCCGTGGCTACAACTTGCCGCCGCGTTGCGGCTAAAGGCATCGCACTTGATAGAAACCATAGGCTCGCGCCGTGGCTACAACTTGCCGCCGCGTTGCGGCTAAAACGCCTGCACCCAAATTCCTTGAATTAGGATCAGAGAGTTAAAAATTAATCTAAGTATAGAATCGCTTATAAGTTTATTTTGCAATAGGCGTTGTTAAAGCCTTGCTGCCATCTTTAGAATCGTAAAGAGGAAGGCGGTGCCTTTTATCATCGGAAGCAGAAGAGGGGATAGACTTAAAATTGATGGTGTTGTTGGTGGAATATCTGGGCCATAATAAACCCATCCCAAAAAGAATAAGTAAACTAGCAGCAAGAGCTAATCGGGCAGAAACCCCCGAGAAGCGGTTAAAGGGTTTGTGAAAAACCAAAGGAGCCTTAGGAAATGGTTTAGGCATTTCTTGGTGGAAATATTGCCTAAGAACATTGTCGATTGGAGCGTTGTTTTCTTTTGTCATAGCCAAAGTTCTTTCTTAAATTACATCTTCTTAAATACATATTCAAAAATAAATTAGGGCACTTCAACACCCATATTTTTAAGAATATCTGCCAACTTGGTGCGGGCCCGACTTAAGCGCATATGAACCGCAGAGGGAAGTAACCCAAGCGATTGCGCAATTTCCGAGACTGGAAAATCTAGAGCATAACGCATGCTAAGGATTTCGCGGTCAGTAGGAGAAATTTCAAGCAAGCCATTGCGGATCTGGATTTTTAATTCGCTGTTTACAAGATTTGAGTCGGGGGCAATAATTTTAGAGCCAATCGAATCAAAAATCTCGGGGCTAATCGTGCCATTCTTTTGGAATGAACTACGGGCAAAATCTTCCGCTAAATTGCGCGCCACTCGAATTAGCCAAGCTCTGGCTTGCCTAATAACCGACCCCTTCAACATTTTGCGCCAAAGGCGTAAATAAGTCTCTTGGAGAACATCATTAGCAGCCTCTGCGTTTAAACCCCTAGCGTAGGCAACTGCCCATACCGCACGCCCGTGCGCAGCGTATAGCTTTTCGAATTCTTTCTCCACTCGTTTCCCCCTCAATTACATACCTTATTATACGCTAGGTACGAACTCAAAAGGTAGGGGTGGTAAGCTATTTGGGTTGAAAACTACCGTTATTTATCTGACGAAACTAAGCAATAAATCTAACAATTTTCTCATAGATTTTTGAATAAATTAATAAAATTCAGCAGCTCTTTGCTCAGAACCACTTGTAAAGTCAGCCAATTATCCCTGCTGGCACTTTTAAAATTACTTTGCATAAAAGCAGGCAGGCTTTCTAACTGCTTTTCTAATTTAACGATTGCTTCTGGCGATACCCCCATAATTTCACAGCGTAGAAGCGGCTGTTTCCCCGATTCAAGCCATACGCCAACAGCTTCAATATCATCCATAAAATCTTGTTTGAAATTTGTAGTGATCCAAGGGAAAAAAAGCTTTAAAGAACTTAAATCCCATTTGCCCGATTGTAATGCGATCCAAACTGGGGCACTTTCGGGAATGCGTTCTACAATCAAAGGTTGCAGTTTTCCGCCCAAGTGGTTTAACCCTTCGCGTTCAAACCCGGGTATATTTTCCATCCGTTCGGGAAGAATTGCATAAGCCACGGTCAAGTTATCAATTTTTGAAAGCGTTGGTTGAATGGGTAAAAGTTCGACTTGATAGCGAAAAGTTTCTCTGCCGATTTTATAACCCGAGGAAACCGCTTGAAGTCTAGTGTTGATTTTTTCTAGTGAGACAGGTTTCAATGTTTGAATCAATAGTGAAGAGGCAAGGGGCCTATCAGCAAGCATAGAAATAGTAATAAGTTTTAAGTCAGAAAGATCGGTTCCAAGAAATTTGCGAGATACTTGAGTATCTTTCAAAAGCTCATTGAGGTTTAAAAGTTCGGAAAGCTCTTTGGAAGCTTTTAATTTTTGCAGGTTGACTACGCCAATGAGCGTAGAATCGCCCGAGACCCACTTAAGGTAGGATTGTCGGGGGTCAGAAACAGCATTGGCTAAGTCTCTGTTACGGCGCTGCTTTTGAGTAGAGAGTGCAAAAATAAGGGCAAGAATGGCAATGCAAGACATTAAAAAAACCACACCTAAAGCCGTGTGTGTTTTTTTGATGGTTGGGGTTTGTTGTGAATAACTATAGGAAGTGATAGGCGCGTTTTCGGAAATATCGGGCCCCAGCCAAAGAATCATATCGTCGCAACGCGGGCACCTAAACTTTTCCCCGTTCTTAGTCCCCGCAGGTGGATCAATCCAAGAATTACATTTGGGGCAGGGGTAATCTGGATAAGGCATTGTTTCTACTTCTTAGGTTTTTTACTTTTAACAACATCTTTAGATAAAACGGGGTGTAAATCCATCAGCCTTTTTACCAAATCCACTTTTACGATTTCAACCTCAACCGTATCACCTAACCGATAGCGTTTATGAAATTTCACACCTGTAAGAGAATGGCTTTCAGCATCGAAGTGATAAACATCATCACTTAAATCATTGATGTGAACCATTCCCTCTGCGGGAACATCAAGAATTTGGGCGAAGAAGCCGTATTCAGCAACGCCACTAATAATAGCCATTTTATGTTCGCCGATTTTTTTGCTCATAAATTCAAGCAGTTTTATTTTAACCAAGTCTCGTTCTGCAAGGGCAGCCCGGCGTTCCATCGCACTGCAGTGCTCGCCTAGAAAAGCAAGCTCTGCCTCATCGCAAGAAGCCTTACCTGTTTTTTTCCAACGCGTAAGTTGGCGGTGAACCGTTAGATCAGGATACCTTCGAATTGGTGAGGTGAAATGGCAATAACAAGAACTAGCTAGAGCGTAATGCCCATCTTCTTTAGAGCTGTAAACTGCTTGTTTTAAGCTGCGTAGTAAGGCGTAATGAATCGCTTGTTTTTCAGGTTTCTTGGAAGACTCGGTAAGAATTCTCTGCAA
Source organism: Gemmataceae bacterium (assembly GCA_041694635.1). Classification (GTDB taxonomy): domain Bacteria; phylum Planctomycetota; class Planctomycetia; order Gemmatales; family Gemmataceae; genus UBA969. Next base: position 4,328 of record JBDNHI010000183.1, on the reverse strand, counting down.
AGAAAAACGGTCTTCTGGATTATCAATCTGATAACCAAGGGTGCGAACAAATGCAGCAAAAGCTTTTTGTTTAGTCGGTTCTGGGTCGGGATGAATCCTTCTTAAAAATGTAACTTCTAAACTAAAAAGGTGCTCTGCCACAGCTTCATTCGCTGCTAACATAAATTCTTCAATGATTTGATGGCTGATATCGTTGGTGCGACTATGAGCCCCATTAACACGGCCATCGGTGTCGAATTCTAATTCTGTTTCCGGCATATCAAGTTCTAAAGAACCTCTGCGAAAACGCCTTGCCTTTAACATTAACCCAAGTTTTTGCATTCGTTCTAACATAGATCCGATTTCGGGGCTAATCTCGGGTGCATCAGGTTTTTTATCTAGAATGGACATCACTTGTTCATAGTGAAACCGCTTCTTAACTTTAATGACACCGCGTTCAAACTCTACCGTAGTTTTTCTGCCCTCTGGGTCAAAATCGATCACCACGGTTAGCACATACCGAACCTTGTCTTGTTGCAGGCTTGCAAGATGATTGGAAATTGTTTCAGGAAACATAGGAATAACTTTGCCTGGGAGATAAATACTAGTCGCTCTGCTACGAGCTTCCCGATCTAAGGCACTGCCTTGCTTGGCAAAATGTGCAACATCTGCAATGTGTACCCATAGTGTCCAATGCCCCGACTTAGGATCGAGTTCAACCTGAACAGCATCATCAAAATCCTTGGCGTTAATCGGGTCGATAGTAATAACTAAATGCTTGGTGAAATCGACTCTGCCATCAAAATCTTCTTCGGAAAAATTCTGAGCAACCTGAAGTGCCTCTTCCAAAACATCGGGCGGGAATTGATCGGGTAAATTATTAGATCTGATGACAGAAAGTGTATCGACCCCGGGGTCGCCGTGCGCCCCTAAAACTTCCGTAATCACCCCTTCACCTTGTTCCTCGGGTGAGGGAAATCGAATCATCTCGAAGACAACTTTATCGCCAGGCTTAGCATTTTTAGTGGTAGGATCACCGATTAAAATCGAGTAAGGAAAAGCAGCGGCATCGACTTTGACAAAACCATTTCCAGCTTTTTCCCAGTAAGTCCCAACAAACTGATTGGTTTGCCTGTGCAAAATACAAATGATCTTTCCAGAGGGTGCCCTATCTGCATTTCCCTTGCGAACAATCTGAACGCTAACCCGGTCGCCTGATGCAGTATTGCTGCAATTTTCAGGGTAAATACGAATGTCTGGTGAAGCAATGCCCTCAACTACATCTGGTTTAACAAAGCCTCCACCTGACGCAACGATTCGATAAATGCCTTCAATGGAGGCTTGAGATTTTGCAAGTCGAATCGATTGGTTGGAAGTGATTTCAAGTCTGCCTTGCTGAACCAAATCGTTGAGAGCGCTTTTGAATTCACCGTAAGCACCCCCAGCAAGCCCAATTTTTCTAGCCAATATACGGGCTTTCATAGGATTGTAAGATTGTTTGCTTACAGCCTTGAGAATGGTATCGTGAATGCGCCCCATATCAACAAGTCTCCTAGAAAAATAAGGCAAAAGAATTAGAAGTTAACCTGTTGGTGTACTTCCAGCATTAGAACCTTTATACAACCTGCGTTGTAACAAGTTATTATAAGGTGTCCATTCTGCTTCTTTGCCCGCTTCTTCAATCTCTTTAGTAAAAGCGTGCACCTTGGCATCTAGGTTGTCGAGATGGTGAAGTGCAACAGCCTCCGGTGTCATAGGCAACCTAGGACTACCAAATTCATAGGTGCCGTGATGACTTAAAACCATATGCTTGAGTCGCCAAAGCAATTCTTGTGGAAAAGGTTCGCCAGTAAGTTCGGGAACTCGGGCAACTTTTTCATTAAGAATTTCAACGCCCATAACAATATGCCCAATCAACTGCCCTTCATCCGAGTAAGATAAAGTTTTTTCACAAACCAATTCACGAATCTTACCAATATCGTGAAGGAAGATACCCATAAAAAGTAAATCAGAATTGATGGCAGTGTAAAGGGTAGAAAGCCTATCCCAGCCTTCCATAAGGCTTGCAATATGCTCGATAAGCCCGCCGATGTAAGCGTGATGATGCCTAATGCCAGCAGGGACCCTGCAAAAAGCTTGGATTAGGTGTTCATCCATAAAGAAAGTTTCTGCCAAGGCTCGCAGGTGAGGGTTCGTCATTTTGCGCAGAAAAGTTCGAACTTTTTCATAGAGCTTGCTGATATCTTGTTCCGTATGAGGCAAGAACTCGGAAAGGTCGACCTGATCCGGGGAGATTTTTTCGAAAGAATTGACAATCATCTGAAGGGTGCCCTGAAAAAGTTGCACCTTTCCTTTTATAAAAAGAAAATCGCCTTCCTCGAAAGTACGAAAAACAGCCTCCGTTGCATTCCATTGCCTTGCTGCAATCGAACCAGTTCGGTCCCTAAGTTCCATTTGAAGATAAAAGTTCCCGTTGCGGTTGGCTCGCAATTGCTTGTCGAGTGCAACAAAAACTTCTTCAACAACATCGCCATCCGTCAATGATTTAATTGTATGCCTAGCCATTCTCCATCCTTTCATAAAAAGGTATTATAGGATGAAGGATGATTAGGTCATTAAAAATAATGGTAACCTAGCCGAATCAAGAATTTCCAATGGGAAGGGAAGGAGGCTTTTCTTTTCCAGTCCAGACCCAGCCGTATTGAGTATTGCTAGGAGAAGAAGCAAGCCTATAGTCATTTTTTAAGGCCGACATTTTGTCGATTTTTAAAGCTTTTCGTTTTTCATCGACATTAATATTAAATAATTTTGCAGCATTGAGGCCAAAGATTTGCTCTTTAATCTTAGGGCTAAACTCGGGGTATTTAAATTTATCCTGCAATTCTGGAAGCATTTGCATCCTTCTTAGCCTAACAATTTGACTTTGTGGGCTGCCGTTCCATATCGAATCGGTACCCCATAAAATATGATCGGCCCCAGCGACTTGAATCATCTGGCCCAATGCGTGCAGGCAAATTTTAGGCGCTGCAGAGGAAAGAATGTTAAAGGTGCTTCCTAATTCGAAATAAACATTCTTGACCTTGGGGTTTTGCTTGAGCCCTCTTAAAATATCACTAATCCAAGGAATTTCTTGCTCATCTGGGTTTTCTCGCGCTGGTACTGGCATTCCCAAACCGCGACCCGAAGCCCCAAAACCTTTATACCCCGAATGATAAATAATGAAGTTAAGGTCGGGCCAATCCGCAGCAGCTTTTACCACATCATCAGGGTGACACCCTTTTTCGTTGAAAAGTCCTAGGGGCAATCCTTTGTGGACGCAAATGTTTTTAATTCCAAGTTTTTTGGTTCGTTCCCAGAAGGGGTAAGCAATTTTTTCATCGTCTAAGCGCCAAAAGTTTTCCCCTATCTCTGCGCCGGTATACATTTTCCAAGCATCAATTTTAAGAACTTTAACCTGCCTTTCCATTTCATCTAATTCTTTTAAGCCAAGGTTTGGTCTGATTAAACCGTGGGAAAGCGACCGCTGTGAACCCGATAATTCATTTACAAAATTTCGTGTTTCCACCATCTGGTCGGGGGGAAGCGGGTTCTTATCCCATTCCCTTGTGGGCACGCCACTAATGATTGCCATTACCGTATCGCTATCGGCATAAAGTTCTTTGACATAATGGGTGCGATTAAGGAGTTCGAGAGTGCGCTTAAATCCAAAAAGTGAAGGCCGAACTAATTGAAGAAAGGCTTTCACTTTATTTCCTTCGGGGGTGTCTTCGTACCATTTGCCCGAGACATCAACATGGTGGGTCTGCATATCAAAGATGAATTGATCTTTTGGCCAAGGTTCCTGAAAAGAAATGGGTTCCGCTAGTTCAGAAGCATCAACCTGATAACAGGGGCCAAAAACTTCGTTTAATGCGGTAAGGGCACAAGCCATACCGGAGGAAGTTTTAAGGAAATCTCTGCGATTGATATTAAGTTTTTGAGCGTTAGTTTCCGCTAATTCGAGCGTTCTAACTTCATATTGCATTTGTTCGATAGTTGGGGGCGGTGGTATAAATTCTTCATTAGAAATTATCTGCGCGGGTATGGGCAATTCATATTCTTTTTCAATTTCACAGGGTCTTTTCCACATAATTCATTCCCTAAAAAGTTGAAGATTTACTTGCGATTCTTTATCTTGTAAATATGCTGCATTTAATGCACTTAGATTCTACTTATCAAGCTTTAATTCATAAATTAATCTATCTAGGCGTGTTTGAAATCGAAATTTTTAAAGAAGGATTGCCAACTATGGCTTATACACATATTCAAGTTCCCAAGGGCGACAAAATTACCATCTCGAATGGCAAACT
>JBDNHI010000182.1:0-5736 GCA_041694635.1 Gemmataceae bacterium | reverse complement strand
TGCCTTTACCTTGGTAGAGTTAATGGTCGCAATGGCGATTATTATTCTTATGCTTTCGATTATGAGTCAGGCGTTTGTGATAGCGACCGGTGCGATGCAAGGGCTTAAAGAAGCATGCGATATGCACGAAAAAATGCGGCCCGTGATTACACTTCTTCAGCGCGATTTGGGCGCCTTACACTTTGATGGTTCAAGAAAATTAAGTGATTCTAACTTTTGGGATTCTGGCCCACCCAAAGAAGGTTACTTTATGCTTTGGCAGGATCAGCCTTATGAACCTGTTTCTGGTGCAGAACCAAATGTAGAAGATGGTAATGAAGGAGCTTATCCAATTGCTAATGGAGTTTCATTTCGGCGAAGTGCTGCTGCAGCAAATCATATGTTGGCTTTTTCGGTTAAACTGCCTGCCAAAACTCCAGATGATTTTTTTCAAACCAGCAATGTTGGTTTTGGTAATATTTTTCATAACTTAGGGGGAGCACCTTCCCAAAGAACGGATGCTAACGCAAGGCGGTTTGAAACTAATTCAACTATTATTAAATCCAATTGGGCAGAAGTGGCCTATTTTCTTGGCCCACATACCAATAACGGATTAGTTACTCCAGATGGAGCGACCGATGGAAAATCGGGGCCACCACAAGTGCTTCCTTTACCTTATTTTAATTTATATAGGCAACAGCGGTTAGTTTTACCTTCCCATAACATTTTTGGGGTTACTGTACCTGATTTCAGTGATACTAATGCCAATCGAGATTTGCTTAATGAATTAAGTTATCATCCTGAAAATACAGCCCCGCCAATCTTGAAATTTAATACTCCTTCTGATTTAACCGTTCCTTGGAAGCGTATGGGAAACAGAATTTCATTAAATCAACTGGGTTCTAGGCCAGCAAATTTACCTCTGTTTTCTGAATTCCCAAACAATTCCTCCAAAGCATTTACCGATATCATTGCCACCAATGTGATTTCCTTTGATGTAAGAATTCTTACTGATGATAATCGGTATGACTATGAAGATTTGGAAACCATACTAAACCAACCGAACCCTTTACAATATTTATCTATTATTCCTTTAATTCCGCCTTATAGTGTTTACCCGCCTGTTAATAGTTATGGCACGGCGAGGGTTTTTGATACTTGGACGACCGATCAAGGCAACCCTGCCAATCCACTTCTAAAATATGATCTTGGTGATTGGAATAATAATTTGGGTAAATACCAACCTTCTCCTTCTGGAAATAATTTGGGTTACTATCGTTTAAATTCCCTAGGTAAATGGTGGGAATTTAACGGAAATTACCAATTTTTTGGAACTGGTGGTAATAATTCCCTTATTCCTGTTTGGAATGTAAGTTCAAATACTGGCCTTAAAATCAAATCGATTCAGATTTCCATTCGTATTTGGGATTCAAAATCTAATTCTGCAAAGATGTTTGTCATCGTTCAGAAGTTGTAATTCCAACTTGGAGGATTTTTACTATGTTACAGTCATGCAAAAGTAAAAATAAACGATCAGGTATGATCCTTCTTATTGTCGTTGCATTTCTTGCAATGTTTATGGTGGTGGGAACTACTTATTTGTTGGTTGCAGATTCCATTAGGCGAACCAGCGAATTTGATTTAAATGCAACAGATAAGCGATCTGATTTTGCATTAATGCCCGATATCGACCCAAGATACATTTTTAATATTGCCTTAGGCCAGATTATTTACGATGTATCTGACCCTAACCCAGCACTTGGAAGTGTAAGTACAAATAGCGCCCTTCGTGGCCATAGCTTAGCTCGAAATATTTATAGTGGCTACGATTCAAACTTATTAAATGATAAGCAATTTAGCGGTACGGGTAAGTTAAATAAACAGGTAACATTAAACGGCCAAAATTTAGAGGAATGGAAAATTGTAAATATGGCTTTTCCCGTAACAGGGAAAGATCAAAGTAGTCCACCCAAACCCAAAACTTTTATGTTAGCCCCTGAAAGGGTGAAATTTGATATTAATGATGGTTTGTTCGTTGATAATGGCTATCCGTATTCAAAAACTTCTTCTTGGAATGCACCTTACACTTATCCTGATCATAATAATTTTTATCTCGGTTGGCTAAGTTCTGATGGTACTCAGGTTATACCTTCCTTTCATCGAGGTGATATTTTTGGTTCGATGAAACCCCCTGATTTTATTACCCCTAATCCTGTTCCACCTAATAACCCCAATTGGACAAATCCCCAAGGAAAGTATTTAACCCCAAGGCCACGGCCTTTTGACCATCAAGGTTTTCCTTACCCAGAAGCGGATGGTATGGATGTTAAAAATCTTGAAGGCTACCCAGGGGGGAATGATAGCATCTGGATTGATGCGGGGTTCCCTGTAATGACTACTCCCGATGGCAGGAAATATAAAACTCTTATCGCACCTCTTATCCTTGACCTCGATGGCAGAATTAATCTCAATGTTGCAGGAAATACTATGGCTAACGGCAACCACGCAAGCAATCAGGGGTGGGGACCTTGGGAGATTAATGTTTCAAAAATTCTTGGTGATAATGTACTTGGTGATAATGTAACGGAAGCAAAGCAAATAAATATGGGTTATTCTGCAGGGGGAAATCTTCGTCTGCCCGGTGTTTATGGAACCAGTCTACAACCAGGTGGAAGTACTTTACCAACCCTTGATACTAACAGTCCTTGGGGAACAAACGCACCAACACCGCATCCTTATTTGACCCCTACTTATGCAAAAGTTGATTTTACTTCTGGTGTTGCTGGGGGGCCAATTCTTCCTCCTACAGCTACTTCTTTTTCATCATTTCCTTTATTTCCAGCTAATTACAATTCAGATGTTGTTACGAATGTGTTAACTCCGGCTGCCCACGCTTCTTTGGTTAATCCTCAAAGAACAAAAACAGGGAATAGTAAATTTAACCCTAATGAAATGGCCTCGTTGATTCGTTGGTCAGGGCAGGGGAGTGCCCCAAAAGCAACCAACCTAATTAATTTACTTAAAGATTCCTTAGGTGCTGAAAAAGTTTATGATAATTCTACTGTGGCTATAAGAAATAGAATCACCACTTTAAGTGCAGACATTCAGCAATCATCTTTATTACCTTTAAATTTGCCGACACCGCCTACCGCAGTTTCTGCAATTGTTGGGTACCTTGGGCAAATAAATTTAAATAAAACCTTAACTAATTATCCAATTCCAAATTACATTTTTGGTGTTAATGGGCGTGGTGGAAAATATGCAAATGATAATGATCTTGATATTAAGAAAGCAAATGATGAGCGGCAAAAATTCGCAGAAGAACTTTTTAACGGTTTAAAATTAGCAACCGGGGTTGTAGCCACAGACCTTGAAGCCAATCGTTATTTGGCTCAATTGGCCGTAAATATCGTTGATTACATTGATAAAGACGATGTTATGACCGAATTTATTTGGAAGACAGGGGAAACGGTTTATGGTGTTGAACTTCCTAAGGTGGTGATCAACGAGGTTTATGCGGAAATAATGAATAATAAGGACGACAAGTTTCCGGTGGTTGATGTAAATGGAATAAAAACGAATCCTGCGAGTGTAGATTTTGAAGTTCATTTTTGGGTTGAATTAATGAACCCGTTGCCAATAGCTGATATTGCAAATGCAAATACTGCTGTCTTAGAGCAAGATCCAATTATAATGGCTGGGGACAGCTCTGTTTATCAGTTAGAAATTGTTGATAAAATTGGATCAGACGATGTTTTGAAGGTTGATAATCCTTTGGGCTTAACAAGGATTAAATCCATGAATATTATTTTTCAACCTCTCGTTGGTATTAGCGGAATAAATTTGTTGCCACCGCCTTTGCCGCCGCCTGCTGGAACCAATTATTTGGGAACCGAGGGTTCTGCTAATGGGTTTGTTGTTATTGGTTCAGACAGAGATTTTCCAAATGAAATGGCGATGCCAGATGATATGCGACCACCTTATTCTGATATAACCAAAATTGCCAATATTAAAACAGATAAGCTTAAGTATTCGATTCCTAAAGCAACGGGGGGCTATGATAAGGCAAATCTGGTTACCACAATCAACATTAATAATAATAAACCTTCGATTATTTTAAGAAGGCTTGCCAACCCTTATCTTCCACCGAACGATTTTGTTCCTATGACAGTAAATCTTGCTTATCCTAACTTGCCTTTTAATCCATATATAGCTGTAGATGTAATGACTGAAATTACTGTAAACGATGGCGTTAAGTATGCTAATGATGATAAAAAAGCTGATCCGCCTCGGTTTCTAAATAGGTCAAGTGTAGTAAGGCAGCAACCCTATCAAGATACTAACAAAAAAAATGTAAATGGATTAGTAACGCCATTAGTTAAACAACCTCAGCACACTTTTTTAAGGCATAATGGAACTACAGTAACCCCACCTGCAGGACCTGACGGCCTATTAAATTTACCGTTTACCATAATGACTCATTTAGATCGCAATTTAATTAACCCGTTAGAATTGTTACAAGTTTGTGGATGTAAGCCGCAAGAATTGACACAAAGATTTGGTAATGACAATTATAAACATCCTAATAATAAAGTCTTTTATCATAAAGTACCTTGGTTTGATGAATCTAAAAATCTTTATCGGTTTTTTGAGTTAGTAGGTACGCAAGGTTATCAGCAAGGAACTGCATTTGCTGGAAGGCAAATTGGCAAAGTGAATATTAATAATGTCTGGGATAAAGAAGTTTTTAGTGCTTTAGCAGATGTAGGTAATAATAATAACTTTACCCAGATTGATGTAGATGGTGTATTTGCCGAAAATGGCTTAGTAGATGGCGTCTTTACTAAATTTAAAAACCAACGGTCGCCAAATGGTATTCCCTCTAGTGGTGATAAGCCTTTATGGGGATTTGGGGTAGGAAATTCCAATGGTGGGGATAATTGGACTTTAAATCCAAGAGGTATAAATAATAGCCTTTTTCTTCTTGGTACTGATGGCAACCAAGTGTTCAATGTAAACCCCCCAAATCCTACTAATATTGTTCCCGCGCCAACTTATAACCCTTATGACAGTAATTCCAAAGAGCTTTTAAGCAAGATTTATAATAATGTCACCACAAGAAGTAATGTCTTTGCCATCTGGATAACCACAGGGTATTTCGAAGTGACTAATGATACGACCCAACCGCCAACCTTGGGGGCCGAGATGGGGAAAGCAGATGGCATAAATATTCGCCATCGTATGTTTGCCATCGTGGATCGAACCAATATGGTGACCGGAACCGGGCAAACAAATAATTATTCTTTTAATGTGGGAACGGTTTCGCTTTTCTATCTTGATCCTATGACCAATATGCTAAGACCTAAATTTACATTAAAAAATGTTGCAAATGGATCTAATCTTTCTTTATCTGACGGAATGATTTTAACCTTTGAACCTAATTCAGATAACGAAGAAACGGTAATGCTAAGGCTTTATAATAATACTAATAATCCAATGGATCCGCTTAATGGCCATCTTGTAGCTAATTTTCAAAAAACGCACCCTGTTAATTGCACCATCATCAACCGGGGGAATCCGGGGCCATGGATTGGTTACGACCGAATGAAGGACAAGGATGTCGTTATCTATTCCGAAATTATTGAATAACCCTAGGGAAGATGCTGTTTGTTGTTAAGTTTTAATTCAATTGTGTTTCCCTGATTTGTGAGCTATAATTAATTATTGCTATCTTCTATTTTTTAAGGAGTTTCTCCC
>JBDNHI010000181.1:0-4462 GCA_041694635.1 Gemmataceae bacterium | reverse complement strand
GCTTGGCCCTGCAAGCCTTTTTGGTATTTGAAAAGTACTGTTTTAGAACCGGTATTAACTGGGTTAGTCTCAAAGCAATGATATTCCAGGATGCCGTTCGGGCCTTCAGGGCAAACCCTTGGTTTCAACAACCAGTGCACACAACTGCGTAAGTCCTAACTTTCTTTGTGGGTGAAAAATACATGACCATCAATAACTATCGTACCGGTGGCGACCCAGGTGATAATGAGTCCATGTATACTGGGTTTAACAATGATGCGTTTCGTCACACTAATACCAATGGCCCAGCTCAGGATTTACCTACTGTTACCAATACCGACCGCTTTGGCAGTGCCCATTCTGGTGGTATGAATATGAGTTTTTGTGATGGCTCGGTTCAGTTCGTTGTCTATAGCATTGATCCTGGCAAAAATCCGGGGAAAATAACCGCGAAAGGGCACACCGGCAGGGTCAATAGCGTGGCGTTTAGCGCGGACGGGAAACGGCTGGCGTCGGCAAGCGACGATCGGACGGTGAAGGTGTGGGACGCCCAGCCGCTGACTCCGGAGCCTAAGTAAAATGCGGGTTGGTTGGCACGGCCCCAAACTCCAGCGGATTGGCACGCCATTCCGAAAGCAGCATGTTTTTTGTGATGGATCAAGCATTTCTGCACCTAGCCTCTGGCAAGAATGTCCGTCGCCATAGAAGTCAAGCTCAGGGCGGCTGGCAACCGGAAAAATCTCCAGATGCGCCAACTCGGGCAGGGTCCTGCGCAGATTGGGCACTCCAAAAACTGACTACCAGCGGCCAAGCTTTGTCGGGTGAACCTTCAAGAAACACTCAGAGATACATTGCCTTGTGGTCCAGGCGACAGTGTTTTCTAGGTCCAGCGAGTGGGTCATACAAAAACTGGGATTGGCCTGATTTTGCAAAAGTCCAGTTCTTAAGTTAGATTGGGCGAAATGTAATTAATCTGTCGATATTTTGAGTGCATTTCTTGGTACAAGCTAACTAGGCAAGTGAAATTGTGCACTTTTTCTTGTACTACGAATCATTCGGCGTTAAAGTTAATTAGGGTGTTTGGTGAAAGGTTAAAGCTTAAAGGTTTAAGCTTCCTTTATTAAAAAAGAGAGTTGATTACTACTCTTGTTTGTTTGAAATATTTTTGCCCGGTCTAACTTTTTTGATAATGAATAATTTTGTCTTTGGAAATGGTATTGAAGGGCTTGCCCTAGGGGTCAAATAGTATGAGTTCCTCAAAATTTAATTCTGTTGAGGATTATTTAGTTTTACTCGATTCTACAAAAGAGAAAACAATCCGGTTGGTAATTGATTTTGTTCTTTCTCAATTTCCGGAACTGGAAGCAAAAATTTCTTGGAATGTTCCTACGATTCACCGAAAGGGGAAGTATGTAGTTGGCATTTGTGCCTACAAGCGTCATCTTACATTTTCAGCTTGGAGTCCTAAAATAATTGAAGATTTTAAAGTGAGGTTGGGAAGGTTTGTGGTTTTTAAAAACTGCTTTCAGATCCCTATCGATTGGGAAATAGATCGAGAATTGGTGAAAGATTTGGTTCGAGCCAGACTTGCAGAGTTGGATTAAGAATATTTTGTTTGTAACACTGCCGTCGGGGCCAATTGGTGGCAGGCTCCGTCAGGCGCTATCCATACGGGCATTGCCAGCTGGGCCGCCGTCATAGCGGTCCTCAGCAGGCTCGAGGCTGGCAGCGTAACTGATATCTACCTTAGCTGCCATGGTTCTCACTACGGTGGGGTCGCTACCGCAGATGAAATATCGCTGTCGTGGGCGTCACTCAACCCGGCAATAATCGCCGAAATCCAGCGCACGCTTCGTCCAGGCGGTCGAATTGTTATCCTCGCCTGCTACGAGGCATCCAATATTGAATGCCAAAAGCTGGCAGACTTTCTTAAACGCTCGGTGGTAGCCACCACGGGTGAAGTCAGCGACGGGAACTATGCCAATGCCAAAGGCGATTGGTACATCTTTAACCCGAAACCGCAATAGGTTTCTCAACAGGATTTGGTGCTAATATGTATATGTCTCGGGGCTATTTTATTAAACTGGGCGTACCAGTGCTGTTTCTATCGGGACTGCTATGGGGCTTGTATGCCTTTTGGGGAAGGAAGCCTGTTCCACAAGAACGAATAACCTTGCGGGGCAGCAATCGTCATTTCTATCGAGTCGCCTTCTCGCCCGACAGCAAACTGCTTGCAGCCGGGCAGCAAGACGGGACTATCAAGATTTGGGAAATGCCGGCGGGAACGGAGTGGTATACCCATCCCGCCCGCCCTGTCTCGGAGGTTGACTTTAACGCAGCAGTCTTTGGCCTGGCTTTCAACCCAAAAGGCGACATGCTCGCCTGGACGAGCGGAGAAAGCGTCGTGCTTTTCGACCTTCATGCCAAGCGAGTGACGGGAACACTCGACGGGCATGAACAGGATTCAGGAACCTTTGCGTTTAGCCCAGACGGAAACATGTTGGCAACGGCAAACAGAGGGGTCGTTCGATTGTGGGATCTTGCCACCAAAAAACCGCAGGTGATATTCGAACAATCCAAGAGCAAATACCACGAACCCGATCAGCTTCCGTCGGCCATGCTATCGCTTGCTTTCCATCCCAACGGCAAGACGCTCGCCGTTGCAATGGGCTGGAACATTGTTTTTCTCGACATCACGAATGGAGAAGCTGAATTTGCATCCGTGCAGTTTCCTGATTATATGGCATGCACTCTGGACTTCTCACCAAATGGGAAACTGCTGGCTGGCGCAGGCAAGCAGGTGGTGTTCTGGGAGGCGGCCACCGCAAGAGAGGTCTCTGTTCTTCCGCGCAACCAGCGTGGGCACATTGTTTCCGTGACATTTTCGCCGGATGGCAACATATTGGCCATCGGTATTTGCGGGCGCAGCGCCAGCTATGTCCAGCTTTGGGACATCGACCTAGCCCGAGAAGCGGCCAGTTTCGTCTGTGGTAATTATCCTGTACGACACCTAACATGGTCTCCCGATGGCAAAACAATAGCCACCGCTAACAGCGGCCACGGCGGCAGCAATAATACCGTGAAAGTCTGGGATGTTCCGACGATACTCAAGAATGCCAGCAAGTAAAAAAAGCAAAACAAAGGAAAAAAGGGGAAGAACTGGGGTAACCGTTCATCCCACAGGGAATTAGCCGCAAGCGCTTTTCAAGACAAATGGCAAGCTGCCCTGGATGGAGCCAGCCAAAGGGCAGCGGAGATCAACCAAGGGAAATAGCCGCAGGCAACGACTGAACCTTGGCGCGGAACCCAGCAGGTTCAGCGCCATCTTTGGCCACCGTGGAAAGTAGGAGGAGTACATCATGAGTTTTTGCGTTACGCTGAGCCTTTCGCTGTGCTTATTGACACCAATGGAGCCTTCCGTGAATGAAAAATTGGCCGTGCGAATGATTCTGGAATTAAAAGAATTGAGCAACAGCTAGCCCGACGAAGATTTCTACAAGATTGCCGCCAGATTGGGAGCTTTGGCAAAAAAAGATAAAGGTGTCATGAAACTTCTTCTCAAAGAATTGGAAACACACCCACCGAATCGTTTTTATGTTGGTGGTATTGCTCTACTGTTGGGCAGAGTACAGGCCCTAGAGGCCCTGCCCGCCATACTTGGCGTTCTCCAAGACAAGAGCCGTCATGAAATAGAGCGTTTCAGCGCTGGAACCGCCTTGGGTCTGATGGGTAAGCCGGCGCTTCCTGCGTTGGCGGAAGCCTTGAAATCCTCGGATGTTTTCGGGCGCAGGAAGGCCGCCGACGCATTGACCATTATGGGCGACTTCGGTGGGAGCAAGCAAGTGCCGGAGGTAATTTCACTTCTGTTAGAGGCGATGAAGGACGAGGATGAAGAGGTTCGCAGCGCAGCCATCGATTGCTTTGGCTTTGAGGTCGCCTTCACCCCCGGAATTTGCCGGCCCTTATCTGCTCAAGGCTTTGCAACACAAAAACCCCTTCGTATGCGTTGGGGCGGCCGAGGCATCAATTTGCTTGAAGGTAAACGCAGCGGAAGCGGAAAAGACAATACTTGAACTCTTGGGACATGCCAACATTGAAGTGCGCCTTCAAGCCCTGCGCGGCCTCAGGCATGAGGAGCGTTCCTATGGAAAAGCGGCCGTGATGCCTTTGCGCTCGGCCCTTAAAGATAAAGACAGCCGGGTTCGAGCGGGAGCAGCGCTTGCGCTCAGTTGCCAAGGGCCGGCGGCTGAACCAGCGTTGGGCGATTTGCTGAAGCTATTAAAGGAAGACAAGGATGAGAGCGTTCGTGCAAACGCAGTGACCGCTTTAGGGTGCATTGGTCCGGCGGCAAAGGAGGCAGTCCCCGCGTTAATCGATGCCCTCAAGAACGATAGCCTGATTCACTGGAGTGCGATCAACGCCCTAGGCGACATAGGCCCAAACGCTCGCGCCGCCATTCCACTCTTGGAAGGACTTCTGCGCG
>JBDNHI010000180.1:0-8288 GCA_041694635.1 Gemmataceae bacterium | reverse complement strand
CTTTTTGGTATTTGAAAAGTACTGTTTTAGAACCGGTATTAACTGGGTTAGTCTCAAAGCAATGATATTCCAGGATGCCGTTCGGGCCTTCAGGGCAAACCCTTGGTTTCAACAACCAGTGCACATAACTGCGTAAGTCCTGATACCATTAGGACTTACGCAGTTGCCCATAATTTGGTTGTTTAGGCAGTTTTCATCTTTTTCTGATCATCCTGTCTTTCCCAAATTCCACCCGAATAGGGGCGATTTAGTTCCAACTGCGTAACTCCTAACCATATATAAGAATTTCCACCGCCACTGTTATTTTAAAGATGTCGGCAAGCTATGATTATCTAAGGATTGTGTGTACATTATTTTTTTGGGTTCTTGCTAGCCGTTTTGTAGATAATAGAGTTGGAAGTACTGATCAGCATTCCGCATGAAGCACCACTTATTACTGCGATGATAACTTTAAGGGCCGTAATTAAATGAGTCCATTCTGTTCCACCCCCTTCAGATAAAAATGCAAGAAAGAAGAACATATTTGAGATTAAAATGGGCCCCGATACCCCAATCACTGATAACTTCATAATACTCGGATGCAACGCTACCAAAATAAGGGAACTAACAAAAGTAACTAGGATAGGAATAATTGCTGCCTGATTAAATTGACGGGTGCTCATAGTAAATGCTAAACTAAAAAACCAAAATGCGATTACACACCCCACACCCACTGCCAACGAAATAACAACTCTGGTTTTCATTTAATTTCTTCTAATGAGTATGCGGCCTTCCAATATTCGGTTGAAATTAATACCATT
The DNA here is from genome assembly GCA_041694635.1 of Gemmataceae bacterium. Classification (GTDB taxonomy): domain Bacteria; phylum Planctomycetota; class Planctomycetia; order Gemmatales; family Gemmataceae; genus UBA969. Next base: position 7,488 of record JBDNHI010000180.1, on the reverse strand, counting down.
TTTCTCAGCCCTTCATTTTTGCTAATCCGGGTTATATTCTATCTAACTCAGATTATCGATATCGCTGGAACGGCAGATAAATTGATTCTCTTCACACTGTCGTATTTTAACTGGAGCGCAATATAATTAGAAAGAATTAAATTGATTCGCCACAGAAATCGGTTCAGTCGCTGAAGTTCTTTGGTCAGGCGCTCAACCTTCTTCGATGATTCCATTTGATCACAAACAATGTGAGGGGCAAATCCTATCTAACATTTATTTAAGGTTTCTTAGCAAGCTTTTTTTTGGTTTCTATCAAATAAAAAAGCGAAGCTGAATGATTTCAGCTTCGCTTACAAGTATTCATCCCACCGTTACTTGGAAGTAACCTTGAGAACTTTAACATCTTTATCACACTTAATTTTCACATTGGCTCCAACTTTGAGAAGTTCCATTCCCGCAACACCCGAAGACAACTTTCCTGCAACATCAAATTCCACATCTTCACTGATACTCAATTCGCGATCAACTTTTTCATTTCCCACTTTTTGATTGATAATCAAAAGACCTTTACTAATATCGATTGATTTAATCGTACCAGTAACCATTTGATTATTCTTGGCCTTGGTTTGATTTTGAGCAGAACAATCTGCGGTGGCAAAGAAAAATGTTGCACCTAACACAACCATTGATAAAAATGTACGAATCATAAAATCCTCCAAGAGTTAGAAGTGCTTAAATCATCTGCCAGACTTTTGCAGATTGATATACCTATTAGTCACCTAAACTTAAAGAAAGTTCCGCTTCGGCTAAAGAAAAAGAATGTTTAGTTGCACAAAGGTATTTTTAACTGGGGTTATTATCTTCATCACCCCAAATTATGCATCCAGTAATTCCCTAACAGGCTTGCCCTCGCTGAACTTTACCGTACGGCCTATTGGGGTTTGATTAAGCTTATCGTAATCAATACCAAGAGCTTCAAAAACCGTGGCATGAAGATCAGGAACCCTCACCGTATTTTTAGGCTCGGCCTTCCCTTCGGGGTCAGTTTCACCGATTACACGCCCACCCCGAACCCCGCCGCCCGCTAACGCAATACTAAACCCGCTGGGCCAGTGATCCCTGCCCCCAGCAGGATTGATGGAAGGTGTACGCCCAAATTCGCCCATACAAAGTACCAGCGTTTTATCCAACATATTGCGCTGACGCAGATCGCGAATAAGCCCGCTAAAAGCAGGATCCAGTATCTTCAAATTAGTTTTACAAAACTGGTGATTGTTGGCGTGAGTATCCCATCCATTTAGTGTGATTTCTACACAACGCACCCCAGATTCTACCAGCCTTCGTGCTGCCAAACATCCTCTTCCAAAGGGTGTATTGCCATACAAATCTTGAACTGATTGTGGCTCAAGCGAAACATTAAAAGCTTTCAGTTGCTCGGAGGTCATCATTTTAAGTGCAGCGCTTGTGGTATTTCGGTGCTGAGTTTCTTCAACCCGTTTACTGCGCCCCTTTGCAAAGGCTTGCTCTACAATCCCCAAACTTTTGAGCCTGCTTTTTTCTCGCTCTGAATCGATGTTAGCTTGGGCATCGGGTACCGGCCCCGCAGGATCTGTCATCTGAAATGCGTCATACTTATCACCCAAGTAACCTCCCCGGGCTGGCCATTGCGATGACAATATACTCACATGCCTTGGAATTTCAGCTTTGCCTATGCTTAGCTCATGGCAGGCAACTGCACCCAGTGATGGATGAATCACCGTGGGGTCAGGTCGAAATCCAGTCTTCAAATTGTAGCTGCCGCGTTCGTGATCGCCTTCTTTGCTAATCATGGAACGGATCAACGAAACCGAACCCATTTCTTGGGCCAACCGCTCAAAGCCACTAGCCAGATAAATATCTTTTACGGAGGTGGCGATTTTAGTGGTACCGCCTGCGATATTTGAATCGGTATGGGGATCAAAAGTTTCAAGCTGGCTGGGCCCGCCCTGCAGCCACAATACGATTACAGCCTGTGCAGATGATTTTTGAGGAAGCGCACCAGGTGCATCGCCATCTGCGGCGCGAGCAAGCCATTGGCCCACGGGGGTCAGCCAAGTGGCCCCCGCGAGAGTTGCTACAGTAAGAGTAGCAGTGGTTTTAAGAAAAGGCCTACGCCCTAATGGTTCCATGAGAACTCCGTGGAGTTAATTAAAGCCCAAAAGATATCCTGAATTCCCTGCTCTTTATTTTGTTTCGTGCTTTTCAAGTTCTGTTCAAAAAAAACAGACTCTTCAGAACTGGGCCGTCTGGTTAATGCAGAAAGGAATACGGCTTCGATCGATTTAAGTTCGTCGGGTGCCAACCACTGAATACGAGTGGTTGCAGAAAAGGGGCCGCCTTTTGTCTTTTCCGATACGAGTTTCCCATTCATCATCACCAGCCTTTGCGGGATGGTTCCACCACGATTGTCAAACTCCTCATCGCTACTATCTCCGTAACGCTTGACGAAATCATTTTCTTCGCCAAACCGAAAAAGACGGGTAATGATATGAGAATCAGCGTTAATAGTAGCGACCGAAGAGGCTTGCAAAATACTGCCAGCAACCTGCTCTGGCCGTAATCTGCCAAGGGGAAACTGCGCCCATAATTTCTCTGCATTGCCAGAATCATCATTCACCGAGATACTTTGCATGCGATATGTTTTAGTACTGGCAATGATCCGTATCAATCGGGCGAGGTCATAGCCGTGCAAGGCGAAATCATCTGCCAATATTTTTAGCGCAGGAGGAACAAACCCTTCTGCTTCAAGGTTATCAACAGGTGAAACTAAAGGCTGACCACAAAGAATTGCCCAGACCCTATTAACTGCAGATTGTGAGAAATAATTATTCTCGGGATGCGTAACCCAGGCGGATAAGCGCGCTCTAAGCGTGCCTTCCTCGGGAAGTAAATTAGCAGAATAAGAAACCTTTGGAGCAACCGTTCGTTGAATGCCTTTGCGCTTATCATCAATATTGTATTCGCCTACACCATCGTAAACGCCACGCAACCCTACATGAGTCTGAGCAAAAAAGGCTGAAAAACTTTCGAAGTCGGATTGCTTCCAAGGGGCGAATGGATGGTCATGGCATTGTGCACAATCCAACCTGATGCCTAAGAAGGCGCGAGTAACACGGCCTGCCAACCGGACTGGGTCTGGTTGATTTGACTTATCATTTTGCGAGGTGACCGTGATAAAGTTGGTTGCAGGTTTTTCTGTCCAAATCCCCTCGGTGGCAATAACTTCCCTTACAATCTGATCATAAGGAACATTCAAAGTTATCTGTTCAGAAAGCCAAGATCTAAACTTGCGCCTTCGAAACAAAATGAATGGGCCATCTTCTGTTCCTACAAAAACCCTGGTGAATCTTTCTGCAAGGTAATCTGCAAAGCGACGATCCTGCAAAATATGACCAATCCACCAGATTAATCTTTCATCTTCTGGATGCGATTCAAACTGACGGATTTCTTCCAATGATGGAATTGTTCCCATTAAACCCAATGCTAGCCGCCTTGCAATGGTTAAATCATCTGCAACTACGGCAGGTTGAATATTATTTTTAAGCCAAGTTTGCTCGAAGGAGGCATTCACCCGGTAGACTGTGTCTTGAAAGTTATTGGCTTGAAATAATTCGGGGTGAGTTGGAGTAGGCGCAAATCCGTGCTTGGGCGGGATGAGATTTGCAATAAGCGTTGCAGTACCCCCAAGGATTAAGCATATAAAAAAGAAGTTGCGAAATAACATAAAGCGCTTGCTCTTATACCAATGTATCTTTCTATGATACCATAACTTACTTAAGATTTTCTCTTTAATGTGGTTATCATATCGAGATATTACCCTAATAAGACTTTAATTAAGACTTTAATCATGAATCTTTCAGAACCGAATTTACCCCCAGAATTACCGACTCTTCCCCCTCCACTACCCCCCGATTTAGAGTTCCAGCTTGCGCCTTCAGATCTTGTAGCGGAATTACAACCAGAGCTAAAAACAATTAAGCGAAGCTTACTTAAGCGCTTCTTTTTTTGGACTATCCTAAAAATAGAGTGGGTGTTTGGATTGATGGCTATGATCTTGGCTCTGGCAATTCTCGCTGCAATACCGGGCCTACAATTTCTTAGCCTAGGTTATATGCTTGAATGCTCTAATCGCGTTGCTAAATCTGGAAAGATCGGGGATGGATTCATTGGCATTCGCACCGCGGCGCGGTTGGGCGGCTCTGTTTTCGCTATTTGGTTTCTTCTATTACCTTTGCGGTATCTTAGTAATGTTGCTTTCACCGCACAAATCATTAACCCAGAGGGCAGAAATGCTGCAAGGCTTCGCTTTTGGGTTTTAATTTTTACCATCTTGTTAGGTATGCATATTGTTTTTGCGTTGGCGAGGGGCGGGCGCTTACGCCACTTCTTTTGGCCTTTGAATTTCCTAATCGTATACCGCCAATTCAAACTTGGTGGGGCTTACTCAAAGGCTCGAGATGCAACTTGGGATTTCTTGCTTGGATTGCGACTCCACCATTATTTCTGGCTTGGCTTTCGAGGGTTTCTAGCAGCCTTCCTTTGGCTGGTTATCCCCGCTACACTCTTGGCCTTTGGGCAGGTGAAAACCCCCATTGCCCCTTTGGTTGGCATTTTAGGGGCGCTGCTTTTAGCAATCGTTGTTCTTCATCTTCCTTTACTACAAACCCAGATGGCAATCGAAAATCGATTCGCTGCGGCCTTCGATTGGCGTGGCGTTAGAAAAGCTTTCAATCGTGCGCCTTGGGCTTGTAGTTTAGCTTTGGTTCTTACCCTAGTTTTTGCGCTACCTTTATACTTCCTTAAAATTGAAGTGGTTCCCCAAGAGGCACTGTGGTTGCCCACTTTGGTGTTCATTCTTTTCATTTATCCAACCCGACTAATTACAGGTTGGGCTATGTGGAGGACAAAAACACGAGAAACTGCAAGGCATTGGTTTTTCCGCTGGACGGGGCGACTTCCCCTTTTGCCTGCAGTATTGATCTACCTGTTGTTTGTTTTCTTTTCGCAATACACAAGTTGGAATGGCATCGCAAGCCTATATGAACAACATGCATTCCTTTTACCCGTTCCCTTTTTTGGGTTGTAAACTTTAAGCGCATTAAGGTTTTTTTTGTGGGGTAAGAATGTCGGTTGAACTGTGTAAGTTTAGCAGTTCAATTAACTGCAGTGCTTTTCGCATCTTTCGCATTAATCAAAAATCTTAAACCGTTTCTATAAAATGAAGTTAAAGAAGCAAATTTAAATTTAAGAATGCCCCCTTGTTATTTCTGCAAGGATTAAGATTGATTTATATAAGTTGCATTTTGCTAAGATTTAGAGCTATTTTAAAAATTCATACAATAATAAATATTATATTTACTACTAAAATTTCATCTTAAACTTGAAAATATCTTTAGGTTTTGACTACTATTTTTCCGAGCAATGTTCTATTATTTAATTATAAAGGATGCTAGCACTTTTAAAAAGGAAAACTTTTGAAAATCTCTTCGAATCAGGAAATTAATATTCCACCCTTAGACACCGATAAGATAGAATTAAACCCAGAAAAGCCACCTCTTCGCAGTGTTTTTACTAATAGTTTTCCCGATATTCTTAACCAAATTAATGCAACTGTTGCTGTTACCACCTATCAAGCTGGAAAACTTGTTTTTCTCAGAGCTCAAGGAAATCAATTAAACACCCATTTTCGCGACTTTGTTTCACCTATGGGGCTTGCTGCTAATAAACATAAACTTTCCATCGGAACACTAGGTGAAATATCTCACTTTCAAAATATGCCCGCTGTTGCTGCTAAGCGAGAACCCCTCGGAATGGTCGATGCCTGCTTTATGCCCAGGGAATCTCATATCACCGGAGATATTTTAGTTCACGAAATGGCCTATGGCAACGAAGGTGAACTTTGGGTTGTCAATACCCGCTTTTCTTGCCTTTGTACTTTAGATTCAATCAATAGTTTTGTTCCCCGTTGGAAACCACCTTTTATTTCTGCCTACTCACCTAACGACCGATGTCATTTGAATGGGATGGGTTTAGTCGATGGCAAGCCCCGTTATGTTACCGCTTTAGGTGAAACAGACACCCCTGCAGGTTGGCGCGATAATAAAAAAGATGGCGGCATTCTTATGGAAGTGCCTAGTGGCAATATCATCACGCGGGGCCTTTCTATGCCTCATTCACCTCGTTGGCACGATGGCAAACTTTGGGTTTTAGAATCGGGCAAGGGAACACTTTCTTTGGTGGATCATAAAACAGGCCGTGCCGAACCGGTTGCATTTTTACCTGGCTTTACGCGTGGCTTAGATTTCATCGGTCCTTTGGCTTTTATTGGCCTTTCTCAGGTGCGCGAAACCGCTGTCTTTAGTGGCATTCCTATTACGGAACAAGATATCGAAAGAAACAGTGGCGTTTGGGTAGTGAATATTCAGACTGGAAATATTGTTGCTTTTGTTAAATTTGAAGATGCGCTTCAAGAAATTTTCGCTGTTCAATTAATTCTAGGCACCCTTTTTCCCGACCTTGTGAACGATGACTTAGAAGTCATCCATAGCACTTATGAACTTCCCGATGAAGCTATGAAACTTGTAGAAATTCCTAAGCCTAGTGCTGAATTAAAGATTTAATCTCAAAGCCCAGAGACCTTTTGTAACAAGCTCAGCTACCTCTTGTAATAAGCCCAGCTACCTCTTGTAATAAGCCCAGCGACTGCGTTCGCTGGGATTTCTTTCGCTGGGATTTCTTTCGCTGGGGTTGCTTATGTCTCTTCTTCGTGGCTTCGTGTGAGTTGCGCTTCTTCAGAGTCTTATTATTTCGCACGAAGTCACGAAGGTTTAAAGGAAAAAGCGACCGTAACACGCTTTGCAGGGCTAGAATCCTTATTTGGGAACGTTATTCCTGGTTTTTATTCGTTAAGGCTCTTTCTGCATCTTTTTCGTGTTCACATGAGGATTTTAATGAAAAAAGAAAGAAAAAAAGAGAATAGCCTGAATTTCTTTCACAAAAACCATCGAAATGCATTTAATTAAATTTATTTATATACTTGTTTAGCTTATTTTTTGATACAGTTTGTGTCGACTTAACAGGTGCCCTCTATTTCCTTTACTTTTTATTGGTTGGGCAGTTGCAATGTATCTGATGATTTGTAGTATTTGAATGCTTGAGATGGCTTTAGGTAATCAATGCAGCAAATACCTTTGGCATTCCAAGCATTAAATTTCTAATGCATCGTTTCTTTATCAAAAGGAGTTCCTTAATTGTCAAATATTTTCAGGAAACTGTTTGGCAGTAAAAAACAAACTTTTAAGATTAGGTCTAGCGCTATTTCTCGAAGGCTTGAACTCATCGGCCTCGAAGAAAGAATTACCCCCGCTACCTTCACTGTGACAAATAATAACGATTTAGGGGTGGGTTCTCTTAGGCAAGCAATCATTAGTGCAAATGCCGCTTCGACCTCTGATGACATCATTTTTT
>JBDNHI010000179.1:0-6929 GCA_041694635.1 Gemmataceae bacterium | reverse complement strand
TGCAGAAGCTTACCTTGGGCGTGGAAATGTACAGGTTTCTACTAATAAATATGCGGAAGCGATAGTCGACTTTACTAAGGCACTTGAGCAAGATGCGAAGGAACCTAGAGCATTTTTAGGCCGGGGTATTGCTAATACGGGCACTATGAAATATGCAGAAGCAATAATCGACTTCACCAAAGCGATTGAACTTAGTCCTAAAAGTGCCGAGTCCTACAGCGGCAGGGGAAATGCTAATGCAAGAGGTTTCAAAAAGTACCCAGAAGCCTTAGCTGATTTTGCTAAAGCGATTGAAATCAATCCAAAAGCTTACGATGCATATTACGGCAGGGGTACTGCACAATTTGAATTAAATAAATTTCCTGAAGCGGTTATTGATTTAAACAAGGCAATTGAGTTAAATCCGAAGTACTTTGAAGCCTTTTTTAACCGAGCATTAACAAATGAAGCACTTGGTAAATACGCTGAAGCTACTGCCGATTATACCAAAGCGATTGAAATTAAACCAATAGATAGCGATGCTTTGATTAATCGAGGTGCAACTTATGCTAAACAAAATAACTTACCAGCAGCTATGGCCGACTATACGAAAGCAATAGAAATTAGTCCCAAGGAGGCTGTTGCTTATAACAACCGAGGTTTAGTTAACGAGGCTCTGGCTAAGTTTCCCGAAGCCCTTAGTGATTTTAGCAAAGCAATTGAATTTAATCCCAAGTATGCTTTTGCCTATTTTTGTAGAGGTAATGTTTACAAATCTTTAGGTAAGTCCAAAGAAGCTGAGGCGGATTTTGATAAGTCAAAAGAATTTAATACAAGTAAATAATTCATCCCTCATAAGCCCAGTTTTGCCAATCCTTTTTTACTTTATGTAAAGATTAATTATCGTTCACTTTGAATTGTTAGGCTCGATTCATTAAAAGTATAACATTGGTCTAATTGACAAGCCGTTTGTGATAGTTTATAAATAAAAATTATAAATAAAGGAGAAGGTGTTGGCTCATTTGTTTACCTCTTTGTTTTTAGTCTTGGTATGTATTGGGCAATTGATCCCCGATCAGTTTTGTCTTTGCTTGTTTGGGCCAATTGAAAATACTAGACCCGGGGAACACCTTGCTCAATCTTGTTGCCATTTTAAAGAAACTAACAATAATTCTTGTTCCCAAGAAAACGAAACCAGTTTAACTGGCTGGATCGCTGAGATTCCTGCGCCTCACAATTGCTTGTTTCTGAAGCCAAAATCCAATGAAAATTGGGTTACTTGTTTGTTTAGTATTGAGAACCTATCTGTTTCTTTGGTTTTCATTTCTTATTGTGTTGCCATTGAATATGTCCCCGTTAATATTTTTCCTGTTTGCTATTTGAAACCTATTGTTTTGAAGAGTGTTCCTATCTATCTTTCTTTTCTGACCCTTCTTATTTAGACCTATTTTTATCTTTAATAAAGTTATATTGTGGCATTGTCGCAATCAAGTTTTTCATTTTTCTAATTTTTCATTAACCATTATCAGGGCTTTCCTATGAACGAATTTAATAATCAAAATGATCCTATAGGTTTAAAAACAAGTTTAGAGGGTAACTCGAAGAAAAGCTGGCTTGATAAGTTTTCTCTGGTTTTCGTTTGTTTATCTCTCGGAGGATTTGCTTACGGTGGACATTGTTTGAATTGGAAAGTCCCCAAGTTTTCGACCTTATGGATGACTCCTGAAAAAGAGGATTGGTGTGATATCCACCATGTTCCTGAATCCTCTTGTGTGGAGTGTGATCCCACGCTTTATTCAAAAAACAAAGAATTTGGTTGGTGCAATAAACACGGAATTGCTGAATGCAGCCTTTGTAATCCCAGTATTGCAAGCGTTGAAACCAAAGATATTGCAAAACTTTTGGTTCAAGCAGAGAAAGGGTTAGTGCTAAGAGAAAGAAAAACCAACAATGCAATTTGTAAAAGCCATCAAAGACGAATTCAGTTCGCAAGCATCGAAGATGTTGATAAAGCGGGAATCACTGTTGAGGCAGTCTCTACAGCCAAGATGGTTGAAAGCATTTCAGCGCCTGCGGAAATTATTTACGACCAGATTAAGTTAGCTCACCTTGCTGCTCGTTCATCAGGAACAGTCTGGCAAGTGTTTAAACACATAGGGGAAAAAGTTAAGGCCGGAGAAACTTTAGCCCTCATTGATTCTGTTGATGTTGGTAAGGCAAAATCTGAACTTTTACAAATGTTTTCTTTAAGTTCTTTACGAATGCAAACCCTTACCCGTTATCGTGCTTCTGGTTCTGCTACCCCTGCTGCCACTTTGGAAGAAGCGGATTCTTCATTAAGAGAAGCTTTGATTCGATTAAATGCTTCTAGGCAGATGCTGGTGAATCTTGGCCTACCTATTGAAAACCTAAATTTGCAAACTACGAGTTCGGAACTGCTTGAAAGTAAATTGCATTTTATTGGCTTGCCCTTGGAAATTACCAATAAACTTGATCCTTCTAAAACTACAAGAAATCTCTTACCTGTGGTTTCCCCTATGGATGGCATTATTGTTTCTAGGGAAGTTGTTGCGGGTGAAGTGGTTGATGCATCGCGGGTTCTTTTTGAAGTTGTTGATAATGAATTTAAGTGGATGACATTAGATGTCAAAGGGGAAGATGTCCGATTTTTAAACCTTGGCCAGAAGGTGTTATTTCAAGCTTCTGGAATAACCAAAGAAATTGAATGTAACCTTTCGTGGATTAGCACGCAAGCAGATATAAAAACCCGAACTATTAAAGCTAGGGCAAATATTTCGGATCTTGGGGGAAAACTTCGTGCCAATACTTTTGGTACTGCTCAAATTATATTGCGCGAAGAACCCAATGCAATTTGTATTCCAAAGGAAGCAGTGCAATGGGAAGGGTGTTGTAGTGTTGTTTTCGTCCGTGATAAAGATTTTTTGGGCGTTAATGCTCCTAAAATATTTCATGTTCGAAAGGTGCGTGTGGGGGGTAAAGATGATAAACAAATTGAAATACTTGCAGGGCTTTTTCCAGGCGAACTTGTGGTTCAACAAGGAAGTGGTTTACTTTTAACTGAACTACTGCGGGGTAGTTTGGGTGAAGGTTGTGCCTGTCACGCAAAAAAATAAGCGGAGTTTAAATGTTAAACTGGATCATTGATAAATCTTTGGAATATCGCTGGGTGGTGATCGCCTTAAGTCTGGTATTTGTAGTAGCGGGAATTTTTGCTTTAAATAACCTAGATATTGATGCGTTTCCGGATACCACCCCAGTACAGGTACAAATCAATACCGTAGCACCCGCACTTTCCCCCGAAGAGATAGAGCAACAGATTACTTTCCCGATTGAACAAAAACTTGGCGGTATGCCTCGCATACATCAAATGCGTTCGATATCGAAGTTTGGTTTATCGCAGGTGGTTGTGATTTTTGAAGATGGTACCGATATTTATTTTGCAAGGCAAATTGTTAATGAAAGGTTAGGTACGATTCAACTACCCCAAGGTATGGAAAGACCTAAAATGGGTCCTTTATCCACTGGGTTGGGCGAAGTTTTTCATTATATCGTTACCGGTAAGGGCGATGATATTACCCAACTCCGCACCATCCACGATTGGGTGATTCGGCCTCAAATGAGGGCTTTAAAAGGCGTTGCGGAAATGAACTCGTGGGGCGGTTTTGAAAAACAATTTCAAGTTCGTATCGATCCAACTAATCTTGCTAAGTATGATCTTACTTTCGATAAAGTTGCACTTTCAATTAAAGAAAATAATCAGAATGTTGGGGGCGGGGTTATTGACCAAGGTAGCGCTATGCTTCTTGTGCAGGGGTTAGGTCGGACCGTCACCCTTGAGCAAATTTCAAATATACAATTAACAGTAAAAGATGGCGTCCCGGTACTTCTCAAAGACATTGCTGAGGTTCATATTGGCCATGAAGTTAGGCGGGGCGCTGTTACCGCTGATGGATTGGGTGAAGTGGTACTAGGTCTAGGTTTTATGACGATGGGTGAAAATTCTCACGAAGTTACTTGGACTATGAAAAATGAGTTGGAGAAAATTAAACAGCGCCTTCCAGGCAATGTAAGGGTTGATACTGTTTACGACCGTACCGAACTTGTAGATTTTGTGATGGATACGGTAAGGGCTAATTTATTTGAGGGTGGTTTGTTAGTTATTTCCATACTCTTTTTGTTTTTAGGAAACCTTCGGGCTGCTTTCATCGTGGCACTTGCAATCCCTTTTTCGATGCTTGTGGCTTTCTCTGGAATGTTGCGTTTTGGTATTTCCGCAAGTTTGTTATCCCTTGGTGCAATTGATTTTGGAATGGTGGTTGATTCTTCGGTTGTGATGATCGAAAACTGCGTTCGTCATCTTTCACAGGGTGATCCAAGTTCAAGTAGAAAAGAAATAATTCGTCGAGCTGCTGTTGAAGTTCGCAGGCCTACTTTGTTTGGTGAATTAATTATTCTGATTGTATATCTGCCCATTCTTACGCTTGAAGGGATTGAGGGGAAACTGTTCAAGCCTATGGCTTTGACTGTAATTTTTGCCCTTGCAGGTTCGATGGTGTTATCGCTTACCTTAATGCCAGCCTTAGCAAGTCTTCTGTTGCCTAAAAAAATGCCTGAGAATGAACCTTTTTTATTGCGAATGATAAAATTCGTTTATATTCCGGTGTTGAAAGCCACGATGCAACATAAGGTTGCAGTTATGGTTTTTGCAGCCTTGGTATTGTTCTTTTCTTTTGGAATGGTTGCCCCTCATTTAGGTGCCGAGTTTATTCCCAAGTTATCAGAAGGTGCAATTGCTTTAGGTACGGTTCGTCTTGCTGGAACTAGCCTTGCGGAATCGGTTCAAACGAACACGCGGGTTGAAAAGGCTTTGCTTAAAGCTTTTCCCGATGAAATTCGTCATGTATGGAGCCGAGCGGGTACAGCCGAGATTGCTACCGATCCTATGGGAGTTGAACTTACTGATATTTTTATCACTCTTAATCCACGCAGTCGTTGGGTTAAAGCGAAAACTCAAGATGCCCTAACGGTTTTGATTGATAAAGAATTACGCACGATTCCTGGCCTGAAATTTGCTTTTTCGCAACCAATTGAAATGAGAATCAACGAAATGCTTGCCGGTACGCGTTCTGATGTTGCGGTCAAATTGTTCGGTGATGATTTTAAAATAATGAACGAAAAAGCAATCGAGATTCAAAAAGTTTTGCAGGCTATTCCTGGGGTTGCTGATTTAAATGATGAACAAGTTACAGGTCAACCTGTGATGCAAGTTAGCATTAAGCAGGATCAACTTGCACGGTATGGAATTCCTGGCCGTCAAGTTTTAGATCTGGTTGAATCTATTGGCTCAAAGTTCTTGGGTGAAGTGGTGGACGGCCAGTTTCGATTTCCATTAGTTATTCGTTTGCCTGATTCTTGGCGTGAAAGTCCAGAAGCGGTTGGGTCGATTCAAATTCTCGCTTCCACCGGAGAACGCATTCCCCTTTCTAGGGTTGCTGATATTAAAGTTATTGAAGGACCCTCTACCATTACCCGAGAATGGGGGCAAAGGCGTATGGTTGTTACTTGCAATGTTCGAGGTCGTGATCTTGTTTCTTTTGTTAAGGATGCTCAATCTGCAATTAATAGTCAGATTGTTTTACCTCAGGGGCGGTATCACATTACCTTTGGCGGCCAGTTCGAGCAATTGCAGCGGGCGAAAATTAGGCTTTATTTCGTCGTTCCCTTCGCCCTTTTACTTGTGTTTCTTCTTCTGTACGCAACCTACGGGAATGTGATGGATACTTTCCGTGTTTTCACGGGCATTCCCTTTGCTTGGGTGGGCGGGATCTTAGCACTATGGATTAGAGATATGCCTTTTTCGATTTCGGCTGCTATTGGTTTCATTGCACTTTCTGGGGTTGCTGTGTTAGATGATATGATTCTGGTTTCTTATGTGAGGCAATTATTGCAGCGGGGAAGGTCTTTAGAGCAAGCCGTTGAGGAAGCTGCTATCACCCGCCTTAGGCCCGTTCTTATGACCACGCTGGTTGCAAGCCTTGGGTTTTTACCTATGGCTTTTAGTACTGGTATGGGTGCTGAAGTTCAAAGACCATTGGCGACTGTGGTGATCGGTGGGGTTTTAAGTGCAATGATTATGTCGATTCTCGTGCTAAGGGTTGTTTTTGTTATCTTTCGTTGGCCTGAGAAAGCTAATCAGAATAAGGATTTGGCACCCGTTTCTGATAAGCCGATTGTTGCTTTTGTTCCCAATCAAATTGGTTCTAGAGTTTAGAGTTTATTTCTTTTTTAAGGAGCGAGTTATATGTTTCGATTTAATGCAATGGTCCTTATTTTTGTTGGCATAACTTTTCTACTAGGGTGTGGCCAAGAATCACCTGTCAATAAAACTAAAGTTGCCGAGTCTGCCCATTCCACTTGGTGGTGTGAAGAACATGGTGTAAAAGAATCTGATTGCAGTATGTGTAGCCCGAAGGTTGCAAAGGCATTTCAGGATAAAAAAGATTGGTGCGAAATGCATAGTCGGGCGAAGAGCCAGTGTTTTATATGTGATCCATCATTAAGAGAGAAATTTGCCGGGCAATACCGTGCTAAGTTTGGCAAAGAACCACCCGAACCTTTCGACAACATGCCTGAAAAAGTTGAAAAGAAAAGTTAAAGCAAAGTTTAATTTTTGCCACTTTGTTTAAAACTAGTAGCCCATTCTCTTTTTTAATGTCTATAATAAACTGAAAATTGATATTTTTTGCGTTATAAAAATAATATTAATTAAGCCTTGGTAATGCAATGCTGATATCAAATTTCAATGCTGGTTTTGCTTGAACTTGTTTGATTTGAACATCAGAGTTCCGCTTTTTTAGTAACTATAATTTTTGTTAATTAAGTGATTTTTGACAATCCTTAATGATTCAAGTTAGGATGAGATAAGTAAT
>JBDNHI010000178.1:0-3101 GCA_041694635.1 Gemmataceae bacterium | reverse complement strand
GCACTAACCGGAAAAGAAAACTGGTCGCTTGCAAGTTCTGGCCCTTCTACCATTCCTTCCCCTACCTTGGGCGAAGGGATTCTTCTTGCCCCAGGAAAAGAAACACTCGTCCTTTCCCCATCCACAGGCAACAAGGTTCCCGTTCCACAATGGAAGTCAAACAAACTCGTGGGTGGATATGCTTCTCCTCTGGTTCACAAGGGCAAAGTCTATGGCTTATCAAGCATCGGTCTAAATGTTTTTGAAGCTAAGGATGGCAAAGAAGTGGCTCAGGTTCGCATGAAGGGCCCATTCTCTGGATCGCCTATCATTGCGGGGAACCATCTTTATCTGATAAACGAGGAAGGCTCTGCTTTTGTCGTCAGCTTGGGTGAAAAGATCGAACTAATAGAAACCAACGAAATTAAAGATACGATTCAATGCACTCCTGCGGTTTCAGGCGGGAAGATTTTCCTGAGGTCTGATAAGATGCTTTACTGCATTGGCTCGAAGTAGAACTTGGCCCTACCTCGCTTCACCCTCCTCCGCCGAACTTGGCCATGAGAAACACTCCAGTGACTGAGTTTGGTTGTCAGGCTCACCCCCAGTGGCAACAGGGCGCCGAACGCTAAAGCTCCGCCGCCTCCTGCGACTTTGAATCGGTAGATACGGAAATGGCGACTCAGGTCGGCTGCAGCGACTGGTTCGGCATAGCCTGACGCACAACGCCGGCAACGAACTTGAGGCCGCTCTTTTTCTCTTGCTCTTTGATGTCTCGAAAAATAGCATCCAAATCGTAATTGAACTTGGCGGCGTGGGCATCGCAAATGCACCGAACTTCGTCAACAATAGGGTCGGTCATGGCTTGGCCTCCAAAAGTTCCTCGGGAGTACATATGATAGGAGCCTTGAATCCTTTGGCTTGGCAAACGGCTTCTATTATGGGCCACATCTTAGCATTGGCCAAATGGCTACAGTTCTATGTCAACAGATAAGAGACCGCCTTGGTGGCCGCGACCGCAATATGCAGCGCCTGGTTAGGCACCTGTTCGGGGCCGATAGCTTCCGATGATGATCATTTCGGATGTCGCAGCATGGCATGCGTGTCTTGCGCATCGGCACGCAGGTTGAGACCATTCTTAGTCTTCATAATTTTCCAGTTCCCGATCATTCTATCGTCATCTCCGAAGAACTCGCGTTTGCGGGCGATCAGTTGTTCTATGTGCAGGGCGGCTTCGGGCTTATTGGCTATGAGTCTTCGAGTCTCGGCGAGATAGTGATGGTCGTTGAGCACATCTGCGAAGACCACCGAATTCCAGACAGTGACAGCAACCTCTAACGCCTTCTGCATTAGCAGTTCCCGCTCCTTAGGCGGCAGATCCTGAAGTATAGGCGCTGCGAAATCGAGGAAGGTCTCGGAAATCTTCCGATTGGGATACGGCAATTTTGGAGTAGGTTTTTTCATATCGCTCTTAGTGCTCCTAACAATGATTAGATGAAATTAATTCCATCTAGTTCGGCTTTTCATTCTTGCTAATCCGGAACAGCAGGTCGCCGGAACGGAAGAGATCCCGCTTCTTCACACTATAGTATTTTAACCGAGGTGCTGCGCAATTTCAAAGAAAAAGTAAATGAATTCGCCGTAGAAGTCGGTTCAGTCGCCGGATCAGATGCACACGATGATGCGCTGCATGAGCGATCGAGCACGCCAGAGGTTTCTGGGGCGCATTGTCTTTCAAATACCCACTGGAGGGAAAGAGAAAGGCGATGCCGTCGTTGCAGGGGAACCTGCAAGGGCCTCGGTTTTTGGACCGAAGAGTGAGCCCGTTGCTTGAACCACCCCGGTGCAGACATCGATGACAACCGAGCGTTCGAGACAAAACTGATGTTACCGATTACGATGTGCAAAAACTACAAAACGGTTGGCCGTGGAAGGAACTTACCTAATCCTTCCGGGTCCAGATAACGGTTCGGCGACTTCTACCGGCAAAACAAGGGCGCTGCAAATTGTACTGAATCATCGGCTGTTCATAAGGAACATAGAGAAATCATCTAGTAGTTTTGCATTGGCAGATTTTTTATCGACACCTTTGAGTTCTGATAGGCCAAGACAAAATTCCTTGCCGTCACTTTTTCTTTTGACAATCGCGCCAATGTCGTCGCCCTGGAAGAGCATCCATTCTGAAAAACCTTCCTTCTCAATTGTAAGCAATTCATAGTTGTCGCAATACGATGGCTGGGTCTTTTTTAGCCGTTTATACTCGGCAGGACTTGCCCCACCAAGCACATAGCACTCTTCCCACTGAAAATCTTCGATTCCGGTTACTTCGCATGGGAATGTTAAAGTTTGAAGAAGGTGTTCATAGAAAGCTGCCACATTATGTTCGAGGGAAGCGGATTCATTGTTCCCAATAATGGCTTCGATTCGTTTCCATTGCGCATTCATTGCTGAACTCAATGTCGTGATAAGGAACAAGTGAAAATCCAAACCTCTTAACAACTCCAGATCACCTGTGCCGCTTTTTGGCGTCAGGTTCAGCGTTTGGTTAGGCGTGGACCTCGACGGCGTCTCCGACTTAGATGCTACCCAGAGCGGTCTCGACCCCAGGGATGAGTGGCACCAGATCGGCCAAGCGGTTGCTCGGGGCCATCATCACTACGATCACCCCCTAGATGCCGTCATGTTCTGTTGGTTGCGGAGGTTCTGGTCCACGGTAAGCAACACCTCCAAACCAGCCCCGGCCATCAAGGCGAGCAACTCGCCGTTCTTCTTTCCGGCCCAGCCCATTTCTTGGATTGTGCGGACATCGTGACCCGTCAACTCCCGCCGAAGTGGATGGGGAACGCACTCGTCAAGAAGTATGCGTATGGTACACCAACAAATCGTTTGCCTGTCCCAGTGCCGCGACCACCTGCTCGCGCGAGACGGTCGGAAAATGGTCCAGAAACTCCTCCAGTGTGTCGCCTGCGGCTAGATAGTCAAGCAGAGTGCGGACAGGCACCCGAGTACCGACGAAAACCAGTGTACCGCCGAGGATGTCAGGGTCGCTGTGAACCACAGGTGAAGTCGCAGTCATCGCATTCCTCCTTCTCTGGTGATTGTACCACGGCCGGAGTGTTGAG
>JBDNHI010000177.1:0-2300 GCA_041694635.1 Gemmataceae bacterium | reverse complement strand
CCCGTCGACGAGGTTAAGTTTTACGGAATGAGAATTTCCCCTGCGTGCGAGTTCGCCCTTCATACCTGCTTCAAGTTCTCGGGTGAAAAGGTGCGAGATATCGGGCCTAAAAGGGGTGTAGGTAGGGCCTAAGAAACCGGGTCGAGCGCTGTTACGAACTTGTGGCCTGCCTTGCATAATATCGACAAACGCAGGTGCATCTTTACCTTTAGAAGCAAAAAGTTTAGCAAGGACGGAACCAAAAGAAGGCATTCCACCA
Source organism: Gemmataceae bacterium (assembly GCA_041694635.1). Lineage (GTDB taxonomy): Bacteria > Planctomycetota > Planctomycetia > Gemmatales > Gemmataceae > UBA969. The sequence goes on along the minus strand of JBDNHI010000177.1, from coordinate 2,041 downwards.
ATATTGGAAAGCTCTTTTGCTGTAAAGCCAGATTGACATTGAAAACCATCGTGGGCACCAGCAGAGCCAACTAGAGAGCGAACAAAAACGCATTGGTCAGCAATTAAAGCAATTTTAGGAAGTAGCTCGCAAACTTGAATCCCAGGAACCTTAGTAGATATCGGTTTGAACTCACCCCGGATTTCAATCGGTGCTTCAGGTTTTAAATCAAACATATCTAGCTGGGGTGGCCCGCCATCAAGGTGAATATTAATCACCGATTTGTTGGACGAGGTAATCCCCGATTTAGCTTCTGCGCGTAGAAGGTCAACGAGGGAGAACCCACCTAAGCCAATAGCCCCAGCGGTCAGGAAATGTCTTCTGTTAGCAGGTTGGTTGATATTGCCAAATAGGGAAAGCATGGCGTAATCCCGAAGAGTTAGTGCAAGGAAAATTTCTTGGGCAGGTTGCAATCTTTAACTACTACAAGCCTTATGGTAACTTAAGCATTGGTCTTGGGCAAGGAGATATATATTGTTATATCGGCAAGATTTGCATTTCTCCTTCAATATTTCAAAAGTTAAAGAAGAGTAGGAAAGGTAATGAGAATAGTTAAAAGAAGTGTTTGGTACTAGAAGTCAGGGCCAAGAACTTCACCTTGAGAGATTGTGCCCACAGCTTGCCAAGTGGCTTGACTGATACTATTTGTAGCAAATCTTACGCTACCATCGCAAAGCACGAGGTTAACCCCGCCAGTATGGGTGCTGCGTACGGATAAAATAACAGCTCGAGTTAAATAATTGGGATAAGTTCCGATGCAAGGTACTTCAGTAGTTGAAGTACAAAAGCCCGTTCGAAAGTTGTCAGGAATGGAGGTATTTGGGGTGCGGTTATGCTGGTAGATAGGTCCTTCGGGGTAATACATAACGCCACGCCAATCATTTGGTCCAGTGACTTTTCGAAGTTCCGAAGCCAAAACGGTATTGGAAGTGCCGTCGGTGATATCAGTAATACGAACCTGTGTGTTAACGGTGAAAACCCCCGGAGTAACAATAGAAGTACTGGGAGTAGAGAAGTTAGAATTCATAGGCCCGATTCCGCCGTTGGCAGCATAGTTCCCTTTGCCATACATACCAAGGCCAAAATTGCCAGAGGTACTAGGGATATCGGAAGGGCAGGAATATCCAGGAAGTAAAGTGGCACTAATAGTGCTGTTCTGATTAGGAAGCGAGCCGAAATTTTGGGTAATCGTTCCTGTTTTGTATAAGTTTTCTTGTTCGACATAGGGAAGTAAGAAATAAAGCCAAGTGGCTTCGGAAATGTCGCCAGTAGCTAGGTAGTTGTAAGCTGGTGGAAATTTACTTTCTCCATTATGAAAGTTCATTAATCCAAGCCCAATTTGTTTGAGATTATTGGAGCACTTCATTCGAGAAGCGGCTTCGCGTACTTTTTGTACCGCAGGAAGAAGCAACCCAATAAGAATTGCAATGATTGCAATTACAACCAACAGTTCAATCAAAGTAAAAGCAAATCGAATTTTCTTGATCATAATATTTCTCGGTATTAAGGTTTTTGTTTTGAAAGGATAAAGTCAAATTGATTGAGATTGCCAGATGAAATTTCTGCGGAAAGGGTTGATTTTTCGTTGAATCGAGGGGGAAGATTGATGGTTTCGTCGATAAGTTTATCAGGAGGAAAGGGCGGACCAGCGGGAATTTTTTTTCCTGTTTTCAAAATCGCAACAATTCGCACTACTTTCTTACCAACCGACGCCGCCGAGATTTTCTCTAGCTGATACATACCTTTATCGATCCGCCCTCCTATTGAAGGCGAACTACCATCAGGAGATTCAAACGAAATTGATCCTTCTTCAATCGGGGTACCATCGTAAGAAACTTTACCCGAAATGTTAATTAAAGGGGGCCCACATCCTAGGACTATCACGAGGGGCAATAGCAAAGCGAAGCGAAGCATAAAAGCCAACTTCTGTAAAATTAATTTGTGTTTTAAAAATAGTAACTAAAGGATAGCCCTAAGTCAACGAATAAGATTTAAATATACT
>JBDNHI010000176.1:0-30177 GCA_041694635.1 Gemmataceae bacterium | reverse complement strand
GGTTGGATTGCAGGCCAGATTATGAAAACTGGAAGTTCAGGTATTAAAGGCGACCTCATTGTTGGAATACTTGGCGCCTTACTCGGTGGCTTACTTTTCAAAACTCTTGGACTTCATTCTTCAGGAATGATCGGCAGTTTAATCACCGCAACCTTAGGCGCTGTTGCCGTTCTTGCATTGCTGCGCTATGTTAAACGATAAAAAACAATTTTAATAAAAACAATTTTAAAACAAACAACGCAACTGATTTACTTAAGCTTGATCTCGATCCCAATATATCTACCCTTAGAATAAAATTGCTAAAGCTAAGTAGCACCCTTAAGAATGATCATTTTATCATTGATAATATTCATCTTCCGCAAGAAACTGGCTACGATCTTTATGCGCAACAACTTAAAATTTTAGTAAAAAAACTGCTTTAAGATCAATAAATTATAAAGGATAAAATGAATAAATATTTTTATAATCTAAATTAAAATTTTTACTCCCTGCGGATTTAAACTTATGAAATACCAAGCTACATTAGTTGGGGTTTTATAGGCATTACGAGCAAACTGGGGTGGCAATTAGGTCCTCTATTCACCCTGCGTAAATTTCAGCAATTGCTCGGTACTTGAAGAAGTGCAGTTGACCTGTCTATTATGATGATGAAACGCTTTTGTTTCACTACCTTCTCAACATTTTTTGAGAGCAAATTTTTTAGGATTTTTTGTATGAAAGACATTATCGATACCGCAGTAGGCGCAGGCAGTTTTAAAACCCTCGCAGCAGCACTCACTGCCGCTGGATTGATTGAAACCCTCAAAGGCAATGGCCCCTTCACGGTCTTTGCACCTTCTGATGAGGCCTTTGCAAAGTTACCAGCTGGCACTGTTGAAAGCTTGCTCAAAGACATTCCTGCCCTCACAAGCATTCTGACTTATCATGTTGTTTCGGGAAAAGTTATGGCCGCAGATGTGGTCACCATGGACGGAAAATCTGCCAAAACTGTAAATGGTAAAGATATCAAAATTAGTGTCAAAGATGGCGTTCATTTGAATGGCACATCTAAAGTTGTCACAACTGATATTAACTGTACTAATGGCGTTATTCATGTCATCGACTCTGTGATTTTGCCACCCGCCTAGTCTTTTAGACTAAGTTAAGCGTTTTAGTAGAGGAACTCTATGAGTTCCTCTATTATTTTTTATATATTTTAAATAAAAAATATTGGTCTTTAAAGTATCTGACTAAAATTTTTTTAATTACTGTAGCAGTAAGACATAATTATAACTCCTATCTTCATTAAAATTTTTAATATCATTATTGATAGCTTCTAAATATTATTTAGCGATCTTTGGTTAGTTAGTACCCTGCTCATCTGCATATATTTTTAAATAGAGTGAAAATTAGTAAGTGCACCACTATTGTTATCGAAACCTGATGCTAGTGGATTTTGTAGAAACATCACAGATTCACAAGCAAATCTAATCAGAACAGCAATTGTATTGCGATACTCATCATAATTAAGCTTATGCAAAACAGGAGAACTTTCTCGTTTTGCAAGCTCTGCCTGCACCGCCTGTTCAGTAATCCAGTTAAGCACGGACTCAATTACTTTTGGTTCAGGTTGCTTTTCCTTTTTAGGGGGCATTTCGTGACTATTAATTACATTGACAATTTCTTTCCATTTTGAGCGAGTAAAAGAGGTAGAAAAATGGATAGTCAAATTATTAAATCGGTTCTTAATTTACCCTTCGGTTTAACTCCAAGATTGCATTTATTGCAATTTGCAGCCAAAAAAGGCGCAATGACTCGATCATATCCAGATCGGTCAGCCGCTTTTACCATTCCATCCATTGAGAAAAACCATCATTAAATGAATAATCAAAAGGCGCATAACATCAAGCTTTAGAAATTAATGAACGACAACAAATACATCGATATTATAGGTATCACTTCAGCCATTAAATATTATTGCGTAAAATCTAGGCATTTGCCATTTTCGTTTGTAATTCGATTCTAAATTCACGATACTCTGCTAAACATTAACGGAGAAAGTACGATGCAAAAATGGAAGTTGTTTTTACTAATAAGAATTTCAGTATCGAGCGGTGTTCAAATCTGCCAAGGAAATATGTTAATGAAACTCTTTCGCATTCTTGCAATTCTATTGGTTGCAATTTTCCCAATGCAAATTCTTGCCCAAGAAGTTACTTCGAACAAACAGCTTCTTTATGTGGTAACGCCTGGAATTCGAGATCTAACCCAGTTCGGCGGGGCGGGCATCCTTGTTTTTGATATTGCAGACAACCATAAATTCATCAAACGAATTGAAACCACCGCAAGCAAGGAATCAAAGCCTAGAAACATTAAAGGCGTCTGCGCTTCTGCAGTTACAGGAAAATTATATTTCACCACACCAGAACAGCTTTATTGCATCGACCTTATCACTGAAAAACAGCTCTGGAATGCTGCACCTCTTAACGGTTGCGACCGAATGTCAATCACCCCAGATGGAAAAATCCTTTATGTTCCTTCCTTTGAAAAAGACTTCTGGAATGTCATTGATGCAGCTACGGGAAAAACTCTCACCAGTATTGAAACCAAAAGTGGGGCTCACAACACCGTAGTTTCTTTAGATGGAACGCGGATGTATCTAGGAGGCCTCAAATCACCTTTCTTATTTGTTGCTGATGTAAATAAAGGCACTATTGTAAATAAAGTTGGCCCCTTCGCTGGACCAGTTCGCCCCTTTACAACGAATGGAGCTATGACCCGTGCTTATGTTTGTGTCAATGGACTCCTTGGCTTTGAGATAGGCAATTTAACCAATGAAAAAAAACTCCACCGCATTGAGGTCGAAGGCTTCAAACAGGGTATGGTGAAAAGACACGGGTGTCCAAGCCACGGCATCGGCTTGACTCCTAATGAAAAAGAAATTTGGGTTGTTGATGCATTTAATGAACACCTACATATTTTTGACAATACGACTGAACCACCCAAACAAAAACAAAGCATTAAAGTTCGTGAACAACCAGGCTGGATTACTTTTAGTATCGATGGAAAATTCGCTTACCCTTCAACAGGCGAAGTAATTGATACTGCAACCAAAAAGATAATTACCAATCTAACGGATGAGCAAGGGCGAGAAGTTCATAGCGAAAAGATGCTTGAAATTCAATTTATAAAAGAAAAACCTGTATTAATTGGGGATCAATTCGGCATAGGCCGAGTCGCTGCTCCTTAACAATCACAAAAGTACTTTATTGAAAATCATAGCTTTATTAACGATAGTGTAGCTATGTTAGTTTAACTAAATGCTTGTTGAAAGGAACCTCCCAATGAAACGAATTTTAACCTTATCTCTCCTTTGCATTTTCACCTCGGTTCTTTTTGCGGAAGACACCTTCAAGCCAACACCACGGATTAAAGAATATGGCTGGATGAGCGTCGCAAGTTGGAAGCAAAGGCATGAGAAATTCTTGGCCCGTGCCAAGGAAGGTAATATTGATGTTCTATTTTTGGGTGACTCTATCACGGAAGGTTGGGGCAACAATGCTGCTTGGAAGAAACATTTCGTGCCGTTAAAAAGTGCAAATTTTGGCGTTGGTGGCGATACCACCCAAAATGTTCTCTGGCGAATCACCAACGGCGAACTTGATGGCATCAGTCCCAAAGTTTTTGTTCTTATGATTGGAACCAATAACTTCGGCCTTCATAACGATAAACCTAGTGATGTTGCAACTGGGGTAAAAACTATAATCGAAACTCTGCAAAAGAAAGCTCCAAATTCAAAGATCCTTCTGCTTGCTGTTTTTCCTCGAGACCAAAAACCTGAAACTGATTTTCGTAAACGAATCAAAACCTTAAACGAAGAACTTGCCAAGCTTCAAGATGGTAAAAAAGTGGTTTTTATGGATATTAAGGAATCCTTCCTAGATAAAGAAGGCAACCTATCCAAAGATAATATGCCAGACTTCTTGCATCTTTCCGAAAAGGGTTACTTCATTTGGGCAGAGGCGATTGAGCCAACAGTAAAAAAAATGCTCGACCAATAACTTTTCCTTACAACTTTTTACTTCGTAGCACCTGCTGATACATTTGCTCTAGTGAATGAGCATCTGCAAGCCTATGATCATTTCCTGTAACAATCAAATTCATTAGGCTAAGTTTACTATTGGCAATGAGTTCTTCCGAATTTGCAAAAGGAATAACCTCATCATCTTTTGAATGCAGCAACACGCTATTTGCGAAAATGGTGGTCGCTATACCCCAATTCTTCCAAGCCGGGCAAAGTAAAACTAGTGGCACCCCATTATTTTTAATATTCATCGCAACAGCTCTACCCCTAGACGAACCAACGATAACATCTGGGTTTTCAGAGTCAAATGCACCTTGAGCCGTTGCCACCGCTTTTTTAAAATCATCATTATCAAGGGCAGGGTTGATAACTATTATTCCCTTATTTTGAAGGTAGGATGGTTTTACTCCACCAAGAACAGAGTTCCACCCGTGCAGAAATAGAACTTTCATTAGCTCTACTTTTTCTTTTCTTCTTTGGGTAAAACAACAATCGTAAAAGGTTTTGAGGCCTGAGTCACCAGCGTATTAGGCTTCGTAGTATCTTTAGCATCTTTGTTAAAGGGAACTTGTGCCTGACCCGAAATAGCAAGGGTGTATTCTCCTACAGGTGCATTCGCCTGAACTTCAATAACCACAGCAATTTCATTTTTATCCGCAGGTAGAACCACATTAGTCATTTTAATATTGTTAGGGAACTCAAGTGCTTGCAGAGTAACTTGCGATTTAAAGTCAGGCCAAAGCTTTTCAAATTTAACTTTTAAATCTACCTTTTGCCCTGCAACTACTTCGATCTTTGGCGTTTCAACGGACAAAGAAAAAGGTGCTGTTTCTTGCACGGAAAGCCATTGAGTTCGCATAGGCCGGCTAGATCCAATATTAGCTTCCGACCAGACCCGAGTGTAGGGCCGCACCTCTCGCTCCAATAAAATATCCCCTCGCTTTGCAGAGGCAACTAGCCTGATAGGTACAGTAGTATCTTTTGCTTGTTTATCTGCATAGAAGACCATAACCCCTTTCGTGCCATCCCTAATAATGGATGGAGTTGCAGTTACACCTGGAGGAAGGTTATCGGCTTTAACGGTAATGGCGCTATTACTGCTGCCCGCAATTCCCTTATAGTTAATGATCAAATTAAGAGTAGCAGTACCACCCTTGGAAAGATTTAACCCAGCAGGGCCTGGATTTTGCGGGTGCATCGAAGCAATATGAAAATCGAATTCTTGCTTTTCTATTACAAGCACATACTGAAAACGAGTTCCGCCTCTGCGGTAACGGTCTTGCACAAAAAGATGATATTTTTTACCAGCGGTAAGATTCGCCTGACCGGATGGATCACGCAAATACCCATCAAATGCGTTAATGCGATGCCCAAAGTCATCCAGTTCAACAACCTTGTTTCCCTTATCATCTTGAATTAAAAGATAGGGATCCGCCCTGCCTGCAATTCTTTCACAATAAACTTCAACACTATAAGAACCTGTCTCCTTGGGCTCGATTAAATACCAATCGCCATCCCGTTCTTTATCAAACCTTCCCGAAACAACCGCAGGAAGAATAAGATTCTGAGCTTGCTCTAAAGTGTCATTCGGTTCTATCTCATTAACAACCTCATTCGCGGTAACCAATAGAGGCGGAGTGATTAATGAAAAATTATTCACTACGACAGAATCTTGAAACCCATCTAGGGTGCAGGTTGCAGCAGTAGGAAGCACGCTATGCGAAGTGGGGTGCTCTAAAAACTTATACCTACCCAAAGAAAGAATATCCTTGGTGGCCCGCACAGTAACTTTAGCTTCTTGGAGAAAATTACCTTGAATGCTCCAAGGAGAAGGAATAGCGTTTGGCTCAAGATTTCTCCCTAACAAAACAAGAGAAGTGTCGGTATCAACTTTTATTGCCCTAGGAAATACATTTTCTAGTTGGGGTTTGTCGCTAATAACTAACCTATAGGGTTGCCCGCCTTTGAAAGCGAGATCGCTAAGGTGAATAAAATATTCGCCATCTTCTGGAATGAGAATATCAAGAAAAGGATCTCTGCCATCATAATCGCCATTGGAAGCAATCTGTTTACCCGAAGCGGAAAAGAGTAAAAGAACACCATCAAACTGAGAGTCAAGCCGAGCGGAATTACAAGCAACGGTAATGCGTTGATTTTTTTTAGCATTAAATTTAAAAACATCTTCTTTACTGTTATCAGAATTACCATTGACGATACTATTAATTTCGAAAGCCTGAGCCATAGACTCATCATCGTTGGGTTCTTGTTCATTAAGCTCTTTAAAATTTCTTGAAACAGCAAATAAGCGAGGATTACTAATACCAAATCTTCCAAGAAGCCAACAATCATAAGAGCCTTGAGAAACAGAATTATCGATAGAAACTTTAAATTTTTTATCTTTAAGAAGTTGGGCCTTGATGCCCGGATGATCAAATTTTAACTCTCGAACATCCTCAGAATCAGCAGCAGCAAATTCCACTTCAATAGTAGTGCCCGCAGTAGCCCCAAGAGGAAAAATCCGATCCAGACGAATGACAGGAAGTTCAGCCTTGGCAATTGTAATGACAAGCAAAAACAAAAAACCAGCAAGCGTGGTGGCCCTAAGCAATGGACGGATCCTTAAAAAAATCTAAAAGCAAATCAAGCCTAACCAATAAGTTCTTGAATAGGCTCGCCTTCGCTAAGAATAGGAAGTGGGCGCTGTGCTTGATCAAAGAAAGGAATATGGTGATCGATTCCCAAGCAATGATACATAGTTGAAAGCACGCAACCTGGGGTAGCAGGTTTGCTGGTAGGATATTCAGCATTGGCATTAGTAGTCCCAATGGCTTGCCCCATTTTCAACCCGCCACCAGAATAAAGTACAGACATAGCACCAGGCCAATGATCGCGGCCTGCCCCCGGATTAATCTTAGGCGTTCTACCAAATTCCCCCATTGCCATCACCAGCACATCATCAGCCATACCACGGTCGTGAAGATCTTCAATAAGCGCTGCAACAGCCCGATCATATTTAGGAAGAAGATTGTTCTTAAGGCCTTTGAAATTATCGCCGTGCGTATCCCAACCACCGCCAGCTTGAATCGTGACGAAGGTAACGCCAGCCTCTACAAGCCTACGAGCCAAAAGGCAACTCTGGCCCAAATCATTACGGCCATAGTTATCTCTAAGAACGATAGGTTCTCGCTGAATATCGAAAGCGTCTTGTGCCTTGGTATTAGTAACCATTTCGATGGCATCTCTATAGAAAGTATCTAAACCTTTAAGGTCGCCACGGGTATCAATATCTCTGCGAATTTTATCTAAGTCTTGCAATAAATCGCGTCTACGAGAAAGCCTATCTGCATTAATTTTTGCAGGAAGGCTAAGGTTTCGAACTTTAAACCCATCCACATTAGGGTCGTTATCTGGAGCAAAGGGATTATACGAAGCACCTAAATAAGCAGCTTTTCCAAGGTTTAACATCTTGGGAAGATTCACATAGGCGGGCATTCCTTGATCATTTGCTCCCTTCACCTTGGCAACCACAGAACCGCAAGCAGGGTAAATATTATCGTTGACTTCAATGGTGGGTTGATACCCAGTCAACATCCATTGCGAACCCATACCGTGCCCTGCATTGGTATGACAAGCAGAACGAAGGATTGCCATTTTATCCATAATCTTGGCTTGAAGTGGAAGATGTTCGCCAATTTGAATACCTGTAACATTGGTAGCAATCGGCTTAAATTCGCCACGAATTTCGGTAGGAGCATTTGGCTTAAGGTCATACATATCGATATGACTAGGCCCCCCTGCCTGCCAGACAAGAATTACAGAGCGCTTCTTAGCGGGCTTAGAATTCGCCCGGGCACGGAGTAAATCTGGAAGGGTAAGTCCGCCTAAGGTAAGGCCGCCCACTTTAAGAAAAGACCTGCGATTAACTCCATCACAGTTCTTTAATCCTTTGCCTATAAATTCAAGCATAGCAACATCCTTTAATGATTAAACATAAACTCTTTAGAGTTCAAAATGACCCAAAGCAAATCCTCGAGGGACTGCTGTTTATTATTCGACTTAGAAATAAACTCATTGGTGCGAAGTAATTCGAGCGTCGTGGGCAATCTGGAAAAAGAAGAAAGATAAAGCTCGCTGATAAGATCATTTTGAGAAAGATTAAGCTTGGTCAACTTTGCAAGCCTTCCCTGAGCTGCCGTAATCTTGCCTTCCATCTCGTCCGAATTAGCCAAGAGTAATACTTGCGCCAAGGTTGCCCCAGTCGACCGTTCGCATTCACAAGCGGTAACTCGCTTGGGTCGATCAAATGTATCAAGAAAATAAGAGCCAAAGTTTTCGTGTGGCAAATCGATAGCTCTGCCATTCGCACTAATACCACTAAAACCAGCTTTGTTACCCGTAGCTTGATTAACCGCATCAAGAAAAACTTCAGAAGGCATTCTGCGAGCATAATAGCGAGCAAAGTTTTGATAATCATTCTTATTATGTTCTGTTGGATCCGAGCCAGATTGATAAACTCTGCTGGTTATAAGCAGGCGAATCATATACTTAATATCAAACTTGTGTGAAACGAATTCTTTAGCAAGGAAGTCAAGCAATTCGGGGTTACTAGGCGGGTTAGTTTCTCTGAGGTCATCCACTTCTTGAAACAATCCGCGGGCGAAGAAATGCCCCCATAAACGATTCACTAGCGCCTTTGAAAAAAATGGATTATCAGGCTTAGCCATCCAATCTACTAAAGAATGCCTTGGATCATCTTCTGCAGAAAACTTAAGGTTATCTCCATCGAGGAACTTAGGCTCCGGAGTTTTTCCCGTGAGTGGGTTTTTTTCACTCGTAGTGACGCTCGCAGAAGAATAATAGGGAGGGGGTTCACCAAAACCTTTTCTTCCTAACCGTGTAAAAAATCCCGTCAGACCATAATAATCGGCTTGGCCCCATCGCTCATAAGGATGATGATGGCAACGAGCACACTGCAACCTAACTCCTAGAAATATCTGAGAAGTATCCGCTGCAACTTGATGAAGCTGATCATCTCTGCTTTGCCAATACCAATTAATTGCAGGGGCATCTTGCCATTCGCCCGATGCTGCAACCACACCACGCACAAATTCATCATAAGGGCGGTTGCGTGCAACCATATCTTTTATCCAGTTATGAAAAGCATAGGAAGCACGATCGGAACCAGCGAGGTTCGAATTACGAAGTATACTGCCCCACTTCATCGCAAAATACGCAGGGTAATCAGCAGAATCTAGCAAAGTATCTGCAAGCTTGGTTCGTTTGTCCGAATCGGTAGATTTCAAAAAAACTTTAACTTCATCAGGAGTCGGAAGCCTGCCACAAAGATCGACGGTAAGCCTTCGAATAAAAGTACTGTCATCACAAACGGGGGTAGGTTGCAAACCAAGTTTTTTCCACTTGGCCATCATAAGCTGATCAATTTCGTTGATAGGATTAAAGCCAGGTAGGTCGGAAAGGGGTTTCCCGTGAGGAACAAGAACCCTACTAACCGCAACATTCCCCATATGCCTTGCCATAATTGCAGCTTCGCCACTTAACTGGCCAGCTTTGACTAAACCCGATGGATCAACTAGCCCAACGACATCAAGATTACTTGCGAATTCACTTTGCCTTGTAACATCACGAAAAGTGCCATCGGTATATTCCGCAACGACCGCAACCTGCTGAGTATCGCCAAACTTATAGGTACGATCTTGAGGGAACAATCGAATTTTCTTAACCGTAGGATTATCCTTAGCAACCGCAGGTGTTCCAGCAGCAATCCACCTCTGGATGGTTAGATATTCATTAGAACCAGGGATAAGTCGCTTTCCTCCGCCATGAGGCATCTGCCCAGAAGCCTTTTGAATCAGTAAACTTTTTTCAGGATTAGCAGGAAAAACTCTTCTACCACGAGCTTCGTTCACAATACTTTCAAAATCGAAGTTCGCATCAAAACCAAAAAGTGAAAGTTTGAAACCATTTTGGCCACTTGCTTTTCCATGGCATCCCCCCGCATTACAACCAAGTTTACTAAGTAAAGGAACGACTTCTGTGCGAAAATCGATCGGCCTACCATTGCTAATTCCTTGAACCGAAACAGGCACTTCTAAAGTTTTGCCTTCCCAAACAACTTGTATAATTGTTTGACCATCCCCCACGGGTTCAACAAAACCTAGAACATCAACCTTAGCTATTTGCGGATTAAGAGTTTTATAAGAAGCACTACGGGTAACATCAGCATTGCTTTTTGAAACTACAACCTGCCAACCGGCATAAGCATCCTTGAATTCGATATTTTTTGTAGGCGAAATTAGAACAAAACTATCCTGAGCAAACAGTTGTTTTGAATTTATAAAACAAACAACGAACAGAGCAAAGATAATACGATGTAAAATATAAAACTTAGCCTTGTTTCTAATAAGCTTAGAATTCATAGATGGTCTGCTAGGAAGGCGGGTTACAACTGATCTTGTATAAACTCATCAACTTACCTTATTTTATAATTAATATCGGCAAAAAGCCAATAGAAATTGATACAGATTATTACTAAACCCAGTCAAGAACCTTAATAACGAGCAACTCTTATGATTACCGCAAGAAAAGCTTGGAATTGGCTGGTAGAAGAATGGCAGTGGCCCAAAGCCGCACTTTTTTGTGGCCTTTCCACCACCCTCCTCCTTTTAGCTTTACTCCCACAACTTAAGTTGACCTTATTCCTGATTTGCCTGCAACTACCCTTCTATATGATCCACCAGTTCGAAGAACATTACGAAGATCGCTTCCGAAAATTCTTTAACCAACAATTAGGGCAAGGCAAAGAAGTCCTCACCCCTGCGAACACCTTCATCATCAATTCAGTTTTCGTATGGGGAGTCGATCTGACCGCAATCTATCTGGCTGTTTTTATAAACCCCATGCTAGGGCTAATTGCAGCTTACCTCACCATTGTGAATGCAGGGGTTCATGTATTGCAGGCAGTTTTAACGCTATCTTACAACCCAGGTTTAGGCACTGGCTTAGTAATGTTTATCCCAGCAGGCGGCTACTGCATATATACCTTATCTGAAAACTCTTGTAATAGCTGGGAATATCACGCTGTTGCTTTAGCAATTGGAATTCTAATTCATGTGGGAATCATAATTCATGTTCGCCTAAGACTTGGGAAACTAAAGGCAGTAGCACCGTAATAGTAGTGCCTTTACCCAAAGCAGATGAAACGGAAATAGTGCCAGATAAAGATTCAACAATTGCCTTGCAGATACTAAGGCCAAGCCCATTGCCGCCACTTTCATTTTGCGTTTTATGATGTGATTTATCAGCTTGAAAAAACCGATCAAAAACGAAAGGCAAGTCGGCCGCTCCAATACCAATCCCTGTATCCGTTACTTCCAAGTGGGCCTGCCCATTTTCTAGGAAAAGCTGCAGAAGAATCATACCGCCTTTAGGTGTAAATTTAATAGCGTTATCGATCAGATTATTTACCACCTGCTGGATCTGCCTAGCTTCGGCAGGAATCAAAACAGTTTGGCTTGAATTAATTTTCAAATCGATTTGCTGGAGAGTTGCAGTTTCTAAAAACATTTCAAATGCTTTTTCCAAAACAATATCTAATTGAATAACTTGGCGTGAGTCATCCGTATTGGAATCAGTTTCCGCAAGGAGTAATAATTGATTAATTAACAAGCGAAAGTGATCGCATTTTTCAGATATTTCTGCCAAGGTTTCTTGATACTCTTCAGGAGTTCTTTCCTTTGAAAGGGCAATTTCGGATGCGGTGCCTATTGCGGTTAAAGGAGATCGCAACTCGTGAGCAGCATTCGCAACGAATTCTTTTTTCTTCTGAATGAACATTGCAATGCGATCTAAAAACCCATTGATAGTACTTGCTAATCGGTCAAGTTCATCACCTGTGCCATAAATAACAAAACGCTCTGAAAGATTTTGTGGCCTAAGTCGAGAAGTAATATCAATGATTTTAGAAACAGGTTTAGTTGCCTGTACTGCAAGCAAGTAACCGCCTATGGGTGCAAGGATAATCAATAACCCCATACAAGTAAGCATAAGCCAGCTTAAACTTTCAACATCCGCTTCAACCAAGGCAAGGTTCGATCCGACGCGAAAGCCGTGGAAACTTTGAGAAACATTGCCATCCAAATCTTTATCAAATAAGCGAAAGCCATTGGAAGTAAAAAATTGATTAGCTTTCTTATGGGGATTTTCAGGCATTTTTCCATCATTTACACCCAAGCTACTCCAAATCAATTTTTCATTAACATCGAACAACTGCACAAACATCCCACGGTGGCGATGACTGGAAGTATGCCTATCAACCTCGGCATAAATGGCTTTTAAATCGGGGTGCATTGCATTTGCTGCCAATTCTATTTCAATGGCATCTTCGCGCAAAAGCTGATCTGTTTCTCTTAACAGCGTTACCCGAAACGAAGTTCGCAAAACAAGAAGTGTCAATAATACAGAAAGTAAAACTACGCCTATGTTCCATAACATTAGACGAAATCGAAGGGTTCGAAACAAACCTTTAAACCAAAATGAAAACATAACCTCGACCTCGCACCGTTTCAATAGGCGATAATTCAAAACACTTCTTAAGTTTATTACGCAATCGATTCATATGCACTTCAATTACATTGGTAGTTCCTTCCCAATCGGATTCCCAAAGATGCTCACACAGCATTCTTCGTGGAATTACTTGACCAGAATGGCGCAATAAAAACTCTAAAATCGAAAATTCCATTGGCGAAAGAATGACTTCTTTACCTTTAACTAAAACTTTTCTGATGGTTAAATCTAAAACCAGATCACCAACCTGTAAAATGGCTGCAGGTTTTAAGGTTGCCCTTCTACAAACTGCATCGATACGCGCCAGCAATTCAAGAAACGCAAAAGGCTTGATCACATAGTCATCTGCGCCTGCGTTTAATCCTGCAACTTTTTCTTCAATCGAACCTAAAGCGGTAAGTAAAAGCACGGGGGTTTTATCCCCCGATAATCGAATTGTTTTAAGAAGTTCCAAACCAGACAAATTAGGCAACAGTAGATCAAGAATAATCGCATCATACATACGGGATTTTGCTTGTTCCAAACCTGATTGGCCATCTTTCTCCCATTGGCAATCAAAATCTTTCTCACCAAAACCTTTTTTAAGATTTTTTCCAATAATCATATCATCTTCTACCAATAATATTTTCATAGTTTTCCCATCTTAATCTTTAGCCTACAAAAACCTTAAGGTAGAGGTATTTCTTAGGCAACTTATTAAGGTCACATCTCCATTATAATCCTAAAGCCTACAAAAACCTTAACTTAAAGATTTGTAATTATTGCAGCCCAAAAGGCCAAGCTTACAGATTTGTAATCATAACAAGGTTGTGAAAACCCAACTTAAAAGCATAATAATTTTATTGGTTATTATTCAAAATTGAGGTTTATTCATCAATGATAAAAATACCTACTGCAAAATCACTATTTTCTGATATTTGGGCAGGGTTTTTCGTCTTTTTAATCGCCTTGCCCCTCTGCCTAGGAATTGCCTCTGCAAGCGGATTTCCCCCCATAGCAGGAATTTTTACCGCAATCATAGGTGGCTTAATTCCTGCATTTTTCAGTAACTCTGAACTTACCATAAAAGGGCCCGCCGCTGGACTTATCGTTATTGTTGTAGGTGCAGTCCAAGAATTTACTGAAATTTACGGTGGCCCCGATGGCGACAAGATGATCGCCTACAAAATGACTTTAGGTATCGGGGTTGCCTCGGGAATTCTGCAAATTATCTTTGGCTTATTTAAAGTAGGAAAATTTTCCGACTTCTTTCCCAAAGCCGCTGTGCACGGTATGCTTGCTGCCATCGGCATCATTATTTTCTCTAAACAAATCCATGTGGTGCTTGGCGTAACCCCGGTATCAAAAACTCCCTTAAGCTTATTAGGCGAAATTCCTGCAAGCATAATGAACTGGAATCCCGAAGTTGCCTGCATTGGATTCCTTAGCTTGGCAATACTCTTTGGATTACCGTTTCTACCTTTAAAAATCAGGAAATTTTTACCCGCACCTATGCTTGTCCTTGCACTAGGAATCGGCCTTGGTTATGTATTTGACTTAGAGCACGAACATAAGTATCTGTTTCTAAACCAACAAGAATATAATCTTGGACCTAAGTTCCTTGTCACCATACCCAATAGTCTTTTCCAAGGAATAACCTTCCCTGATTTCACCGCTGTATTAACCCTACCCGGCATAAAATGGATTTTATTATTCTCGATGATTGGCACATTAGAATCTTTAATTAGCGCAAAAGCGGTTGATATGTTAGACCCTGCCAAGAAAAAAACCAATCTAGATGGGGATGTCTTAGGCGTTGGAGTTGCGAACACTATCGCAGCTTTCATTGGCGGTTTACCAATGATTTCTGAAATCTTAAGGAGCAAAGCTAATATCGATAACGGTGCCCAAACAAGATTCGCAAACTTCTTTCACGGAATGTTTTTGCTGCTGTTCGTAGCCCTTGTACCCAACTTGATCCATAGCATACCGCTTGCTTCGCTAGCAGGGTTACTTGTCTACACGGGATATCGACTTGCGTCGCCAGGCGAGTTTGTCAAAACCTATAAAATAGGACCCGAACAAATTCTAGTGTTTGCCATCACCATTATTGGAGTCCTTGCTACCGATCTTTTAGTTGGCATAATCATCGGAATGGTTGCCAAGGTTTTAATTCACTTTTGGAACGGTGCAAATTGGCGCTACCTCTTCAGCCCTGATGTTAGCGTTGATGTCATTAACGCTGATCAAGTTATTCTTCGTGTAAGAAGCGCTATGATTTTCACCAACTGGATTTCCTTTAAGAACAGCCTTAAGAAAGTTGAACAATATAAAGAAGTTACCATCGACCTTGGTAAATCGAACCTTATCGACCATACCGTGATGGAAAGCCTTGAAGAACTGATTCATTCTCCTCAACCCAACAACCGTAAAATTATGGTTACAGGGCTTGAAGATTTGAAGCCTGTTTCTAACCACCCTAGCGCTGCCAGGAAAAGTATGATTATGGAAAGCCCTTTTATACCTAAGAAAAAATAAACGACCCTTCTAATTTTACTTACCTCACAATCTTTTTAAGATTTAAACCAATGAATCTCCATTCAAACACAACTCATAATCAGACGAACCACGAAGGAATCAACCTGCTAAATGATGATCAATTACTGCTTAATAAAATCATTTCTGTCTCTGCCCACCTTCTTCCAGCACAAGGCCCGATTACAACATTTGTCCACCACAACCCCCTTCACCTTTTTGAGAACAAGCTTTTTCACCAGGGTTTAATTGAAGCGGGGCAAATTTTTGGCACACAAATGTATTTGTCCGAGGAAAGATATCATCAAGAATTATCGAAAGGCCGCATTCTTTTTTCTGATGTCGAAGAGATTCTTAAAAACTTATTAGGATCATCTGCAAATGAAATTATTATTGAACAAAGTTCACGATTCGATATTTGCTTAAGTATGCTGCGCAATTTGCCTGTTACCGCTTCTGAAAATGAATCAAGATGGTTTATTGCCAACTCAAAACTATTAGACAAATTAGTAAGGCCAGACGCTACAGATGATAAAAAAAACCTGAACCTCTTGCTTGAATCTTGCCTTTTAGGCATTGCAAAAACTGAAATTAAACAGGACCAAACTAAACCAGAACGCTTTAGAGATTTAATTCTTGATGTCACCGGCCAAGATACCGACTTATTAGTTAACGAACTTTTAGTTCGTTTTTGTGGCGCTTTTCTTGACCAAGGTTTTGCTATTTGGGAACTTCCCTACCGCAAAGAAGGGTTTATTTCCGCATTCCGAAACTTTTGTTTGTCGAACCCTTCCTTACTAGGGTCATGGGCCAAGACTCTTCCTAATATTTTAAAACAAACCTCAGACACTAATTTTAATCCCCTCGATTTAATCCAAGATTCACTTCTAGTTTTAGGCATCGATAAAAAAGATTGGGAACCCTTTATCACCCAAAGCTTGCTTGCCATTCGAGGTTGGGCCGGGATGATCCACCAAATTGTGACAAGGCCAGATAAAGTGCCTCATCCAGTTGCAAGCGATTGCTTAACCGAATTTCTTGCAATCCGATTATTACTGGATCGACTCGCAATTAAAAAAGTATTTAAAGAATACTCATTTACCTATGCAACCAAAGATACACTGAAGCACGAACTTAAAAAGTTAAAAGAATCTCATGTTAAAAAAGCTGATCTTATTTCCCCGGGATTGGAAGCTTTCAGCCTAGCGATGGATTTAGGTTGGGACAATAAAATTAAATCTTTTTCTTCATTAGATTGGACAAAGATCGCACTCGAAATCGAATCTTTTTCCAATATGGAACGCAGGCGTGTTTTTCACCTCGCCTACGAAAAATTCCTCTACCGACAAGCAATTGATAGCATCCTAACACGGCCTGCCTTACCAACCAAAGAACCACCTACCTACCAAGCTGTTTTCTGCATTGATGAACGCGAAGAATCATTCCGCAGGCATCTTGAAGAAGTGGACCCTTCTTTTGAAACCCTGGGTGCAGCGGGGTTCTTTAACACCCCAATGTATTTCAAAGGCGAACACGAATTTTTTTATACGCCTCTTTGTCCGATTATTATCACCCCTGCACACTGGGTTGAAGAAATTCCCGAAGAAGAATTCATCAAGGCTTACCGGTCTCAGGCAACCGTTATTCGTACGATGCAAATGGCAAGCCATCGACTTCATATTGGCTCGCGTGGTTCCTTTTGGGGGGTTTTACTTTCTGCTGGGGTGGGCGCTTTAACTTCCATCCCGATGGCACTTACAATTCTTTTCCCACGACTTTCTGCCAAAATTAAAAATTATTTCACTCCATCAAACAGCAATACCCACGCCACGCGACTTAAACTCGAACGGTTTAACGAAACCCCGGGGCCCGAGGGAAATCATATCGGATTTTCTCTGTCCGAAATGGCGACGATGGGAGAACGATTCCTTCGCGACACCGGACTTACCAAAAACTTCTGTCAACTCATCTTTATTTTCGGCCACGGATCCACCAGCGTTAATAACCCACATCAATCTGCTTATGATTGTGGCGCTTGCGGTGGTTCGCCGGGGGGTGCTAACGCCAGAGCTCTTTCTCAAATTCTTAATGATAAACGCGTTCGAGTTATCTTATTTAACAATGGTATTTCCATCCCTGATGAAACTTTTTTCCTTGGGGGCCTTAGTAACACCAGCAAAAACCTTATCAGCTTTTTTGATAAACAGCTTTTGCCTCAATCTCATTCTTTAGCTTTCGAAAAAGCTAAAACTTCATTACAAGCTGCTTGTAAGCGTAACGCTCACGAACGGTGCAGAAGATTTTATTCTGCACCTCTTGATATTTCCTTGAACGATGCACACAGGCATGTCGAAGGTCGCACCGCAGACCTTGCACAACCAAGGCCCGAACTAGGACACGCCACCAATGCTTTTTGTATTGTCGGTAGGCGACAACGAACCAAAGGGATTTTCCTCGATCGCAGGGCTTTCCTGGTTTCCTACGATCCCACACAAGATAACGCCAATAATGATATTCTTAATCGTATTTTAAATGCTGCAATGCCCGTTTGCTCTGGGATCAATCTTGAGTTTTTCTTTTCACAAATAGACCCTTCGGGCTGGGGATGTGGTACAAAACTACCTCACAATCCTACTTCCTACCTAGGGGTAATGGATGGAGCTGCAAGCGATCTTAGAACCGGACTTCCCTGGCAAGTTGTTGAAATTCACGAAGCGGTTCGATTATTATTCCTAATCGAAACCACTGCAGAAATTATGCTCAAAATTCTTGATCGCTGCCCGCCTCTTGCGAACCTCTGCTACAACGGGTGGATCAACCTTGCAATTCTTGATCCCGATTCTGCAAAGGCTCAGATTCTTAAAGGAAAAACTTTTGTACCCTATTCTCTTTCCGAAAATAAAGTCCCCACTTTTACTTCTTCCTTCGATTGGTATCAAGGCAAAAGAGGACACTTAAGCTACCCGCACATTTCTGATAATCAAGGATCCAATTCAATTACTGAAAAGGCATCTTTATAATGAGCCGTTTGGAAACCAGCCTCGATTTTTTTGCTTCAATGGGGATTTTCTCGCCAATTGCATTAGCTTGCTTCTTCGTTCTTGCATTCATTTTGCATATTAAACTGCCTGAAAAATTCATCGCTTTAGTCGTACAACTTTCCGTTTTTATTTCCCTTTCTGGTATCGTTTCTTTAGGCACTCTTTTTCTTTACAATAAGCTTAATAAGTTTGAATACGAACCTTTCCCAACCTTCCATCTTGAATCTTTCCATTTCGATTTTCAATTTTACTTCGATTGGTTATCTCTCTCTTTTGCTACCCTTGCTCTTTCACTCTGTTTTGTAATCGCTTTTTTCTCGCAGCGGTATATGCACGGCGAACCAGGCTACCAACGCTTTTTCGTTTTATATTCCATCTTTGTTTCAGGTATTGTCATTGCTTCCCTTGCTGGCACTATCGAGGCTTTATTTGTTGGCTGGGAAATGGTCGGCCTTTCTTCTTCTCTTCTTGTTGCTTTCTTTCACGAACGCATTATGCCCACTCGCAATGGCTTACATCTTTGGGTGATCTACCGTATTTCAGATGCTGCTTTATTTGGCGCAAGCTATTTATTACACCACGCTCTTGGCGAAGGTTTTTTCAAAATCATTATCGAACAGGGTAAAGATGGCCTTGTTAACGAAGCTTCCTCTGCCATTCTTATTGGTGCGGGGGCATTGATTTTTATGGCTGCTTCTTGCAAATCTGCACTTTTTCCATTCTCAGGCTGGCTACCTCGGGCTATGGAAGGCCCTACCCCATCTAGTGCAATTTTCTATGGCGCTCTTTCTATTCATTTGGGCGCATTCCTTCTCCTTCGATTAAATCCCATTATTCAACTATCACCCACACTTGCTTGGGTTGTTGTCTTTATGGGCCTTCTAACTGCTTTATTTTCTGGCATCATTGCCAACGCACAGACCGACATTAAAAGTATTCTTGCCTACGCCACCCTAACCCAAGTAGGAATGATTGTTGCAGAGATTGGGTTTGGATTTGAGATTTTACCTCTGATGCATATTATTGGTCACGCTAGTTTACGAACCTACCAGTTTTTAAGGGCCCCCTCCTCTTTCCAATATTATAAAAGTTTGGAAGATTCTCTCGGCAAAACTGATTTAAACAAAAATTCAACCACCATTATTCCAAGTTATTTCTCGTTAGTCCTTTACAGCTTTGCTTTAAACCGCGGTGGAATGGATTCGATGCTTGAAAGGTTTATCGCAAGGCCTTTCCTTATGGTTTTCAAATTTGCAGATATTATTGAAAAGAAATGGCTTTTAATACTAAACGGCACTCAAAAAGTTACATCCAGTGATGGAGTAACAAAGTAATGAACCCAGTTATTCTACCATTTTTGGAAGCAAGCATTGTTATCTGCCTGCTTGGTATGTTTTTAATTACACAAACGAAATCAATCGAAAAAGTTCGACAGATTACCATTTATTCCTCTTTCTTTGCCGCACTTTGTTGCCTGATCTCTTCCATCCTTTCTTTTTCAGGATTTCAAGGGTATCTACAACTTGACAGTTTTTCTGCACCACTCCTTGCACTGAGTTCCATCCTTACCTTTACGATTTTATTTTGCACGCCATGCACCAAATTCATTGGTGCTTTGACCCCCTTTCCCTCCATTCTAGTTTTACTTTCCCAAATCTGGGTGATTTTGTTTACCTCCAATACGAATTCCTATTTGTTATTTGCGCTGCTACTTATTGAACCATTGATCCCCTTACTCGATCTTAAACGAAGGGGTGAAAAAACCAGAATTTTTCTATTTCATTTTGTACCCTACTGGCTGAGCGCCATTGCCTTATTTACAAACTTGGTGCCATATGAAGCTAAGGGGTTTCTTATCATTTTGATGGTAATCATTCGTAGTGGAATTTTCCCCGGTCACGCTTGGGTAAGTTATTTAATGAATCAAGGCAGCTTCACGGTTTCTCTGCTTTTTATTCTTCCTATGCCTTCCATAATTTTTCTTCTTATCAACCATAACTTGCTTCACGAAAATCACGCAGCAGAATACTTATCTTGGCTAGCAATTATAAGTGTGATATATTTTTCTGGACTTACGCTAGTGCAAAAAAGCCTTCGGGATTTTTATGCTTACCTATTCCTTGCATTTTCCGCAATGATTATTCTTGGAATTTGCTCCGATGAAACTTTAGAGCTTACCGCTGCTTACTCGCTAAGAAACGCACTCTGTGTTGGCCTTACAGGCATTGGAATTGTTATTCGTTCTCTTGAGGCAAGGCACGGTCGCCTATCACTTTTTATAAACCACGGATTTTATGAATCGACCCCGCTCCTTGGGATTGCATTTCTTTTTTGTGGTCTTGGCTGCGTTGGATTTCCTGGAACTTCCGCTTTTATAAGTTTCGAAATCTTGGCAGATGAAGTCATCCCATTCTCTCCTTATTTTGGTATGATTTGTGTTTTTTCTGAAGCGCTTCTTTCGATTGCCTTACTAATGGTTTACTTCAAGCTTTTTTGCGGTATCAAAATTACAAAATCAGAAATCTTTAAAGTTAGGCAAAAAGAATCTATCGCCCTTTGGGTTCTTATATTCCTTGTTTTTGGCGCTAGATTTCTACCTCATACTAATATCACAAGCACCCATCTTGCCATTGAAAAGATGCTTAAAAAACAGCAACCAAACTAATTTTAAATCTTTTTCTATTTGATCTTTCTAATTTATTACCTATTAGTGTCTTTAGTAAAGTAATATTTACTTACCTTCGTACCTTAGAATGAAATACTAGGTGGATTATGAAAAAACTTTGGCGCTTTTTCTTTTTGATATTCTCTATTTTGATTAATCTTTTTATCTATAACCCAATCTTTTCATTCGATAAACCATTGCAAACTGCTGATTCCAATGCACTTCGGCTTGCAATCGATAATGCAGTAAACCTTAAAGACCCTACCGAAAAGTTTCTTGCCTTACAATCTATTGCTGAAAAAAATGTCGCTTCAAACATCAGCAATTTTATGATTACCGATCTTCTTCATACTGCATTAGTTGCAACCACCAAAGAAACTGAACTCTCTAAAAAATCGGACATCCTCCGAAAGTCTCTTTTGGAGGTTTTGGTTGTTCTTACTTTCAAGCCAAAAATGGAAGCGCCTGTTCCTAGTGGGTTTCCCGAACCTACCCCCCTAGGAGTTGTTGAATTCAAAAAATTGCCCATCTACAGGATGGCAAAAGTTAGTTCCTCTACTTCCAACACCAGTTTTTTTACTCTTTTTAATCATATCAAAAAAAATGATATCGCTATGACTGCCCCGGTTGAAATGACAATGGTCGAAAAGAATGGTAAGTACGCTGAATCTTCGATGGCATTCCTTTATAAAGAAACTTCTCTGGGAAAAACTGGTACCCAAGATTCGATTCAAGTTCTCGACACTTCCGAATCTTTGGTTGTTTGTGTTGGTATGCAAGGTTCTCCTAATAGCAAAGCCATTGAAACTGCAACCAAATGGCTTAACGAGAAATTAAAATCTAAGCCGGGCGAATATGAAATAGTTGGCGAACTTAAAGTGATGGGCTATAACAGCCCCTTTATGCCCGATAAACTCAAGTATTACGAGGTTATGCTTCCTATTAAATCAATCAAAAAGTAATTCCAGTTTAATTAAAAAGGTTGCAAGTGCTAATCTTGCAACCTTTTTTATTTTAATCTTTTCTACCGGGGTTTACTGCTGAGGAGGATTCGCTTCCCGAATCATTGCGCCATTTTGCTCACTTAGAATTAACACCGAAAACTTCTCGATAGGTGAATTTTCGGGCGTACTTACCGAGGCGTAATCAAAGCGGCCCCTTACATCGGTGTACCCATCCTTATGGAATTTTACACCCTGCTTCGTTCGCGAATAAACTTTAACATAAACCTTCGCAAGGGGCTTCGAACTTACACTATCCAACACCTTTATCTGACCATAGTTTTCGATCAATTGTACGGTCATAGCATTAGCGTAATAAGGGAGGGAAGTGCTTTTTCCATTTGCGAAGATTTCGACAAGCACATTTTTGCGAAGATACTCTGCGGGTAAGTTAATAGCCAATTTGCTCTGCCCTTTGCCAAGTTCCAGCAATTGCGTTTTATTGGGCTTAATAAAGGCAAACTGATTACCAGACTGTTGAACAAATGGGTTTCGACTAAATAAAAGTTCAACATCCATCAGGTAATAATTAATCGTAACAGCGCTAAGATTTTGCCAATTCAGGTTAATCTTTTGGCTATCAATATTAAAGTCGAAGCTAGATTCAGAAGCTGCAAGCAAGGCTTGTTTTTGCTCTTTGCTTTCAGGGTCGTTTACCTTCGCATTTTTTCCTTCCGCTTCATCAAGTTGGCTGACGATAGTTGCGAAAGTATTTTTCCATTTGTCTACCGGATGATCGATATACTTTTGTGCCAAGGTTCGAGCCCTGCCATATTCTTCACTATAAAAATCAAGATAAGCTCTACAGTAATCGTACTGCATTGGCGAGGCTATTTTCTTTGCATCGACTTGGTTAAAATAAGCCAACGCTTCCTCCACTCTATCTTGCAAAAGCAGGTAATAGGTAATTGCAAGGGCGTCGGTATCGTTTAACCTAGGCTGGTAGGAAAGCAGTTTCAAAGAAGCTTGGT
The DNA here is from genome assembly GCA_041694635.1 of Gemmataceae bacterium. Lineage (GTDB taxonomy): Bacteria > Planctomycetota > Planctomycetia > Gemmatales > Gemmataceae > UBA969. The sequence continues at coordinate 7,339 of JBDNHI010000176.1, read as the reverse complement.
ACTGCTGCAGAAATCTATCGTTGACAATTTGCCTAGCCTGACCAAGCGAATGGGCACGGGCATTCACCAGAGGTTTATATTCTAAGAATTCATAACTGCCATTATTCAGTGGGTTATAAGTAAGAATTTTCGAATCAATCGGGCCACCACACTCAGCAATGATTCGGTCTGAATGCAAGAGAAATTGCCTAGTAGCTTTGATATTATCGTGATAGATGCCGTAGGCCCAAAGTTCTTGGTTGAATAAATGCCTAGCTTCTAAAAGGTTAAGAACTGATTCAAGAAACTTTTTATCACGAAGTCGAAAGGCGATTTTCGTAAGGTTCAGCGAGCGAACATTTTCCCGCTCTAAAAATGCCAATACTTCTTCGTTGCTACCTTGTTGCGAAACATAATCCCAAGAACTGGTATCTAGCTTACTTGGCTTTGCAACCACCTCAAAGATAAAGGGTTTTGCAGAGGCTACATATTTTTCATTCTTGGCAATATGAACAGGGAAATGATTGAACTTACCTACCATCGGGAAGTAAAAGAAATAATCAATCGTTTGGGTTCGGTAGGGCTCTAGGTTTACCAAGACTGAACTGGTAAATTGACCGTTGGCAAGTGCAATCGACCCTGCTGGAAGTTGCAATAACACGGTTAATTTTTGCTTTGAAGAAGTGGGGTTTGTAACCACCACCTGACAGCCATACACGGTATGAATGACGAATTCGGAGGCGATAAACTTATCGAATTTTTCGCCATTTTCATCGCGATAACGATCACCCTGCTTATAGAAGTTTTGGCTAACAAGAATGTTAATCGAATCTTTAAGGGCCTCTGCTGGCCTAACTTCTTCGTGAAAAGCAATCACGGAAGTTGCAGGTTTAAACTCCATACTACCTGCTTCAAATTTTACTTCGTGCTTTTTCGATTCATTTGGAAGGTCTAAAACCGACAGAGCAAACATCATCTCGGTAAAATTACGCGATGCTTCTGGAAAATACTTGCTCAAGAATGGTTTTTCTAAGTCGTGGTTGGCGTAATCTTTCCAGAAAGAATTCACCCCAACAAGGTTGGCAACCTGCGCTTGTATCGGCAAATGATAATAGTTATTTTCTGCCCACTCCATCGTTGGATCGACTTTCATAAATAACTGCTTAAGGGTAGATTCAAGGGCCCGCTTACGATACATAAGCGACTCTGGTTCAGATCTTGAAAGCTTATCCATCGCATTCAATTGCTTCGCTGCATCTTGTTGCTCCATTTTCGAATCGCCTTTAGGATCTCCACCTTTTCCATCTTTAGCGCGCAAAAACTTAGCAGCTTCCTTGGAATCGGGTAACTTATTGGCAGCAGCGCCATTTCTTGGAGGCGCAGCAGCCCCGGGGGCTGGCCTGTTTCCTCCACCAATTCCACCTAGGGCACCACCACCAATGCCACCTGCAAACCCTTGGCCCCCCATATCTTGACTCTTAAATTCACCTGCTTTTTTCTCCCCTAATTCTCGATTTAAATCTAGCTTTAACTTCTGCGATGCTACTCCCCATTGATCTCGCTCCGATAAATCATCTACCTTAATCGAAGTATCAAATAGCATTACCAACCGTTCTAAATTAGGGGGAAGTATTCTAAACATATCATCCAAATGCCTACGCGTTTTCAACTCTTGATCTTTGATTCTCTGAGCGAGTAAAACCCTTTCCACCATATTAAGCCGTTCATAATGCCAAGGTTCTAAAAACAGATCCAAAGGCAATTGCAAGAACCATTGATCCATAAAGGTTTTGTCCTTCTTATTTGCAAGATAAGGGAACACAACTTCTTTAAAAAAGGCGTTATCCTTTTTCAAAAGAAAGAAGTTCAATTCGTGGCACGAGTATTTTGAATAGAGTTTTTTCTTTTCATCTAACTTAAGTTTAAACCAAGTCGTTAGAAACGAGAATTCCTGTAGGGTTGCATTTTTTGAAAGAGTGGAGTAAAGGTTATAGACTTTTCCTAAGGTGTCATAAGTTTCAAAACGACTACCAGCGAGGTCTTCAATTTTAATAACTTGCCCAGCAGCGAGGACTGAAACTTGTTTCTGCTGGGTAAAATGTTTTTGCGGATCAAGCCCATTTCTTAGCCTTAAATCTAGGTAACTTGCTGGTTGTTCAGCAAGATAAACCGATCTGATTGTGGTACCCACTGGATCAACAGCGACTAGTTGAATCATCGAATGAGTGCCCAAAGCCTTCCTTGGGATTTTAATAAGGCCATCTTTATCAGGAATAAGATTTAACAATACGCTGGAAGCATCCGCAAGGAAATCAAGATTTGCAAGGCCGCCTAAATTAGAGACCGCACCGCGATCATTTGCAAGGCTAGTAGGAACAGGAGAGATAGCACCACTTCCCTCTCCTTTACTTTGCCGATCAAATTCTTCGGCACCAACGGCAGCTTGTTCGCCTGTTTGGGTCGAGCGAATCGCCCAAGGGTTAAGTAAAAGCATAGGCCTTTCGAGCATATTGCCTGGGTATTTTTTCTGACCTTTCCTATCTAAAACATAACGGTACTCATCACCAATATTCCTACCCGCAAGGTAGACAGATTCCGAATACCCCGGAATAATACCATCAAGGCCGGGTTCGCGGATTTTACCTAGGTTTTGGTACGCTGAAAACTCAGGTTGGTACCGTGTTGCAAACAAGTGCAACCTCGATACCTTTGAAAACCTATTTAACTTTATCACCATTTCTTTATCATTTGTTTCTACGCTTTGAATTTGTACAGGGTTAAGTTCGGGCAACCTTAATTGCCTTACATTTCCTAATAGAAATCCAGATTCAATCACACCTTCCACTACGCGGATACGAATTTTTTCACTCGTTCTTTTAAGCCATAAATCATAGTCCCCCGCCACCAATCCGCTGATTTCTAGCATCCCTTCTTTTATCGATAAAGATGCAAAAAAATCTTTTCGATTCGTGCTTCCGGATAATTCAAATAAAGCATAATCAAAACGCTGCACCACGACCCCAGTTCCCATATGCGGAACCGAAATAGTTTCTCCCTGCTTACTATGAATCAGTTGCCTAAAGGTATGATTGTCTGAATTTAAAATCCAATTATGGCTGGTCGCTTCAGGCCCCGTTGCGGTCACTGAAAATATATCCAGCAAGGGCCCAAGGTTGATTCTCCCCTGTTTATCAGTCTTTAAAGAAAACTGGATAGGTGTTTTAAAATCTCGATGTTTAATAGACACATTTACCGAGCGATCAATTTTTGATTCGCCAGTACGGCCTAATAATTCAATCACATAGTCGTTTCCAAACTTTGCAAAATGAAGGTCTTCAATTTTCTCGGATCGATCGATTTGATTAATTTGAATACCGTATGATGCTGCTAAATCAACTGATTTTCCCAAACTTAGGTTCTTAACCTTGGCTACAAGAGTTACATTTAAATTAGATAACCGTGCAGGAACTCGAATTTCATGAAATGATTCTCGATCTTCAAACAGCTTAAAATCTGCAACTTCTGCGGTGCTTGCTATTCCCGATAAATCGGTTGAGGTTATCAGCAACCTTACCTCTTCAAGCATCTTGATCGAAACGGGAAAGCCGTTTAATCGCAACGAAGGGCGAATCATCACCTGAGTTGTTTTTAACGAAAGCATTGATTCTCGGTCGATGTGAAATCCGGCTTGCAATTCGTAAGATTCAGCGCGGTGATTAATCCGGTCTAATGAAGAAAAACCTTGATGAGAAATAACCACAGCCCTGTTCCCTGGGCCATTGCTATAAGGTAGGGTAATGGTTCCATCTTTTTCTGCTTTATATTCTTGGCCACCTAGCCAAACCACAGCATCCTTGATGACTTTTTTGGTTTCATCAAGAATGGTAAGAACTTGGCCATTAGGCCCGGTGGTGCTAAGGGTGCGGAGTTTACCCTTATGAATAAGGGCTCTGCTACTTTTTCCCGCACCAATAAAATCGATGATGTAGACACCTTTTTTATTAAGTTCCGGAAATTCAAAGCGCTTTGTCACCCTTTTAAACGGCCCATCATTTAAAACCGTTGTCTTTTCTGAATTGGCTACCAAGCCATCTAGGTTGATGTTGGTTTCTATTTCCTGAAGTTGTGTTTTATAAAAGTTCAGGGTGTTGATTTCAAACACCTTCACCAAAAGAGAAGGCACATTTTTTATGTGCAAGTCTAAGGCTACTGGTTCATCTGCAGCATAATCGGTCTTGCTTGCATACGAAAACTCGATATCGATTCGTTCTCGAATCTCTTTGAATTTCTCGGGCGGTAACTGCGACGCCCATTGCTCTACATCGCCTAAGCCGTTTTCTATTTTAGTTTCCGCAAATAAATGCCTTAGATAGACATCATTAATATAGGGCTCAAATTCTTTTGCAGAATTCATATCTAGAAAAAAGTGTTTTAAATAACTTCGGACTAATGGTTCATCAAAATCGATTCTTGGCAACAAGGTGTATGCAGAAAAATCTGACCCTAGTTGCGCTGGAAATCTGTTGTTCTCTTCTTTTTCTAGCATCACCTTGGCCATATATGCTTGCTGACGGGGCAGACTCAAATACAACATAAATCGGTCGTGATTGTATATCCCCCTCGATCTATCCAGCGCCAGTCGATGGTACAAAATATGCGCCTTTAAGGAATTATGAACAGGCGCTAATGTTGTTACAAAGTTATGCAAACGGTCTAAATACTTCTCTGCCTCTTTTGGGTTTCTCTTCCAATCAGAATCTGCACCGGGTTGCAGATGACTGATCCAGCTATTCACAAACGCGCTTTGATTCAATAACTCTGGCCTAGCCTTCTGCATTTCTTCCAACTGAATTAAAGTCAACTGAAGATGGATGGGATAAGCACCAAAGGGTACAGGGTTGGGATTTTTAAAATCTTGCTCTAAGAGGGTGGTAAGGTTTGCAACATCGGGCCTTTTTAAGCGTTGAATATAATTGCGCAATTTCTGCGCATCTAACTTCGATGCATCGAGCCAATCCAGTGCGCTATCTTCAAAGTTTTCTAAATTCTGCCAACGAGTTAACGATTCAGCCAAAAGGGTTTCTTGCGAAATCCTTTTAGAGTCGATTGCGGTGGGCAAGTTAGGAATCGCGCCCACGGTTTCTTTTTGATGATTAAAATTTAAACCAAGGTGATTGCGTAAGTAGTCTAGGCTTTTCTTTGCGTCTGCATCGTAGGTTAATAGCGCCCTGCGGGTTTGAATTTCCGTCAACCTTGGCGTTTGACCAAATCTTTCGAGCCAAGGCTTGATTAAAGCTTCAATTTTTTCTGATTGCGCAGTATTTAAATAATGCAACCCATAGTAGTAGTAATACTCTTCGGTTCCTGGGATGAGTTTTTTAAGAACTTCCGCCCGGTCTTTAGCCAAGCTGAACTCTTCGATAAAGCCTATTTCCCCTGCTATTGCTACGGAATTCACCAACATAAAGAGGGAACAGAAAATAGTATTTCTCATAAAAGACTCCAGAGAGAAGGTATCACTTACCCATAAAGACGAATCTAAAATCGGAAAGATTGAAGTTTAATGAGTATTTTAGAAAATATCAGCTTAAATCGCCCCATCGGGCTAATCTGTTTAGCTTTAATGATCTAGTTATAAAGGTTACTACTTTTAATCAGCTTCTTTTACTAAGTAATACCAAACAAAACCGCATTAAATCTTAAATCGTTTATCGCACTAGAGTAATTGCGAGATGACTTCGCCTTCGGTCAACGACACCGGGCGGTTAAACTTATCGATAATTTGATGGTGTGGATTTATTCCCAAGGAATGGTAAATGGTTGCAGCAAGGTCTGCCGGTTTGGTTGGGTTTAATGAGGGGTAGGCTGCATAGCGATCGCTGCTGCCGTGAACGATGCCACCCTTGATACCGCCCCCAGCAAGAATAGAGGTAAAGCAATTGGCCCAATGATCCCTGCCATCTTTTCCCGCGCCTGCCCCACCCACAACGGATTGCCCTACTCGGGGGGTTCTGCCCATTTCGCCCGTCCATAATATTAAGGTATCATCCAACATTCCGCGTTGTTCAAGATCGTCGAGTAATGCAGAAAATGCCATATCGGTGACTGGGCAAAGTCTTTCCCTAAGGTCGATAAAATTACGCTGGTGCGTATCCCAATAAACGCTGACATTAGTGATGCCATCGTTGGGCCAAAATACTGTAACCAGGGGAACGCCTGCTTCAATCAACCTGCGTGCTTGTAAAACACTTTGCCCATGGAGATTCATGCCATAGCGTTCTCGCAGGGCGATGGGTTCTTTGGAAAGGTCGAAAGCTGCTTTTGCTTTAGGCGATGCTAAAAGATCATAGGCGCGTTGGTAATGGCTGCCAAGCGATTGAGCGCTTTGAATAGATTCGAGTTTGTTAAATTGGCTTTCAATGGATTTCTGCAGACCTCTGCGGTCTTCAATTCTTGATGCAGGTAGATCCAAGCGTAAATCGAATTCACCAACTTTGTAATCGGGCTTTGATGCATCATCATCAATACGCATCGGATTAAAGCGGGAACCCAACCAGCCTGCACCCTGCCCGTGGGAAGATTCCACAAACCTTGGCGAACCATTAGGGACTACAGGCATCATCGAAACATACGGTGGCAAAGGCCCTTTTCCCCTACCTAGGTAGGAAAGCATTGCGCCATAGTTAGGCCAATCTTCATTAATCGGGGCAGACCGAGTTGGCCTATCTTTTCCGGTTAGCATAAAATGGGTTGCGGAAGTATGATCGACATCGTTATGGGTCATCGAGCGAATTTGCGCCAGCTTATTCATTCGCATAGCAAGCTTTGGCAGGTGTTCACAAACTTGAATGCCGGGGACATTGGATGCGATGGGTTTGAATTCGCCACGATATTCAACGGGGGAATCGGGCTTCATATCCCAAGTATCTTGTTGAGCTGGGCCGCCCCACATAAAAAGTACGATGCAAGCATTAGCTTTACCAAGGGTTCGAGAAGTTTGCTTTTCGCCTGATTTGAATTCTCTTGCTTTTAGCAATTGGGGTAAACCCAACCCTAGTAAGGGAAGTGAACCTACGCGCAGAAATTCCCTTCTACCCGAATTAAACATTGAAGCATCCTCTTTATGAATTGTAATTGTTAATCACATTCGTGTCAAAACATAAGGCTGGATATAAATAAAGGGGATATAAATATTTGTAAGGAATCGAATTCGCCGACTATGTTTCTTCTTTACCGCTGCAATAGTAATGAGAAACCTCAAAGCCCCTGGGTTGTGGGAGCACAATCCCCACAGCGTAAAATCCCCGCAGAGAGCAGCCCCAAAGCCCACCCAGATGCCCCAAAGCCCAGCGACATCTTC
>JBDNHI010000175.1:0-5056 GCA_041694635.1 Gemmataceae bacterium | reverse complement strand
GATTCAAACCAACTCGCTGGAAACCGCGTTTTCAACTCAGGTTGGCGCATCGCTTCAATCAGGTTGCACCGAGCGTAACTCTCGCACGGCCAAATGCAAGCAACAACTCAGAGTTATTCTAACTTAGATAACGGGCAACCCCAACTCGGGGCGGTCTCCCCCGACGCATTGAGACAGCCCTCATGAAAGGCCGCGTGAGTATCAGGCGAATTTATTAATCAGGCTCCGCACAAACTCAGCGTTCGTCCCGACCGCCCGTTTCTCGCCAGTGATAAGGTCGTCAGTAGACAACTCGACGATGGGGATGGCCGCAAGCTTCCTCAGGAAGTCGGCCGGCAATAAGACCTGCGGGGCATCCGATAAGAGCCGATAAGCCGTGCAGCAGACGGAAGCCCGGGGGTGCGTTAGGTACGCAAGCAAGTGATCGAGGAACCCCTCGGGCCCCGCCATCATCGCCAGTTCCAACGCATAGATGAGGTGCTCTTCGTCCAACGACGGAAGGGCGGCCACAAGCGCCTCGGCGGCCGGCAACCTAATGACAGGCACATCCGCCGTCAGGAATGCCTCGGCATAGTCCGCAAGTTTTCGGCCCGATAGCGCCAAGAATCTGAGGATGTCCAACTTTTTCGCCTCGCTCATTGAAAGAGTCTCCCCACGGTGCCAGCAGCATCGATTTGCGCAGACCCGTAGAACTGAATGTTCACCGACTTATCCGCAAGTTCCCAGCAGGTGGTGTGCATCCGGGCCACATAGACCTTCCCATCGACGACGATGGCGCAGTAGGTTCCGGCAGGCAGGTGGGGTGGGGTGATCGCTTGTGCACCAACGAAGTTGGCTGGGTTCACGCCTCCTGACCCACCAGAGTTCGTTACGGTCATGGCTATGACATTGCCGGGTGTGCCGCCCAGAGGGCCAGTTGCAATTGCGATTGTCGCATCGATCACAATTGCGCCGTTCACAACAACGGGCACCGCCAACTGCTGACAAGCTTTATCTAAACATTCGTTCCTGACCCCTTTTCTTCTCTCCATCTGCAGTAAGTATAATGTGCCCGAAACCGAAAGCAAGGTGCATCTTTCAGGAAAGCAACCTAGTTAAGACAATCTCAACTGCCCCACTCAAAGCGTCCCGCTCATAACCTGTTATGTCAAAGGAAACACATTCTTCAGTAACCACCTGATTGGGGTTATTTTCGTCGTAGGTCACTAACCAAGCTGTTCGGCTAATGTCATCTCGGCGCACAAACTTGGGCATTGGCCATTCCTTCCGCTTCCAAGAATCGGATTTGCCGATAATCGGCCAACTGCCCTCGATAAAGCCAAGAGCGCCAACCATAATAACCTTGAGCGCATCCTTCCGGGTCACCTTACTGGCTTCGGCCAGACTCGGAACTTCATGCCGCTTTGGACCAAACAAATAAGCAAGCACAATACTTCCGTCTGGCGAATGCCTCGCAACAACCCCCGTGCCATAGCCCCCTTGCCGTAACGGAACGGAACGGCAAACCAAGTCCCTTCTTCGTATGGAAGAGTCATGGTCATTGCCCTCCCAACATATTTTGCAAGAACTGGTGCGCAGCCTCAAGGTAGCCGGCCACTCGCCGGTAAGATGTGCTGGGTGTAGTCTTGAAGTACCGACAACGACTACTCAAGGTAGCCCAAACTTTATGTTGAATTTGACCTTCGAGCAACCAGTATGTTTCTCCAGCACCGGCAGGGCCATATCCAAGTTCCGAGAGAAGTGTTTGGGTGTTTTCGCTGTCCGTGTCAGCGACATACAAGTACAAGCCATCGAGGGCGGGCAAAGAAACCAGTGCTTTGCTAAGTGCTAGGAACGCCAGTTGTGATGCACCGCTCCATTTTGCCAAGATGAATAGGATTCCTTGCTTGATCGAACAGATATTAATGGCCTCTTCGTTTGGGAGCAGGATCAACCTTTGCTCCTCAATGCAAAGATAAACTTGTATAGGCATTTGGAATCCTCATTTCTGCGTACCTCCGATTAGGCATCATGGCCGTTCGAGTACGATCACGGCCCTTTGTACGGCATCAGCACCCGTGCCCTTGATATACGACCCTGGTATTTGGGAAGGCCTGTCGCAGTTGCTCAAAGTAGGCTTCAAACCCTTCCACACCATCGTTTTGTAGACATAATGGACATTTATTTCTCCCTACTTTTCTCAATAAGAGACTCAAACTTCATGCGAATATCAGGCGAGTTCCTTCCAGTAACCGCACTTTCATAGTATGCATCAAGGGGGTCGTTAATCGTCTCTTGCGGCTTGAGTAACTCCAATCCATCTAACAATAATCTCTCGGCTTCGGAAAGCTGCCCCTTTTTAATTAGCAACAACGCTAGACTTCGTCGGGGACTAGTCCAATCAGGTGCAAGTCTAACAGCCTCATTGAGCAGTTTAATACGTTGTTCAATTGGCCCATCCAAATCACCCAAAACGGAGGCAAGTAGGCTCAGGCACTCCGGAAGAATCGGATTAATAGCCAATGCCTCTTCAAGAACAGTCTTAGCTCGGGCAAAATCGCAATAGTAATGATACATGCATTTTGCTACCCAGAACCGAGCCTCTGTGTTTTTGGGATCAAGTGTCAAAACCTTGTCGAGATAAAACAGCGCTTGCTTAATTTCATAAAAGGGCACAAAGTATATTCGACCCAATTTGATTAGCAAGTCGATATTTTCAGGCTCGGCGGTCTCTCTTTTATACAGTGTTTCTAGGAATTGTTTATCGTCCATAGTTCGCCTCAATAGTAACCGATCACAGACTAGGATGCCAATTTCAAAAATTTCTAAGCGGCCAAAGGTTTGCACAGACTATTTATTTAGGCTCGCAACTCAAAAATTCGTCACAATCAAGCGATCTCCGGTAAGTGAACGGTTTCCACCTCATGGGATTGGGATCCACATACTTCCGTACCGCCATTCTCCGTTCACCATCGTGCCAGTGATCTTTACAGTGTGACCGTTAATCGTGGTAGAGAATTCATAAATTCCAGCAGGGTCGGGCAATGAAGAAGTAACACCTCTAACAACAGATGCGTTGGCATAATCCATTATCTGTTCCTGCGTTAAACCTATCCGACCCACCAGATTATGTTTCACCGAAAAGATATGTTCTATCTTATCAATGTCGTCCCAAATTGGGCGAATCCCAAAGTTGGCTGGGTTCACGCCTCCTGACCCACCAGAGTTCGTTACGGTCATGGCTATGACATTGCCGGGTACGCCGTTCACAACAACGGGGACCGCCCACCGCTGACAAGCTTTATCTTGGCATTCGCTCCTGATCCCCGGGAAGTCGATTCGGAATTGGCGTTGCCCTTGATGAGCGAAGTGGCGGAACCGCTGACGGTGGTGAAGCTTTCCTGCCAGTTGGGCGTGAATGCCAATGTTTCCTACCCGACGGATATCGAAGATCAATATATCCCCAAGGGACATCCTAATTGCCTTGCACGATCATCCTGCATCACATAAGACAAGCGGCCAGGGCTTAGTATGTCGCCAACATATTTCCTCTGTTTCAGTGCCCTGGCCTGCAGGTCTGCCAAGGACAGAATCTGCGAATCTTTCCAGCTTGCCTTTTGTATGATTTCGGCAGCACGATCCGTTATGAACACAAACCTCGGTAGCGGCCAAACCATAAAGAAATCGCTGCCGTCCCATTGTTTTGCGTCAATAAGCTTCTCTGCCTCGGTAAACATTGAGTAAACCATGTGTTTACATCCCTCGCAATACTCTACGAGCTTGACCCCCGATTCGGGCGGGGCCATTCCCGCCCAACCGGTCACGATCAACTCCCACAGATTAGGGGGTTGCTTGCCAATGTCTTTTTTGAACCTGGCCTTGCACGGTTTGACATCAAAGCCGGTTAAACCGTGGGAGCGAAAGGAATCGAGAACATGGTCTTGAATAAGACATTGGCTAGCCCAGGTCCACACAAAACTATTGACCGAGCTTCCGGGGAGTATTACGCTCAGATTCGTGAGCCGTTTCCCACCTCGCAGATGCCCCTCGTCGATGGGACAAGTTATCGATTCCCAATCCGTGCCCTCGTCTTCTTCACCGAGTTTTTTCTGGCTTTTGGAGCCATACAGATTCCAAAATTTGTTTGTGTCCATTTTCACTCCAATCTAAAAACGCCCCGTAGCCGGGCCAGTTCAGCTAAGATCTCCGCTTGCGTTGGGTTTTCGGTTTGCCGGGAATAATGATCGCCATTTGTCCTACCTCGCGCAACCGGTTCGTGGTATTGTTTCTACACTCACAATTCATCCTTGTAGACCGCTAGAGACAGAGACGCACCAAAAAAAGCCATTTTCCTCAATACTTCCGGCTGAATAATGTACTCAATCGTAGAGGCATCGCCGTATGGCCTGCAACGGATTTCCATTCCCAAACGGTTTTCCAAAAGAAATAGATTTATTTCGTCTTTCTTTTTCCAAAAGACATCTAGTATTTCGTCGATAGCTTCGCCCAGACTCCATTTTCTTTGTTTTTTCAGTTCATACACCCATGAAATTGTATTGAAGTAAGGGTGACTCAACTTAATCCATTCGTGTTTTTGATACCATATTTTAGTAGGCTCAATGCCAACCAATGAAGTGAGTTCATCAGGATTAAACTCATGTCCGCCGATACGCAAGACGGTTGTAATTGTCGGAATATTCTCCAAAGTCATGTCGCACTGCCTTATAGAGGATACATCTGGACTGCTTGTTCCAAGGTTAAACCTGTAGGAACATTAGGATGTGTTCCTGCCCTTACAGGAACCAATACAATCTGGCCATTGCCGTCCACGACAAGGTTAAACTGACCAGCCAGTCCACCTGCAAAATCAGGTTTTAGAGTTTCCGCATTTATGCCGAGCCCATCTGGGTTTATTGGCCTAAAATTACCCGCACCACCACCAGAGTTCGTTACGGTCATGGCTATGACATTGCCGGGTACGCCGCCCAGAGGGCCAGTTGCAATTGCGATTGTCGCATCGATCGCAATTGCCCCGTTCACAACAACGGGGACCGCCGCCTCGATCGTGGCGATGCCG
>JBDNHI010000174.1:0-9567 GCA_041694635.1 Gemmataceae bacterium | reverse complement strand
ATTACCTGTAAAGTGCCCCTAGGCACGAGTTCTCCAAGGTTGGTAGTTTCGCCCCGGATATGGATTTTGCAGTCTTCAATTTTTTCCCGCTCGCGTACACCCATCGCCCAGCTAGGCATTGGGGGGGGATTATCCATTGCAATTTGCAATGCAGTTTCATTACCCTTGACCTTTGCATCCCGGTCTTTAATTTCAAGTTCCATTTTGGCGATTTCGGCGTCAAGTCTGGCCTTATCAGAATTTGGTTTCTTGATGTCAATTTTGGCAGCAGACAAACGGCGGACAATTCCGTAGCGGTCTGAGCGAGAAATATTCTGTGCCAAGGTAAGTTCCTGCAGCTTTACAAAATATGCAAGTCCTGCAGGGCCTAATTTTTCCGCATCTGGCCCGATCGCCTGAAGTTCGGTGTGAGTAAAAGCAGTGGCCTTGATACCCTTGGGTGAGTAACCATACAAAGGTTGTGTGCTACGAAAAATTCCTGCTAATGCATAGTAATCAGCCGTGGGAATGGCATCGAATTTATGATTATGGCAACGGGCGCAACCAACAGACAACCCAAGCACTGATCGGCTTACAAGTTCAATCTGCTCATCGATCACATCCATGCGAAACACTTCTGGTTTTGATTCTTCGAAAGACTTCGAACCCAAAGATAGAAAACCGGTGGCAATTAAATTCCGATCATGCTCTTCCTGCGATTTAGCAGGTAGCAGGTCCCCTGCAATTTGCTCTCTTACAAATTGATCAAAAGGAATGTCCCGATTAAAAGAATCGATTACATAGTCACGATAACGCCAAGCGTGAAAATAATATATGTTTCGATCTTTGCCATTACTATCAGCATAACGCGCTACATCAAGCCAATGCCTTCCCCATTTTTCTCCAAAGTGCTGTGATGAAAGCAATGCATCCACCAGTGCCAACTTTGCCTTTTCTGGATCAGCAGAAAAATCCCTGAGGAAGCTTGCATATTGAGATTCTGTCGGAGGCAGTCCCGTCAGATCGTAATACAACCTCCTAACCAAGGTGTTTCCTACCGCACCACGGGATGGTGCAAGCTTTTGATTTTCCATTTTCGCAAGCACAAAAAAATCTATGGGGTCAGATGGCCAATCAGTCTGACGAACTTGGGGTTGCTCTGTTTTTTTAGGTAGGATAAATGACCAAAACTTTTTCCCCTCTTCAATCGAAAGACCCTGCTTCTTGATCAAAACTTCGCCTTCGCGTGGATCAAAGGCCCCATCTCTAATCCATTTTTCAAAATCTGCAATCACCATAGGTGGAAGTTTTTGAGTGGGTGGCATTTCATGCCCCGAGTATTTAAGTGCTTTAATCAACATGCTATCTGAGGGTTTACCCGGAATAATGGAAGCACCGTTTTCTCCACCCTTTAACAAACCTTTTCGGGTGTCAAGTGCAAGTCCACCTTTAAGTTTTCCCTTGCCTGAGGATTCAGCAGAATGGCATTCATAACAATGTGCGACCAAAATCGGGCGAATCTTCTTTTCAAAGAATTCTAAACGGACATCATTTGCAAAAACGGGTTCAGAGAAAATAAATAACAAAGAAACTACAAGCATCGACCGAAAAGTCAAAAAGGTAAAATTATTAGACATAAAGGAAGGCCCGTAAAATTTATAATCGTGTTTACTTATCGTAATCCTATTGTAAGTTTAAAAATAGGTTAAATTAAAGCAGATTTCTAAATAGTTAGTTTAAATTTTATGCTAATTCATCATCAATTAGTTTCTTATTATCCTCGTTTTTCTTTAGAATAAATAGTTATCTTCTTTTCTTTAATGGAACCAAAATGGATCTGTTTTTATTTTGGAATCAAATTGTAACCACAATACTTGAAACTTTTTCTCCCTGGGAACTTTCAGGCTTCCTCAGTGGTATTGTTTGTGTATGGTTGGTGGTTTGCAGAAATATCTGGAATTTCCCATGGGGGATATTGAGCTGCGCGTGTTTTCTTTTTTTGTTTCTGCAGCAGCGACTTTTTGGCGAAGCCATCCTCCAAGTTATTTTCATCGCATTGAACATCCACGGTTGGATTCAATGGCTTTATCAAGGTACAGATCAAGGTGGCCTCAAGGTTGCAAATGTCTCAAAAAAAGAAGGCACCATTCTTTTTGTTTTGGTTTTTCCTTTTACTGCTGCACTATGGGCGATGTTGATTGGCCTTAACGGCTCAGCACCCTTGGTGGATGCATGGGTTACCTCGCTTAGTTTGATTGCACAATGGTTGCTCAATAGAAAGTTCATTCAATCTTGGCCTGTTTGGATTCTTGTGGATGTACTGACAATAGGCCTAGGAATTTATCGTGGCATGTTTCTTTTATCTGCACTTTATCTCATTTATCTTTCGATGTGTTTTATAGGATGGCATTCCTGGAGAAAAAATCTTCCTGCAATAAGAGATAAAGTTTATGTCTAAAAATGCTTTAGTGATTGGGAAGTTTTATCCGCCGCATTGCGGGCATAAGTTTTTAATCGATTCTGCCTCTGTTGATAATAATGTTGTTCATATTATTGTATGCCAAAAAAGTGATGAAGTACCCGAAGGAAAACTTCGGAAAGAATGGCTTCAAGAGTTGCACCCCAATGCCATCATCAAAGTCATTGATGATATTTATGACCCGCTCGATTCCGCAATATGGGCACAAATGGTAAAGAAATGGTTGGGGTTTGTTCCCGGTGTTGTTTTCACCTCTGAAGATTATGGAGTCCCGTTTGCAGGAATTCTCGGAAGCATGCATATTCTTGTCGATAAAAATAGACTGAATGTTCCCATCAGTGGCACGAAGGTTCGAGGCAATCCGTGGTTGCACTGGGAATTTTTGGAACCGCCAGTAAAAGGGTATTATGCAATAAGGGTTGTGATGGCAGGTGCTGAATCTACTGGTAAAACAACGCTTTCCAGAGATTTGGCTCGGAGGTTGGAAACCAACTGGGTTCCTGAATTTGGCAGATCCTACAACGAAAGAAAAATTAGGGAAGGCACCAATGATGATTGGTCTACTTCCGATTTTATCACCATCGCAACGGAGCAATGCAGGTTGGAAAATGCCGCTGCAAGGGTTGCCAATCGTGTGTTGATTTGCGATACCGATGCCTTTGCAACCGCTATCTGGCATAGGCGTTATCTGAAGGATCGGTCACCAGAGGTGGAAGCTATTGCGAGGTGTCACCGCTGTCCAGATTTGGTAATTTTGACGGATATTGCAACGCCTTTTAAACCGGATGGCGTAAGAGATGGGGAACTTATTCGTGATTGGATGAATCAGGTTTTTATTGATGAATTAGTCAAATCAAAACGAAGGTTCATCTTGGTGATAGGCACTCCAGAAGAACGACTGAAGCAGGCTTTGATGGAGATCAATAAAATCCTGAGTGGCGGTATTAATACAAATCAAATTGAATGAGGATTCATCCATTATATTTAGTTTGCCTATGGCTTCGCATCGTTTGCTTGCCTAGGTCCGAAGGATGCGGGCGTTAGTTTCAAGGCATTCCAAGCTTCGTTAGATAGAGCGCCCGTAGGGTTTGGTTTATATTCATCCACGAAGTTGACATTTGATTTATCGGGAATATCTTTTTCATGCCCGGTCAGGCAATAGATTGCGTTGACCATCAACCGTCTGAGATCTTCGCTCTGCCAATCCAAAGATGCACCCGCTGTCGTCGTGAAAGAGTTGCCCTCTTTGCCCGATGGCGCAGTATAGGTTTTAAACCAAGCAAAAGGCATACAAACACCTTTGCGCTTGTCCGTTACCGGTGGGTCCATCGGATTAAGGCCAGATAGAACCTGCCCCTGCATCAACACCCTATCATTCGGGCTTAGGCGTTCAACCGAGTTGACATCGGTATGACAAAAAATAGTATCTGCGACACCACGAAGAGCAGGATGATTTTTTTGATTGCTTACCACGGTCGCTAAGGTGGCTTCCTTCTGGAATTTGCCAAAGTGGGCTATCCAAGTGTCGCCCAGAATCTGTTGGCCAAACCCACCCGGCCAAGCCTTGCTTTGAAAATCCCAATTCTTGTAGGGGCTGGTGCTATTGGCAGAATAACGAAACGCATGGGTGGCATTACGAATACCCAGAACAGGTTTCCCCGCATTGACATAATCAACAATATGCTTCATATCTGCATCAGGCAGTTCACGAAAGCGGGCAAACACCACCATTAGGTCTGCGCTTTTAAGGGCCTCCAATCCGGGGATGTTATTCGCCTTGTTGGCATTAATAAAACCGGTTATAGAATCCATTGCGAAGAGCACGGTGCATTTATATCCATGATGGTGGGAAAGGATTTTGGCAAACATACTCATCCCTTCTTCGGATCGGTAATACTCCTCTCCCGTTATAAAAACAATATGCTGGCCTTTGCCTATTCCATTCTTGCCCTCGATCACAAGTCCGCTTTCCGCTGCATTAACTATGCAAAGCCTTGTCAGCATTACAAGCACGACTAAGATTTGATACTTCATCATCTTTCGATCTCCGTTTTAATAATCAAACTTACTTCTTTTCGATAGCAACCAATTCCTTGGCGCTGCGGTGATACAACATTCCCTTTGCATACGAAGGGCCACTTAAGCTCCAAGTGTCACCCAGTGGGCCAAGATCATTCACCGCTATAATTGCTTTCTGGTCTAGCACTTTTGCCTTGGTATCGATCACATAAGTAATCCCCAGCATGGTGGTAATGTAAAGTTTATCTCCAAGTACGATGGGGGTGGGGAAGAAGGCATTTACCTGCCAACCATCGGTTCGCGAGCGTTCTTCATCAGCAATTTCACGCCCTTGGTTATCAACGGTTTTAGTCTTCAATGCGCGATTATAAATGAATTGATCTGCTTCTCCCGTTTTGCGGTCAACCCCGACTGGTAGTTGTAAATATTCCACTTTCCCACTTTCAGAATGAACCCGCCCAAGACTGTTAGGCGGGCCACTATGGCCTTTCGGTGCATAACCATTACGGCGATTATTTGTTGAACAGACAAACCAATGCCAACCGTTGGCAGTGGCATTCGTATGCCATTGGGGCAATACATGAAGCACCTCTCCTGCTTTTAGGGGGAACGCAGGGTCCGCAACTTCCCTTAGGCTAATATTCTCTTTAATTTCATAATCCCTCTTTTCATTGCTCCACACCCTAACATCTACCGATTTCACCAGTGATTGTTCACGAACCAATTTCCCTGTGGCACTATCAAGAACGATATGAGTCTCTTCGGGGGCATTACGAAACCAATAAACATATTTAGAATCCCAAATGTTGGTGTATAGCGCCATCCAAGTTGTACCATCAAGGGGTGCGCCGGGTTTTGCCTCGGGCGTGAATCGCCAGATGGTTTTACCTTCCTCACCTTTTGCCAAGCTTGTCATGCTGAGGCCGATTGGCTTTTCGGGAACCCCATGGGGGCCACCCCTCCCTTGAACAATGGCAGGTCGGCCATCAGGCAGGTGCCCAAAGCAGGGTGTGCAATAAAAAGTGCACGAATCTTCTGCAATCCAGCGCACCTTCCCAGTAAATCGATCAATCGCATGCAAGTAATTCCAGTCATCTTTTTTCTCATCATAGCCCGGGGCATCTTTCGCAATAGGTTCTACCGTGATGATTAAATCTTCATATAAGATCGGTTCACTCTGACGGTTAAAGGGATATTTATCGGGTTGGGTACGAAAACTACGGCGCCAAACCTCTTTCCCTTGATGATCCCAGCAGCCCATCTCACCTGATGCATTAAAGAACCATACATACTTTTCATCGCAAATCGGAGTCCAAGAAGTCGAATCGCTGAATGCATACAGTTGAGGGCTGACTCGGCCTGCTTTAAGGTTTACAGACCATAGTGCTTTTCCCGTAGCTCGATCAAATGCATGGCCAAGAATGCTATTGCTTTGACGCTTGGCTTTATCATCTTGCTCGATAAAGGTGGTAAGAAAAAGCTTATCTGCTGCGATTGCAATTCCTCCCTGCCCTGCGTTTGGCAGCTTGGTTCGCCAGCCAATATTCTCATCCCGTGCAACGCTCCAATGGGTGGGCGCATCGGCAACTGCATAATGCCAGTTCCCGTTTGGCCCAGCAGCTTGCGGCCATTGTACCGAAGTTTTATCTGCAGCAACTACGATGGCAACTATAAGAGCGCTGCCAACTAGTGCAGTAAGGAAGAGGCTTAATATTTTCATAATCTTACCTTAAAGGAATGTTGTTGCGATATTGCAGGTGGTTTTGTTTATATAGCTTTCGCTTTTCACCCGACTCAAGTTCAGTTGATTCAATACCGACTATAACTTTGCTTTTTTAATCTTGCAGACTGAGGGATTTTATCTGCTTGCACAAGAATTCTTAGATTGCTATTTTTATCAAGTTTATACCGTCTTCTTTTCACCGTAGAATAAAAGGTTTTATAAAAATTATGCACTATGAAACTTACGGACACGAGAAACCAAAGGCAGCATTGCTAACACGATTATGCCACCAAAAAGAAAAGGCATCATCGGATCAACTTTATAGAGCGTAAGGCCAAAAATCGGTCCTAGTATTCTTGCTAGGGAAGAGCAAGACTGATTCACACCCAATATTTCTCCCTGCCTATTCGGATCAGCTCGCTTCGAAACCAATGCCTGAGCACTTGGAGTTAAAAATGCAAATCCTATTACCGAAATTGTTAGGCTTGACATCATATAGGGAAGAATAGCATCTGGTGCCCAGCCGTTTTTCGCAAGCAATGTTATTCCGCCTAAACTGGTTACCCCTGTTCCCATCAGAATAATTCCTGCATACAAGAAAAAATATTCCGACAGCTTTCGCGACAGCGGCCGATAGACGCCATTTGCAACAGTTAGCACAAAACCTACATAAGTGAAAAGCAGAAAGTTTCGTGATCTTTCGAATTGCAATACATCTTGATTTATCATTGCAAGCGTCGATTCAAAAGCTCCGAATCCAACCGTAGCGAGAAAGAAAACAAAGATAATCGGCCCAAGGGCAGGTGTTGCAAGCACAGATTTAAAAGCGGGGAAATCGAAGATTTTTCGATTTGCTAAATGGCCACCCGCAACTCTTGTTTCAGGCATTTTAATAACGCCAATTGTAAAAGCAATTAATGATAGACCAGCAGCAATGTAGCCTGTTGCTCCAGGATAATTAGGGAAAAAAGTCAAGGCTCCAAATCCTACCAAGGGCCCAAAAGTAAAGCCAATCCCAAACGCTGCGCCTATCAGGGCCATTCCCCTGCTTCGATTTTCTTTCGAGGTACAATCCGCAATCACCGCTTGGGCTGTGCCTATGGTAGCTCCACAAATTCCAGCTCCTATGCGAGATGCAAACAACAGGGTGAGTGCAAGCGCAGCAGATTCTGTCGGCAAAGTAGAAGCATAACCAAACAGAGAGTAGAAAAATACTGAACCCAGTAAGCCTATTAACAAAATAGGCCGCCTTCCGGTTTGATCAGAAAGCCTGCCCCAAGCGGGTGCGAATAAAAATTGCATCATCGAAAAAGATGACATGAGCAACCCAAGGATGATACCGCTTAAAACCTTGGAAGATCCTGCGGGCAAAACTTGATCTACAAAACCATTTCCATAAATGGGAAGCAAGGGCAGAACGATTCCGAAGCCCAGTAAATCAATAAACATTACCAAAAAAACAACAAGCAAAGCCGCTTTATTGGATTTAGGCGCAGCAGATTCAGAATTATCACTCATAAAAACAAATTCCTTTACAACAATAGAAACCAAGTGTAGTTATACCTTGTTGTTGACAAATATAGGAGAAATAAGCAGAGAAAATAATCAAAGAATCATAAGAAAAATCAGGAAGGCCTTAAAACCTTGTTTATTTTAATAAAGAGATAACCATCAAGGTCAGTAAGATTCAATTAATCTTGTTCAATTTAATTTAAAATTGCGGAAAACTAGACCTGTGGCTTTCCAACTTTTCACTTCTATTCCAAAAGTGTTCCAAGATACAATTGTGGCTTCAAGCTTTTCTTAAGATATAAAGGATGGCTTGGGTATCTTGATTTAGTTTCTTGCAAGCAATGCAGCTTTCCTTTGAGAAGATCGACTACCTCTTGGTGTCTACCTAAGTGTTTAGCGTGAGTTCCCCAAGCAGCAATAATAATGTTAGCGTTACAAGCGACTTCGCTGAGAAAGCGGTTATTATCTTTACCTACAGGTTTAGGATGATCTTTCATCACGGAGGGAAGAGTTGCTCGGAAGGCAAAAATATTCATCATACAAAGTGCGCCATACCCCCATTGCATAGAATAATTGATACAACGGGTAACGGTTGGGTCGTTTTGGATTTCATCTGCGGTGGAGGGATTTAAGCCGATAAACATTGCAAAAGTTGGATTGCTGAAGTCCCATTGCCTCCAAAGAGTGTAGCGGAATTTCCTGCAAGGAGAAAAAATGGTAGTTCGTTTCATAAATTACCCACCTAATCAATCTTGCTACCACCCTTGACCTAAAGACATTTACAGGTAATTATTATGTATCTAATTCTAATCATTGAAAGAAAATTATGGATGAATCAACAAGCATTGCTAAAGAAATTAAGACTAGTAGAGCGGATAGCACCGCCTACATTGTGTTCGATACCGAAAGTATTCCGGATGGAAAGTTGGTTAAAGCGGTAAAATTTCCTAATGAAGATTTGACACCCGAGCAAGCGATAGAAAAAGCGCAAGCTGAAGCGCGGGAGAAAAGTTCTTCCGGTTCTGAATTTCTTCCCCTCACTTTTCAAAAACCAATCGCTATTTGCACCCTTAGGCTTGATTCCAATTTCCTGCCCATTGGCTTATCATGCCTAGATCAACCCAAATATCGGCCCGAGGAAATGGTCAACTTGTTTTGGCAAGGTATTGAAAGATTCAAGCAAGCAAGATTGGTAACTTTCAATGGAAGAGGCTTTGATTTACCACTTTTAGAATTCGCTGCGTTTGATCAAGGTATATCTGCAAAGTTTTATTTCTCGGGCGAGCAGCGCAGCAGATATCGTTCTCGGTATATCGACATCCAAGATTTATTGAATAATCAAGGGGCTTGTAGACTCGAGGGTGGCTTAAATTTATTGGCTCGAAGATTGGGCCTTCCAGGAAAAATGGAAGTCAAGGGGCAGGATGTTTACCCTATGTTCCTTGCAGGGAAACTTCAGGAAATAAATGACTACTGCGCCTACGATACGCTTGACACTTACTTTGTATTTTTAAGGACTAGGGTGTTGATTGGCGAAATCAACTTAGAGAAGGAGAAAGAGATTTTTGCAGAAGCTGTAAAATGGTTTGGTTGGAAGGTGGAAGAATTTCCCGCATTGGCAAAATACCTTGCGAACATTATTCGAGAGAACGACAAATAAGCAATATTAAACATAGTTTAAATAGGGTTTTTGCCCTATAGAATCGTTGCACCTTTAATGATAAGGCCAACAAAACGGTTCGGGGAAAGGATTCAAACGGAGCCGGAAGCGTTAGCGACGGTAAGGCCCTAGCTTACTTCATCACCTACGGAACCTGGCTGCAGGGGCACAATCCAAACTAAAAAAACCGTCGCT
>JBDNHI010000173.1:0-3405 GCA_041694635.1 Gemmataceae bacterium | reverse complement strand
GGAGCTAATTTAACAGGAGCTAATTTAACAGGAGCTAATTTAACAGGAGCTAATTTAACAGGAGCTAATTTAACTGGAGTTATAGGCTTAAAGACTTAGAAGAGGAAAAAAATGGCCTGGCACTCCAAAAAAGTCCACAGCGCAGACACCATAGGGGTGGCCAAACTTTTGCAATTTATAATTTTTCAGAATCCATATGGATTATCAATACTTTTACGGGCAATAATTGCCAGATAGGTCAGATTCGTCGGACACCTCTAGGGGGCGTTTGGGGCATACCTGCCTTCATTTTATTATCTTCCTCGTCTTCACCATAGCCGTCTTCACCGTCATCAAGGTTATCGTCTTCGTTAGAACCACTCATTTTCCACCCGCAGATATGATTCAGAGTTCTTGCCATCGGCTGAAGGGATCATATCACCTATTTCACTTTCAAAAATATACATGTACACCCTAAAGCCTTTTTATGAGATCTAATAGGGTATCGTAGTCATCATCGTCGTCATTCTTGTCGTCAACCTTATCTTCAGCCTTATCGTCGGCCTTATCGTTGACTGGAGGATCGTCAAAATATGGTTCTGTTGGCAATTCGCTACAGCAATGGGTGCATACTTTAGGCCACCAGCCATTTGCGGTTGATCCATGGAATCCACGGATAGGAACTCCACACTTTGGGCAGATGGTAAAGTTTGGGCCCCCGTTATTGAGATCATAAGAAGCATCAAAAAATGAATTATACCAAAATTTTGGGTTAAGTGGTATGAGTTGAGCACAGTAGTCAAACATATCCACCTCGCAATGGATGCCTCTGAAACTTTTATGGCAAAAATCACAGGATATGATGTCATACCTACTATAACTGTAAGAAAATTTATTGTCACACTTAGGGCATTTAAATCTCATCTTAAACCTCTTTCCTTAATGGCAGTATATTTTGTTTTTTTCCTGTAAACCGGTAAATAAGGCAATGTTACCTAACCTTTTCATACCTACCGAGCTTGCCAACGCCCCGGGTGGCGAATATGGACCTTCACTCGTCAAAATGATTCAAAATCAGTTAAGCCATCTTAACATTCATCCATAACTTCTTCCGTATTTACCTTAGCCTCCAGTTCTTCTAACGCATCGCAAGACCACTCGAATTCTTCCCCACCTTCTGGGTAAGCCAACATCGGCGCAGGCGATGGCTCATAAGGCTGACAACTCTCGTCAAGAAGTGCTTTCATTGAAAGGTTACATATAAAATCGCTATTACACCATTGATAAAAACACTAACGCTTGAAGGTTATTCGTTTTTTATGGAAATTAATTTCCTGATTTCTAAGTTTCCCCCCACATGAGGTAATTGGAAATAAAAAATGAAACAACACGAATAAATAGGCAGGCAAATTACTTTCGATTGAAATTATCGAAGTGTTAGCCAAATAAATTATTCACGGGAGTTCAAGTTATGGCATCAAAGACCAACCAAGTCGCACGCAATCGAACCATTGCAATTGGGGATATTCATGGTCACTTTAAAGCTTTAGCCGGGCTCATCGATTTAATTAATCCTAAATCGGAAGACATGCTTGTTTTTTTGGGTGATTACATTAATCGTGGGCCGGACAGTAAAGGGGTTTTGCAATTCCTAATCGACCTTAAGCAGCGGTGCAATATGGTTTGCATTTTGGGTAACCATGAAGAGATGATGATCAATGCTTATGCAGATCCTTCTACGATGGGTTGGTTTCTGGAAAACGGTGGGAATGAAACCTTACAATCTTATGGCAGTGCCAAAAATTTTAGTTTAGTTCCCCAAGTGCATAAGGATTTTCTCCTGGGTTTGCCCCTTTACCATGAAACCGACCAGCATTTTTTTATTCATGCCAATTATGATTACGATGTGGATTTAATGGATATAGATTCAAACACCGCACTTTGGCGCTCGCTGGATGATCGCCCCCGGAAGCACAAATCTAGGAAAACAGCTATTCTGGGGCATACGCCACAAATGAATGGTGAAATATTGGATTTGGAATACCTAGTGTGCATTGATACAGGATGCGGTTTTGGTGGGAAACTCACAGGATTGGAAGTTATTTCTAGGCGCATCATAGGAAAATGCTGGCAGGTTGATGAGCAAGGCCAAGAAGCAAAATGATGAAGTTTTATGCTGGTCGTTCAGCTTCAAATCAACATAAACCCAAAATTTAATTGGGGCTTTTTCTATGTCATCTGGACCAAATTAAATTATTGCTTGCCCACACTGTCAGGGACGGTCGAAGTATATGACGCTTATGTCTGGCAATACCATCGGCGCACGCGTCTGGACTGATGGGAATCAGATCACACCTATGTTGCCGTAACCTCCTATCGTTGTGAAGTATTGAATCGGAATGCCCTATTCTTCAAAGATGAATTAATTAAAGCAGGCGCAATAAGCGGATGCAATTGAGGTGAATATGCAAAATTGGAGAAACAAAATTAACCAGCGTATTCCACATACCACCTTCGGCACTGATACCGAATTTTGGCTGTTTTTCATTATTTTATTTAGCATATACTGGATTTTTGGATGATTTGAAAAAACAGCAAAGGATAGAGACACCATCGCCCCAACTTTTAAATATTTCCAACATTTCATATGCTTTTGCCGTAATTTGTTGAACGATGATTATAATGCTACTGCAATTACAAGGAACCAAACAATGATTGAAATAAAAGACTTTAACGGCAAAATACTAAAAGTAGTTCAAGCAGATAACTTGATAGGGGTCAAACTAGTTGGAGTTGATTTAAGCAATGCCGATTTAAGTAATACCGATTTAAGTTTTGCAAATTTAAAAGAAGCTGACTTTAGGTTTGCTAATTTAACTAGAGCTGATCTAGGTGGGGCCAATTTAACTGGAGCTAAATTAACAGGAGCCAAAGGTTTAAAACCGGAAAAATATAAATCATAAGGCTTCCGTTCGGCGAAGTACATGTGCCAAAAATCGAATTTAATTAGATGTTTGATTAACTGATCAGCTAGATGATTGCCAGGATAAGGCCAAAGGTTAAATAAAAAGCTGTAAGACTAGAAGTTTATTACTTTGGCGCCTTACAGCTTTTAAATTTCCTAGAAAGGGCAAGAAATTATTTAGACTTTTCCTCATCTTTGGAAGATTTATCGTTATTATTTTTAGGTACTTGCTTATTGTTCACGGTAAAAATTGTTGGGTTTTTCTTTAGAACAACTTCCAACATAATGTTAAAAAGCAGATTAGCAATGAGAGAATCCCTACAAAATTTTGCGTTAGCTTTAACAAATTTAGCCAGGTATTTTTTATCGTTATCAAGGCCCAAGATTTTAGCTATGTAAAGTAAAACTTGGGTTCGATCCATTAAGGAAATTTTTTGGGCCAAGGCTTTATAAGATTGGAT
>JBDNHI010000172.1:0-11379 GCA_041694635.1 Gemmataceae bacterium | reverse complement strand
TTGATCTCCTCGATGATGACCCCGTCCCTGTCCAGAAAAATTGCCTGTCTCGCGTTCATAGACACGCCTTTCGATGATGTCGCAGATACCGTGCCAAGCGGCAATGTGAACTTCTTGAATTCTAGGGGTTTCTTTGGTAGGTGCTTTGAAGGCCAAATCGCAGGCACTTGCTAAAGGTTCGCCAGGTAAACCGGTGAATGCTACGGTGAGGGCGCCAATGTTTTTGGCTTCCTTGATGGCTTCGAGAACATTACTTGATTTACCACTGGTGCTGATGCCAACAACTGCATCTTTAGAATTCACCAAGGCTTTAACTTGCCGAGAAAAGATTTGGGAAAAATCGTAGTCGTTGCCTATAGCGGTGATGATGCTGGTGTTTACAGTAAGAGCCTGAGCAGGAAGAGCCCTTCGTTCTCTTAAGAATCGGCCCACAAATTCAGCAGCGATATGTTGTGCATCAGCCGCACTACCGCCGTTGCCACAAAGATAAATGGTGCCACCATTTTCGATGACATCGTCAAGTTTAGTAGCGATGTTGATGATGCAATCGACTTCGTGTTCAAGAACCTGGCGATAAACATCCATAGCGGATAGGAGCGAAGATTTAAGCAGCTCGATGTCGGTCATGGGTCCACCTTTCGTAAAGATCACAAAAGCCTTGATAATCAGAGGGGGTACCGATATCGTAAAAAGGCCTGTTGCTGAGAGTAGCGGCGATCTTTCCACCTTTTGCGATGAGGGAAGGAAAAGTTTCTCTTTCAAGGGAAACGATTTTTTCTGAAGCAATGTTATCTAAGAATTTTCGTTCGATCATATAAGCGCCCGCATTAAGCCAAGCAGGGCCATCGTTGTTCCTGCTTTTTTCAAGGAAACCTGCGATGTAGTGATCGTGTTCATCAAGGATGACGGTGCCAAAGCGGGCAGCATTTTCGAGCCTAGCAAGGGTACAAGTCGCCTGGGCACCAAATTTTATTTCAGCAAGGTGCCTGTAAACTAATTCATTGTGATCGAAATCTAGGTAAGTATCGCCATTAAGAACCATAGCTCGATCAGAGATGAAGCGCTGGGCAAGTTTGATAGCCCCTGCGGTGCCTCGAAGTTGATCGCGTTCTTCCGAATAATCGATGCGAATATTTAATTTTGAACCATCGCCAAAGGTTTCAAAAATCTGTTCGGAAAGATAACCAACACAAAGGACAAAATGTTTAGCCCCTTGTTCCCTAAGAAGTTCCATCTGAATTTCGAGGAAAGGTTTTCCTGAGATGGGTGCAAGGGCTTTTGGCTTATCGGTAACGACAGAGCGTAAGCGAGTGCCAAGGCCGCCTGCAAGAATAAGAACTGGAATGTTGGAAAGGGGCTTTTTCATGCTGCCTCGCGAACAATTGCTGGGAAGGGGCTTACATAGCGTTCGCTACTAGCATGAACGACATGAGAACCACTAGAATTAAGGCGAAAATTTACTTGCTGGAAGCGTTTAAGTTTATCAGTGAGATAACTTCTTCGTTCCGGGGGAACAAAAAAGACCATAAATCCGCCGCCGCCTGCCCCTAAAAGTTTGCCGCCTAGTGCGCCTGCTTCCATACCTTCTCTGTAAAGATCGTCAACCGTGTTATTGCTGATGGCTTCATCGAGAGAGCGTTTTAGCATCCAAGATTTATGAAGGATTTCGCCAAAAGAAGAAATCGGGCTACTGCCAGCCAAAATATTATAACCTTCATCGACAAGAAGTCGCATAGAGGCAAGGCGAGTTAAATTCAAATTAACTTTTTTGACTTGTTTGCAAGCTAGTTCTTCTGCCCTGCGTTTAATGCCTGTAAAGAAAACCATAGTATGGTTTTCAAATTCTTCTAAACGGGAGGTAGAAAAAGGTATACGATTAACAATAAAATTTCCCATACTGCGAAATTCAATGAGATTAAAACCACCAACTGCTGCAAAGGTTTGGTCTTGAACGCCAACCGATTCTTTAAGAACATTGCGTTCGATATCGATAGCTTCATAAGCAAGTTCGAGGCTGGGAACTAATTTTCGTTTGTAGGCATAAATGGTGTTAAGGAGGCCTACCGTAAAGGATGAGGAAGATCCTAACCCTGTGCCAGCGGGAAGCTCTGCAGAATGATTAATTTCGATATCTTTTTCAATTCCGCACCAGCGAAGGCATTCACGAAAGGGCGCATGTTCAATGTCGTCTAGGGATGAAACGCATTCTACTTTGCGGTAGGCAATGCGGATGGAATAGTCAAAAAGTTTACTATAGAAACGAGAAATAGCAAAATAGGCGGACTTATCGACCGCAGTGCCAAGAACAGCACCCCCATACTTTTCAAAGTATTCGGGGTAATCGGTACCCCCGCCTAAAAAGCTAATTCTTAACGGCGTTTGGGTGATAAGCATAGGGCTATTCCTTTAGCAAAATAAAAGCTAGGCATCCTGCCTAGGTTGCAACAAAATGGAAATAAGTCATTTGTTGATTGCACTATATGTAAAGTATTTACCGTAAAAACCGGTAAAGAATCAAGGCCATTTTAATCAGGATGGTAAGCATGGGAGGTTAAGGGTAGTTAGGTTTTTGGGGTAATTCTGCGCCAGATTTCCCATCCAGAATCGATACCAACTTTTTCGAAATTTGAACTTAAGTCTTTCCGAACCATTTGAAACATGGCCCCGTACCAGATAAGCTTTTTTTCATCCCGTGCATCAAAATAAATTTCATCAAATGGAGAATTAATGATGGAATTGATATTTTTATCATAATGTTTTTTTGTCATGGCCTCTAAAGGATCGGGAAATTCTTGCCAAGGGAGGACACCAGAAACTCTTGGAATTAGAAACGAATCAACGGTAAAATAAACTAACCTGTTGTTAGGAAAAAATTTTGCTTTATCTTTTAAAAACCTTCCCCGATTAAAAAGTATGTTCGCATAGGCATGAGAAATATAAACATTTCCGGAAAGGACAGAATCGTTATTTGATGGTTGGCCTTTTTTTACTAAAGGAACTTGCCATCGAGCAAAATTGTTAATTTTCCAGTCGAAAGGGTTAATGCTCCAATTAATTGCATCTATTGCTTGTGAGATAATAAGAATTAAGATCAAGCTTAAAAAACCAATGTGAACAGGAATTACATTTTTAGTGCGAATAGTTTTTAAAAGGTTTTGCTGGCAATCCACGATAAAAAATCCATATAAGAAATAGAAACTGCACAAATAAGGTTGTTCAGGCCGGTTAATGAAATAAGCAAACCAAATAACAAAAATGACTGCTAGGCTACAGCGAAAAGCATCTTTAAATGTTGGTTTAATTGCAAAAGCTGAATAAACAAGTATGAATGAAACATGTAAAAACATTAAAATCGGCCACCATCCAAGTGGATCATTGGTGGCCCAAGAGCCGGATGCTCCGCGAAATGCCGGTAAAACATATTCCTGTACCCCATCAAAGCCAAAGTGTACTCCAAAAATCATAAAACAAATTAGACTGAAAAAGGCCCAAGTCGCACTGAAACCAATTCCGTAAAAAAGAACAATTGGGAACCAAGCTTGAAGCAAAGGTTTAGTAAAAGTTTTCCCGCGAAGGAAAAGTAACGCAAGTATTCCAATTGAGCAAGCTAATCCAGATTCAACATTATTTAATAATGCAATTGCAGTTAATCCGCCACTTGCTAAAGATTGATATCGAAAGGGATAGCCTCTTAAATAATATAAACAAAAAACAGCAAGAGTGATTCCTGCTGTTCGAATTGGAGAATGATTTATCGGAACTAAAATATGGCTGGATGAATAAAACCATTTGACCAAAAATAATGTTGGAATAATACAAAGGATCCATCTTCTTCCAGACCAGCGCCAGTATAATAAAATTGCAATAAAAAGGTAAATTACTTCAGATAATTGAATCATTTTCATGATTGTGCCTATAGAAAGCAATGTACCTTTTGCTTTTTCTATACCTGCGATTAATACCGTTATTAGCATTCCATATTTAGGAGAAACAGTCTCGAACAATTTGTCGCCATGAAATAATTTGTCAGCGTGTCCGATGATAAAAGCAAAATGCATATTAGTGACGGCCATATGTGCATCATCATTTTGCGAAAAATCGGGGATTTTTTTGAGGCAGATAATTAATGGAATAAGAAATCCAAAAGCCATTAGAAAAAAAAATAGCCTGCTTCTAATGATATTTGCCCTTGGAATGTAGAAAATAGTTTTGATTGGTTTTGTTAAATTTAAAAAATGATTAAATATGCCTCCAAGGAGTACAGTTATTGCTAAAAGTAAAAGAATTATCTTGTGAGTGCGAAACCTACCAGAAGCATCTGTGATGATGTTTGTGTACATTGTAAAACTGTTGACTTGGTTTACTCCCATAAAAGGAGTTTTTTCGGGATCAATTTTAATCGTGGTGATGGGCCAAAGACTTAAACCAACCAAAGCAATCAGGATTATCACTGCAACTATCATGAATGAAAATAAAAACCGCATGGATGTATTTTTCATCGGAGTTAATTATATCCTCTGCTTATTTATGCTGCGTATTTTTCATTTCCGCCTAATGAATTTCCGGAAAGTAAATTTTTGATTTGGATTGATTTGCAAGAATTGATTACCTGATCTTGGTCGGACTCCAACAAATCATTGTAAAAAGGTAAGCGAACAAGTCTGTCACTTACAGATTCGGTAGTAGGGCAATCCCCGATTTTACCCCCAAATTTCAAACCCATCTCTGATAAATGCAATGGTAAATAATGAAATACAGAATGAATTTTTTTTGCTTTTAGCATGGCTATAAATTTTGTTCGGGCAGTTAAACTTGGCATAACTAAATAAAATAAATGATAAGCTGGGGTGCAATCAGGTGGAACATTAGGAACACCAATATCATTCTCATTAGCCCAATTATTTAACCCTGAAACATATTTATCCCAAATCGCCTTACGGCGAGATTGGATAAGTTCGTGTTGTTCTAGTTGTGCATATAGCAAGGCAGCTAAAATGTCTGAGGGCAAGAAACTTGAACCTAAGTCGACCCAAGTATACTTATCTACCATCCCTCGAAAAAAGCGGTTTCGGTTGGTCCCTTTTTCTCTAATTATTTCAGCTCTTTCCGCATAATCAGAATTGTTAATTAGTAATGCTCCACCTTCGCCACAACTGAAATTTTTTGTCTCATGAAAACTTTGGGTTGCAAGGCACCCTAGTGTTCCAAGATGCCTTCCTTTATAAAGACCAAATAGGCCATGTGCATTATCTTCAACTATTGGAATATTAAATTTACTTCCGATATTCAAAATTGAATCCATTTCGCATGCGATACCGCCATAATGAACAGGTACAATTGCCTTGGTTTTTTTTGTGATAAGCTTTTCTAGAAGATTTTCGTCCATGTTGAGAGTGTCAGGCCGGATGTCAATAAAAACGGGTTGAGCTCCCCTTAATACAAAAGCATTGATGGTGGATACAAAAGTAAAGGAGGGTACGATTACTTCATCGCCAGGCCGAATATTTAGTAATAACGCTGCCATTTCAAGTGCGTGAGTGCATGAAGTGGTGAGAAGAGTTTTTGGAACGCCAAGAATTCGTTCTAATAGTGCATGGCATTTTTTAGTAAATGGCCCATCTCCTGAAAGGTGCATATTCGCAACAGCATTACATAAGTAGTTTTCACTTCCTGGTACAACATAGGGCTTATTAAACGGTATTAGGTTCATTAGATATTACCTTATCCTGCTAGAGATAAACTTGTTGGCGCTTTATCTGGATTTTCAGCAATTGCAAGAATTGAAGTACCGAAGGGCATTTTTAAACCTAACTCTAAAAATTTTCCTTCCAAGCTAAGTAATGAACCGAATGCAAAATTCATTAGCGGTGAAATTTTAAATTCTTCATTTGCTAATGTTCTAGCTTCCTTGTTGCCAGTCAGTCCCAACCTTTTTTTTAAGTGGGTAAGATTCCTAGAAATCCACATAGCTGGGAAAAGAGGCATCATGAATGGTTCATTTTGATGAATCTTAAACCCAGCCTCAAGAAGAGGTGTTTTTAGTGTTTGGCATGTGTATCTTTTGAAATGACCCGCTACTTCATCTACATAACTCCATAATTTCATTGAAGCAGGTACCGTAATAATTAATTTACCACCTGGTTTTAATGATTTCCGAATTTCTTTTAATGCCTTCACAGCATCGGGTAAGTGTTCCAACACATCAAATAATCCAATTAAATCAAAAGGTTCCCAGTCCGGGAGATTGTAAATATCTGCTTGTCGCAGTTCGCAATTCACCCTTTGTCTAGCATTAGCAAGGCCTTCTTCATAAAGTTCAGAACCGATAATTGTAGAACTTGGTAACCTTTTTTCGATTTCTCTTAATACATTTCCATTACCGCACCCTAATTCCAAAATTCTTGGATTAATATTTTTGTGTAATAATTTTGATATGTTTTTTCCTATTAAATCATTCCGATATCGAAACCAGAAATGCTTTTCTTCTGCTAAAAAAAGCGACTGAAAATCTGGTTTTTCTGTATTTGAAGTCATAATTTAGGCAACCTTTCTTTTTGATACTGCAACACCAAAACCAGTGCGACCATAACCATTACCATTATAAAACATATACAAATTGTTTTTGTGATTTAATAAAGATGGATACGATACCATTTCACTATCCCAACCACTTTCTGATACATTAATAACATTTCCTGGTTTTCTAATAAATTCAACACCGTTTTTTGATTCAGCATATCCAATTCGATAAGAATTCCCGCGGTAACAAAACCACATCTTATAAATCTCATCTACTTTAATGACCCAAGGGCGGCATAAAGCATACTCCTCAGGTAAAATCAAATTTAATGAAATTTCTCCTGTGGTGTTCCATTGAATCCCATCGTTCGACCAAGCATACTTTATCACATGGTCCATATCCGACTGTTGTTTTCCCCAGTTAAGATTGGAACCATACCACATTTTCCAAATTCCTTCATCTCGTATTACACAAGGGTAGGAAATCGTAAATGGATCATAATGATTACGATCAAATATCGGGGCAGATGAATATTTTTTAAAACACCCAGAGGAGGTTTTGTCTACAGCCAAACCAATAGAATTTCTCCAAGGGACAGTCACCCCAAGGTTCCAACCCATGTAATATAAATGGGAAACAAAATTATTCTGAATAATACACCCAATAGAAACACCACTATCATCAAATGCCCCAAGAGCACCTGGTGCAATCACCTGGTGCTCTGCTAAACCAAGGAGATTGAATTTGTCATCCTTGAGTTCAACATCTAAATACCAAATATGACTTCGTTGATTATCATCTCTGGACCCGAAAAATATTCGAAAAATATCATCACGCAAATGTATTCCAACAGGATTGGCTGCATGCGTCCGCATTTTAGGATTTGTCCCATCTGGGCAAAAAAGTAAGCCAACTTTTTTAAAATCGTACACCCTATATCCCCCTCAAACGACTACTAGGAACAGGAGAAAGCTCAGCAACTTGGCCTTTGAAAACACTTCCATCCGCGGCATCTTTTAGAATCAATGATCCTGCACCTATAAAGCAATCACTACCAATAGCTATACCGTCTTTAATTGTACTGTTTACACCTATAAAACACCGATCACCGATTTTTACATGGCCGGAGACTACCACATGGCTTGAAATAAATACATTATTGCCGACGATTACATCGTGCCCTATGTGATTGCCACTCCAAATAATAGTGTTATTTCCAATTTTCACAAAAGGCTGAACAACATTATTTTCAAAAATAAAACAATTGTCTCCAACACAAGTGTGATCAAAAACCGTTGCATTAGGGCTAATGTAAGAAATTAACAAGTACCCTTTTTCCTTGCATTGTTCATAAACATTTTGCCTTGCCTTATTCAAATTTTTAAAACCAATTGCAACAAAAATTTTATATTCAGAGGGAGAATAAAAAATATTGATTTTTTCAAACGGAACTACTGGCAAGCCCATAAATTCTGGTTCTAAAATAAAATCATTATTAACAGAAAATGCTACAACTTGATATTTATCTGAACGACTTAAATAAGCAAAAGCTATTCGAGCGAAGTCACTCAATCCGAATATAATAATTTTTTCTTTCATGGTAAAGTATTATCCTTGTCCTGAGCGATAAAGTCTTTTATCAGATTGTTGATAATATTCATCAAGACTGGTTACCACTCTCGTATACCAACCCAACAATTGCTGGGTCCTCGGTAAATGCGATTCAACCACTTCAGAACCCAAAGCCCGAACATAATCAATTTGTTGCTTTAAAAAAGACCTTGTAAACTGCTGATTTATCGCCAATCTATCCTTACCAGAAACGTTAAATCCCGCAGCATGCCACAAGGTAGAATCAAACACCAACATACTTCCTGCTGGACATTCAACCGACCTGGATGTCATTTCTAAATATTCTTTTGATGGTGGTATATTATGCTGATGGGTTGCCAAAGAAATCAAGGTCCCACCATTCTGAATTGTAAAATCATCTATGGCGAAAAAAGTGTTAATTGATGCTACATACCCATTCATTATCCGTGGATAATCCATGTGAAACCTGTTTTGGAACACCGAGGGCACATTTCCTTCAGAAAAAGAAGGTAATATAAACCCATTCTGGAGATGCAATATAGCAGTTTTAGAAACAGTGGCATCGACAACTGACAATACTTCCGGCAACTCCAAGAGTTTAAAAAAGAAGCTTGAATGCTTTAACATTAATCTTAAAATACCTAGTTCCCCTGCACGCTGAAGTTTTTCATAACCAATTTCCCTAAAAATATCTTGCTGTACTTTGTAAAGATTTTTTCGGCATTGATCAATTAAATCATTATCAAGCACATTCTTAATTAAAGCAGCACCTTGAAACCGAATAGCTTCGCTCAATAACTCCACCCAATTAGGATTTTTAGGATCTAATGTTATCATCTAAAATCACGCCCTTTTTATTTTCTTACCAATATTGTGAACTCATAAAGTCTATAATCATGCAATAAAGCCACTTGACTAGAAAACATTCGTTTACAAAAATCAAACCAAAATAACGGATCCGAATAGTAAAGATAGTCTTTCATTTTTTCTTTATCTGAGTAAGATGTAAGAGCATTAAATGAAAAACCCTTGCAAGCTGAATCATTAATAAGAAAAAGGGTTTCTTTGATGTACTCAACCCAAACACTTTCCATCGTATTTAAACGAACATTAAATACTCCTGATGCCACCACATAATCCAACCCTTTTAATCCTTCTTTATTAGTTGAAAATTCTGATGAAATGGAAGAGGTGCTTTTTTTTATTGCATTTTCAATCATTAATTCAGACACATCGTACCCAAAGTACTTGGCAAACTTGGAATCATTTGACAAATACTCTAGCAATGCCCCATATCCACATCCGAAATCGCCTAATGAAAATAAATTATCTTGTTCACAAATTTTCAACAACTGTTTAAATCTTGTGAGTTGGGATTCTTTACCGTTCCAATCAACCCCATTTGGTGTACATCCAAATTGAGAAACTTTTTCTGAGTAATAATTAGAAATTTCAAGCAGCAGGTTGGATTTTATCTGCATGATTTCCTCTTGATTCATGTATTTTTTTAATTATTGAGACCGGTCTTCTTTTTGCTTCAAGAAATATTTTTGATAAATAGATTCCTTGAATCCCTTGGCAAAAAAGGATTAGCCCTCCAATTGCCCAAATCGATACGGCAATTGATGTCCAACCCTCAGGTGGAGTGGAATAAAAAATGCGATCTACTACTATTTTTAGGGCCCCAATAACTGCTACCAAAAAAATTATAATTCCCAAATAAAACCCTACAACAAGTGGTTTTCCACTAAATGCGGTTAGGGTGTGTACGAGCATACTAACTCTTTTAATTAAATTGTAACTTGTTGTTTTCCTAACACCTTTATCTACTACAAATGGTGCTTGATCAAAGCCTGTGCGTGCCCATAAACCAGAAAGTGCGAAAGTCGATTCCGTGTGAGTTAAAAGTGCATTCAAATAATTTCGACTCATTAAACGAACAGTGCATAGGTTTTCAGGAATTGGGGTATCAGCTAAAAGATTAAAACCCTTGTAAAATAATTTTCCGCCAATTCTTTTTACCCAAGATCCTGTTCGTTCTTTAGCAACACCATATACAACATCATGATTGTTTTTTTTTATTTCCGAATAAAAAACATTTAGTAATTCAGGTGATTCTTCCAAATCGCTATCAATTAAAAAAACTAAATCTCCTTTTGCATGTTTAAGGCCTGTCCAAATTGCTGGATGATGGCCAAAATTTTTTGATAATTCAATTACTTTGGTACGATTTTCTATTTTCTGAATCTCAATTGCAACTTTTAATGAATCATCAGGGGAACCGTCATTTACATAAATAATCTCATAATCATCCGTTATCAAATTTGCTGAAGCACAAATTCTTTTCTGAAATTCATGTATAAAAACTTGAGATTTATATAATGTTGTAACAATACTAAGCTGCATTTTTAATTCTTTCCATGCAAGCTAAAGCATTTGGTCCAACATTGAAAAGAAGGTCCAATACCGAAACATAATGATCAAAAGGCGGATAAAATTGAGGGTATTC
The DNA here is from genome assembly GCA_041694635.1 of Gemmataceae bacterium. Classification (GTDB taxonomy): domain Bacteria; phylum Planctomycetota; class Planctomycetia; order Gemmatales; family Gemmataceae; genus UBA969. The sequence goes on along the minus strand of JBDNHI010000172.1, from coordinate 757 downwards.
CGGATAACCAGAATAATTCACCCATTGAACTTCAATTCCATTTTTATGAAAAATAGTAACATCTAAATAATCTTTTGCCGCTGGGCCAGAAACATATATTGTTGCACCTGCTTGGGTGCAAATTTGTAATAATCTTTCAGATGGATTTTCTGTTTCCGTAGGATAGGATGTGCAATCAGTTATTGGAGTTGTGATTTCAAGGTGTTTACATATTTCGGAAATAAAAATACTGTTTATTTCTGAAAGTGATAGGGATTTGCAATTAGAATAAATTGCTTCAATTATCGGGCCGTATGTTTTGAAAAATGGCGACTTTGAATAGGCACTACAAATTCTAGTCCAATGGTTTTTAGACCAACTTGAATCATTGATTAATGTTTCATTTATTTTCTGAAAATACTTCCCCTTAACTTCTACTGGAATAGTGAGCCATTGTGTGCCGTCAGGTGTTTTTATTTTATTGCGATTTCTCCAATCCCTGCGTGTATATTGGACATCATCGTATAAAATAAATTCGTCTACTGAATTTATTAAATCAAAATACCCTTTCCAAGGTATATAGTTTGATTGAAGTATTGCAACAATTTTACTCATTTTTCACCTACCGTTGAAAGTTAATATATCCTGTAACTAATTTCCGCCCTTTTTGTCAATACAGAGTCAAGTTTCACCTTTTTTAAAAATAAAAAAATTTTACTCGGAGCTAAATATTTAAGGCACGGGCATTAGCAAGGGCCTTTCACTTTGTTTATCTGGA
>JBDNHI010000171.1:0-1511 GCA_041694635.1 Gemmataceae bacterium | reverse complement strand
TGTGTTTTTGTCGATCGTAAACGGGCCGTCAGCGACCGCCATCAAAGTGGATGCGGACAGCAGATCGCGAGTTTCGAGTCGTTCGACCATAAGCCGACACGAAGTTGAACGGCGCTTCTTATGATTGATTGATTGCAATGTCCAGAAACGCATGAACGCATCGAATGTGCGGAGCAGAGTCATGGGGAGCCTCCTGTTGTGGAAACAAAGTGCTAAAAAAAGACTAACAAACCAGAGATAGGTCGTCAACAAGAATTTTCAAAATATTTTCGGCACCTCCTTAAGCAGTCATTCCCGCGAAGAGTGAGCGATAGGCGTTACAGATCATCCTCACCTGCGAGGAAGATCAAATTATGAATACAAAATGCCTAGAGACTTACCTTTCGGGTAAGCAAATCTATGCTGCAAAATAAAACATCGTTGCAGAAAATGAATTCTTACAACGATGTAAATTAGGCTTTTGAAAAACTAAATTGTTACATATGAGCAATTAAAGCTGTACCGAATTCGCTACACTTGATTTCTTTGCCACCTTCCATCTGACGGGCAAAATCGTAGGTAACTTGCTTAGCACCAATCGCACCATCCATTGCTTTAACCACCAAGTCAGCGGCTTCTATCCAACCCATATAGCGAAGCATCATTTCGCCCGAAAGAACTACCGAACCGGGGTTAACCCGATCTAGGTTTGCATACTTAGGTGCAGTGCCGTGGGTCGCTTCGAAAATAGCGTGTCCAGTAAGGTAATTAATATTTCCACCCGGGGCGATACCGATACCACCCACTTGAGCTGCCAAGGCATCAGAAAGATAATCTCCATTGAGATTTAAAGTTGCGATAACATCAAATTCATCGGGGCGAGTAAGCACCTGCTGAAGGGTGATATCAGCGATGGCATCTTTGACTAAAATTTTACCTGAAGCTAGTGCTGCTTTTTGTTCTAGGTTAGCAGATTCTTCGCCCTTTTCCTTTTTGGTTCGTTCCCATTGTTCCCAGGTATAAGTTTGGGCTGCAAATTCTTGCTCTGCTAATTCATAGCCCCAGATACGAAATGCACCTTCTGTATACTTCATAATATTTCCCTTATGCACTAGGGTTACACTTTTACGCTTGTTGCGAATTGCGTATTCAATGGCAGAGCGAATAAGCCTATGGCTACCATCGCGAGAGACAGATTTGATGCCAATGCCGGTTGAGTCTGGGAAGCGGATTTTAGCAAATTCCTTGGGGAAGTTTTCTTTGAAGAGTTTAAGAAACTTATTATTGGCTTCGGTACCTTGTTCGAATTCGATACCTGCGTAGATGTCTTCGGTATTTTCCCTGAAAATAACCATATCAATTTTTTCAGGATGTTTAACGGGAGAAGGAACGCCTTTAAACCAACGAACAGGTCGGAGGCAAACATAGAGGTCAAGAAGTTGTCGGAGGGCAACATTAAGGGAACGAATACCGCCCCCGATTGGGGTGGTAAGAGGGCCTTTGATTCCGACGAGAAAATCCCTAAAAGCCTC
>JBDNHI010000170.1:0-4160 GCA_041694635.1 Gemmataceae bacterium | reverse complement strand
GAATGCCCCTTCAGGGTGAGGATTTCCAGTCCGGTGTTGGCATCCCAGAGCTTGATGGTTTGGTCCCAACTCCCGCTGGCGATGCGTTTTCCATCCGGGCTGAAACTGACACTGTGGGCCCTGGACGAATGCCCTTTAAGGGTGAGAATTTCCAGTCCGGTGTTGGCATCCCAGAGCTTGACGGTTGTGTCGTCACTCCCGCTGGCGAGGCGTTTTCCATCTGGGCTGAAACTGACACTGTTGACCTTGGCCGAATGCCCCTTCAGGGTGAGGATTTCCAGTCCGGTGTTGGCATCCCAGAGTTTGATGGTTCTGTCGGAGCTCCCGCTGGCGATGCGTTTTCCATCCGGGCTGAAACTGACACCGTTGACACTGGACGAATGCCCGTAAAAAGTTGCCTGATTTTTCTGGATTTGTGTTGTCAAGAAAGAATGTTCCCAGCCCCGTTTGCCAAAGGGAATGGAGGCTAGTATGCCATGAACCATGCCGGGATCGCCATTTCCCCACTCCGCCGCCGCCCTTTGTATTTTGCTGATGTACAGGTTGTCTTCCGCTTTTTCGTGCTGTACATCAGCAATCCTTTCACTCAATAATGCCTTGCTTTTTTCCTGCTCCGCACGATTTTTTTCAATATTTGCTATTTTAAAATTTTCTATAGCCTTTGTTTCGCTAATTTGAAGTAATTGATTTTTGTTTTCTATCTCTAAACCTCTTTCTATTGTTGTTTTTTCAGCAATTTTCGCTCTCTCAGCTTCCTTTTTGGCATCTATGGCATAAAAAACAGATATTAAAGTTCCTAAGAATAATGTAATTGCGGCTACGGAAATTGCGGCACTAAGGTATGGGTTTCTCCTGATCCACTTGGATAATTTTTCAATGGAACCAACTGGCCTTGCCATTATTGGCATGCCAGATTGATAACGGTGAAGGTCATCCGCCAATTCAATTACCGTAGAATACCTCTGTTTTGGATCTTTGCGCAAACATTTTAAGCATATGGTTTCAAGATCCTTTGGACAATTAGACCTTAATACAAGGATTGAAACTACTTCTTGCTGCCTGACCATTTTTAATGTTTCTAGTAGGTCTCCCCCTTTTGGAAATGGCGCACTTCCAGTCAAACAGGCGTAAAGAATCGCACCGAGTCCGTATACATCAGTCTGAATGGAAACTTCTCTACCATCTTGCGAAGATTGTTCTGGTGAAGAATATTCCGGAGTTCCTCTGAAAGACCATTCCTTAGTTTTACCATCTACATTTTCGATAGGTCTAGCCAATCCAAAATCTAAAACCTTAGGTTCGCCATCCGATGTTAAAAAAATATTATCTGGTTTTAGGTCACGATGAATTATTCCCTTCTTGTGGACTTCTGATAAACCCAATGCAATTTTTTCAATCAATTCAGCAGTATTTTTTGGAGGCAGATATCCTTGCTTTTGAATCCTTTTTTGTAAACTTTCTCCTTCCAAGTATTCCATGACCAGATAAAGGTTTTCCTCATACTGACCTGCATCATGAATTTTAACAACATTTGAATTGTTAATGGAGGCAAGGGTTTGCCCTTCTTTCTGAAATTTTTTGCGATATTCCACTGCATTATCAAGATCCAAAATGCGGTCATAACGAATAATTTTAATTGCAACATCTCGCGAAAGGCTGATTTGCCTTGCCTTGTAAACTTCACCCATACCTCCCTGGCCAATTTTCTCCAGAATAGAAAAACCCAATATTTCTGGCAAAGAATAACCTTCTTTCCGAAAAACCGTTCTTAAGTCTTTGGCCAACTCTGGATATGTTGCTTCAAAGTATTCTAGGCCTGGATTTATCCCCTTCTTAGACAGCCAGAAAATTTCACGTTTCAACAATTCAATTATTTGATTTGGATATTTTTGCAATTCAGGAAATTTGATAATGTAAGTTTTTACATTTTGAAAGTAAGTTAATTCATTAGGTTCATCAAGAGATATATAAGGAGAGGTGGGCATAGAAAATAAATCGTTTAAGCCTAATTTAAATCGCTGTTCAATATCTATATGAATAAATTCAATCAATTCTAAGATATCAGAACCAGCAGACACATAATCCTCTAGCCTTGGAGAATTGCCTTTATTAAATTCCCCTTCAAATTGATCAAGCCGATCAAATAAAGATACCTGATGTTCTTTTTTGTCCATTATAAACACCTCAAGCCAAATGAAATCAGTCTACATTACCAAGACGGGATATTTCTTCTCGAAATTCGTTTATTACTCTTTGCACCGTTCGCAATGAAAAACCAGTAAGTTCTGCTGTTTTTTCCTTGGAATGGTTTCCAAGAAAAACTTCCATGATACTGCGATGCTGGGGTTTTATTTTACACATAGCCATTTCGATCATGTCATTAATCTCCGCCACCTCAGCAGGATCAGGTTCGGTGATATCTGCATAGATTTCTTCAAGTTCCACCTGAGTGGAACGCTTGCCTTGATTGTTAACGGATCCTCCGCCTCTTTTTAATTGCCAGTGTAATCGATTACGATTAAGGGATTTTTTTATGGTTACTTTGGCTAGATAGGCGTAAAGAGCTTCCCAATTTTCAAATTCAATCTCATTTTTCTGAAATTTATCAAAAAACAATTTTATGACACTGTGAGCTACAGTTTCCGGGTCAACTTTGGCACCTAATCTAAGGTCAAGCTTTTTGGATGCCAACCGGATGAGGCTACCAATGTATTTAGTGTAAATAAAAGTTGCAGCCTCTTCATCTTGATTTTCAAGGGCTTTTATTAATCTGGCAAAAGAACCTTGTGAATCTGATGGTTCCACGGCAAACGCTTCCTAATTAAATTCCATTTGCAAGTTAACATAGTGAGGACTTACGCAGTTGCAGTATCCAGCCTTCGGAACCAAGGTCTTGCCCTGTAGGCCCGGATGGCATCTTCAACGACCAATTGAGTCTAACCCAGTTTATTCTCGTGTGGAAGCAGTAATTTTCAAACACCGGCCAAGGCTCGCAAGACCCATGTGGGCTCTCTGAGCATTGGCTTTGCGGCATTGGCAGCCCTCCACATTGGTAACCTGCTTTAGTCCCCGATGGTACTCCTCGATTTTCCAGCTTGCCTCGGCAAATTTAAGCCGACCCAGTTCTTCCATGTTGAGATCGTTGGTGGCCCAGTGTTCCGCTCTACCGTCCGTGGATAAGATCCGGAATACCTTCACCACGCCTTAATTCTCGAGATGATTCGCAACGCGACCAACCCCGAAAAGGTTCTCCTCAACCGCCACCTCGAGAACCAACAGGCACGCGATCAAAAGGCCAGGAAACATCTCGCACGGCGGGTTGCCACCGCTTGAAAATCAATAATTTTGACCGGTTCGTTTAACGGATACAAAAAAACTGTCCAATGTATGGAGTTCGCCTCATTCTCCTATTTTTCAATTGCCATGAAAAACGGGGTACCTAATACCCCTCCCCAATATCCCTGTGCGGCCGCTGTGCCGGCCAAAACCACCCAGCCCACATCCTCGGCCAGCACCTGCGCCTGCAATTTTTCCTTGGCTGGGGGCTGCTTTCAAGTTTTGCTATAGCTTCTGGGTCAGAGGATATTCCCATGCTCCGTTCCGCCGGGACTAGGCCAGATGGAAGGCTGCGGTGAAAGGGGAACCCTGACGGCATCAGCTTCCCGCGCCTAGTCCAAATGCCAGGCGGGATTCGGCTTGGACCATTCGGCTAGACGCCCACGGTCCCTTGCGATGCGCTCTTGCCTGTATTGTTTGTGAATTAACAGGATGTCATTATCTTGCATTTCTAATGAAAAATTGCCATTATCGTGATTTGTACTAAATAAATTTGTGATTTGATCTGCGCCGATGGGTTTGCCATCCGGATGGATTTCCAGTCCGGTGTTGGCATCCCAGAGCTTGATGGTATTGTCGTTACTCCTGCTGGCGATGCGTTTTCCATCCGGGCTAAAACTGACACTACTAATTCCGCCATTATGCCCGTTCAGTGTGAGGATTTCCAGTCCGGTGTTGGCATCCCAGAGCTTGATGGTGTTGTCGAAGCTCCCGCTGGCGATGCGTTTTCCATCCGGGCTGAAACTGACACTGGCGACCCTATCCGAATGCCCCTTCAGTGTGAGGATTTCCAGTCCGGTGTTGGCATCCCAGAGCTTGATGGT
>JBDNHI010000169.1:0-34569 GCA_041694635.1 Gemmataceae bacterium | reverse complement strand
CGATAAACCTGATCCGCCAGCGAAACATCGGTCTGATAGTTGGCGTACAATTCGCTCGCTGTCCGCACGATGTTGAGGGGAACCGATGCGACCGAGGTATACGACCCATCGGTAATTGCGTATTGGAAAAGGTCGGTACCGACCGCATTGCTGAATGGCGTATCTATTACCGTGTTGTCGGGATTCACCACTGCGTTGCCGTACAAGGAGTTCGGCACGATGACAATACTGATGGGATCAGAGATCGTGTCGTTGGCCAAGACTGGGATGTCAATCGGTGTGTTTTTGACGGTTGTGAACGGGCCGTCAGTGATCGCCATCATATCATAAGGGGATGCGGACAGCAGGTCGCGAGTTTCGAGTAGTTCGATCATAAGCCGACACGAAGTTGAGCGCCGCTTTTTATGTTTGGTTGTTTGTGACGGCCAGATACGCATGAACGCATTGGATGTGCGGAGCAGGTTCATGGGATGCAACTCCTGTTGTGGAAACAAAATGCTAAAAAAAGACTAACAAACTAGAGATAAATCGGCAACAAGAATTCTAAAAATATTTTCGGCGCCCTGAAACCGATTCAGGCAGGATTAGTCGGTAGTCTCTGCAAATTCAAAAATAAACCCCGATACGCTTTTAAGCCCAGCTATCATCAACTCGGTTAGGTATTCATTCAAAAGCCATCGCTTGCGACTCACAGAAAAATAAGTCCCTAAATCCACGATACTTGGTACGGGTTGCCCCACTGTAGTCCACCTTGAAACGGCATTCTGCAAACTGACTTGAACTGACTTGCCCTATTTTGCCAAGGGTAAACTCAAGTTTTCAAAAGTCCAGTAATTAGATAAACTTTTACTTTAGTTTGGTCTTATCCAACAAAAGGTCGACAGTACTTTTAAGTATTTGCCTAATCTCCTCATGTTTCATTTCATCAAAGTGCCCTAGGGTAAAACACCCGACCTTGCCCCATGGTTTTTCCCTTAGCCAAAGAACAGGTTCAATCTTATCCCCGGGAACGGATTTACCCAGAAGCAACACCTTGGCATCGGGTGCAAGAGGCAGCACTTTGTAAAGATGCGATGGGAGCTTTTGCTTTCCTAATTTGTCAAAATCTAGGCTTTTAAAGGCTTCTCGATTGGGAAGAAGAAGGGTTTCAGAATTAGCAACTTCATGACCTTGATAGTTACACCCCAGAACTTCTTTATCAAAATCCTTCCATTCGGCATACCCTTCGGGGAGCTTGGTGTTGGGTGCAAAGCCGTGAGTTGCGGTACGAATTGCGAGTAAAGGCTTACCCTTTTGCAAATAATTTTTTAATGCGGCTAATTCCTGAGCTGGTATTCCCCTTCTTCGCAAACTTAAAACGAGTAAATCTATGGAATCGAGCATTTTTAATCCGGGCAACGAGCCGAACCTCGCTTCTGATGAAAACGCAAACTCCGAGCGATATTCTTGGCCCAAATGTTTCTGAGCAAATTGCGGAATCCAAACTCTTGATTTATAAGCATCTTCTGCTGCAACAAATAAAACTGTTGGCCTTTTATCACCATTAAAACGAAACTCCTTGCCCCCCAGCAACTGATTACTCGTTATGGTTGGGCACCAGAACTTTTCAATATGCTCCACCACTAAATCTGTGCCTGTAAAATGATTTACAAAAGGTTCTTTTTCTGGATTGTACATAGTGTCGGTTAGGTCTCTCACGAGGACCACTTTCATCCCCTGTTGCACCAATTGCCTAATAGAAAATGGCCTTCCTAGCACACACATATTCGTATGAACACCAAGCACCATTACCTGTTCTATACCCAATTGCTTCATAAGAAAAAACGCTTCGGAACTATCAGTAATGGCATCCTGGGGAAAAACTTCTATAGACTCTATCTGCCTAGTCCAAGCGCGATAGTTTTTACATTTTGGGATAGAATCATCGCCTCCATCGGAATCATCGATAGGTAATTTATCTTCCCGAGAAGGTTCAAGCCTGCACCATTTGGATAATGGGATTTTAGTTTCGACCTTAGGTGCATTGATAGCTCGCAATCTTTGGGGGGTATTTTTATAAAATTCCAAGGTATCGCTTGGGCAATGGATAACTGTTGCACCTTGCGTTCTAGCTTGTTTTAAAAATTGATTGACTACAGGTGCCATTTGAGCAACGCGGACTGAAGCATTATGACTCCAATGTTTATCCCACATATCACAAACGACAACTGCGGTTTTCTTGGCCTGCCATTTTTCGTTTTTCAGAGTAACTTCCCAATCATTTTTATCATTTTTCACTTGGTTTCTAGAGCGGAGCATCAGTTCAAAATCGCCCTTAGTTATTGAAAAGGACTTCGAGTTACCGACATAGAATAGAGAAACCATCAAAACAATCAGGGCCACAGGTAAAACCTTAATCATCTTTTTCATTGCCTTTACCTTAATTAAGTTGCCTAAGAACCATTCTTAATGTAATAATACATTAATGATGTGTTAGAACCTTCCTTAAAGCAATCAGGAAAATTCAAGCTTATGTCGCTTAATTTTCAAAATCAACAGCATCCAAAGTTTAGCCGTAGGCAAGCCATTCAGGCTGGCGCCATTGGTTTATTAGGGCTAGGCACGAATCATTTAAATGCTTTAAGAGCTATAGAAACAACAGGTATCAAGCCAAAAATAAAAGCAAAATCGGTCATCTATATTTTCCTCTCGGGTGGACTATCTCAAATAGATAGCTTTGATCTTAAGCCTAATGCACCTGACAATATTCGTGGCGAATTTAAACCCATTGCCACCCAAACCCCTGGCATTACTATTTGTGAACATCTTCCTTTGCTTGCAAAACGAAGTTCAAAATGGAGCTTACTTCGTTCTTTAACCCATCGTACAAATGATCATTCTGCAGGGCATATGATAATGCTGACTGGGCGTGGGGAACTTCCCGTGGGGTTTGATGCGAGCAAACCGAAAGGGACCGATTGGCCATCCATTGCATCTATTGTTGGGAATGTTTCTAAGCCTAGCAATAATTTACCACCTGCAATTGTTCTACCCGACCATATTGTTCACAATTCGGGCAGGGTAATTCCAGGGCAGTTTGGCGGGCAAATGGGTACACGAGGCGACCCTTGGTTTATTGAGGCCTCATCCTTTGAACCTAAAGCTTATGGCGCTTTTCCCTCTTTCGAATTTGACCACCAGCAACGCCCGCACCAAGGAAAGAAAAGAAACTTCGTTGCTCCTAATCTTTCCTTACCCGAATCTTTGACAGGCAACCGGCTTCAAGACCGCTTCTCTCTTATCAAAAGTTTAGACAAACAAGTTCGCGAGCTTGAATCTGTTGCAACCTTTAATCAGTTCGATCGTTTCCACCAAGGGGCCCTTTCCTTGCTTGTCGATCCCAAGGTTCGCACTTGCTTCGATGTCACCACGGCACCTGAAAAGCAGCAAGAACGCTACGGGAAGAATTCTTTTGGGTGGTCCCTAATGATGGCAAGAAACTTGGTTGAAGCTGGCGTCCCCCTTATTCAAGTTAATCTAGGAAACAACGAAACTTGGGATACACACGGCAATGCTTTTCCCCATCTCAAAGAAAAGCTTTTGCCACCTACAGATCTATGTTTATCTGCATTACTTGATGACCTTGAAGAATCGGGATTATTAAAAAGTACGCTTATCGTGATGGCAGGGGAATTCGGCAGAACGCCAAAAATTTCGGGCCTACCTCAGCATTATAAACTTCCGGGCAGAGACCACTGGGGGGCTGTTCAAACCGTTTTCTTTGCAGGTGCTGGCATTCCTGGCGGGACTGTTGTTGGAAGCTCCGACAAGAACGGCGGGTTCCCCGCAACCGAGCCTTACACCCCTGAAAACTTTGCTGCCACCATTTACAACTCTCTTGGCATTCCTTCTAATGCTGTTTGGCACGATTCTACCCAACGGCCAAACAACATCTATTACGGCACGCCCATTCCTGCCTTTTCTTAATTTCATTTTTATCTTTATTAACTTCTTAAAATTGTTAGCATAGGTCTATACTTTACCTTGCTCCAAGAGTTGCCTATGACTTTTTTTTCTTTGGTTGCAGCATTGGTTTTCTTTTTGGTTCTTCACCCTTTCGCATTGGGTGTAGAATCATTTAAAAATGGGCTTGTTGTTTCCGTTTCACAACCAGGTTCAGATGCTGGTTTAAAAGTTTTACAATCGGGGGGCAACGCTGTTGATGCAGCCATTGCAACCGCTTTTGCTTTAGCGGTTACGCATCCTGCTGCAGGAAATATTGGTGGGGGCGGTTTTATGGTCGTTCACCCGGCTTTCCAACAAGGTGACCCTACCATTTTTGAATACAGAGAAATGGCGCCTGCTTCTGCACTTCAAACTGTTTATAAAAAGTCGGATGGTTTATTTACACACAAGGTTTCGGGAGTACCCGGCACCGTACGAGGCTTAGCACTTGCACACCAGCGCTTCGGTTCCAAACCTTGGCCCTTTCTCCTTCAACCTGCCATTGATCTTGCTTCTGATGGCTTTGTTGTTAGTAAACAACTTGCATCTTCTTTAAATGGGATACTGGCAACTTCCAAAGAATTCTCGGAACTTCAGCGCGTTTTCAAACCTGTTAATGCTTCAAATCGCTGGGAAGCAGGCGATACTCTTATTCAAAAAGATTTAGGCCATACCTTAGCACGGATTGCAAAATACGGCCCCGATGAATTTTATTCGGGCCTTACCGCAGATCTTATTGATAAAGAAATGAAGTTGGGACAAGGCCTTATTTCAAAACAGGATCTCCTTCTTTATCAGGCAAGAGAGCGAAAACCTATCAAGCTTGACTACAAAGGGTATGCCATTTATGGACCTCCTATGCCTTGCTCGGGAACTACCACACTTGGGCTTATGCTGAATATGATCGAGACGGTTGACATTAAAAAGATGGGGCGCTGGTCCCCCGAAACCTTGCATTTTATGCTTGAAATTATGAAGCGTGCTTTCTGCGAACGAGCTAGGCATATGGGTGATCAAGGGTTTGTAAACCTTCCAACAAATCTGCTGGACAAGGAATTTGCCAAAAAGCTTGCCTCCGAGATCAATTCACAAAAAGCCATCCCTAGTGATAAGCTTGCACCTGAAATTAGCATCACCAAACAAAGTGACAACACCACTCATTTCTCGGTGGTAGATAGCAACGGAATGGCTGTAAGTAACACCTACACTTTAGAGCAAAGCTACGGTTCCAAGGTTGTAGTTCGCGGTGCAGGATTTCTTTTAAATAATGAGATGCTCGATTTCAATTGGTTTGAAGGCGAGACAAATACTTCGGGCAGAATTGGTACCAAGCCTAATCTAATTGAACCACAGAAGAAAATGCTTAGTTCTCAAACCCCCGTAATAGTTTCAAGAAACGGTGTGGCTTTTCTGGTCACAGGTTCTCCAGGAAGTAGAACCATTATTAATACTGTATTTTCGATTCTGATTAATGTTCTTGATTTCGAAATGCCTATTCAAGAAGCCATTAATGCACCTAGACTTCATCACCAATGGTTTCCTGATAAAGCTTATTTTGAGGGTGCGGAGAAACCTGAGCACACGAGCACCATTAAAAAACTTCGAGAATTAGGCCACGAGGTTTCAACTCGAAAACAAGGGGATGCGCATTCTATCTTGATTGATCCTAAGACTAAACTTCTATTCCCCGGATTAGATAACCGCATCGAAGGGGGCCTTAAAGGCTATTAATGATATGACTCAACCACCCGGAAATTGGAATATTCATATACGGTATTGGGGCATAAGCGGAAGTGTAGCAACCCCGTTAAAGCCTATAGCAATTACCGAAAAAATTATTGCATCAATTTGTTCCTTGGTTCGGGGCGGGCATCTAAATAATCTTGACCACAATAACCTTGAGGCGAATGTTTCTCAATTAGTAGTGGAAAATTTACCCTTTGCAACGAGATCAACCTGGGGGGGAAACACCACCTGTGTCGAGGTAAATACGCCAGATGGCCTTATTCTTTTAGACTGTGGTACGGGAGTAATAAACTTTGGCATCCAGAAGGAAAAGACTTGGGAGAACTCTCCTCCAGAAGACAAAAAAGGCTTGTTGTTTTTTAGTCATCTGCATTTCGACCACCTTGTAGGAATGCCTTTTTGTCCTTTATTTTATAACCCTACTAATTCCTTTGACATTATTACCACTGCTAAAAACAGTTTAGTTTTAAAAGAATGGTTGAAACAAGAATCACTACTTTCCAATGCTCTTTTTCCACCTATTATATCCCAACTTAAAGCAGTCAAAAAACTTGTTCTCCTTGAGGAAGGGGTACCAATTGAAATGGGATCCACAAAAATAACCCCCTTTCAATTAAACCACCCAGGTGGGTCTATGGCTTATCGTATTGAAAGAAATGGTAAAGCCTTTGTCTACGCCACCGATCACGAACAACTCACAGAAACCGATCAGGCCCTTGCTGATTTCGCTAAAAACGCCGATGTCATATATATGGATGGCCAATACCTTCTTTCTGAATACGAAGGCTTAACTCCAATTTGTTCTGGAATGGCAACTAACCGCAAAGGGTGGGGCCATACTCCTATGGAGTGGTGCCTTAAAACAGCTTTGGCAGCTAAAATTAAAATATTGCACCTTGGGCACAAAGATCCTAGGCGCAATGATCAAAGTACCGAGAACAACCTTAAATACATCAAAAACTTAAACAACGATCAAATAGAAATAGTTTTTCCTCACGATGGGCTAGAATGCTTCATTTAACTTAAGATTCTTTAATACAAATCGAACATTTTTTAAAAATTCTGCAGGGTTCACTTCTACAAGTTGTAAATTTTCTAATTTACAACGAAAGTATTTGAGTTAAAACTTTTTTTTGACGATATAAAATTGTCTGATTTATGCTTATTTCATTTGCAAGCTAAGTAATCTTGCATATCAAAATCATTGTGGAATCTAAACTGGATGACCCCTTTAAGCAACTTGACCAAAACACTTAAGCAAAATGGACTTATCAAATTTCTAAGCCATTTTGCAGATGAGTTTTCCGATATTATCCTTAAGGATCTCTCGATGGGGTCTATGGGTGAAAATAGGCAAGTAAGTTTTCTGGGAAAAACAGTCACCAATTTTGGTTCTGATAGTTTCCTCGGACTTGATCAAGACCCACGAGTTAAAGAAGCATTAAGAAAAGGAATCGACCGATGGGGCTCGCATAATGGTGCGTCCCGTGCTTTTTCAAGTGTTGAAACCAATGTAATTGCAGAAGAAAAGTTGGCAAACTGGCTTGGGATTGAATCGGTTTTAATTTACCCTTCGGTTACTTTGGCAAATCTTGGCGCCATCCCTGGGCTCGTTGGAAAGCAAGATATCGTTGTGGTGGATCAACATTCCCACAACTCAATTCAAGAAGGTGCTAAAATCGCCAAGGCTAATGGTTCACAAGTCCTTTTCTTCGAACATTGCGACCCAATTTCTCTTTCTAATGTCTTGAAATCCGCAGGCAAATACAGGCACGCTTTGGTTACTATCGATGGCATCTACAGTATGAGTGGCGTGATTCCACCTCTCAAAGAATTAAATAAAGTTTGTATGGATAACAACGCAATTCTTTATGTCGATGATGCACACGCAACAGGCGTTATGGGAACTCAAGGCAGGGGCACTGTTCTTGATGCGGTAGGGAGTTACGAAAACATTTTTTTGGTCGGTTCACTCTCTAAAGGTTTTTCTTGCTTAGGCGGGTTCATTGGTTGCACTACAGAAATGAAAAGCTTACTTAAATGGCGCTCGAATACTTTCATCTTTGGCGGGCCCGTTGCCCCACCTTACCTCGATGCAATTTGTACTGTTTGCGATATTCTTTCTTCAGGCGAATATGAACTAATCATTGGCAGATTAAAGCGTAATCTTAAAATCTTGGTGCAAGGTTTAAGGGGCTTGGGCCTTGAAGTTTTAGGGGGCGAAACCCCTATCGTCTCGGTTGTTGTAGGAGATGAAGAACAGACCCTCAAAGCGGGCCATTTATTATTTGAAAAAGGCTTCTATGTTCAATCTGTAATATTTCCAGCAGTTCCTTATCACGGGGGCGTGCTGAGAATTCAAGTCAATGCAAACCACCAACAAGATTCGGTAAAAGAACTTGTGAAAGCATTTTCTGAACTAATCAAAGTAATTGAATTTCCCTCAATTAATACTTTAAAACAAGCTGCTTAATAATAAATTAAAGCTAACGAATTGCCTAAGCTGCTTCACTTTTTACTGCGGATGCTAACTTCAACATAATCAAATCTAAGGTCTGACCAACCGTCCTTATATTCTCTAGTTCTACCTGCGTAAGCCTTATCTTAAATTGTCTCTCTATCTGAGATATCACACTTACTATATCTACAGAATCTAATCCCAAGCCTTCACGCAATGTCAAATCATCATTTAAATCAGCGTGCCGAACGCCAAGGTCATCGTCAATAATGTCAATAATTTTGTTTTTGATTTCATCTCGGTTCATAGAAACTCTTCCTTGATATTTAATTAATGCGGAAAAATCCATTTCCCTAAACTCTAAGTATAACTAATTCCTCTTAAGGCTTGAAAGCTCAACTTCTACCTTATGCCCATCTTCTAACCACGATTGCCTTACCACACGATCTGCACCATCGAACCATAAGTCTGTATTAGACTTACTCAGCACTTTGTATTTGTTAACATTAATATTTTGCCCTGCAATGCTGGTCAATTGCTGCCCTTGAAATTGAAGATTTCCATCAACATCTTTACCAGATTCAGCATCGATCAGGGGAATAATACCTTTTCGCTTGGCAGGGTCAGGCAAACACCAAAAAGTAGTAGCCCAAGCTTCTCCCCGGGAAATTTTATCTTGGTTATTAACTCGAACCCGCATTCCTGGCCCTTCCTTGGTTGCAAGTAATGCATATTTTGTACCATTATCATTAGTTGAAGATTCAATTTTCAACATTACGCCATCTTTCCAAGTTTCTTTACCATGAAAACTATAGCGATAAGTAAAAATCAGGTAAGCGTTGACTAATATTTCGGTATCGATGGATGTAGTGATGGTTCCATCATCAGCTTTAAAAATGTTCATCGTCATTTCGCCGGATGGTTTCCCATCAATCTTAACTTTAAACAATCTAGTTTCGGACTCTGCACATTGGGCCATACCAAAGCCCAAGAAGGCAAAAGCCAAGAAGGCAAAAGCCAGAAAAGAGAAAAAAGTTTTAGTTAAACTGGCAGTGCGTTTCACAGCTTTCTGCCTCCTTGAACGATAAAAGAATGCATCCTACGCAGGTAATATATCTTAAAGTGAGAAAAAAAGCCAAACAAATAGTGCCAGAACCCAGTATCAACATTGCCTATGCATCGCAAATACCCCATTTACCTAGTGTAAGTAGGGACCATAAAAGTAAAGGGTGGCAAATACGCTTGTAGCAAGGTAATTAACCCAATAAGGCTTGCGAGAAAAATGCTATGCCAAATGACAGCCCTGAAAATATCCGCCTCTTTTCCCAACTGACCCGTAGCCGAGGTTGCTACTACAATGCTTTGCGCATCGATCATTTTTCCCATCACGCCACCCGTGCTATTAGCGGTGCAGATAAGGACCTCTGCTTGGGGCAAAGCAAGATGTTGAAATATGCCAGCGTTATGAATTTCAGCAGCAGTTATTTTTTGCAAGCTTCCAAATAGGGCATTGCTCCCCGCATCAGTTCCCGTCAGAAAAACACCCAGCCAACCTAAAATTGCTGCAAAAAAAGGATACATAAAACCTGTCTGGGCAAATGCTACTCCAAGGGTTGCATCCATTCCTGCATAGCGAGTCAGATAACTTAGACCAAGCATAAACATAATGGTAAGAATAGGCGGGGTCATCTGCGTAATGGTTTCGCCAAGCACCTCAAAAAACAATCTAAAGCTCATTCCCAATAATGGTATAGAGATTAGCGCGGCAAGAAAAACACTAGAACCAGGTGCGGTTAACCAAATAAAATTAAACTCTGCTTTTTCCATCTTCTGCTCGCCCTGACTTGAATCGTGCAAAGAAGGATCACGAGAAACAACCTCGTGAAGACCATAGATAGGAATTTTATAACTTGATTTTATGGGTCCAACTATTTCAACAGGCCCCTGCCCTTCTTTTTGTTTTACAATTCCTGCAAGTAGCAACAACACCGACATCAAGATATAAGGCATCCAAGCTTTTGCAACTTGCCCAATTGTCAGAGGTTGCAAATGGGTAAAATCATTTTGAATATCCTTGACATTACTTGCAACTAATATCGTTTTTGGTTTCCAGATTTTCAAAAAAACAGCAGTGATAATAAGGGAAAATAAGCCTCCACCGATATCCGTCATAGGGTAAATAATTAACCCTTCAACATAGTTATGCATTGTTGCAAAAAAGTATTGAAACACTGCAAATGATCCACCTGCAACCACCAGCGCAGGCCAAACCTCTAGGGCCTGTTTGAAAGTACAAAGGCAGCAAATCATATAGGCTGGCACTAATAGCGACATTAAAGGTAGTTGATGCCCTGCCATCGTGCTAAGTATTTCGGTTGGAATACCGGTAACGCCAGTCAAAGTAATTAAAGGAGTTCCCAACCCCCCATAAGCAACCGGTGAAGTGTTTGCAAGAAGGCAAAGAACAGCAGCTTGCAAAGGATGAAAGCCCAAGCCAACAAGAATAGCAGCGCAAATTGCAACCGGGGCACCTGCACCTGCTGCACCTTCTAGAAAAGCCCCAAACGCAAAGGCTATTAAAATTGCTTGAAGTCTACAATCGCTCGATAAACCAGCAACCGACCTTCTAAGTATTTCAAACTGACCTGTTTTTACAGTCATATTGTAAAGCAGCATAGCGTTAAAAACAGTCCACCCGATTGGAAGCAAGCCAAACAAAGCCCCATGAATAAAGGACATAGAGGTAATAACCATTGGCGTCCCATAAACTGTAATTGCCAGAATTGCAGCTACCAAGGTTGCACCAGCACCCGCAAGTGGCGCCGACCACCTAGAAACAACCAAAAGCCAGAAAAGTACAATCACAGGAAACGCCGCCACTACCGTGGACCAGAATCCAGAGCCGGGAACTAACCCTTTAAGGGGATCTAACTGCTGGAGATAGAAGGAAGCAAAAAACACCGGAGAGATTTCCATCATATTTCCCTAACAAGTAAATCAACAAAACAAGGCAGGTAAAGTAACAATTCTAATAGGCTTCCCCATCATTGCAAGAAAATGCCCCCCAATGTTGATAAAACATATTCATAGGGTAAAGTTCCACCCCCAGTTATAAACCTTCAGAGAGAAGTTTCGAAAAAATGGCTTCAGCATTTGATTACCCTGATCATCATAGTTCTAATTTAAAGAACCTAGATTCGCGCTGGAAAGTAGCAGGATTTTTCATCGCAATGCTATCCATCGCTTTTCTAAAATCATCAATAATAGCAATGCTAGGTTTATTCCTTGCCCTATCGCTTTTGATTTTCACACGCACCGATTTATCTTGGTCGATGTCAAGAATCTTGTGGATACTATTTGGTGTTCTCGTTTTTATAATTCCGACGCCCTTTTTAATTCCTGGAAAACCTTTGGCGCAATGGGGGGTACTTACAATTTCGTATGAAGGTGTTGAAACAGCTTCTGCTATTTTTTTTCGGTGCCTTGCAGTTAGCACCTTGGCACTAGCAATGATAGGCAGTGCCACACTTTATGATCTAATTCGAGGAGCAAGAGGGCTAGGGCTTTCGGGTAAAATCAGCTCGATATTTTGGCTGAGCATCAGGCACCTCGATTTACTTTCCCACGAATTCAAACGGATGAGAGTTGCCCTTAGGGCCCGAGGTTTCAAAATGAATTCGGGGTTAGGTTCTTACAAACAACTTGCAAAACTTAGCGCCAACCTACTTGTCCGTGCTTTAGATCGCAGCGAGCGAGTTGGTCTTGCCATCAGGGCGAGGGGTTTTCAAGGGAACTTTACTTCCCTCTACCAAGCGAAAACCACTTGGAGAGATACCTGTTTTTTTCTTGCTATGCTTTCCTTTGCTACATTACTCTTAGGTTTGGATTTCTGGATCACGCAATAAATATGAATGCCCCCATAATTAAAATATTGAAGCTAAGCCATTCCTACGCCAATGGCACAAAATCGCTCGAGCTTATAGATATTAATATTATAGAGGGAGAATCGGTTGCGATTATTGGCCCAAATGGAGCAGGAAAAACCAGCTTGTTTCTTTGTATCGCTGGCCTAGTTTCATTTACTGCAACAGAATTCGAAGTCTCTGGAATTAATGCATTACAAGGAAACAACAAAACTCTTCTCCCAAAAAAAGCTGCGCTTCTTTTCCAAGATAGTGATGATCAGTTATTCTGCCCCACCGTTGAAGAAGATGTTGCCTTTGGCCCGCTTAATCAAGGGTTAGGAATTTTTGAAGTTAAGCAACGGGTGGAACTCGCCCTTGCAAAGGTTGGTCTTCTAGAAAAAAGAGAAAAAGTACCACATCAATTATCAGGTGGCGAAAAAAGAAGAGTCGCACTTGCGGGCTTACTTGCAATGAACCCCGATATTCTTCTTCTTGATGAACCATCCCAATTTTTAGACCATCGGTCGAGAAGAGCGCTCATCAACATATTGAACGAAAACACACACACAAAACTTATAGCTACACATGACTTTGAATTAGCCTTAGAAACCTGTACACGGGCCATTATTTTAGATCAGGGTAAAATTTTTGCTGATGGCTCTGCAAAAACTATTTTTTCTGATGCATCACTTCTAAACAACCACGGGATGGAAGTACCCTATTCGCAAAAATTGAATCCTTAGAATCTAGCTACTATCACTTCTTTTCGGGTACCACCCGAATTTGTACAAATTCATTACCCATTGCTTTTTGAAACTGCTCGACCCAAAGGAGTGGTTTGAATTCTTCCCGATTGCTGAAATAAAGTTTAACCTTTCTTGGGTAGAACAAAGCCATCGCCTGAGGAATATCCAACACACTTAAAACCTCTAAAAAAGTTGGCCCCTTACGATGAGAATTTGATAAGTTCCAAAGATCCAACCGTTGAATAGATGGTTCAAAAAGTGCGGCATAAAGGGCGATCCCCGCCATTTCTTCTTTCCCCACCAACCACAAAGGAACACCTTTTAACTCTGAGTTAGAATTGAGAACCTGAATTGCTCTGCGTGCATCCCAGACCCTTTGGGCGTCAAGGGTTTTGCCCAGCAAAGCATAGCGCCTTCGCAATCCCACTGCACGCCAGATCCTACAACATGTGCACGATTAGGAACTGCCCTGTCACAGTAGCGGCGAGATGGCGATGATTTACACCTATGTTCTTAAAAGCGAAGGCCCCGGTGTACGATGTCCCCTCGATCAATTGGCAATTCAAACCGGCCGGCCTATCCTAGGAACACCTGGCCAGAAATTCTCGCCCCAGTGATTGACAATAAACGGTTTGACGAGCTATATTACAATCAGTTCAATTTTGGATAGGACGGTTGCCTTATAATTGTTGGGCCTAAGTAGGCGGTACTGAGCCGTCCAGTATTGGAATACAATGAGGTCGCTGTTATGAATACGGTTTTGGTTTCGCCAGAATTCGAAGTCGTCATTCCGCTTACGATTTGCCAGTCGCTTGGCATTCTGCCTGGGCAGGCCGTGCAGGTTATTCAATACAACAACCGCATCGAGCTGATTCCCGTGCATCCGATGCCACAGGGGCGTGGGTTACTGCGTGGCATCAACACCACTCTGGAACGGGAACCTGACCGCGTATGAACATCGTGGACTCATCGGGTTGGCTGGAATACTTGGCCGATGGCCTCAATGCAGACTTTTTCGCTCCCGCCATTGAAAACATTCCGGAGTTAATCGTTCCGTCGATTAGCATTTACGAAGTTTTCAAACGCACGCTCCAACAACGCGATGAAGCAACGGCGCTGCAGGTCGCAGCGTTGATGGCTCAGGGGCAAGTGGTGGAGCTCGGTCAGACACTGGCGATCGCCGCTGCCAAAATCTCCAACGACCTCAAGCTACCAATGGCAGATAGCATCATTTTGGCAACCGCTCGGGCGTACAAAGCGATCTTGTGGACGCAGGATGTTGACTTGAAGGGCCTTGAAAGTGTCGAAGACATCAGTAAGAAATAGTAGCGCAAATCATTCGCCCAACAAGCCACTCAAACCGATGCCGACAAGCATAGCGAAGGGAGTCTTTCGTGTCGTCCATACTTCTCGCGCTGGGCCTGTCGGCGAAGGTTAGCTTAGTCGTTAAACGGTTGTTCAACAGAAGAGGGTTCATGTTCATTAACGGCAATGATTATTAGGGGAAGGTCGATTCGGTATCGAGTTTGTTCTATGTCAATCCTAAGTTTCTGCATTTTTGGTGGTTCCCAATAGTCTCGCATGAGTCGTGTATCTTTCTTGATGAGCAGGTTGCTTCCGGCGGCCTTTGGATACAGGCTTCAGGAACGGGCCGTTTGACCTGATGGACTGGCTGGGTCTGCCTTGCCAATCACGCCGTTCAATTCGGCGATCCTCTTGGCAAGTGTATGAATAGCAAAAATGGCGGATTCTGGCCCAAGTTCAACAATCGCCCGGGCATCAGCCTCCGAAAACTTCGGCACTAGCTGATTTAGGATCGATTCCCTGTCAATTTCTGCAAGTATGTTTGCCATAGTTCAGCTTCACTATGACAGACATTTATTTGCAACACCATCTGCAGAATGTTTTATGCATCTGTTCTTATTTTAGTTACATTTAATTGATGGCAATCGGCTGAAAGGTTCCAAAAATGTTTACTCTAACCCTTCCAAAACATTAAAAAAGCGAATACTATACCCACATCTTATACGCACTCTGGAGCAGCTTTATGAGTTTCAACTTGGCCATACTTGAGGAAACTCCCTCGCCCTCACTTTTATTCTTTGTGGATGAAATAAAACATAACATCGACACTTGTTTATCTTGGGTTGGAAATCAACCCGAGAGATTACGGATGCATGTAAAAACCCACAAGTGCCCCGAGGTTGTCAAAATCCAACTCGCAAAAGGATTAACAAAGCACAAAGCGGCAACCATTGCAGAAGCAGAAATGCTTGCGAGGTGCGGTGCCCCAGATGTTTTTATTGCCTACCCAATGGTAGGGCCTAACCTAAAAAGGTTGGCTAACCTCATTCAGAAATACCCTGCTACAAAATTTTCCACCTGTATTGATCATCCTGAAGCTGCCTCCTTGCTGGGCAAAGCAATGGCTGATAAAGGCCTTTCTATCAATGTTCTTTTAGACTTTGATATGGGCTTTAAGCGTACAGGTTTTCCCGTTGAAGCTTCCGCTATCGATCTTTACCGAACTATGGCTTCAACCCAAGGGCTTTGCGCTGTTGGGCTTCATACCTACGATGGGCACAACCAATTAGAACACCATACAGATCGGTTGGCCGAGCTTAATAAAGTTTGGGATCAAATACTAAAGATCAGGGAAGTTTTAGAAAAAAGTGGTACGCCCGTACCTCGCATCATTTCTGGTGGGACTCCAACTTTTATTCTTTACAGCAAAATGGAAATCCCTGGTCTAGAATGTTCTCCTGGAACCCTTACCTTGCACGATTTTGGCTATGGGAATCGCTACGCCGAGCTTAAATCTTTCAAATTTGGCGCAGGTTTATTAACTCGGGTTATTAGCAAACAAGGTTCTAATAGGCTTACCCTCGATTTAGGTTATAAGGCTGTTTCGGGCGACCAACCTCCGGGAAAGCGTTGCATTTTTCCTAATAATCCTGAATTCGAATTTATTGGTCATAGCGAAGAACACTTAATGTTAAAGCATCCTCAGGCGGATGAATTCAAGCTGGGGCAAACGATTTTAGCTATTCCTGTGCATATTTGCCCTACCACAGCCCTTCATCAATATGCTTTTGCAATTTCCGAGGGCAAAATAATTGGCAAGTGGGAAATCACTGGCAGAGATCGAGATTTAGGTTGTTAAAAATTCTTCGCTGACAAATCACCCTCCAGAGCCTATAATCTCTAGAGTTTATACTTCAAGGAAACAGAAAGCTAAGCGAGACCATCTATGGAAGGCGATCTTAATAACGAAACTCTACAACCAAAATACAAACGAGTTATTTTAAAACTCAGTGGTGAAGGCTTCTGCCCCACAGGAAAATCTGGCATTAGTATCGATGAAACTCTTAATATTGCTAGGCAAGCTCAAAGAATTGTACAACGAGGGGTACAACTTGCCATCGTTGTAGGGGCAGGCAATATTCTTCGAGGGGCGCAGTTCAGCGCAGGTGGTGATGTTATCAAAGAAGCCTCTGCTCATTATATGGGAATGCTTGCAACCGTTTTAAATGGTATTGCACTGCAGGAAGCCCTCGAAAGCCTTAATTGTGAAACCCGTCTGCAAACTGCCCTTCGTATGGAAACACTTGCAGAGCCTTTTATTCGTAGGCGCTGCATCCGACACTTGGAAAAAGGACGGATTGTCATCCTTGCGGGAGGCACGGGAAACCCCTTTGTCACCACCGATACCGCAGCTGCACTTAGATCACGCGAACTTAATGCAGAAATATTACTAAAAGCCACCCGCGTTGATGGAGTGTACAGCGAAGACCCCGAGTTAAATCCTCACGCAATTCGTTATGAAAAGTTGACTTACAGCCAAGTGATGCGTGATAATCTTAGAGTTATGGATATGTCTGCTATTAGCTTGTGTAGAGAAGGCAAAATGCCTATCCTTGTTTTTAATTTCAAACGAGATGGCAATATCGAACGAGCTATTGCAGGTCATAACATCGGTACCCTTGTAAGCGAATAATCCCTTTAACCCAATGCGAAGAACAACACCATGAACCGCGATCAAATTCTTAAAGACACTAAAGACCGGATGGAAAAAGCCATCAATGTTTTCCTTGAAGAACTCAAGGGACTTCGAACAGGCCGGGCTACCCCTGCTCTGGTCGATACCATTAAAGTTGATTACTATGGATCCCCCACTCCATTAAAACAACTTGCTCAGATCAGTGCCCCCGATCCTCAGCAAATTATGATCAAGCCTTTTGATGCAACCGCTCTTAAAGAAATCGAAAAAGCTATACGCACTAGTGACCTAGGTATGTCACCCAATAACGATGGAAAAGTGATCCGGCTTAATGTCCCTTCGATGAGTGGCGACCAAAGGCAAAAAATGGCCACCCGCATCAAAAAAATGGCGGAAGACTCTAAAGTCTCTTGTAGAAACATTCGTCGCGATGGCAATAAACACTTCGAAAATGGCGAAAAAGATAAAACAATGACCGAAGATGATTGCACCAGCGGCAAAGAAGAAGTTCAATCTATCCTTAAAAAATATGAAGATAAAGTTACCGAACTTGCTGATAAAAAATCCAAAGAAATTATGGAACAGTAAGCCTTTACAGCTTGACCTTTGTCTTTAATCCATTGCCCTAGGCTCATCACTTGGGGCAACATTTCCAAAAGACACTTTTCACTATGCGCACTATTCAGGAAATACTTGTTCTTTTCCCTTACTGTGCAACCTTGGGCCTCACCCCAGAGCAAGTAGCATTCAGTAGCTCTTCTTTTGGGAAAAACACCCTCACCCCGATCGTTTCACAATCGATTTGGCTTAAGTTTTTTGGTAAGTTCGATGATGCTATTATTAAGATCTTACTTAGCGCTGCAATCCTTTCTTTCTTTATCGAATTATTTCAAGCAAAATCTTACTTCTATGCTTTAACCGGCGTTGCTTTGTTTATTGTAATTTTCATCCCTGTACTTTTAATCCCGCATTTAAAACCACTCATCCCTGCAGGGTTAGCCTTTTTTTCTTTCCCTCTCTTTTTCCTTGGCCTAGCAGCAGGGCAACCTTCCTACGAAGGCCTTGCCGTTATGATTGCAGTCATTCTTGCCACAGGCGTTGCTTTTCTTAGCGAGTGGAAAAGCAACGAAGAATTTAAAAAACTTAACGCCTCTAAGGAAAGTATTGCAACCAAAACCATTCGCAACGGAACCGTTCAAAAATTAGGAATGGAACAACTCGTTGTTGGAGATCTTGTCTTACTTGAGATGGGAGATGAAGTGCCTGCGGATGGCAAACTTTATGCTTCTTGCGCCCTTTCTTTAGACCAATCTTTACTCACAGGCGAATCCGAGCCAGTCGAAAAAAGCTCTTCCTCTTCAGATTTAATCCCTGACGGTCCTGAGAACCCAACCTGCCTTTTTCGTGGCACCCAAATTATGGAGGGAAATGCTTCCCTTATTATTACCGAGGTGGGCGACCAAAGTATGATTGGCCAAATTGCAAGCAAACTTAACCAGATCGACAATTCTGAAATAGATCCGCAAAATGACCGAGTATTTAAGCGCTTTTCAGTCCAACACGAAGCCACTCCACTCCAAGAAAAGCTTACAATTCTAGCCAACAAAATTAGTCAAGGCGGTTATCTTGCTGCTATCCTGATTTTTTTAGCTATGCTTCTTCGCGGTATCTTCTTCATCTCCCCTGCGGAAGTTTTTATCCCTGATTCCTTACCAGAATTCCTCGAAGTAACTCACACTCTTATCGGTTACTTCCTTTATATGGTTATCATTATTGTTGTTGCTGTCCCCGAAGGTTTACCTATGAGTGTCACTATTTCTCTAGCACTTGCTATGCGTAAAATGACACGGGCTAAATCTTTAGTTAGGCAACTGGTAGCCTGTGAAACCATTGGTTCTGCCACGGTGATTTGTTCAGACAAAACAGGCACAATGACGCAGAACCGTATGTCGGTTTGTAGGATTATAACTGGCAATTCAATCTTAGAAAACTCTGACCAAAATTGGTCGAACTCTATCTCAAAAACCTTGGACAATCCCACCACTCCCCTTGCTTGGATTGCCCTTAATGCTGCAGTCAATTCTTCGGCTTTCCTTGAAGAAAAAGAAGGCCGAACCATCACCATAGGCAACTCAACGGAAGGGGCTTTACTTCTTTGGCTTAAAGAAAACAATCTGAATTATGAGGTTTTTCGTAGTAACGCTAGCATAAAAGAAAAGTCTCTCTTTTCTTCTGAAAAAAAGAGTATGTCTACCACTATTATACTTAAATCTACAGAATACAAGTTAATCAAAGGCGCACCGGAAGCCGTTCTTGCAAACTCCAAGTTCTTCCTCCGAGACGATGGTACCCTCCAAGAACTAACCGAAGCTGATCGTTTCAACCTTTTCCACACTGTGGAACAAGCTGCCTCGGAAGCAATGAGGATTCTTGGTTTTGCTATTTCAAAAAATATTTCTGCAACTGCTTCTGAAAATTCGGACCTCATCCTTTGCGGCTTTACCTGCATTCAAGATCCACTGAGAACCGATGTAAAAGAAGCAATTCAAAAATGCAAAAACGCCGGGATCAAAGTCATTATGATCACAGGTGATAACCCGATCACTGCTGAAGCTATTGGCAGAAATGCAGGTTTAATTGCTGAAGGAAAGACACAGATTCTTACCAGCAATATGTTGACTCAGATGAGCGACACCCAAGTTAAATTAGCGTTATCGGAAACTACTATCATTGCTCGGGCCAAACCTCTGGAAAAATATCGCATCGTTTGTTTATTACAAGAAATGGGCCATGTTGTTGCGGTGACGGGGGATGGAACGAATGATGCCCCTGCATTAAAAAAAGCGGATGTTGGCCTTTCTATGGGCATCACGGGAACAGAAGTAGCCAAGGAGGCCAGTAAAATCGTTCTTCTCGATGATTCATTTTCTACCATAGTTAAAGCAGTGCTTTGGGGCCGGGCTCTTTATGAAAATATTCAGCGCTTTTTACAGTTTCAATTAACCATCAATCTAAGCGCCTTGGTTATCGCATTCCTTGGCCCTTTCTTAGGCGTAAGGCCACCCTTTACAATTTTGCAACTTCTCTGGATCAATGTTATTATGGATAGTTTTGCGGCTATCGCCCTTTGCTCTGAAGAACCACACCCCGGCCTTATGGATCAAAAACCAAAACAACGGTCGGAAAGTATTATTACACCAGCAATGGCTTACAACATCGTCTCGACCTCACTTTTTTTTGTTGTTGTTATGCTTATTCTGCTTCTAGGAATGAAGAACTACAATTGGTTTGATGGCGACCTAGGTCACGATACAACTTGGGAATTTAGCCCATTAAATGCACATCAAGTTTCGATCTTTTTCACCACCTATGTTGTGTTTCAGATTTGGAACATTATTAATTGCAGGTCTTTATCTGCTTTTGAAAGTGGGCTAAAAGGTATACTCTCCAACATCACCTTTCTTACTATGATGGCTTTAATTCTAGTGGGCCAAATAATCATTATTCAGTTTGGTGGTACGATTTTTAAAGTTCTCCCCTTGGGGATTATCGACTGGATAATAATTCTTGCAGGAACTTCCGTAGTGATAATTAATGCTGAATTGCAAAGGTATTTACAACGATTGAAAATAAAAAAACTTAACTTCAATAAGGAAAGTTATGGACAAGGAAAAACTTAAAGAAACTGCTAAGAAGCTAGGTATTGGAACTTATTCTCGCCATGTCCTACTTTGTACTGGCCCCGCCTGCTGTACCGAAAAAGAAGGACTGGAAGCTTGGGAAGAACTTAAAAAACAAATCAAAGAAAAAGGTTTATCTGCTGGAGAAAACTCGTGTTATCGAACGAAGGTAGGATGCCTGCGCTTGTGTGAATCTGGCCCCATAGCGACCGTTTATCCAGAAGGGGTTTGGTATGCAGGTCTTAAAAAAGATAAAATTGAACAATTTGTTCAACAACACCTCATCGAGGGAAAGCCTGTTGCCGACTTAATCATTACCACCAATCAGTTACCCAAAGAAAATTCTTCTTCCAACGATTCGTGAAAACCGCGAACCTCCCTAGTTCCAGAATGAGTAATGCGATAACATCCTGTTACTTTTTCTTGGTTTTCTAATAGATCTGCATAACCATTATTTTGCTCGATCCATCCATAGGCAATTAACAAGCCGTGCAGGGTTGTAAGTTCCTTTTGTTCAATGCCATCAAGCTGCATAACCCTTGGTTGCCATTGCGATCTTTCTGTGTGCAAATCCTTGAAGTAATGAACAAGAAGTTGCTTAAGATTGGTCACCGAGGGAGGATTTTTCAGATTTACATCGTGCATATTCTGCCCTTAAAGGAAAACATTGCCTGATGTTAAATCGGAAAAGAGTTGAAGCACCCGTAACTAGGAGTCTAAAATTAAAGGTTAAAAAACAAGAACGAAGGCTAAATTCACTCAATAAGGAAAGACTAACAAAGAGATAGATTTTAACAAGGTAGCCGATTATTCGGGTAAGTCCGCTTAAAAGGCTTAACCTAAACACCACGAGCACTTTTAACCCCTTCAACGGTAATAAAATAACGAGAAAGGTGGTTATCAAATTCCGAAGAAGGTATTGGAACTTCCCTGCGCAAATAGGAAAGAAATTCTTTAGTAATTACCCCAAAATGCGATTCGTGCCCCGTTCTCAACTCTTGAGGAATTTTCAATTGAAATTCGTCTTTATGCCTGATTAGGTCTAAGTTTGGAAAGTCTTTAACTAAATCTTTAACTTTGGCATCAAGAATAGAATGGAATGCATCCATAGAATCTTGGCCTGGTGCTTTAATATTTCCATAGATACCCTTGGTTTCAAGGTTTAGCTGAATATCGTTCAGAGATTGAGTTACTGGCTTGATAAAAATTTCCGATTGGAAGTTTGTAGCGTCATTTTGCCTGATTTCAATTCTAGCTTTTTCCCCCCGAGTAATGGCACTATAAGTGTCCATTCCATCGGGTCCTGCCATAAAATCCCAACGAGTATCTAGGTGAATATTAAGTCCGAGAATTTCGTAATCAACTGTATTATTTCCAAAATAAGTTAGGCAATCGCCTTCCACCCATTCATCCAAGCTAGCAGGGTATTTTTCAATACCGGTCGCGGCCTGAAACTGCGATAAATCTAGAATCGTTGGCCAGCGCGTTGCACTTTTTATGCGTATATCATTTTTATGAGAAATGCTTTGATCAGGAAACAATAACCACATCGATAAGTCAACCAAGTGAATACCAACATCGGTCAAGCCTTCCCCTTGCTCTTTGATATCGAAAAAGGAAACGGGTCTTTTAAGTTGTAATCCGTTCACTTTTTTACAGAGGGAATGACTACTACGAAGTGAAAGTGCGGGCCTGCCTGATTTAATCAGCGGTCCGATAATCTCGGGAGAGTTGATCAATGCTCGCTGTAAAAGAGATATGATTTCTTGTCGTTCTGTCATAACATCCATAATCACGAGATTTTTTTCTTTTGCGATTTTAAGGGCTTTTTCTAATAAGTGAAAATCTTCTGCTTCAATAAGCCAAGGTTTATCAGCAAGAATATGAAAACCACCTTCAAGACAGGCAAGAATTTTTTTAATCTTATTTCGGTTATCGCCTGCAAGAATTACAGCCTCTGCTGGCTTTTCTTTTAATAACCTAGCAAGAGAATCGGGCCCCGTATGAATTTCTAATTGCCAATTAGTCGGGTTCAGGGCTCTTTGATTAAAGCCATTAACTAGGCCAAGATGATTGGTTAGCAATTGATCTAATTCGGAGTAAATATGAATGGTGGAAGAAACACCCTCTAAAGGTTCTTTAAGAACCAAAGCAGAATGGAAGTGAGCAGGATCGACTTGAACAAAAGTATTTGGTGTTTTTGCCATCGTTGTAACCTAATTTATGCCAATAATTTTGGGACAATTTCACCGTGAACATCGGTCAGGCGAAAGTTCCTACCTTGAAACTTAAACACTAATTTCAAATGATCTATTCCTAGAAGGTGCAGCATGGTAGCGTGCAGATCGTGAACATGAACACGGTCTTCAATTGGTGAGAACCCGAAATCATCGGTTTTCCCAAAATGCCCACCCGCTTTTATTCCACCCCCAGCCAGCCACATTGTAAACGCATCTATATGATGATTTCTTCCAGTGGTTTCTCGCAACTCCGACATAGGAGTACGGCCAAACTCGCCGCCCCATACCACCAGAGTATCTTCCAATAAGCCCCGTTGTTTTAAATCGGCAATTAAAGCAGAGGCTGGTTGATCCACCTCATTACAAACTTTTTCAATTCCCGTTTCCAAATTTGCATCTCCACCACCGTGGTGATCCCAATCGGTATGGTAAAGCTGAACAAAACGAGTTCCCCGCTCGACCAACCTTCTTGCAAGAAGGCAGTTTCTTGCAAAGGAAGGTTTAGAAACAGCAGGGCCATAAAGGTTAAGCGTGCGCTGATCTTCGCGCGAGAGATCGATTAATTCGGGGGCACTGGATTGCATTCGATGCGCCATTTCATAAGACGCTATCCTGCTTGCGATTTCTGGGTCGCCGGTATCTAGCAGCCTTACAGAATTTAAATCTCTAACTGCATCAAGAACATTTCGCTGTTCCTCATTGTTAATCCCTTTTGGGGAAGAAAGGTTTAATATGGGTTCTCCTGCACCTCGAAGGGGAACACCTTGAAAAGAGGTTGGTAAGAAACCACTTGACCAGCAGGCGGAACCACCTCTTGGCCCTCTAGGTCCCGATTGTAAAACGACAAATCCAGGCAAGCTTGATGATTCGCTTCCGATACCGTAAGTGACCCAAGAACCAATGCTAGGCCTGCCAAATTGAGCAGAGCCGGTATTCATAAAAACTTTAGCAGGGGCGTGGTTAAAGACATTAGTCGCAACAGAACGAACAATGGTAATATCGTCAGCGACCGAGCCTAAATGAGGAAAGAGGTCAGAAATTACAGCGCCGCTTTGGCCATATTTCTTAAATTTTCGCGGACTTGCTAAGAGTTTTGGGGTTTCTTTCGAGAATGTATCCATAAAGGCAAAGCGTTTTCCCTTGATGAATTCTTGGGGGATTGGCTTAGCATGCCAGCGGGTCAGTTCTGGTTTTTCGTCAAACAAATCAAGTTGACTAGGCCCACCTGCCATAAACAAAAAGATAACATTCTTAGCCTTGGGTTTATGATGAAGCCCGCCAATTGTCAAAGCATTCGATTTACCATTCAACAATTCAGCAAGTGCGATACCACCAAGTCCAAGGGTGCAGTTCTTAAAAAAGTGCCTCCTAGTACTTGATAAAAGCAAGTTATCATTATTCATTTAAGTTACTCTCTGGTTATGAATTCATCTAAGTTTAGCATCGCACGGGCCACTTGAAACCAAGTCGAAGTTTCGGTTTTACTTACAGTATTTTGGTTAAGCAACTTTTTAATCACCTCAACTTCGGTAGGTTTTGGCAACCTAGCTAGACACACAAGAAACGCCCTATTGATTCGTTCTGTATCGGAGGCAGAAACAGCGACCAAATGGTTTGCAAGATCGCGGGCAAATTCCACTTGTGACTCATCGTTTAATAGCGTCAACGCTTGTAAAGGTGTGTTGGATCGGTTTCTTTTTGTGCAGGAAGAAACTGCATCGGGCGCATCAAATACCACCAAGTTCGGATGAGGCGCTGAACGCCAAAAATAGGTGTACATCCCACGCCTATATCGGTTTAAACCAATGTTCGACTTCCAGTTCTTGGGAACCTGCGTGAAACTATATACCCCTTCAGGCTGTGGCGGGAAAACACTCGGCCCCCCTACTCGATTATACAATAACCCCGATGCGCAAAGGCCCACATCTCGTACTATTTCCGCATCTAGCCTGATACGATTCTGCTTATACAACAATCGGTTTCTTGCGTCGATCTTATCGTATTCGGGTCGGGTTCTAGATCCCTGCATATAGGTAGATGAATTAACCATCAAACGGTGCATCGACTTCATACTCCAACCTTGATTAATGAATTCAGATGCAAGCCAATCTAAAAGTTCTGGGTGGGTAGGTAAGGTTCCCTGAGTACCAAAATCATTTTCGGTTTCTACAATTCCCACACCAAAGAAAACCTGCCAAAATCGATTGACTGCGACTCTTGAGGTTAATGGATTTGATGGATCAAATAACCAGTTGGAGAAATCAACACGGTTTGGCTTTACATTATTCGCCAACTTCATTGCGGGTAAAACTAGTGGAACCCCTGCTTCCACCACTGCACCCTTGCGCGTGAATTCACCCCCTAGGTGTATGTTGGTAGCCCTCGGTTTTGCCATTTCTTGAACCACAAGGCTTGATTCAATTTCAGGCATTGTTTCTTTGGCTTTAGTAATCATCAACTCAAGCTTTTCTCGTTTTTCATAAATAAAGCCTTGAAGCGCTGCTTCAATTGGGTTCGCTGCAACGACAACACCAACTAAATGCTGGATCCTATCCATTTGCCTAAAATAAGAATCTATTTGTCTTTCTTGTCGAGGAGTTCTTCCATTTATTGCAATGGCAAGAATTTCATTAATGCTGGGTGGTAAAAGCTCTCTAGATTGAATTTTTAATTCGAGAGAAGCGATTTTTGCAGGGGTCAGCGGGTCGATTTGTTTTTGAGCTGCTTCAAGTTTCTTTAAACTTGCCTTTAAACTATCGCGTTTTTTTATCTCTTGCTGACTTGCTAACTCGATGCTTGGTTCATCCACCGTGTTAAAGAATGCAAAAAACTGATAATACTCTCGCTGCGAAAGAGCATCAAATTTATGGTCGTGGCACTGGCAACATCCTACGGTAAGCCCTAGCCAAACGGAACCCGTTGTATTCACTCGATCGACCACCGATTCAACCCGAAATTGCTCTTTATCTATGCCACCTTCCTGATTAACTGGTGTGTTACGATGAAACCCCGTTGCAATCTTATCTTCAAAGTTTGAACCAGATACCAAATCACCCGCAAGCTGTAATTTAGAAAAACGATCAAATGGCATATCGGTGTTCAAGGCATTAATTACCCAATCACGATACCTCCAAATCAAACGAGGCCCATCAATACTGTAACCATTCGAGTCTGCATAACGAGCTTGGTCAAGCCAAAGTCGCCCCCATCTTTCGCCATAGTGGGGGGAGTCGAGCAAACGGTTTACCAATTTTTCATAAGCACCGGAAGAATTATCGTTAATAAAGTTCTCAACCTCTAAAGGGGTGGGTAAAAGGCCTATAAGGTCAAGGGTAACTCTGCGAATAAGAGTTGGCTTGTCAGCCATAGCTGAAGGAGACATTTTTTCTTTATCAAGTCGATTTAAGATAAAGTTATCGATGGGGTTCTTGCACCAAGATTTATCAGAAACAATTGGAGCAGTAGCGTTCGTAACCGGAAGAAAAGACCAGTGGGATGTTTTTTTATTTCCCTCAACGAGAGCCATTTCAGATGCGGGTAAAGGAGCGCCCGAGTCAATCCATTTTTTCAGTAGTTCGATTTCGTTTTTAGATAACTTCTGCCCTTTTGGAGGCATCTGTTCTATATTTTCATTGCCGGTTACAGCTTGGATAATAAGGCTCTGGCTGCTTTTTCCGCTAACGATAGCAGGGCCACTATTTCCACCTTTGATCAAAGCCCTTGCACTATCTAAGCGATAAGCGCCACGCTTACTTTCAGCGTTATGACAACTAACACAAGAACGGATCAAGAAAGGCTTGATCTCTTGGTCAAAATCGGGAGCCGCGTTAAAGTTTAATGCTAGTAATAGTGCCAGTGCTTGCATCAGAATTTCACCCAGTTAAAAAACTTATTTGTTACTTATTCATTATAAGGGCAAATGCTTGCAACCTGCAAAGGGTTGTTAGATTAATTGCCCTGTTTTAACGAAACCATATTTTCAGATATCACCTTGATTTGAGAACTCAAATCGTGCAAAGTTTCCCTTTGCAAAGCGACAACTTTAGGTGGAGCCTTAGCAACAAAGCCTTCATTCCCTAGTTTTGATTCGATAGCCAGAATCTGTTTTTGTTTTTCAACGATAGTTTTTTCCATTCGAACCAATTCAGCTTGCACATCAATCAAGCCAAGTAAACTGATGTAAACTTCAAAATCTGGATGAAGGTGAGATGCAGACTGGCTAGGTCTTAGAACCTCAGGGCCACATTCTAAGTCCCCTACCCCGCCTAAATGGGTCAGAAAAGCTTTTAACGATTTTAAGTCTGTTGCAATACTTTCAGAACACCTAACTTTAATGTCTAACAATTTTCGGCCATCAAGAAGGTATCGATTGCGAACTTCCCGAATGGCTCGAACTAATTCCTGCATACGAGTAATTCTAGCTTCAATTTGAGGTTGAAACCAAGAAGCTGGGTATTTGGGCCACGCAGCAAGTACTACACTTTTTTCAACCCTGCTAGGTTCGGGTATCCCACGCACGGGGCATACCTCTTCTAAAGCTTGCCAAATGGTTTCAGCAAGAAAAGGCATAAAAGGATGAATCAACCTTAAGATGGCATCCAAAACTCCAACCAAAACTCGCTGGGCAACTGCTTTATTTTCGTCTTTTAATCGGCCCTTACTCATCTCGACATACCAGTCGCAAAATTCTGACCATATAAATTCATACTGCGTTCGCATCGATTCACTAAACCGGAATTCCTCTAAATGCGAGGTTAACTCCTCCGCAGTTCGTTGCAATCTGCTAAGAATCCATTGATCTTCAAGCGGAAGAGTATGGATTTCTATATTGCCTGCCTGATACCCTTCAAGATTTAAGAAGAGAAAACGACTTGCGTTCCAAAGTTTAGTTGCGAAATTACGACCTTGCTCAAATCGTTCGGAACCCTGACAAGCGGTAAGCAATTCGGGGTCAGGAAAAGGCCAAGGCCCACCCGGCCTAAACACTTTCTTACAATTGGGGCAAGTAACTTTCCTAGTCCGCATGTACATATGTTCTTGCTTCACCGCAACCAAGGTTTCACAGTGTGGGCAAATATTACTCACAGGCATTCTGCTATCTTGTGTTTCTGTCGCTAGGTGGGCCATCTGATAACGCAATGCATCTGCCCCATAGCGAGAAATAATATCAAGCGGATCGATACCATTTCCCTTACTCTTACTCATAGTTTCGCCAAAACCATCTAGAATCTTTGGATGAATATAAACCTTATGAAAAGGTATCTTGCCCGTATTAAACAGGCCTGTCATTACCATTCGAGCCACCCAAAGTGTGATAATATCTCGACTGGTAACCAACACACTGGTGGGATAATATTTCTGAAGTTCAGGGGTTTGTTCGGGCCAACCCATAGTCGAATGAGGCCAAAGCGCCGAGCTAAACCAAGTATCCAGCACATCGTTATCTTGAACTATCTGCAAATCCTTACCCAAGGCATCTGCAGGAATGTCATTGAGTGCGCAAACAAGCCATTGATGGTTCTCGTTATCCCTAATCCAGCAAACATCATTGCGAGTGCCAAAAACTTTAATCAAATCGGCTTCTTCGCATTTGGAATACCAGATGGGAATTCTATGGCCCCACCAGAGTTGCCTGCTAATACACCAGTCACGCTTTTCGCCCAGCCAGTCAAGATAAGTATCAGCATAACGCTCGGGATAAAATTTTACTTTTCCATCTTTAACCGCATCGATTGCAAGTTGAGCCAAGTGATCCATTTTAACAAACCACTGATCCGAAAGAATAGGCTCAATCGGGGTCTTACTGCGGTCGCTATGAGCAAGTTCAATATCGCGATCTTCCTTGCCTTCAAAGAAGCCTAATTTTTCCATATCTTCAGTGATGCGTTTTCGAACTTCATAACGATCCAATCCCGAATAGACCCCAAACCCATCACGAATAGTGCCATCGTTTGCAAGAATATTAATTAAAGGAAGGTTATGTCTTAAGCCGCAAGCGTAATCATTTCGATCGTGGGCCGTGGTAACTTTGACAGCCCCAGTGCCAAATTCTTTTTTAACAAGAATGCCATCCGCAATGATAGGAATTTCTCTGCCTACAAGAGGAATTCTAACTTTTTTACCAACAAGATGGGCGTAGCGTTCATCCGAAGGATGGACAGCAACAGCGACATCCCCAAGCATTGTTTCGGGCCGTGTGGTGGAGAAGCGAATAAATTCGTCAGAGCCTACAACGGGATAGCGAAAGGTCCAGAAGCTGCCTTTTACAGTTTCTGTAAAGGTTTCATCATCTGCAACGGAAGTTTGAAGGTGGGTATCCCAATTAACAAGTCTTTTACCTCGGTAGATATAATTTTGTTTAAACATTTGAAAAAAGGTAGAACGAACCGCCTGAGCACAAACAGAGTCTAAAGTAAAACGAGTGCGATCCCAATCACAGCCTGAGCCAATTTCTCGCAGTTGTCCTAAGATTCGTTTTTCATATTGTTCCTTCCAATCCCAAATGCGTTTAACGAGTAAATCACGGCCAAGGTCGTGCCTAGATTTACCTTCTTCTTCTTTGACTCTTTTTTCGACAACCGCCTGAGTTGCAATACCAGCGTGGTCGGTGCCTGGCATCCAAAGGCAATTAAAGCCCTGCATTTTGCGCCAACGAATCAGAATATCTTGCAGTGTATTGTTAAGGGCGTGCCCCAGATGCAAAGCCCCCGTAACATTCGGAGGCGGAATAACAATACTAAAGGGTTCACCTTTTGCCAAAGGGTTGGCATTAAAAAACTTATTATCTTCCCAGAACTTTAGGCATTCTTGCTTAGCTTGCTGAGGTTCATATTGTTTAGGCAGTTCACTCGACATTTTACAATCCTTTGAAACCGTAAGAAATAAAGAACCAACGCAAGCCTACTTCGATTTAAAACTTTCACGATCTTTAATAAGCTTGTATTCAATACTATCCACCAAAGCAAGCCAAGATGCCTCTACAATGTTTTCACTCACACCAACGGTAGACCAGACATCTACATTATCGTGCGATTCAATCACAACTCGAACCCTGGCTGCAGTTCCAGCCCGAGCATTAACTACTCGCACTTTATAATCTGCAAGATGCAGATCAGATAGATTTGGAAATAAAGGAAGTAGCGCCTTTCTCAGAGCACCATCTAAAGCATTTACAGGGCCATCACCCTCACTAACGGTATGGACCTCAGAATCTGCGTGTCTAATTTTAACGGTAGCTTCGGTGATGGATTTTTTATCTTTGTTCATTTCGATATTAACACGGTAAGAAAGGCGCTCGAAAAGGGGTTCATACATCCCCGCTGCCTTACGCACAAGAATTTCAAAGGATGCTTCAGCAGCTTCGAACTCGTAGCCTTCGTTTTCAAGGTCTTGAACTTGGTTCAAAATCTTGGTTGCCAAGGCACGATCATTGGAGAAATCGAACTTCGATATTTTACTAAGAATGGTAGCATTTCCAGAAAGCTCACCAACCAAGATTCGCCTCTGATTCCCCACCACACTAGGGTCGATATGCTCATAACTGCGCGAAACTTTAGCAACAGCGTGGGTATGCATTCCACCCTTATGGGCAAAAGCACTGGCACCCACAAAGGGTTGCCCGTTGCGAAAGTTCATATTTGCAGTTTCATAAACATAGCGTGAAAGTTCGGTAAGCCTCTTCGTACTACCTTCTATAAGAACATTATAATTTTGTTTAAGAGTAAGGTTACCTAAAACGCTAATAAGGTCAGCGTTTCCACACCTTTCGCCAATTCCGTTGATAGTTCCCTGCACTTGAGTAGCACCCATACCAACCGCAATTAAACTATTTGCGACGCCCAATTCACAATCGTTATGGCAATGAATTCCAACCTGAGTTATAGGGTTTAATTCTGCACGAACTTTGGCAACACCTGCAGCAATTTCATCGGGCAAGGTTCCACCATTGGTATCGCAAAGGATAAGGGCAGAAGCGCCAGCAAGCTCAGCAGATTTAAGAGTATCAAGAGCGTACTTAGGGTTATTTTTAAGCCCGTCGAAGAAGTGTTCCGCATCGTAGAAAACTTCGCGACCCTGATCTTTACAATAACGAATCGAATCCGAAATCATTGCAATATTTTCATCTAAGGTCGTGCCTAAAACTTCAACCACATGAAGGTCCCAAGTTTTCCCTACGATTGTTATAATGGGTGTGTTCGCTTCAAGAAGGGCCTTAATACAGATATCATCTGAAGCAAGAACCCCTTTTCTGCGAGTCATACCAAAAGCAGAAATCTTGGCGTGCTTTAAATGCAGCTTTCGAACTTCGCGAAAGTATTCAAAATCCTTAGGGTTGGAAAGTGGGTAACCCCCTTCGATAAAATCAACGCCTAGGTCGTCAAGTTTTTTGGTGATATTCAATTTATCTTGGAGCGAGAAGTTAACGCCTTCGCCCTGACTACCATCGCGCAAAGTTGTGTCGTAAATGAAGATACGCTTCATCATAAATCCATTTCAAAAAAGGAGAGTAAGAATTGGGTAAAAACCCAAATGAACCTCAATAGAATATTAAACCAAGAGACTGTAAGTCTGTCCACCACAGGAAAAGATAGTTTTACAAGGGGATAGAAAAATCAGCCTGCATAATACTAACTTAAGATATTCTTAGGTTCGGGGAAAGTGGGGGGACATTGAATATGCCTAAGCCAATTAACATCATCTTTTCCGGGAAAATCAAGCCTAAAATGGGTGCCACGCGACTCGGTTCTTTGCCTTGCAGAGCCAATCATAAGCCTAGCGACAGTAAGGAGGTTTGCCAATTCCCACCCTTGCCTACTTTGAAATTCCCTGCGCAATGCATACCTGCACCAGAAGCCTACCGTTCGTTCTGCTTCTGCAAGGCCTTCCTCATTTCGCACAATTCCCATATGCCTAACCATCAGGCTTCTAAGAGAATTGGTCACATCGCTTACATCAAGTTCGCCGTCGTTATCCGATCTAAAGTTTTGCTTAATCGAAGGAACCTCGAAACGATCGGACATTTTTCTTGCCTCATTTACCGCCCCTTGAGCGCACAACTTTCCGTAAACTAAACCTTCTAACAGACTATTCGAAGCAAGCCGATTAGCACCGTGTAACCCACTCGAGGTTACTTCCCCCGCGCCCCAAAGGCCCGGAAGGTTGGTCTGTCCATAATTATCAACTTCCATTCCGCCAATCATATAATGGGCACCGGGTCGAACTGGAATAGGATCTTTTCGAATATCTAGGCCAAAGTTCATACAAACTTTTGCAATCCCTGGAAATCTAGTCATTACTTTTACAGGATCAATATGAGAAAGATCAAGATAAACATTAGAGTGCTGGGTTTTGTCCATGTTGCGAACAATCGCCTGAGCAACGACATCACGGGGTGCAAGTTCTGCTCTTGGATCTTCAGATGGCATAAAGCGAACGCCATTTTTATCTC
Source organism: Gemmataceae bacterium (assembly GCA_041694635.1). GTDB lineage: Bacteria > Planctomycetota > Planctomycetia > Gemmatales > Gemmataceae > UBA969. Next base: position 2,362 of record JBDNHI010000169.1, on the reverse strand, counting down.
GCAAAAACGCACCTTCTCCTCGCACCGCTTCGCTTATTAAAAACCGGCTCGAGCCTGCTACATATAACACCGTTGGGTGAAACTGCATAAACTCCATATCTCGCAGAGCAACCCCGGCTCGGTAAGCTGCTGCCATTCCATCACCCGTTGCAACAGGCGGATTAGTAGTCTCCCGATAAACCATCCCCACACCACCGCTTGCAAGAATTATTTGCTTGGCCCAAATCAGCAATTTACCCCTGCGATGCCTATAAACCAGCGCACCCACACACCGACCTTCAAAAGTAATAAGATCGAGAGTAAAAGTTTTTTCCCAAATTTCTACATTTTTTGCAGCACGCGACTGCTCGATGATGGCACGCATCACTTCAAAACCAGTGGAATCGCCAAGCGCATGAACAATACGATGGTGACTATGGCCACCTTCTTTGCCTAGGGCAATGTGAGAACCCTCGAGATCAAATTTGGTTCCCATATCAACAAGGTCGTTAATCTGGCTTGGAGCCTCACGAATCACCGACTCCACCACCTGCCTATCACAAAGGCCAGCCCCTGCAACAATTGTATCTTCGACATGGTTTTCAAATCGATCTTCAGGAGACATGACCCCAGCGATTCCGCCTTGGGCATAATTTGAATTACTCTGATCAATTTTATCTTTGGTGACAACTAAAACGCGCAGGTCATCAGGGATTGAAAGTGCAGCTCTAAGGCCAGCAATTCCGCCGCCTATAATAAGGATATCGGTGAATACATGGGGCGTATGCTTTGGATGAAAGCGAACTAAATATCGTTGAGGAAAAGCCATATCTTAAGCATAGCCTAAAGGGTAAAACTTTTCCACACTTAGAGGGAATTTTAAAGTAATTTGAAGTTCCACAATGAGAAGCTTAATTTTCGGGCTGAGCCAATTTCTTGGTGAATTCCTTATAGGCATCTCGGTAAGCGGCTGGGGGTTTCGCCAAGTTTGGTGCTCGAGTATCAATCTTTTCTGTGCTGTTTGGCTCAAATCGCTTGCCTCCCAAGCTTGGCCCTTTGCCATTATTTTGAGAGGGAGCATCTTTTTCCTTAACCCCTAAGTCGGCTTCAAGCCTGCGTTTTTTTTCCTGTAAAAATCGTTCAAGATCTTCAGGAGACATCTTTGCATCTTTGAGCACATCTTTGTTAATACTTTTCTTGTAGTTTTCTAACTGTGCCTGAACAGCTTTGCGTTTATTTTCCTGATCCGCTTCCTCGGTTTCTTTACGAGCATTAGGATTTGCTACCCCAGGTGCATCAGGAGAATTACGGTCGCCAGTACCCCCCAAGCCGGGCTGATCACCCCCACCTGGTTTTCCTTTACCATCTTTGCCTGCTCCATCTTTGCCTGCTCCATCTTTGCCTTCACCTTCTTTGCCATCACCGGGCTTCCCTTTGCCCATACCTTCTTTACCATCTCCTTCTTTACCTTTACCATCTCCTTCTTTACCTTTGCCATCTCCTTCTTTGCCATCTTTAGCATCGGTGGGCTTACCTTTATCGCCAGCCTGTTTGCCGTCCTTGCTCATGCCATCTTTGCCTTTTCCATCTCCTTCTTTACCCATACCTTCTTTGCCAGCACCCTCTTTGCCTTTTCCATCTCCTTCTTTGCCTTTAGCGTCACCTTCTTTACCTTTACCATCGCCATCTTTAGCATCGGTGGGCTTACCTTTATCGCCGGCCTGTTTGCCATCTTTACCCATCCCGTCCTTCGCTTCGCCCGGTTTCCCTTTATCACCCGATTTAAGAGCCCCTCCCTTTTCATCCATCCCCTTTGGATCTTTACTTTTGCTATCTCCAGCTTTGCTATCTCCGGCTTTGCTATCACCTGCTTTGCTATCTCCGGCTTTACTATCACCAGCTTTACTATCACCAGCTTTACTATCTCCTGCTTTACTATCACCTGCTTTACTATCTCCTGCTTTACTATCACCGGCTTTAGCATCAGCATTTTTAGAATCAGTACTTTCTTTTTTCATATTCGCAGGGTCGTTGCCCTTTGAATCGGCTCCATTCTTTGGCTGAGATTTATCTTCCCCAGCTTTAGAATCCGTACCTTTAGGCTGGTTCCCTTTATTATCAGTGCTTTTACCATCTTTATTTTTGGAGTCGGTACCTTCTTTATTTTTATCTTTTCCATCCATACCTTTAGGGTCTCCGCCTTTAGGGTCTCCACCTTTAGGGTCTCCACCTTTAGGATCGCCACCTTTAGGGTCTCCGCCTTTAGGGTCTCCGCCTTTAGGGTCTCCGCCTTTAGGGTCTCCGCCTTTAGGGTCTCCGCCTTTAGGGTCTCCGCCTTTAGGGTCTCCGCCTTTAGGGTCTCCGCCTTTAGGGTCTCCGCCTT